>NZ_PYIX02000063.1 GCF_003024515.2 Acinetobacter sichuanensis
TATAAAGATAAGATCCGAGATATTAATGTTCTTCGAGCTAATAAAGGATTAAAACCTGTCAGAAAAGCAAATACAGCTGGCAGTATTTATGCTCGTTGGTATCTTGTTTATCAGGATCTTTTAATCATCATTGAGTGCCAAGTGGCTTTAAATAAAAAAGGCCCAGGTCTACCAGCTGGTATGCGTGACCTATTGTTGTACCATCTAGCAAACGCTTTAAGTTGGTTTACTATTTCAGATGCACTAGAAAATGAAGTCGCTGAGTGTGCAAGAAAATTTACTCCAAGCTTGTCACATCAAGAAGCTCTTTCTTATTGTTCAAGTGTAATCAACCGAGCCAAAAAGACCCAAATTGAAGGTAAAGAACATCGTTATCGCTACAGACGAGAAACGATTTATCGTGAGTTAGAGGATCTTATTCCTGAAGAAGTCTTACCACGCTTAAGGGCTATTATTCCAAATGAATTGGCAAGAGAAAGGAAGTTGGAAAGAACCTTGGAATCAAGACGAGAAAAAGGGATAGCTGAACGGGCCATCTATCGTGAAAGTCTTCAGACCAATAAATCTAAAGCGATTGAATTAAAAGCCCAAGGTTTAAAATATAAGGAAATTGCATTAGAACTAAATCTATCCATTGATACTATTAAAGGGTATTTCAGGAAAGGTGTATTGGTATGATGTCTTGTATAGTGGGGGCAGCCTTTTGTTATGCTTGGTACAGGTCTTCATAAGATGGTGAAACTCATATAAGTTTCACCATCTGTTTACAGTTAATATTTATTTAACTAATTCCATCAGAGTACCAAAACTATCAATCACCGAATAATGAACTACATCCTCCAATGATTGATTTTCTTGATTTAAAGTAGCGAAGAACTTTTTAGCACTGTCAATTTTACGTTTCTCTTTTTCCCTTAGGTCACTGTCTAGCATTGAGCCTTTAGTTTCTGCAACGAAATAGATTTGGCGTACTTTATCCTTATTGAAAGCAATTGCCCAGTCAGGGTTATAGCTACCAAAAGGCGTAGGGATCTGGAAACGATCAGGAAGTTTAGCGTAGACGACCACCTCATCTGCACCATCCAGCTCCTCAACAAATTTACGCTCATTATCAGAGTCGGTGACTACGTAATCCCAGATATGGCGCTCTGCCTTATACGACTGTAATGGAATATTCTCATTACTCACAAAGATTTCATTGTCAGGATAAGTACTATCTAAAGGATTATATTTCAGTCCTTGAATGACCATTTTAGCCTGCTGCTCGTTAATGATACGACTCATTTCACGAATGAAAGCTTCTGGATTCAACTTAAACTGTGCAAATACCGCAGCGTTAATTCCCTGTAAGATACGGGCAACCGTTTTACGAGTGAGATTGGTATCATCGGCAATATTGCCAATTAGGTCATAGGTCACTTGAGACTGAATAGAAATATTCGCAACCTCAGTTTTTGAAGTCACCTTCCCAAACATTTCTTTGGCTTTGACTTGCTCATAGGTGGATTCATCATTCTGCGTTGCTTCAGCAAGTTTATAACTCAGCGTTTCCACAAATTTGTTGTTACGCTCTTTAGCCGTACGTTCAACAGCACTAATGCTTTGCTCAATGAGTTTTTCAGAATCTAAATGAATTTGATAAACGGCTTTACGGTTAATACGAGACCATAAAGCCTGAAACTCTTTACGTTCTAAATTGGCTTGGTTGATCGTATTGGTTAGCTTCTTATTGCCATTATCAGCCATACCCTCCAAAGCTTTAGGATCAAACAGTCCATCAATCAGCTTGTGAATTTGCTCAGTATATGAAACCAAGTTTTCAGGCAATTCAGCCAGCGTACCTTGCTCTTTCGCTTCGTGATATTTTGGCGTTAACTGATCATTGTCATCAATATAATCGTGCTTAGACAGATGCTTATTGATTTGCTTTGCCATCAATTCAGTGACTTCAACACTAGAACCATCTGATAACTTAAAGATTTTCCCTTTAAAGTAATCAGGGGTCGCTTGTGTCGGGCGATTCTGAATCGTATTCAGAATTTCTGATTGTAGATTCGACACAAACTCTTTGTAACTTTCATTGGTCACAACTGTGAGATTATTCAGTTTGTGAATTTCTCCTAATGCCCCTTGGAAATGGTTGGCATCCATACGTTCGCCAAATTTATTCACTGCAAGGCGCATACCACGGCCAACTTCTTGGCGACGGGAAATCACGTTATCTGAATGCTTTAAAGTACAGATCACAAACACGTTCGGGTTATCCCAACCTTCCCGTAAGGCTGAGTGAGAGAAGATAAAACGAACATTCTTTTTTTGTTTATCCAGTTCAGAATCAAGTGGGTCTGGAAAAGCTAAAAGTGATTCTTTGTCTTTAAGAATTAGATCATAAGCATCTATATCATTCGAAACCTGAGCTTCTTCAGCTTTCTTATCAATTGCTGGATTGGTAAGACGTTTTGATTTCTTATCAATTGAGAAATAACCGTGGTGAGTACGGTCTACCTCAATTGCTTTCAGATAGTCAAAATATGGGTCATTTTCTAAGTTTAGATCCAGAACTTCATTGAGTACCTGTTGATACTGTTCTTTGAAAATTTGAACATATTCGCCATCTACAGAATTATTATCCTCATCATATTGACGATATTTTGCCACTTCATCAATGAAGAAAAGACTCAGGACTTTAATACCCTGATTGTATAACTGACGTTCTTTTTGAATATGTGCACGAATAGTTTCACGGATCTGAATGGTTCGCATGATCTTTTCATC
Organism: Acinetobacter sichuanensis; assembly: GCF_003024515.2. Lineage (GTDB taxonomy): Bacteria > Pseudomonadota > Gammaproteobacteria > Pseudomonadales > Moraxellaceae > Acinetobacter > Acinetobacter sichuanensis. The sequence continues at coordinate 2,776 of NZ_PYIX02000063.1, forward strand.
AACATGCCCCAATGCTTCACCCACATGAATTTTTGTGCCATTCAAGAAAGTCATAGAGTTATCACGTGCATCAATGTCTGAGACGACATAACGGTCATTGTATTGTTCAGCTTTATTGGAAATATCGTAAAGGTTATCGCCTTTACTAACCTTTCTGACTTCACGTTTAAAACCATTCTTGGTTTCTATCTCAATTTCCAAGCGAGCGACAGGTGCAGATTTAGATACAATGATGTCTTGTAAGTATAAATAACCATGTGTACCTGTTAAGCCTTGTACTTCCACACCTTTTACAGTGATTTTTTTCACAAGTTTTTGGTTATAGGCATCCAAAGCATCCAACCTATACACAAGGTTATAATTTCGCTTATGTGTCGCGGAATATCGCAGAATAAACAATGGGTTGAAGTTAGATAAAGACTCTAGGGTTTTATCCGCGCCCATCTTTTGCGGTTCATCTAAAATCAAAATTGGACGGTTACGACTAATCACATCAATTGGACGACGCGATTGGAATTCATCTAGTTCATCATAAATACGACGGTTATCTTTACCTGTCGCATTAAAGGCTTGAACGTTAATCACCATGACGTTGATCCCACCATTCGAGCTAAAGCTTTCCAAATGGTGTAATGCTTTGGAATCATAGATAAAGAAACGGGCCTTTTTGCCGTATTGCTCTTGAAAGTGATCAGCCATCATATTCAGACTTTTGTAAACGCCCTCACGAATGGCAATGCTTGGTACGACCACAATAAATTTCGACCAACCATACTGCTTATGCAGTTCAAACATGGTACGAATATAACAGTAGGTTTTACCTGTACCTGTTTCCATTTCAATATCAAGGTTTAATGGACTTTTGGTCAGGTTCTTGCCTTTGCCATTATCATCCGTGATGAGTTGAGATGATCTTTGTAATCCACTTGCCGCTTGTACGTCCTGAATGTTTTTCAGTACAGCTTGCAGATCATAAATATGTGCATTCTCAAAACCAACATCTGCAACAACTTTTTTAGCCTTACCACCTTGTAAATCTAAGGTTTCTTCAAGCATATCAACCTGTGCCGTTGCTTTTTTAGCTTTAGCTGCACCTTGGTCAATCATATAACGATGACCTTCAGAACGTGGTTGTCCTTTAAAGCAATCCACAATCGCTTGTACAGAGTCTTTTTGATAACCAAGGGTTTTAAAACGGATTTCCATTATTTAAACCCTCTTAAAGAAACTTGACTTCGGTATCAGGAGAGAGCTGTTTAAAGCGTTCTTTGATATTGGTTTTATCATGGTCCAGATGAATGGCTTTTTCTGCTGATACGAAGCGTAAAGGATGATCTTTGGCAACTTCATCAACAACATCGAAAGTCAAATCATCAAAACATGCGACAAGGCTATTGCCTGCAACGTAAAACACTTCTTTTCCTGCAACAGTTTTACGTTCAATTGGCAAAGAAAGTTCAAGTCCCCAATCAAGCATGACTTGGAACAATAAGTCTTCAGAACTACGATCTGCTTTAATATGGTCAGCTAAATCTAAAATATCAGCTTGTTTTAAAGCATCAGGAGTGTAATAGACATCCTTCATATTGGTTGAGTCGATTTTTAGAACTCGGAAACCAATATCTAAATTTTCGATACCTTCTTTATCTGCATTTTCTCCCAAAATTTTTTTACCTGCGCGTCGGATACGATCTTTTGAAATTTCAGCAATGGTTTTATAACCTGATTTATAAGCTTCGGATTTTTCATCTGTTTGCTCAGGTAACTGCACCATAATGAACTTTCGGTTTCCATGATCTTCAGCATTTAGCTTCAAAATAGCATGAGCCGTTGTTGATGAACCGGCAAAAAAATCTAAAATTATGTCCCCTTTTTCTAACTTCATTAATTCAACTAAATATTTTATATATTCAGTTGGTTTAGCGAAATTAAAATGTAAATCTAATGCCTGAATTTCTTTAGATGAATGTCTATTTTCGAATCCTAAAATTAAATCACTCGGTACTTGTCCACTTTCCTCTCTATCATTTAGCCAAATTTTTGTATAAATATTCCATTTGCTTTGGTTACCGAATTGATCCACGAGAGGGCTATTTTTAGTTTCTTTAAACAGCACATTATCTTTCAAAAGCTCTTCTTGAAATTTTGGTTTAGTCCATCTCCAACGACCATCTCCTGTTCGCATTATTTCATCTTGTATTTCACAAGGTGGAAGAACTTTTGTCCCATCTGGACAATCAATAAAATATTTTTGATTAGGACGTAAATCTTTCAATGATGCTTGATACAGCCCCATAGCTCTGTAATATTGCCCTTTTCTTTCACCTTCAGCAGTTTCAATTTGATTGTAGATTTTTTCTTTTAATTCTGTGCTTAAAGGCACAGAGAAACCATTTTTCATCAATGTTAAATCTTTAGAATATATTAATAAATATTCCACATTGGGACTAAAGAAGGTTCCTGTATTACCTCCTGTTTTAGCTTGCCTAACACATATCGAAATTCTATTTTGGCGTCCAAAAATCTCATCGCTGATTTTAACTAAATTAGATAGTTCATCTGGCCCAATACTTATAAATATTGCACCAATATCCGAAAGTAAATTTCTAGCTAATTTTAAACGGCTATATATCATACTTAACCAATCAGAATGAAAACGCCCATTGCTTTCAGTATTCGCAATTAAGCGATTTCCTTCTTCATCGACTTGATTGGAACGTTCAAAAAATACATTGGTACTTTCAGCAAAATTATCTTCATAAATAAAGTCATTACCCGTGTTGTACGGTGGATCAATGTAGATCATTTTGACCTTGCCCAAGTAATTTTCTTGCAGAAGTTTCAATGCTTCGAGGTTATCACCTTCGATAAACAAGTTTTCTGTCTTATCAAAATTGACGCTTTCATCACGACATGGACGCAAAGTTTTAGCAATCGGGGCATTAGCCGTTAAAATAGCTTCTTTTTTACCCACCCAATCAAGACGATAGCGTTCTTGCTCACCTTCAACCAAAATTTGTGAAAGTTCTTGTTTAAGCAAGTCAAAATCAACAGCTTTTTTCAGTTCACCATTTTCATCTTTGGTTTCGGTAATACAGTTTGGGAATAGTGCTGCAATCTTTTCGATGTTGCTATCGACTAGGTTAGGGCTGTGCATCTTTAGGTGGTCAGAAATGGACATAACTTACTATTCCAAATATTTGAAGGATATAAAAAAAATAAAGGGAGTGAAAATATTTATGTATTTGGATCTTGCATTTTTCTAGGGATAAAAATGCCTTTAATACAATCTGGATTAATAATAGCTATTTGAATATGATTATATTGCTTAAAACCTGCATTGGAATAAAGTTCTTTCCCTTCCCAAAATGCAGCTCGTACAGAATCATACTGTATTCCCATCTCTTTTGCAGTTTCAAGAGCGTATCGAATAACAGCACAATCTAATTCCCGTTTCTTAAAATCTATATCTTGTTCAGTCCAGGGTTTATTTTCTGGTAGCGGCTCATTTTCTAATTCAAGATCGGCAATCATATCTTCATACTGAGCCGCTAAAAAGTCCAAACAATCCTGTTGCAATAGATCGAAACAATTGCCTAAATCTATAGCAGCTCCAATTACAAAAGGCGCTTTTACACTAGTATTTGCTCTCTGGCTTTGACTTTCTGCCCATTTTTGAGCTCTTGCAGGGTTATTTTCCCAAAAATAGACACCATGACCAAGCCAATCATAGTTGTTTTTGCTTGGTCTAATTTCCTCAATACCTGATACAATTTTACGACCAATTTCCTCATCTAATCCATGGAATCCAAAGACAAAAGAAGTCTTATTTGTGTACATATCCATTTACAACCGTTTGAGCATTTCGAGCTTTACTCGCTGCTACTGTTTCCTCAGAAAAAAACTCTGCTTTGTAGCAACCATTAGCATCTAGAATATTCGCACGTTGCAGAAAAGCTCGGCGCTGTTCTGGAGTGCGTTTTTTTGCATTTTCACGGCTACGCTTAATCATTTCTTGCACATTCATGATAAATCTCCTACCAAATGCCTTTTTTTATTATAACATATTATTATTACGCAGCTTATCTAACTGAGCACCAAGCAATCTAATTTGATTATTTAGCTCAACTTTACGATTAAACTGTTTTTCAGTTCTCAACTTGGATTTCAGCTTATCAAGCTGCTTTTGCAAGCTTTCAAGTTGTTGAGCTCTTTGCAATTTAAGTTCAATAGAAACGGATTCATCATCGTCTCCTGAATCTTCGCTTAATGCAATCGGCAATATCTGTGCGATGAAATGTTCATATAGATCAGCCAGTTTTAAGTAAAGCGGCAATTCAATACGATCATGATCTTCTAGCCACTCCGAAGCATAATATTGACCTATCACCGCTTTAGTTTTATTTGCTTGATTCAAACGCTTATAGCTTGCAACAACTTTCACTTTATCTTGATAAACAACTTCAAAAATAATTGGAGTGAGAATGAGTTTATCAATGAAAGATAGAATTGACACATCTAAATCTTTAACCCGACTTTTTACTCGAAAGATTTGAATTTCCTTCAAATCTTCCTGATCTTGGAGGTGAATTGTAGATGAAGCCAACTTGTACGCCCACCGTATATTTTCTACTTGATTAACAAATAGCTGTTCGATCTTGGTATTGGCTTTTCCTTGCTCATAAAACTTATTTTTCGGAATTAACCGATCCACTTTAGCCTGCTGCGGAAACTTGTATAACTTCATGCTTAAGGTTCTTCAATCACAATAAAGCTAATCAGCTCAAAGTCGTTTAATCCAGAAACCACATCTACCAACGCTGATGTAGTCAAGCCTGAAAACAAGCTATCAATATCCTTTTCCGCTTTTACGTCCTGAATGGTATGAATCACAATATCCAACAATTCTGAATACTGGCTCATATCTCGTCCATCATTGGTTTTCTCATTAAACTTTTCATATGCTTCAGGAATCGGATGATCTTTTCCTCGACATGCTTTACGCGCTACATCCAATAAATATTTGGCTTGGGTGTAGTCATAAACGACTTCACCGCCTTGATTAATATAAACTAAGTAATATGGATATAGGCGGTTGCTTTGGCTGTTAGGCGACTCAGGATGACGTGCTCTTAGGGTGAAAATTACTCCTGCATTTAAACCGAGTTCTGGCTGTGCAGGTACAACAGTATGTAGTCCATTCGGTAATCGCTCCAATTCAGGATGTTCTTCCATATAACCAAGCAAATCCATACGGAAGTCATTCAAACCTAAATCAGTAATCGAAACACCTGTGTTGGCATCTTCCAAGTCTAAAACTTCAGTTTGTAGCTTCTGTAATTGTTCACGACGATAGGCAATATCATTAGCTTGGGCACTGAGGACGTTATCATCTCCAGTACTGGTCATGTCGACGATCACCATGCGATTCTCGACCCGTTCACGCAAGTTAATATATTCATCCAGACTAATATCAGGCCAGTAATTAACGAGCTGAATGACGCTGTTTGATGAGCCAATACGATCCACACGACCAAAGCGTTGAATGATGCGTACAGGATTCCAGTGAATATCGAAATTAATTAGATAATCACAGTCCTGTAAGTTTTGACCTTCAGAAATACAGTCCGTCGCAATGAGCACATCAATTTCTCTGGACTCTTCAGGGAATATGTCTGGTTTTTGCTTTGATTGTGGAGAGAATAGAGTGAGCAAGCCCTGCATATCATAACTTTGACGGCTTCCCACTCTGGTCTTGATCGTTGAAGTATTATCACTGCCGATCACTTTGGCACTGTGCAGACCATAGCTTTGCAGCAAAATCGGTGCGATATGCTCATAGATATAATTCGCTGTATCCGCAAATGCAGTAAATATGATGACTTTACGGTTACTGGCATTAATTGGGTTCTGAATTTTCTCAACAACATGCGCTTTAAGATGCTGTAGTTTGGCATCCTTTTCAGCGTTAATTGGCTGAATCATTCGCAGTAAACCGAGAATAATGTGGTAGTCACCGTCTAGATCCGTTTTCCAGCTCAATAGATCCATATCGGCCAAATGAATTTTGAGCTTATTACCGATGAGATCTTCAGTATTGAGTAACTCGCCATTTTCATCTTCATCGTAGCCAAAGTCTGGTGAAATACTAACTTCATCATCCGCTTGACGTGCTTCAAAGTCGGCAATTTTAGCAAGTACATTCTCAATATTTTTCTTTAACACATTCAGCGTCAGCCTAAAAGCGTGAACAGAACTTTCTAAGCGTTTCAGTAAGTTAACGGTCATCAACGCCTGTAAGCTTTTTTCACGGTCTACCTGTCTTAACTTACCTTTGCCTTCTACACGAGTATCAAAAATCTCTTCATATTTTCTTAAGGCACTTGGAAAGATATAACTGACTGGTGCATAAACTGACATCTTGATTAAAGAAAGATCTGCATAAATTTGATTCAGAGAAACACTATCCTGATCGGTTGATAATGCACAACGGAATGAAATTGGCTTGAGTCGTTGAGGGAACTGTCCAATATCTTTGGTGTCATAGAAAGTTTGAATGTGCTTTCTTGAACGAGCAATCGTCACGCTATCTAACAGCTTAAAGAAATCGAAATCTAGAAGGTTAAGAATTGCTTGAGTTGTCCGTTGGGCAGGATCTAGTTTTGCCCAGGCATTAAAGCTGGCCTGTGCTCTACGGAATATGGTTTCGATATCACGTTCAGTATCGAGCTTATTTTCCAATAAAGCTGCATTGCCTTCATAAGCAAGGGCGAGCTGATTCTTGAGGTCAGTAAAGTGATTATTTACTGGTGTAGCAGACAACATCAGTACTTTGGTTTTCACGCCTTGACGAATCACTTGATTCATTAAGCGGTCATAACGTGTTTCACGATCCTTGAACGTGCCACGGTTGCGGAAGTTATGCGATTCATCAATCACAACCAAATCGTAGTTGCCCCAATTGATTTTCGCTAAATCTATACCTAGGGTTTCACCACCTTTACGAGAGAGGTCCGTGTGATACAGCACATCGTAGCTAAAACGGTCTTTAGCAAAAATGTTCGTGACTAGGTTGGCGTTATAATTCGTCCAGTTTGCTCCCAATTTCTTAGGACATAAAACCAGAACGCTCTTATTGCGTAATTCATAGTATTTGATTACGGCCAATGCAGTGAAGGTCTTACCTAACCCCACACTATCCGCCAAGATACAGCCATTATAGGTTTCTAGTTTATTGATGATGCCTACTGCTGCATCTTTTTGGAAATTGAACAGCTTATTCCATACTAAGGTATCTTGATAACCTGTGAGATCATTCGGCATGACATCTGCATTGATATCTTCCAAGAAGTCTTTGAAGATATTGTAAAGCATTAAGAAATAAATACGTTCAGGTGGATTTTCCTGATAGACAGACTCAATGTGTCGAATAATTTCACTGGTGACATCTTCAACTTTTGAGGTGTCATTCCAAATTTGATTGAATAGCTGAATATAGGTTTGCACCATTGGTTGCTCATCAAAGCAGTTCACCATATTGGAAATCGCATTGCCTCTTTCAAAACCTAATCCCATAGGGGTAAACCCTTGAATAGGCATATAGGTTAAAGATTGCTCTGGTTTTTGAATACTTATGAATTCCTGCATAGGTGCATTGCTATTATTTGACTTGAATATGGCTTTTCGTCGTATCCAATCTGCACATTCTTTAGCAATTGCTTTTTGTGATAACTGATTTTTTAAGTGAATTTCAAATTCTGTTCCATACAGGCTGCTTTCACGGTCTTGTTTAGGAATAACAAACTCACGTTTTTCCTTTTTTAGCTTATCTGTGACGTTATCAGCGACAAAGGTTGGAGATGTAAAAACAAATTGCAGCTCTTCGATCTTTTCTAATTCTTTTTTTAAAGCAGCATAGGCATAGATTGAAAAGTATGAAGCGGCAATCTTTAATCTGGATTTGCTACTGAGATTTTCCCCTATATCTGAACCTAAAGTATTGTTGAGGTTATCAATGAGTTTCATAAGAGATTAGGGGTGAAATATAAAAAGATGAGAAATTATAACAGTATAACAACCCTATACATGCCTCAAATCCAAAGTAAAGTTAGCCCATTTAAAAAGTGTATAGGTGTGATGCCTTGTATAGTGGCGTTAGCCAGCCGTTCCTTTTGCCTGGTACACATGCTTAACCTGGGCCATAGGTTCTCTTCAGATCCTCAGTGATCTTCATTTGAATGAAACCTAAGTTACTACGCCAAAGATTAAAACTATACGCGTACAGCCTTCAGATCCGCAGTAAAGCATTCAATCTAAAAAAGTGTATAGGTGTGATGCCTTGTATAGTGGCGTTAGCCAGCCGTTCC
>NZ_PYIX02000064.1 GCF_003024515.2 Acinetobacter sichuanensis
TACTTATCAAATTGTGAAAGCACAAGAAGTTGAATCATCGGCATTTATGCTTACTGAAATGTCACCACAGGGTGTAATGACTAACAATTTAACTGCTGTGAATTACACAGACAAATATTATGAAAAAGATCATTCCTTTTTCTAAAACTTAAGCAAATTATTTGGCACCTTCGGGTGCTTTTTTATGATCTGGAGAAAAGTATGGCGTTAAATAATCAAACGTTTATTGACTTAGAGCGTGATGCTAATGACACTGGAAAGTTTGTAAATACAAAGCAAATTATTACTCCACGGTATGGAAATCCATTTAAGTCAGCACCGCTAATCGCAGCAGAGCTTGCGGAAAATGGGATGTTTCAGCCATTTGCTACAGAAGTTTTACTAAAAGCATATATACCAGTTGTTGTACCGACTGTTGCCAAAGCACTGGATAGTAAAAAAGTATTTATTTGGGAAATTCGTGCACCAAAAATCAAAGCTGAATGGTATGACACAGGCTTATCAGAAAAAGAGCAAGCAATTTCTGCTGCGGCAGTTGATGCGAAGTCTAAAGCCGATGCTGCTCAAGCTAATGCAATTTCTGCTGCGGCAACAGATGCGAAGTCTAAAGCCGACGCTGCTCAAGCTAATGCAATTTCTGCTGCTGCAACAGATGCGAAGTTTAAAGCCGATGCTGCTCAAGCTAATGCAATTTCTGCTGCTGCAACAGATGCGAAGTCTAAAGCCGATGCTGCTCAAGCTAATGCAATTTCTGCTGCTGCAATTGATGCGAAAACTAAAGCTGATGCAGTTTTTGAGCATTTTGATAAAAAAATTAAGGGTTCTGAGGGTGAAAGTTTATTTGATTTTTGTGATGAGGATGGGAATAAAGTAATCGAAATTTTACCAGATGGTGATATCAATTCACCTAAATTTGGCAAAGTTAGTATGATTTCTGACAGTTTTAAAACCTTAGCAGATAATGCTGAAATTGAAGCAAAAAATTATGCAGATGAAAAAACAAAGGCTTTATCTGAAACTGAAGCTGTAAGTTTATTTGATTTTTGTGATGAGGATGGAAACATTGTTGTTAGATTTATGAGCAATGCTGATATTCAAACAGCTGGACTTGATGGGAGGGGATTGGTTGAAGAAATACAAAATTTAAAATTAACAACGCCATTGATCGAATCTGATGATTCATTGTATCTATTTAAAGATGCTGATGGGAATACGGTATTTAAAATATCTAAAGACGGTGACATTGATTATCCTAAAAAGACTAGACAATTACCCCCTGTAAGCTTTCCAGTTGGTAAAATCAATAAATTTGAACGGCTTACAGAAGACTTTCAGGAGTTATATTTAAATTCTAAATTATTAAATGGTGAGTGTAATTTACCGATTTCAAAAGGCATGTTTTCTCAAAAGTTTAGAATTAGTGATAACCAGGATTTTTTAAATTTAAAGATTGAACAACCCGAGCGAATTTCACTTGATACACCTTATTATCAAGATGGTCAGATTGTTCATCCTTTTCTATGGTCGGGCTATAAAAGCTTTCGTGGTTATAAGTATATATTGGCAGCAACCCCCTATGAAAATACAAATGACATATTTGAAAATCCTTGCTTATGGGGGACTAATGACTTAGAGAACTATGAGCTTTTATCAGACATGCCACAGCCTTTAGAAGAAAGATTCGCTGGTCGTTATAATTATAATTCTGACGTTTTTTGCTTTTATGATCATACGACTGATGAGTTCTGCGTAGGGTGGAGAAATGGCTCTAATACTACTAATGGTTTTGACTTATGGGTAAAAAGGACTACAGACGGTTATATATGGAGTGAAAAAGAAAGAATTGCACCAAAGTCATACGGTTTACTTTTGTCGCCTAATATTTTGTATAACGCTACCATAGATAAATGGGTGCTTTATTCAATTTCAAACGATCCGAATGGGAGTTTCTCAGGCAATCGTTTTTGCTATAGAACAGCAGATATATTGGGTGAATGGTCAGAAGCCACTTATATTGAAACCCCTTTCACAGCTTGGCATCAAGAAACCAGATATTGTGGTAATCAACTTATCACAATCATTAATGACAACTACACGACGCATCAGCTTTATTTGGGTATTAGCGACAATGGTTTTGATTGGGTGTTTAATCCCGAAGCCATTGTTACAGGTAATTATTTACCAACATATAAAGCTTCAATAACTCCCTTTTTTGAAGATACAAAACTTAAATTCAATATATTTTGGACGAGCAGCGATAGATTTACCGATCTATCAAACCGCTGGCGTTTATATCATGTCGTGACACAACCAATAAGTGTTCAGGAGATTTAAAAGATATGGCTGTAACATTCACAAGTAATCGAAAAGCAACACAAGTCTTAAGTGATTCAACTGGCTTTACAGGTCCGTTGGACTATATATTAAACATGGATGTTATAAATGACAGATATTTTAAAAGTAATGGTCTTGTAAAATCTGAAGTAAAAATTGAGGATGCTGTTACCGTTGTTAGAACATCGAACGGAAATGTTTATGATAGAGATCTAAATTCTATTGTTGTTGGGCAAAATATTCCAAGACGTTCATATCTACCTCAATACAAATCATTTGGTCTTGTAATTGAAGAAGCAAAATATAACTTTTTTGACAATAGTAATTTGAAAGAGCAAACGGTTGCATTACCAGTTAACACAAAAGTTTATGGTTGTTATGCTAAAGGTGGTTTTGCAAAAGTATCATCATCTGAAGTGGAAATTTTGCAAGGTGATGGTTCATTTAATAACCCGATGTTTTTTAAACAGTTAGTCAATGGAACAAGTAATCCAACGATTTCCTTAAGTGGGTCTATACAAAGTGTACAAGTTGAGCAATGCATTGGACATAATTCTTTGAGTACCGTAATCGGTGAAAGTCAAAGGCTTAAAGCAGCTGAAAATTGTTCAGTTAATATTGATAAAGCAATGCCAAAAGGTACTATTGTAATCAAAGTTATGGAGAGCGCACATCAGCTAATAGGCTCAACAGTTGATGATTATGTTCCTTATTTATCATGTAAACTTGATGACTCAAATTACATCGCTGTAAATAGAAGGGTAAATAAAGATACTTTAACATTGAGGCTTTTTAAAGATGGGGCTGAAGCATCCGTGGCTCAGATTGGTTTAAGTAAAAAGACGAATATCATAGCCTTATCTTGGAATAGTGGGGTAATTCGATATTCAATTAATGGCGTTTCTAATGAACATATAGTATCAATGGGTGCTACTTTTACTGTAAATGCCATATCTTTGTTATCATCAATCTTAGGATGGGTTCAATACAGTGGTAACTCAGCATTAACAAATATGGTTTTATATAACAGACAGCTAAGTTTAAGTGAACTTGATAATGCAACCCAAAGCTGGCAATGAACAACTGTTGCGCAGTTATCTATGCAATAAAACAACACCTAACCCTGATCTTTAATGCAAGGATCAGGGTTTTTTAATGCCTAAAAATAGGAGAAACAAATGTCAGAAACCACAACCGCAGTTGCAGAAACATCAGCAGCAATTGCGGGGAAAGGAACAATAGTAACAGGTACAGGGGTGACATTGGTGTCATGGGCGGCAGCAGTGGATTGGGGTTTTTTAATTGGTGTAGGTATTGGTTTAGCAGGCTTAATTATTAGCTTTATGAACTTCTTATCAAATCGCCAATTCCAAAAACGTAAAGACAAGCGTGAACAAGAGCTACATGAAATTGAAATGTGTGAAGCTAAATATAAACAACGAATGAAAAATTCAAAAAGTGAGTTAAAACATGAAATTAATTAATGAAAACCCGTGGCAATATTTGTCAGTAAAGCTCCCAACATTGGGAGCTTTTTTTATGCTTGTATTAATTCCGCTCTTACAATGGGCATTAGATTTTCAGCTCATTCCAAAAGAACATGAAGGCATCATTATTGGAATTGTAATTCCATTGCTTGGCTTGATCGGCAAAAAAATCTATCAACCAGAGCTGCATACACCGCAGCTAAATGGCGTTAATAGCCTTTTAGCCACACCGCAGAATTCAAATGATTTGGCGTGGATGGTTGAAGCGAAAAAACATATTGGCTTGCGTGAAATTGTGGGTAAACAACATAACAAAACTATCTTAGGATGGATTAAAGGCTTAGGCGGTTGGTTCACTGATGATGAAACGCCATGGTGTGGGACCTTTGTTGCTCATTGCTTAAAGACTGCAGGTGTGAAATATCCAAAGCATTGGTACCGGGCACTTGATTATGTGAATTATGGATCAAAACTCGCTAAGCCTGCCTATGGATGTGTTGCAATCAAAACTCGCAAAGGCGGTGGCCATGTATGTTTCGTAGTTGGTCGTGATCAAAAAACTAAAAAATTAGTCTGCTTAGGTGGGAACCAAGGCAATGCTGTCTCTTATGCCTTATACAGTGATTCAGATTTTCAGGAATTTCGTTGGTATGGGAAAACAAGCCGACCTGCTGAGTCGCGTTATAAGTTGGCACCTTTAGATGGGGTGAGTGCAACCAAGGTGAGTGAATCGTAACATTTAATTGTGTATCTTGTTCTTAAGCACCATAATATCTAAAAATAATATTAGCTAGGACTTACGCACTATTCTTTTACTAATTTTTGTGGCAGAAGATGATTCTTGTCTAAAATAAAACCATCAATAAAATTCTTAATAATGGGTCGAAATAAACTCTTCTGCCACTGATAAATATTTATAAAAATATTATTCGATTGTATTTTTTGTATCTGCACATAAGCCATTAATGATGCAAAAATATGATTGTGAATGAGCTTCGCTCGCCTAACCTGAAACTTTTCAATATGACAGACTTGCTTAATGATTCGGTGATATTGCTCAATTTCCCAATGACTTGCGTGTAAATTTTGAAACCCTTCAAGGGTTAAATGCTCATCAGGAGCATAAACAATATAAAATCTCTGCTGTTCTTTGAGCTGAGTCTTAAATAATTGTACAAATCCAAAGTCTTTGAGCCAAACTTTTTGACCATTTTCAAATGCAGGTAACTGCCTAATCTGATGCCAAATCCCTTTTTCAAGGGATACCTTGCGATTACTGTCGATACCAAACATAAATTGAATACCATGATTTCTTATGGTTTTTAGATTTGAAGTTGCAGCGTACCAACGATCACCTGTGACATAAGCAATATTTGCTCCCCATACAAGAATTTCCTCTAACATCTCTATAAAATAGTCATTTTTAGTCTTATTTTCAGATTTGTCGTAAATTCTGAAATTAATAGGCATATTTTTACCCTGCTGATCTGTAGCATAAAGTGTAATAAGATTGATGCCTTTCACTGAACGATGATGTTTACCAGACCAGAAAAAACCGACTAAATCCATATGTTGACTATAGGGTTTATATAATACAGTATCATCCACACTGACAATAAGTCTATTGTTATCCATGTATTAAATAGCCTCATTGTATAAATCTTGTGGACAATAATTTTCACGCTCTAAAAAACGATTTACACTGTCGTGAGAGATTTGATAGGTATCAGCAAGTTGCGTACAACTTATAGAATGTGGTTCTATCATAAGAAATCCCATATAAATGGGTAAAGTACATTGAGCTGTAGAAGCATGTTTGGTTTGTCTGATCACCTAGATGTTATACAGCTTATTTATCATTTTTTTTAATACTATCAATGCGTAAGTCCTATTAGCTTAATTAATTATACTCCTCATTTGGGGAGTAGATCTTTTTATAATGACTATACAAAATAAATAACTATAATCTATTAAGGGAAATAGATATGAAAAATTCGCTATTAATTATATTATTTGGTGGAACTATAGTAGTTTCAGGATGTGGGGATGGGGGAGGAAAAGACCCCACTACACAAACAATACCTAAAGAAAAAAAAGCTGATTATAATGCATATTCAGCAACATTACCTAAATGGGAGGAGTTTTCTCCATTACTGACGTCAGGCAATATACCAGTGGAAGGATCCAAGAGTTTTAAGAATGAACTCATTGGAGATACAGTTTATCAATGCTCTACTGAAACAGTAGATATGACTAGTACCCCATCTAAATTAGTAACCTTTAATCCAGATATGGGATCGCTTTGGGTTGGTAGTTTATTACAAGGTAAACACTATCTTGGAGGTTTGGGATCTTTGGCTGAATTGCCTATTCGTGAGCGGGCACCAATTACTATTTATATTGATAAATTTGGACAACAAGTCAGTAAAAAAATTGAAAATCCTACAGCAGCATCTGTTCAACAAGCTATTAGTGATTTAGTCAATCAAATTGATGCCTCAAAAAATCCTGTATCGAGTTCAATCTACTTACAATTCGCATCAGCTCATAGCGCTGAACAAACTGCTATGAGTTTGGGGATATCAGCAAAATATGCGGGTGCAAAATTATCGACTAGTTTCGCAAATAAACAAGCGGTAGATGAAAATCGTGTTAATGCAAATTTCGTACAAGAGCTTTTCACAGTTACGGTTGTTTCCCCTCAAACACCAGCATCATTATTCAGTAATGATTTTACAGAGGCTAAACTCCAAGAACAAACAAAGTTAGGGCGATTAGGGAAAGATAATGTGCCAGTTTATGTTGCTGCAATAACATATGGGCGTATCTTAAATTATACAATGACAGCAAAAGCCGCAGAAAATGAGATGAAAATGATTGCGAATGCTTCATATGCAGGTTTAACGGGTAATGGTGGGGGTGTTTCGCTTACAAATGAGCAGAAAAAAATTCTTAATGAATCAAAAATTGAAGTAATTGCGCTTGGCGGTGATCAAGAGAATGCCCTTAAATTGATTCGTAGTGGTGATTTAAGAGAATACTTTGAAAAAAACTCAAGCTTAAGCTCGGCAAAACCTATCTCTTATGAAATACACAACTTAGCTGATGATACTAACGCTTTATTTAGTGAAACTACACGTTACAATCTTCAGAGTTGTAATAATGGAAATACACAAATATTAAAAAAATCTCTCAGAGAATCTGCTACCACTAAATCTGGAGTTTTTGATGGAGGAGAGAGGCGAGAATCAATAAAATCTGATAAATACACCTTACCAAAAAATAGTTATTTTATGGAAAATAAAGAAAAAATAACTTATATACTACAAGGTGGCTCGGAAAATGAATGTAAAGTAAGTTATAGCGATTATTATGACATTCCATTAAGTGATGGGGGGATCAAAAAAGTTCCAAGTACAGTGAACTATTCTGCGAGAATTCGTAGTCCAAAAGGTTGGGGGGCGAGTGGAACGATTGAATGTAGTTTTGAGTTTAGTTATATTAATCGCTAACTTACCTTCATTTTATTTTTAGCATTAGAATAGCGAGTAGTAATTTAGTTTTTCAGCTGATTTTACCTATTCGCTATTCATCATACAGTATTAAAATTTAGTGCAAAATTAAATCGATTAAATAGAGTGAATATCAACTGCTTCTCAACAAAACACCCAACAATAACCCCAATGACTGTATCTGCAGTTTACTTCACTTCTCTACCACCAGAATGTGAATCTATATAAAACAGAATTATTCCTAACTTTTTATAACTAATTTGATTGAAAAACAATCAGGAATGGTTTTGGAATAAAAAGCAGCTAAAAAAGCTAAAATGTAATGACAATTTTGCAAAAACAATGATAAAAATTTCGTATCGTGGATATAAAATCAATTTTGATTTGACGATTTAAAAATTTGCTTTTACTAATAGAATTATTCTATATAATATTTATTGAAGTATCAGACCGACTTGGGAACAATTCCAAGTCGGTTTTCTGCTATTTATAACTATGGATAAAGTCTTATTACGCCAAAATTTCGCCAAATAAATATAAACAATTGTATTTTAATGAATTAATTAACATCAACAACATAACTCATATAATAAAAATGATAAGAGAAATTTATTCAATCATTATAGGTGTCATGATGGAAGTAAATGTGTAATATGCTATAGAAAATGAATATATGACAGCTTAAATGAAGGTTTTAGACCACTAAAGCCGCTGTATTTTAAAGACAATAATTTTGATAAATAAGGGATGAATCATGACAGTCAATCTAACAAATCGGGTCGCAATTGTCACTGGAGCAGGTGCAGGTTTAGGGCGTGAACATGCATTATTATTGGCACGGTTAGGTGCAAAAGTTGTTGTTAATGACTTAGGAAGTGATGTACATGGTCATGGCGGTTCAAATTCTCCTGCACAAAAAGTAGTAGATGAAATTATTGCAGCAGGTGGTGAGGCGATTGCAAGCAGTGCATCAGTCACAGATGTTGAACAGGTTCAAGTGATGATTGACGATACTATGGCACGCTGGGGACGAATTGATATTTTAGTCAATAATGCTGGATTTTTGCGCGATAAAACTTTTGCAAAAATGTCACTTGAAGACTTTCGCTCTGTGATTGATGTACATTTAATGGGGGCGGTAAATTGTACTAAAGCTGTTTGGGATATTATGCGTGACCAGAAATATGGTCGTATTGTCATGACAACTTCATCTTCTGGCTTATATGGTAATTTTGGACAGTCAAATTACGGCGCTGCAAAAATGGCATTGGTTGGGCTAATGCAGACTCTGGGTTTAGAAGGTGAAAAATATAATATTCGTGTGAATTGTATTGCACCTACTGCTGCAACTCGAATGTTAGAAGGCTTATTACCAGAAGCTTCTCTCAAAGCACTTGAACCCCGTGCAGTAAGTCCTGCAATCGCAGTTTTAGTTGCTGAAGATGCACCAACAAAAATGATACTTTGCGCTGGTGCAGGAAGCTTTGAAGTTGCACACATTAGCATTACTCAAGGTATTTATTTAGGCGTAGGTGAGGATACTACGCATATTTTATCTGTGCGTTTAGATGAAATTTCTGACCGCACGAATGATATTGTACCAACGCAAGGATCAGCGCAAGGTGATTTAGAGCTACATAAAGCAGGTTTAAGCGTAGAACCATAAGAAAAATCTATTTATGTAAATGCTTTAATTTTTATTATTCATAAATTTTATTGATATTTTAATATTAAAAATCCAAATAAATGTGAAATAAAAAACCGAGCTAATTATATAGCTCGGTTTTTTTAAATATAAATCCAAATTTATTTAAAATGATATAATTTAAAATAAAATGATATCGTATTTCAAATTAAACTAGATGCAAGTTGTTATCTAGTAAGTTGTCTGGATTAATTGGTTGAGAAATAATATAAAGTTGATCTTTCACAGGTGCAACAGTTGGTGCAGCCTGCTCAGTACCTTCTACTCCAGTTAAACTGCTGAGTAGATTATCAATATCATTCTCTTTAATTTCTTGCTCACTTTGGATCTGAATTTCCTCAATAATACGCTCAGCAGAGATAGATTGAAGTGTATTTGTCACCGCATTAAGCGCAGAGTCAATAGATGGCGTGATCATACTATTTAACATATCAAGCGTTGAATCTACAGAAATATTATCTTGGATAAGATCATTACTGTTAGAAATAGTATCTGTAATTAAACCAGTCGTTTGATCTAAAAGATCATATACGATTTGATCAATTGCATCAGTTGCTAGAATATCAGTATTTAGAGTGTCAACTAAATTCGTTACCAGATCAAGAGGTAATAAGCCATTTGTTAAACCACCAACCAAACCTGAAACTAAATCAAGTGGTAATGAGCCATTTAATACACCATTTACTAAATTTGTTACCAGATCAAGTGATAATAAATCGTTGTTTAAACCACTAATTAAGTCTGTAACGAGGTCTAGAGATAATGAGTTATTTAATACACCATCTACAAGATTAGTAACAAGGTCTAGAGATAATGAATTATTTAATACGCCATCTACAAGATTAGTAACAAGGTCTAGAGATAATGAATTATTTAATACGCCATCTACAAGATTAGTAACGAGTTCTAGAGATAATGAATTATTTAATACGCCATCTACAAGATTAGTAACGAGGTCTAGAGATAATGAATTATTTAATACGCCATCAACCAGACTAGTAACGAGGTCTAGAGATAATGAATTATTTAATACGCCATCTACAAGATTAGTAACGAGATCTAGAGATAGGGAACTATTAATAACACCATCTACAAGATTAACAACCAAGTTAAGAGAAAGTGAGTTATTTAATACGCCGTCTAATAAACCAGTTACGAGATCAAGAGATAACAAGCCACCAAGTAAACCATCAACAAGATTAGTGACAAGGTCAAGTGATAATAAGCCACCTAAAAGACCATCTAATAAACCAGTTACTAGATCAAGCGATAACAAGCCGCCAAGTAAGCCATCAACCAAGTTAGTGACAAGGTCAAGTGATAATAGACCACCCAAGATGCCGTCTAATAAACCAGAGACTAGATCAAGCGATAACAAGCCACCAAGTAAACCATCAACAAGATTAGTTACAAGGTCAAGTGATAATAAACCACCCAATACGCCGTCTAA
>NZ_PYIX02000065.1 GCF_003024515.2 Acinetobacter sichuanensis
TACAGTTGATGGTCAGAGGCAGCGGTATACGAGATATTGCTGAAGTTGAGCGCATCAGTATCGGTAAAGTTTTACGTACTTTAACTGAATCAACCTATGAAATTCAGCCTCAGCAAAGTCATTATGAATCTCTCGAAGTAGATGAGTTCTGGAATTTTGTTGGAAATAAAAAGAATAAACAATGGCTTATTTTTGTTCAAAAGTCATATTTTACCTCGGAGAAACCGGACATTTCTATTTTGGAGTTACACTCTCGTTTCGTATAACAGCCATTATGTTAAATCATCGTATTAGAAGATAAATTTTCAGATGTAGTAATTGATCTAAAATGATGTTTCCAAAGTTGAATTCCTAAATTTCCACTTCGATCTAAAGAAGAACCTACAGTTAAATCTGTAACTAAGCAGGGGAAAAGACCAGCATCAAATAATCTAAAACCAGCAGCAAGAACACACGTATCCGTTTGGATACCACATACATAAACTTGTTGAGTATCTAAACCTTTCAAATACTGAATCAAGTCATCTGTTGGAGAATATCCATACTTAATAAATACTTTCTCTACTTTTAGTGGACATTCATCAAATTCCGATGGAGCCCAATTTAGCTGGCTTTTGAAGGGAACTATTGATTCATCATGTAGTTCTATAGTCGCGATTGAATGAACCGAAGGCAGCAATTTTTCTAATTTTTGTATTAACCAGTTAGGAGGATTAAAAGTTGATTGAACATCAATTATTAACAGGACTGGTTTCATAAATAATAACAAATTAGTTTTAGTAAATTGATTTTATCAAGAGAAGCCTTTTAAGAGCTACTAAAATTAATATAATATGCCTTATAAGAAATCTGAAAAAAACAATTTAAATCAATATTTTAATGTGTTTTTAAAAAATTCACATAACAGCCATTATGTAAAAAGGCTTAATCAAAATAACCTAAAATTGCTAAAGTAGGTATAAAAAAGATCGCAAATACACCAAAATATTGAATCATCTTCTTATGTCTGAAATCTCGTTTAGAAATGATCAAAAGCAAAGCTGAAAAAGAAATGACTATTAATGTCCATGAAATTGAATACATACTTAAATCCTAATTAATTATGTTGGGCTTTAAATTTCTCTAAAATTAACATAATACACCTTATACGAAAGGCCCATAAATTGGGCTTTTTGGTCATGCATTTAACATAAAATCTCATCTACGAAATCCAGATTCAAGACATAAAAAAGCCCGACATCCTGTCGGGCTTTTTTAGATTGGGTTGCTCGTCTTGCTGATCTCGTGCTGCCCATTCCTTGCGCTACTTTCTTATTCTTGTTTTTTTGGAAACATCCTGTTCCCTGTATAGCCATCATAGGATTAATGCCTTGAATTACCAATCCGCAAAATCCTTAAATCTATGTAAGTTTTAGCTTACAAAGTTGGCCTATTTTTATCCCAAGAGTTGTCCGCAGAAATTGGGGATGATTTAAGCTCTCTATGGATTGATAATGCACACTAAAGTTTCATTTTGATTAAAAAATCATCAAAAACATTGGCAAGAAGTATCAAATCCGTTCATAAAAAAGCCGACTTGTTTCCAAGTCGGCTTTTTAGGTTTTGCGTCCCAATTTTTTATAGCATAACTTTTTGAAATATAAAACTATTTATGAGTACGTTTCGTATAAGCTCTATTATGTTAAATGGTATGAATATACATAATTACTTTCTGAATTTAGTTGATTTTGTTTAATTAACAAACATTCCGAAGATAACAAACGATAATAAAATTAATAAACCATATATTTTCATAACTCTAAATCGTGTTTGTTCACCTCCCCACCATAATACTAATTTTGGAGAAATTAGACCTAATATAAATAGGACGCTACAGAGCATAAAACCCATGGCGCCAGCATCTTCATTAAATATTAGGCTACCAATAATTAGAATTGCTACATAGCCTAGAACGACCGCAGTTGTTTTAGGTTTTGCTTTTACTTTTATCTGAGCTGCCCATTCATCAAATTTTTGATATCCAATATCTGCGGCAAAAGATTTTAATTTAGGGACATTAGTATCACAACTTTTTATAGATTTTAGGTCGTACTTTGATGCTTCTAGTAAAAAATCACTTTCGATAGCACGATTTAGAATCTCAGCAGAGTCTTTTTCAAAACCCTTGTAACCAATTTGATTTGCAAACTCTTGTAAAATTGGAATATTAACTTTACATGCTGAAACCGTGGTCAAATTAGTTGCTCCTAGCTTTAACTTAAAATCACTTTCGATAGCATGATTTAGAATCTCAGTAGAGTCTTTTTCAAAACCCTTGTAACCAATTTGATTTGCAAACTCTTGTAAAATTGGAATATTAACTTTACATGCTGAAACGGTTGATAAATCTGTTGAACTAAGTCGCTTTTCAAATTCTTGTTTTTTAGCGGCTTCAAGTAACTTTTGGGATTCTTCCTTAAAATCCTCATAACCAATTGATTTGGCATATTCTTCAAGAATTGTAAGATTAACTAGACAATCTTCCAATGAGGCAAGGCTAACTTTAGAGCGTTTTAACTCAAAGATTTTCTTTTTCTCATTTGCAAGACTGGCTATACCAAAATAATTCATGACAGCTTCAAGGCTTCGATCATGGTCACCAAAATTGCTGAGAAAAAGTATATAAATGTCTCTATTGTAAGGGTAAAGTTGGATTGCTTTAATTAAGGATGGCAAGATCTTATCTTCTGGAATTCTGCCAGAATTGATACCTTCCACAATAGCTTCAACTTTTGAGGATTCCTCATTTGAATATTTATAGAATGTATTACCAATCTCAGAGTTAATAGCATCAATAGTTGCCTCAAAAGCTGCTATTACAATATTGTATAAACCTTCTGCTACTTGATTTAAAGTAGACGGACTTTTAAATATGTCGTTTTTCTTTATTGAGTCACCAATAGCATTTAAACCTGCTGCTGCTAAGTTAAATACACCATGCCCGATATTAGAGGTAATATTTTTAGCGAAGGCTTCACCTTGTCCTCCTGCATTATAGCCAACCCATTTATCTCTACTTTTGCGACGGGCCGTTCTATATGCATGTAACCCCTCTGTTCTTTCAACAATTGCTTCGTATTTGCTTGCAATAATATTAAAGTCTTCATCCCATGTATCATAATCGCTCATAAAATTCTGATAGAACTGCTGTTCAGTCATATCATAGATTTCATGGTCTGCTAAAAACTTCATTGCTTGACTTATAGACTCATGACGAACCTGATTAGCATAACTGTCACTTTTGTTATAAAGATCATCTAAATCATTAAAAATATTAAAAAAGTTGTTCTTAATATTTTCATGCCAATCAAATGCCATTTGATAAAAAACTTTTCTAATAGTATTAGTTTCAGCTTTATTTTGTGGAAAATTAATCGGGTGGGCATACAATTCAATATTTAAATTTAATGAGCTCATTTTTATATACACAATGTAAGTTTTTGTAATGATAGTTTATGATAGTAATGTATTGAAGAACATAGCTTTATTAAATTTTAAACTGATAGAATTTAGGAAAAGTTATTTTATGAGGTGTTATATTTTTTTAAGTTTATCTAAAATTAACATAATACACCTTATACGTAATGTGTTATAATTCCACTTAGAAATCAATGCTGTAGTTTCTAGTTGATAGCCCACCTTCCCCAAGGTGGGCTTTTTTTGTGATTTTTCACGTTCCACGCTTAAAATTCGAACAGTGTTTCATGATTTTTATAAGTTAAACTAAATTTAGTTGCTAATCCCAATAAGCTATTCACTAACTTGTAAATATCGGTATACCGCCTGACGACTAATCCCAAAAGCTTTCCCTAATGCCATTTTCGATGGATACTTCCCCTCCTTCCATGCTTGTCGTAAAGCTTCAGCTTGGTCAGGCTTTAGTTTATGCACCCGACCTTTGTACTTCCCCTGAGCAGAGGCGAGTTTTATTCCTTCCTTTTGCCGCTCTAAAATGATCTCACGTTCGAACTGTGCAAAAGCACCCATCATTTGAAGCATCAAATTATCCATCGGGGTGGATTCGGCTGTAAAAGTAATATTTTCTTTTACAAACTGGATGGCGATCCCTCGTTTGACCAGTTTATCTACTTCAGTGACCAAATCTTTTAGGCTTCGCGCAAAACGATCCATTGAATGTACAATCACCCTGTCCCCTTCCCGGACATAGTTCAACATTTCCTGAAATTTAGGTCGGTCAGTATTTTTACCTGAAGCACGGTCAACAAAAATCCGGTCGACCTCAATTCCTTCAAGTTGACGTCCAGTGTTTTGCTCGACAGAACTTACCCGGACATACCCTACTTTTTGGCCTTTCACTATTTCACGCCCCAATTGGATAAAAATGAACAATTTCGTAAATTATAATTCTTTAACACTAAAGTTACATGTTACTTATGATTAAAAATCATTTAAATGATACATAATTTCATGAACTTTCAGATTGTAACTTTAGGGTTTAGTCTAAAGTAACAGAATGAATATTCTACCCCCGATAGAAACAGCCGTACTCTGGGGGGAGATTTTTTTGATGTGCAGGTGCCGACCCTTACCAGAAGGCACTGTTGAAAATAACCACGAATCGTAAGCTGAATACTCTTTTAGCTAAAGGAGCAGCATATGAATTCTTTCCATAAAATTTAGGCTTGTATACCCAGAAAAATGTGGAACTTCTTAGGTTTCATACATGAGGATTTTGATAGGCTCACTGACTATTTTAAATTGTGTGCCTTAACTCTCTGTTCTAAAAGGCTATTCAGAATTTTTAGACTGTTTATTTTGAACATTCTTTTTACTCTGTGGTGGCGATGCCGTAATTGGACCTTGCAAGATGCATGGTCGTGTATGGGCGATGTCCAGAAAGAATTTGACTCAAAACTATTTTAGTTGGGAAGGAATGCTAAAAATTGGAGATTGATACATCTCATCGTTTGTTTAAATATTTTTTGATTAAATTTTCCCTTTAAAAATTCTATTTTTTTTAATGTCTTAACTTGTATTTAATATAGGAGATCCCCATAACAACAAAAGCACTACAGGAATACTACAATATGGCGAATCCACAAAAACACTATGCTAAGTTCCACACAAATATTCGATTAGGTCGTTATGACGAAGAAAGTACATTACGTGAAAAACGTGACCTTTTGATTAGCACCTTAAAAGATGAACTCAAAAAGGATCCAAATGGTCCTCAATTTGTTGAATACTTTAATCAAGGTAGTTATGCCTTGGGCACAGGGATTAAGCCTAAGAATGGAGATTATGATATTGATGTAGGAGTTTTATTAGATTGTGACAAAGAGGAATATGGCTCAGTAGAAATTAAAAAAATTGTTAGAGATGCTTTAACTCATTCAAATAGAACTGTAACGATCAAACGACCTTGCGTAACTGTCACTTATCTCAAAAATGGTAGTCCCGATTATCATGTAGATCTGCCCATCTACGCTGAAGACGACAAAGGCAATATGTATCTAGCTCGAGGTAAGGAATTCTCCTCTGAAGACCTTAAGACTTGGGATATTTCAAATCCTACTGAACTTACCGATACAATTTTGGGAAAATTTGAAGATGATTCAGATTTACGTCATCAGTTTAGACGATGTACTCGCTACTTGAAACAATGGCGAAATGAGAAAGGTCTAGATTTTTTTAAGAGTATTGCTATCACTACAGCTGTATATGAGCATATAACAGCTGAAGATTATGAGAATGATAATAAGGTATTACTTTCTATAGTAAATAATGTATTAGATCAATTCACTACCTTTAGCATTGATCCAGAAAATAACGAGTATTACTTCAGACTCGTAATTAATTTACCTGCACATCAAGGTGTAGACTTACTCGAAAAATTGACCCGAAAACAAATGGAGCACTTAAAATCAAAACTTGAAGATTTAAAATCATCTTTAGAAGCTGTAAATGAGGAAACTGATACAGTAGAAGCTTGCAAAATTTTAAATAAAACTTTTGGAAGACAATTCCCTATCCCTGAAATACAAGAAGTGTCCGAACCAGTAGTACAAACTTATTACACTCAAGAAGGAAAATCTGCTTAGGAAAACTCAATGTTTTTTGATAACCCAAAGTTAGACAATATTGAAAAGCTATTAAGTGAACATGGAGCTCAAAATATCCATGTCACTTCTATTACTAAGGATTGGGTTAATCTAAAATTTGATTTTCTCATTAATACACAACAGGTTTGCCTTGGTCTAATTTTTCAAAATAGAGCTAATTGGACGATACCTCCCATTTTTAGAATATTGACACGACCAATGTCTGCCTTAGATCATGTGAGTCAAAGTGGGGAAATTTGTACTACGGATCATCAAGGTGAAAACTTTGAAGGCTATAGACATAAAGAACTTATTACTGAATTCTTTGAAAGGGCTATAGATATACTCAAGCAATCTTTTATTAATTTTCAATTAAACAACCGAGTAAGCTTGTATAACGAACTAGAAGGATATTTAGGCAGCACTCAAAATATAAATGAGGATGTAATATTACATTGCGACCCTACTTCTACATTTAATTTATATGGTTGGTTAAGAAAATCATCAAAAGGGAATCATCAAATATTAGAGCATATTGATGATGGCGATAGTTCTTACATAAACCACAACCAGCTCACAAAAGTAAAAATTCATAAGATATTATTAGAAGATGCTTCTGTTTTCCCCATACCAGATATAGGAGATTATTTTAATGAGGACTATTTTCTAAAAATTGTTAATACCCTCTCTAATGAGAACAAACGATCTTTGTTAAAACAAGGCAATCATTATGCCCTAGTGGGAATTCCAAATGAACATGGATTTGCTTATGTGATTTTTTATTATGCCATTTGGTATTCTTTCAAAGAAAAAGTATCCTTCAAAGGCTTTAAAGTCTCTTTAACACAAAGAGCGTGGATAGATTATTTATTAAATAGAACGGGGCAAGAGAAAAAAACAAGACATATAGCGATTATCGGATGTGGGGCTTTAGGCTCAAAGATTGCAGAGATATTAGCTCAAACAGGCGTAAATAAATTTTCTTTCATAGATCCAGAGCTTTTAAAAACAGATAATATTTATCGTCATTCTTTAGGTTTGCAGTATGTTAATACCTATAAATCTACTTCTTTAGCTAATAAGTTTTTAATAGAAAGGCCCGGATTAACTATTTTTCCATTCGTAAGCCATGGTGAAAGCTGGATAAAATCAAAAATTACTGAAGATATTGATACTATCATCATAGCAATTGGCCATACTCCTACTGAGATTTCTCTCGTAAAAACTATTTATGAAATAAGTGCAAACATTCAAGTAATAATAGGCTGGTTAGAACCTTATGATTTAGGTGGACATTTTATTTCTTTCAATAATAAACATGTAGGATGTTTAAACTGCTTATATTTTGATGAAAAATCAAATAAAAGTCTTACCCCTATGTATAAATATGTACAATCTGGACAGCTAATTGCTAAAAATATTACAGGGTGTGCTGGTGCATTTACCCCCTTCTCTTCTTTAAATTGCATGAAGCTAGCAAGCTATATTTCTGAATATGTCCTGAATCAACAATTAGGATTTGTTTCTATTTCTGGCGACAATCAGAATGCAAATAAAAATGGAATAATTACTACCCCTTTTTATAATTCAGTAAATAATTCAAATGGAATTAATATATTGAATTTAAAAGAAATTTATAAAGAAGTATGCCCATGTTGCAATACATAACTCAAGGGAGGATTAAATGTGACACACCTACAGGCCAAGTCTTTATTATTCAAGCAAATGTTTTAAAGAGTTTAAAGCAATTTATACAATTAGAATCAGATTCTCCAGAATCGGGTGGCATTCTAATTGGAAGAACAGACATAGAAACTAAAGCTAAAATCATTGAAAGCTTTACCTCTCCTATGGAAGGAGACTGTCAAACACGTATGTCTTTCTTTAGGTCAAAGTCCCACCAATATGCTTTAATACAAGCTTGGAACGAATCTAAAAAATTCTATAATTTTCAAGGCCTATGGCATACACATCCTGAAGATGTACCAACACCCTCTCCAACCGATTTAAGGGATATAGATACTGTTCTAAATGGCATTACCAATCTTAATGACCCAGTTTTATATTTAATAATCGGAAGAGTAAAAACTGGAATCTGGATTGGTAGAAAAAATTTTAAAATCAAACTGTTAGGTTATATTGAGTTAAATTGAAAATGCAACTAGACCCATCCCTAAGTTTACAGACTTCTTTATCAGCAATAGATGATTTATCAAATGCAAATAAATATATAGAAGAAATTTTAAAGCATATTTGTATAGATTCATTAGGTGTATTAGTTGATGAAGAACGTAAAAATATAATTTTTGTCTTATTGAAAAATAAAAGCCCTGAAAGTTTTTTCCGTATAATTCTCAATTATGATGATACTTTAACTTTTGTCCGAAGATTGCTTGCCAAAAAAATTTCCATTTATGCACGCTTTCTTCAAGGTCACATAATTGATGCCCACACTCTACATGATTTTGAAAAGTTAAAAGAAACATGGAATTTAACCTCCTCTCAAGAGAGCGAAGTTAAAGATGTAGATTTTGTTCCTAGAAAGATTCCTAAACAAAAACCAAACCCTGTAAACCAATTAGAATATTTCATAAAAAGAATTTTTGATTTTGAGCATCTTACAGGTAGGGGTAACGATTTATCTGAAAAAGATAAAAACCAGATTTATCTCTCAAGTCATGGCCGATGTATGTTTAAAGGATGTGGTGCAAAATTAAACATAGATGAAATAACTGGATTTGAAGGTACATATGGCGTTTTAGCTCATAATGTTGCAGCATCAGAAAATTCTACTCGCGGTATCCCCTTCTTCTCATATCAACTATCAGATGATCCAACGAATATTTTATTATTATGTGAAAAACATCATAGGTTAATTGATAAAGTTGCTGGCGCAGAATATACAGCTTCAAGACTCTCGCAAATGAGAAGTAATTTCACAGCACAATGCGAAGATTTATTAGATTCTTTAAGCTTTACTCCTATGCCAGTGTATTTATTTTTCTGGCCCGTGAATCGCAATATTCCTCAGTCTCCTTCACGACGTGATATTGCAAGCTGCCTTCTCCCATTAAAATCTATTTTGCATAAAGATAAGACACTAATTCATGAACCATTACCAGCTCATTTAAGAGCTTCAGCTGATGAGTTCTATAAAAAGTATTTTTTAGAAGAATTTGAAGTTCAAACAGAACAATTACTTAGGGAAACTAAATTTGATGATAAGAGAGTAGCTATTTTTGGCTTCGGCCCTATGCCATGCCTAATAGCATTAGGAAGTAAATTAGGAAATAAAGGGAAATTTATACCTATGCTTATGTATAGGGATGGAAGTTGTTGGATGTGGCCTGATCTTATATGTACAACCAAAGCGTATGAAATTAATAATTTCAGTGAAATAGAAGATTGTACTGAAATTACTATTAGATTGAATCTCACTGCTGATCCAGAAACCTCTAAAAATAAGGCTGTTGAATTAGGACATCCGGTAATTAATATTACTGCTAAACCAGAATATATGGGGAATGGAGCAATAAGAAATCCTGAACGAGGACTAAGTTTCATGCAAGATATTCATGCGTTATTTCATAGTCTAACAGATAAAGGAATTACCAAAATTCATGTCTTACCATGTGCATCCAATGCTGCTTGTATATGGTTTGGACAAGCATTTGATCTGCATCATCCTGAAATGGTTATTTATGATTACTTAAATAATTCAATGGTTCCAAGACTTCAAATTCGAAATAATGGAAGCAAGAATGAAATCGCTGTAATTTAAACAGTATATTTGATAGTACTTTCATACCATTAGATTTAAATATGACATTAGTAAATGGAGTTTAGCTCTAATGGGGCTTTGTTGCATAAATATCTAAGACTATGATTTTGTTTAATTTATTTTTGGATTAAAATTTAAACAAATCCTTAAAAATCAGTATCTTGAAGAATGTTTATACAACAAAGCCGTTTTAAACTAAAAAATGTTTGTAATACTATTTTATTTAAATCACTCTGCGATCTAGGTATTAAATTTAAGACTTTCCATGGTTTTAAATAATCTTGCAGATTTTTTTGTGGTTCGAGAATATTTAAATCTTTATTAATATCAAAATTTGAGGGAATTCCATTTGTATTTTTTGCTAATAATTCCTTAACTAAATTTGTTGGAATAGCTCCATTTAAATGAACGTGTAAATCACCCTTAGGAAGATTCACTATCATATCTTCATTAATTTTTTGTAGTGCAGACATAAGTGTAGAAATTAATATAGCTGATTGAATTTTATCATAAAATCTATTTCCAAGTTATTTATTTTTAAATTTTTCTATTTCAATTCTGAAT
>NZ_PYIX02000066.1 GCF_003024515.2 Acinetobacter sichuanensis
TATTTGTTTAAGATAAGATATAACTCATTGAGATGTGTCATAGTATTCGTCGTTAGAAAACAATTATTGTGACATTATTTCAATGAGTTATCTATTTTTGTCGTGTACAGAGACGAAAGAGGAAAAAATGAAAGAACTTAAGAACGTTGTCATCTACACAAAAGACCATTGTCCGTTTAGTAAACGCGTGAAGGAGTACTTAACTTCTGAAAAAGTTGATTTTAAACAAATTCGCGTGGATGACGATCCCAAGACTTATGATGAGTTGAAGAAAAAAACCAACCTTCAAACTGTTCCGCAAGTTTTTGTGGATGGAAAATTCATTGGTAGCGCGACTGACTTCTTCGCGTGGATTGATAGCTAAAGAACAAACCCAAAAATAAAGGAGCAAATTTATGTTCAACTGGGAAAGCATTAACAACTATCTCGATAACGGCACTCCCGCTCCTCCTAGAAAAGTAGAAAAGAGCGAGGAAGAGTGGAAAAAAATTCTGACGCCCGCTCAATTTAATGTCATGCGGAAGAAAGGCACCGAGCGCCCTCACACTGGGGAACTCTGTTCATTTTATGAGGCAGGACGGTATGCCTGCGCGGGCTGCGACACTGAACTGTTTGATTCGAACGTTAAGTTTGATTCGGGAACAGGTTGGCCGAGTTTTTCTGAGCCCGTCGCCGACAACGTAATTCAATATGAACTGGACACGACTTACGGACGAAGAATCGAAGTGCTATGCAATGTGTGCGAAGCCCACTTAGGGCACGTTTTTCCAGATGGTCCTGAGCCCTCTGGGGCTCGATTCTGCATCAACTCGGAGTCGTTGAAGTTTGTAGAGTAATTTTAGAAAATGGAGGGGGTCGTGGGGATTAAGCTGTTCGGTCATAAGGACTGCCACAAAACCAAGATTTACCAGTCGTACTTGAAAGAAAAAGGAATCGAGTTTGATTTTTTAGATGTTCACGAAGACGACGCGGCAGCTGATGAACTGCGATCCCTTTATACTACTGGAAAGTTAAATTTCCCGACAATACTGGTTGGGACAAAGAAGCTGAGAAACCCCAAGTTCAAGGATCTCGACAAGTGGTTGGAAGCTTCGATAAAATAACGAGATCTTTTTTTTGAGGATTGTAATTAGCTTAGTAAGGAGTCAGATCAATGATTATAGCAGTTTTCCGCAGTCGTGTTGCCAAGGAGCACGGTGGGGAGTTTGAAAGAAGATACGCCGAGATGTCCGCGCTTGTCGAAGCCATTCCTGGTTACGGAAGCCATGAGCGGTTTTCTTCTCCTAACGGTGAAGATGTTCTAATTGTCGAGTTCCTTACCAGAGAAGCTTTCGATGCTTGGGATAAGCATCCCGAACACAAAAAAGCCAAGATGCTTGGCAAAGACTACATTTTTGAATCGTACGGCGTGAAGGTCGGAGAAGTTTTTGAACGGCACACAAAGCCGGAGGTGAAATTATGAAAACGAGAAACGTTTATATCGTAGGTGGAGCTCGGATTCCATTTATGAAATCTATGACCGCATATCGAGACGTCTCAAGTGAAGAACTAATGACGGCGAGCCTAAAGAGTTTAGTTGATAGATATAACTTGGAAGGAAAAACTGTGGGCGATGTAGCCTTAGGAGCTGTCATGCACAGCTCGGCTAACTGGAATTTGGCTCGTGAAGTCGTTCAATCCTCCGGTTTGCATCCAAACACTCCGGCATATAACGTGCAACGTGCTTGCGGAACGAGCTTGGAAAATACGATTCAGATTGCTCACAAAATTTCTAGCCACCAAATTGAAAGTGGCATTGCGGGCGGTGTTGATAGCAACAGCGATTTGCCCATTATGGTTAGTCGAACTTTCGCAAGAAAATTGATTGCGTTGAATTCTGCCAGAACGCTTGGTGAGAAAGTAAAAATCATTTTAGGAATTAAACCTAGCGATCTAAAGCCAGTGTTGCCCGCAGTGGTTGAGCCACGCACCGGAAAATCAATGGGTGAGCATTGCGAACTCATGGTTAAAGAGTGGAATATTTCTCGCCAAGAGCAAGATGAGTTAGCGCTGGCAAGTCACAGAAATGCAGCTCAAGCATATAAAGATGGGTTTTATGATGATCTCGTCTTTCCATTCCAAGGAAATAAGACCGATGGAATTTTGCGTGCTGATACAACTTTGGAAAAATTGTCGAAGTTAAAACCTGTTTTTGATAAATCAGAAAAAGGGACTTTGACGGCGGGAAATTCAAGCTCGCTCACAGATGGCTCATCCACCGTTCTTTTGGCTTCCGAAGAAGAGGCTAAAAAGAATAATTGGCCGCTGTTGGCCAAGATTGTGGATTCTCATACTTCTGCCGTGGATTACGTCGCTGGCGAAGGTTTGCTCATGGCTCCAACTGTGGCGGTCAGTGAATTATTGAAGCGAAACGGCTTAAAGCTTCAGGATTTTGATTTTTACGAAATTCACGAGGCGTTCGCTGGACAAGTGCTCTGCACGATGAAGGCGTGGGAGTCTGCTGAATACTGCAAAACACGTTTGGGACGATCAGAGCCTCTCGGAAAAATTGACCGCTCGAAGCTAAATGTCCGTGGAAGTAGCATTGCCCTTGGGCATCCGTTTGCGGCTACTGGCGCTAAGATCGTCGGAGTTTTAGCAAAGATACTGCACTCAGCTGGTCCTGGAAAACGTGGCCTTATCGTCGTTTGCACGGCGGGAGGAATGGGAGTGGCTACAATTCTTGAAAGTTAGGAGAAAAATATGTCGGATCTAAAAATGAATAAAGAAGACGGTGTTGAAAGCTATGAATTTGCAACCCCTGAAGCAATCGAAGAAGCATTGAAAATCGGGAAGCTTAGTCAAACGGTTTTCGGCATGGGTTGCTTTTGGGGACCGGATTCTAATTTTGGAGGGACGCAGGGAGTAGTGCAAACACGTGTTGGCTACGCTGGAGCATCAACTCTGGATCCGAGTTACCGCAACATCAACGGACACGCCGAAGTCGTCAGAGTGATCTACGATAAAGACCAAATCAGCTACAGGGAACTTCTTGGAAGTTTTGAATCATGGTCTGTTCATGGTAGAAAGCAGGGCCAGTATCGCCAGATACTTTTTGTTTTTGATCTGGAGCAAAAACAAGTAGCTGAAGAACTGATTCAAGCGATTGGAAA
This sequence comes from Acinetobacter sichuanensis, assembly GCF_003024515.2. GTDB lineage: Bacteria > Pseudomonadota > Gammaproteobacteria > Pseudomonadales > Moraxellaceae > Acinetobacter > Acinetobacter sichuanensis. The sequence goes on from NZ_PYIX02000066.1 coordinate 3,153, forward strand.
GGAGAAATCTCCCGAGGTGATTGAGGCCGGAGAACAAAATGGTTATTTTTGGCCCGCCGAAGATTACCATCAAAAGCATCGTCTTCGCAGAAACAAACAGCTTGTAAGTCTTGCAGAAGTAGATTTCGGTCCTCGCTGGGATGAACATCTGTATTTTACTAAATTAAATAGTACCGATAGAAAAGGCTTCAGTCTCTCAAGCTGGCTAAAAAAGTTGTCTCCGGAAATGCAGAAAGCTTACCGAATCGGTTAATCTGAAATTGCAGCTGGCTAAAGAACTCTATTTTCTATATGTAAAGAATGTGACGATCTCCTTCACATGGAGTCCAAGAGAGCATAAAAAATCTGTGTAAGTCGCATTACCCATGTATTTGAAAGGAATAAATAATGCCAATATCAGACCAGCTTATCGACCGAAGCAAGACCTCAGTTTTTATGAGGTCTTGAGATCAGCGCAGCATGAACAGATCTCTTACAGTGTGGCGAACACACTGGTTTGATTGCGGCCTTGGGTTTTAGCTTTGTATAACATCTGATCGGCGACTTCGAGCAACTGCTTTTTGTCGTCAAATAAATCAGCGCTGGCCAAACCTATGCTGACCGTTAATTGTCGTAATAACCACTCATGGTTAGCCACTACCAGCCTTAACTTTTCCAGTGTTTTATTTGCGGACGCTGTGTCTGTGCCTGGCAGGATCAGCACAAACTCTTCACCACCATAACGGGCGAAAAAGTCATAGTTCCTGCTATGGCGCTGAAACAGAGCCGCGACTTGACTCAGTGCCTCATCTCCTGCGGCATGACCATAGCTGTCGTTAAAACTCTTAAAGTGATCAATATCAATCAATGCCAGTACAAAAGATTGTCCTGTTCTTTGCCAGCGAGCAAATTCAGCTTCAAACTTGAGGTCAAAAGCTCTTCTGTTGTTCACCCCTGTCAGCGCATCCGTCATGCTGGTATTATGTAATTGTTCGCCGACTTTTTTCAGCTCCAGTATGGCGATCACTTGTCTGGACAGAGCCTGCAAAGAGCTTATCTGCCGCTGGTTCAGCTGCTTAGGAACATGATCATAGACACAAATAGTACCAATCACTGCACCTTCGGGATCAATCAGCGGCGAGCCAGCATAAAATCGGTAGCCAGGTCCTGAAATCACCATAGCATTGGTACTGAATCTGTGATCTAAAGTAGCGTCAGGGACCACCATTACCGCATCAGGTGTTTCCATTGCATACACGCAAAAGGACTCTTTAATTAATACAGAGGTACGCGAAATACCAACTTTTGCAATTAGATTCAGCTTTGTGTCATCGGTTCGCGTCACCATAGCCACTGGTGCATCACAGATATAACACGCCAGTTCAGTGATATCCCGCAGGTTCTGATCTGCTTCAGCAGGTGCTTTTAGTGTGGTTTCTGCACTAGCTGTTTGAGCTAAACTAAAGGTCATGTACTTCTCCGTTTTTCTACTGCATTTTTCAAAGATCCTGCATAGAAAAATGAATTAAATCGTTGATTTAACTCTAGCATAGATCTGTCAGACTTGAAGTTATCTCTGTAGCAATGGTATTGTTTTGTACAATATTCGCCTGCTTGATTTGAGTTTTAGCTGTATTTATAAACTTTTGGCTTTTCCGGTCGCAGGCTCTATAATTTGCTCGTTTAAATCCAACTCTTCGTCTAACGTCATCTATTTAGTGTGCATGCGGCCTCCGGAGCATTTTCCGTGGCTTATTTTACCGAAGCATCGGGATTGCTAAATAGAGCTGAACGCTGTAATGCGCTTTCGAACTGAGCTTTCCGTAACTTCGGCATTAGTTCATGTACCTTGCTTACTGGATGTTGGTTGACGCGCAGCAGCACGTCCGTCAGATAATCGTAAACGTTAATAGCAGTGTTGACCTTGCTTTGAATGACGCCAACATGCTTAGCACCAAGCTCCGTTCAGCAGAATCACAGCCAGTTTTTCAGTTATCCCAAGTGTCACTCTCAGATTAAAGGCCGCCATACCGGATGTAGTGCCAACAAGAAAACTAAAACACAACTTCGCTGATCATCGCTGAGTGTTTATAAATCGTCTCCCATCACCGGTATCGATAAGCAGATAAGCCTGGTTATGCCATTAGCAGTTCTTGAAGCATTCCTGCTTTCAATGTCGTCAACGTGATCACGATTTGAGTTGAGATAACGACTCTGTTGCTGAAGACTCTCAGTTAATTGCCACTCACCAGATTCAAGAACAGCACCCGCTAACTCGGCACATACTGTTGCAAAACCATAAAGCGCTTGATTATCGCGGGTAAAACGCAGCGGCATCGTCTGGCCTTTTACAAGAAGGGACCATTCCAAAACTCTGTACTTACCTTTTAATCGGTTACTGACAAAAATAGTTATACTTGTACCGCTGGCGCCAACAACTAAAAAGCTCGTGATAGCTAGTCCTATCAGAGACCATAACTCTGGTTTCCCACTTAGTAACAGTGGATTAGGCAAATGACTCCTCAAAACGAGATCAGCACCAAGGGTCAGCGCTGTTTTATACACTGCTTGTTCTAATAATGGAGTTGCATTGACCAGTGACGCAACAGCATCACAACTATAAGGTTCTAGAACTGCCGTAGCTCTCAACCATTCTGTTTCATGGGCAATCGCCAACAAATTTGACCAAATTCGAACCAGTGCCGCTATATGAATGGAGTTTTCATCAGTCAGGACGGTTTGATTAAGCTGCTTATCCAGTTCCTGATGCCAGTATTGGTATTGGCTTGTCAAAAGTACAAACAACTCAGATTGAAGCAACTTATTATTAGTTACCGGTCTTATCCTATTTGACATCTCATTGAATAGTTGTATAAATTTTTTGTCTGCTTGTTGCTCACGCTTTAGCAGATCTTGCTGTTGTTGAAGCATCTGTAAATCGTATTCAATGGCCTGCTTAAAAAGTGTGAGTAAGGAACAGTGTTGTGATGCCCGATCTGGGCTTGAAAAGTCCAACATACACAAAGTACCGAAAGTTTTTCCGCTAGGCCAAAGCAATGGCAGGCCATAGTAATAACTAAAGCCTGCTGCAAATGTTGGGTTATTGTTTTCATATCGGGTACCGATTGCATTTTCAACTAGTAATGGCTGGTTACTGGAAATGACTTGGGAACAATAAGTGTTAAGTGCCAATGGAACAGGTTCACCGCAATAAAAAGTTGGTACTGACACACTGCCAACAGCCTGACAAATTTCGTTTTTATCTAATCGATTAATCAGCACACAAGGCACTTCCGCGACTTGAGCCATCGAGTTTACAATGCCTTGCCAGCGCTCTAGGAGCAGAGCGGTTTCTATGCTCAAATCTACTGCCATTTGTTCCCTCAGTATTTAAATAGTCCCCTTTTGCATCATTCGATCTTGTTTATCTCAGAGTATCAAACAGGAAACAAAGTGATTGATGTCAATCAGGGAATTAGCAGCATTGATGCATTAAGCGGCGCACATACACTCTAAGTAAAGTGCTTAAGTCTGATTATGGCAAGAAATTGTTACTTTGTCAGGGATAGTCAACACTTTATTAGCGAGAGACTTGCTTGGCTGACATTTAAGACAAATCGCGAGATTCCAAATCTGCCACCAACAGTCGGAACTGAGTAACTCACTTGAGCTTTAAAAAGTAAAGCATTGAAATATTTATGGTATTTATACATCCTACCTAGCTCACAGCAGAGTTTAGCATCGTGCATTAATATGACCTTACACTAAAAATACGTACTAGTTGACGTCTATCAAACTCGTTTACGAGATAGTGTAGTGGTCGACAAATTTTGGCCACATCGTTATTGCCTAATAACCGATGCTCTCTTTAAATGCGAAATGAGTAGTGCACGCATTTTTAGCCTTTTGGCAAAACGTTGATGTCTCGAAATTTTCAAGCGCTGTGCCTTGTTTATTTTCAGAAACGTCTGCTTTCAGTGAGTTCCTGATGCTCGGGCGCTCTAAATTATGGGTATAGACAATCTGATTTGCCCTATATTTGCAGTTTTTCGTGAACCCTTAATTTCACAACTCTTTTAATCTGATATCCAAAGTCTGCATCCATACATAGCCCCTACGTAAACTGTCTAATAAGTCACATTATACGAACTATTGAGCATGTTATATCTATTTTACATGCTGTAAATTCAGTTCCATTAGTAAATAGATAAAAACCAAGGAGGCTTTATGAAAAATAAATAATGTGATCGTTGCCGGAGGGTGTTTTTGGAGTCTCGAAGACCTCCTTAGAAATCAGGACGGCGTGACGTCAACGAAGGTGTGTAGTGGCACTGAAATGGCGACTGCGCAAGACGTGAAGATGAGCTGTCTGATAGCAACGGATTATCAAGCAGAACCTTCTTAAATACAATTTATTCCACGCCAATACAGCGTGCTGTCTTTCAAATCACTAGGAGAAATTTATGTCACGTTTGAACACCCCTACCACAATCGACGCCGCGCCTACTGCTACCCATACCTCACTCAAGGCTGTGGAAAAACAACTGGGCCGCGTTCCTAACATGTTCCGCGTCGTTGCCAACAGCCCTGCTGCGCTGACTGGCTACCTGCAATTGAGCGCAGCATCAGCACAGGGCGGCTTGGGTACAGCGACTCTTGAGCGTATTGCCCTAGCCGTCGCTGAGATCAACGGCTGCGATTATTGCCTTGCTGGCCATTCCTTCCTAGGCCGTAAGGTGGCCAAGCTTGATGATGCTGAACTCACTGCCAACCGCAGCGGTGCATCAAATGACCCTAAGGCCGACGCAGCCGTGCGTTTTGCTGCCGCCGTAGTCCGCCAGCGCGGGCAAGTCAGCAATGACCAGGTCCAAGCGGTGCTGAACGCTGGCTACAGTGATGCACATGTAGTGGATATTCTGTTGGCTGTTGCCCTGAACACTTTCACTAACTACGTTAACGAAGTGACACAGACCGAGGTCGACTTCCCGGCCGTTCAACCACTAGGCATTGATGTCTAATCCATTGGTGCTCAACTACAGCAATTACCTAAGTTAGGTTCGACTCGAGTAAACATATAGTTTTTCTCAAGAGTCATATCATTTTAGTGGGCTACATAGAGTGAGTCCACATGGCTAAAAATAATTGGAGATATAAGATGACTATTCCCGAAATTGAAAATGGTGTCCAGACTACCAATACCCTTAGTAATAATCTCGGTGCAAAAATCACTAAGTTTGGTATAGGTGGCATCTACGTTGCCATGACGATAATATATTTGTGGTTTGGTGGCATGAAATTCACTAGCTACGAAGCAAACGGTATACATGGTTTTGTTAGTAATAGCCCTCTGCTTTCGTGGATGTATAGCTTCCTCAGCATTCAAGGATTCTCAAATTTTCTGGGTGTGCTTGAAATTTCAGTTGGCCTGTTAATCGCTGCACGAGTTTTCTCCCCTAAGCTCGCAATCTTGGGCGGTGTACTTTCAACCGGACTCTTTTTTACGACATTGTCGTTCATGCTGACTACACCCGGTGTTTTTGAGGCATCTCTTGGGTTTCCTGCGATCTCTGTGGTTCCTGGCCAGTTTTTGCTAAAAGATTTAGGCTTGTTTGTCGTGTCTATATTTATCGTAGGTACATCACTTACAGCACTGGAGCACAAAAACAAATAAGCCTCACCCGAAACAACTATAAGTTAGATGGCTCCTAAACACATTAGAGAGCCTTTATTTTTATCTTTTAAGTGCTTCAAGTACGTGCCTTACTAGAGGCTGTTGATCTTTGAGTGAAAAATGAACGGCATAGCAACAAGGTATAATGGTTTCGCCAAAAATCAAAAATACCACCGAGAACGGACGTTGCTATGCCAAGGACAATGCTAACAGATAACGCCTAGGAAGCCCTAAAGCAAATACTTAAAGAGACAGGGCGTGTTTACAATAAATATGAACACCGAAATACACTGGAAGGCATACTTTATCGTATGCGCACAGGCATTCAGTGGCGAGATTTGCCTGAAAGATTCGGTCGTTGGAACTCTGTATTTAAGCGCTTTAACCTTTGGTCAAAGAAAGGTGTGTTACAAAAATGGTTTCAAAGCATATCGTCCGATAATGATCCAGAATGGTTGTTTATTGATGGAAGTATTGTCAAAGCGCATCAAGACAGTAGCGGAGCCGCAAGCAGTTCAGATGAAGCGATAGGAAAAAGTCGGGGTGGGAGTTCTACAAAAATTCATCTCGCTGTAGATAGCGGTGGGCTTCCCGTTTATTTTGAAATATCGGGTGGTCAGATAAATGACATTGGTTATGTGAAAAAAACCGATGCAGAAACCCAGGTACTGTTTGAATTTATCGCGCATCGATATGAAAGCGGTAGCCTG
>NZ_PYIX02000067.1 GCF_003024515.2 Acinetobacter sichuanensis
TGCTGCACAGGCAAAAGGTTTCTTCGACAAAGAAATTATTGCAGTGACCATTCCACAGCGCAAAGGTGATGCCATTGTTGTTGCAAAAGATGAACATCCTCGTGCTACAACTATTGAAGCGTTAACTAAGTTAAAACCTGTGGTGAAAGCTGAAGGTACAGTGACTGCGGGCAATGCTTCAGGCATTAACGATGGTGCAGCAGCATTGCTCATCGCTTCTGATGATGCCGTTGCAACTTATGGTTTAAAAGCTCGTGCCAAAGTGATTGGTGCAACAACAGTCGGTGTTGAGCCTCGCATTATGGGCTTTGGTCCTGCACCTGCGATCAAAAAATTACTGGCTCAAACAGGTTTAACACTTGAGCAAATGGATGTGATTGAACTGAACGAAGCTTTTGCAGCACAAGCATTGGCTGTGACGCGTGATTTAGGCATTGCCGATGGTTCAGAGAAAGTCAATCCAAACGGTGGTGCGATTGCTTTGGGTCATCCACTTGGCGCATCAGGTGCACGTCTGGTGATTACAGCACTGAATCAGCTTGAAGCAACAGGTGGCAAATATGCCCTGTGCTCAATGTGTATCGGTGTAGGTCAAGGCATTGCTTTGATTATTGAAAGAGTTTAACTTTTTCAGATAAATGTTGAGCTTTAATCAATTCAACATCCCAAGTAGGAATAGTGTCTAACCGAGCCAATAAAAAGTCTAAAAGCTTTCTGATTTTAGATAAATTTTTGGAGTTGGCAGGGAAGACTGCACGTAAGCCGTAATTCAATAAAGGATATTCAGGTAAAATCGTGATCAGTTGTTGATTCATAATATGCTTATGTGAAACCAAGGTTGGGAGGCAGACTATGCCTCCTTCACTTAGAGCAAAATCACGTAATAAGTGCACAGAAGAAGAAAGAACATGAATATTGATTTCCATGTCTTTAAATTCAGTCCCTTCTAAATATTGAATGCGATTTCGGGTTGGATAACCCGAATAATAGCCTAGAGGGAGGTCTTTTAATTGTTCAGGATGTTGGATTGGTTCAATATTTTTGAGATATTGAGGCGAACAGCAAAGCACTCGATTCACATTAAACAGTTTTCTTTCGACTAAGCTTTCACCAGTAGGTGGGAACATTTGAAAAACAATATCAAAGCCTTCTGCAATTGGGTCGATAATTCGGTCATTAACCACGATATCGATATTTAAATCAGGATATTCTTTCAAGAAAATCGTAAGTAGATGACCAAAATGATCAATCGCAAAACCTGGCGCCATATGAATGCGTAAACGTCCTTGCATTTTGGAGGTGGCATGTGCCATTTCATCTGCTAAAAATTCAAAGCGTTTAATAATATCAGCACACTCATGATAATAGCGTTCACCAATATCGGACAAACGCACAGAGCGCGTACTACGATGAAAGAGAGGGGCTTTAATAAAATTTTCTAGCTGTTGAATACGGCTACTAATGACCGAACGAGTGACACCCAATTGTTCTGCTGCTTTTATAAAACTACCACTTTCTGCCACACGTACAAATGCATCCATGCATTGTAACTTATCCATTATTTATCCCTTGTAAATTAATATATTAGAATACACAACATTCAAATGAAAGTTGAAATCAATAGTATTTAAAATTCTATTGATTTGAATTGATATTCTAACTCATTTTTAGAAACCATACATTATTAAAAGAAATTAAATTTAATATTCAGTAGTAAATTTGATCTATATTGAATGATTTGAAAATTTTTTATTTTTAATATTTTAAATAGCCTGTCTGTTTTAATTTAGATCGCTTGAAAATTTAATTGAACTATAAGATAGAATCAAGATATGAAGATAAATGGACAACACGTTAGATTTAAATACTACTACAATGAATAAAAGGAGATAGTCAAATTAGAAGTCTGATTATTTTGGATAGATATATTATACTTATTGGGTATTTTAGATTAAAAAAGAATCAAAATATATTTTTTCTTTTATTTATCAAGGGTAAGTGTTCTTAAATTATCCGCAATTTCTGTGGATAACTCTAGGGATAAAACCTATTTACTTTTATCTTTGATGGATTTGATAGAGCTAAATGAATTTTAAGATGCAATTAATTATAAGTTAATACCATTTAAGTGGTATTTAAAAAATATAAATTGATCAAAAATATAAATTAAATTGAACTGTATTTTTCAATATAATCTCCCCACCACTGCATCATTTCTTTACGTTGATTAAAATATTCAGCATGATTATAACTTGCTCGTGTTTTATTTTTATCAGTATGTGAAAGTTGGGCTTCAATCCAACTCGATTGAAATAGTCCTGAATCATTTAATATTGTACTAAAAGTAGATCTTAAACCATGAGAAGATAATTCAGTTTTATTATAGCCCATTTTTCTAATACAACTATTTAATGTATTAAAATGTATATGTTGATTTGGGTTTCGAGGACTGTAAAATACATACTTTTCACCGTGTGACCACACTAAAGCAGATTCTATAATTTTTATAGCTTGAGTAGATAAAGGTACTAAAAAGTCAGGAATATCATGCCCTAAAATAACTTTTCTTCTGAATTGTTTGACATGAAGAGCAGGGATTTTCCATACTTTATTTTCTAAATCAAAATGATGGGGTTCACAAAGTAAAAGCTCTGAACCACGAACGCCAGTATAAAGCTTTAACCATAATGCTTTTTTTATAATAGGGTCTGTATTTAATTGACTGATTCTATCTATAAAAACAGATAAATCATCTGATTTTAAATAAGGATAATTTTTCTTAATTTTATTATTTAAAAATATTTTATTCAGACCATTTGCAATATTATATTCACAATACCCCATAGCCACAGCATAATCATAAATTTGTTTTAAATAACTATATGCTTTTTTAACAGGTTCTTTTACACCACGTGATTCTATATTTTTAATGATAATGACAAGATCATATCGTTTTACATGACTAAACGATAAATCATGAATATGTGGGTAAATGTCTTGAGTTAAACATTTTTTAGCTAACTCTATGACACCACAGCGAGGTTTATCTTCAAAAGAATTTTTTATTTTAAAAGATAGCCATTCTTCACAGACTTCTTGAAAAGATAATTCTTTATTTTTTGAAATATAAGAAGTATCCAGACTGAGTTTGTATTCATCTCGTGCAGATCGAGCATCTTTTAATGACATGAAAGGATAAAGACCCAATTTAATTCTAGGTCTTTTTGTAGAGCCTTCTATCGAATAACGATAGCTCCAAGACTTTCTTCCATTCGGATCTACTTTTAAGCTTAAACCATCGTCATCAGCTAAAAAGTAAATTTTTTCCTTAGGTTTTGCCTGTCGTACTCTTGATTCTGTAAGACTCATAAATTTGTATGAAGTAACTACGATAAACTATGCATGATATTGTTATTATAGCAAAATTTATTGATAGCGTTTGATGTGTTTATATTGCATCCTATCAACTAGGACTTACACATTGACAGCATGAAAAAATAGTCAAATTGATTCAAAAATCAAGATGGTGGGCGTTTACTAGATGGAATGTTAAAATCTGATGGCACATCTTCAAGTGAAAAATATATTGTACTTTCTCATAGTATGGTGCCAATGAGTTTTTATTGGACGGAAAAAGGGAAAATTAAAACCTCACATAGTCCAGATCCAGATAAATAAGAGTTTAATATAATGGAACAAAAAATGAATTTTCCAACAACCGCTTTAAGACATATACATTCAGGGTATATCGGTACAGCTGAAATATGGCAACAATTTTTTATAGAATTTATTGATAATTATGAAAATTTTAAAGGAGAAAACCCCGAATTTGATGCAAGTGATTTTAGTCATTTAAAAGCTGAATATTTGAACTTAATAAGACATTTTGATGTCGTAGCTATACAAAACCAGTTAGATAAAAAAGAAAAAGACTTAGGAATGGTTTTGCCAAAATCATATAAAGATTTTGTGTTGGCTGGTGGAATAGAAATTTCCAAGAATTTCACTTATGACTTTTTAACATATTCTGCTTTATCTAAAATTGAAAATATAAGTTATCTTAAAGAAGATAAAAAAGGGTTTAGAGCTTATCACAGTATTATAGAAATGAATGAGGAAGACTATATTGAAAATCCTCAAAGCCTAGCTCAAGCAGAACAGAACCATTATCACTATGTAAACTATTTTGAATTATTTAAATTGACAGGTGAGGAGCGAGGCAACATCTTAGATGTGGTGAATATAAAAGATGAATCTGAAATTGGTTATTTTAGCCGTGGTACTTTACCTCTGCATAAAGAATTTAAAGACAGTGTCATTAATATTACAGAATATTTAACTCGTATCTTATTGCCATTTCAACAAACGCAGGATGGTGAATACGAAGCATGGCTTTTTGAGGATGGAAATTTTTACCGTTGTAAGTCATTTGCGGAAATGTATATGATTGATTTGTTAGGAAGTTGTTCACGTGGTCTAATGCCTCAAGGCATGAAAAATCTGTATCGTAGCGGTTTATCTAAAATGTTTAACAATATGCCTGAATGGTAAGGTTATGTTCCCTTAAATCAACGTACCAAAACCATTTAAAATGGGAACAGTACTCAAATTGCCTATATGCATAAAATAAAATTTTGTGGGTAGTTAGAGGCTTTTATTTATGTAGATAAGCCTGAAAAAGAGTAACTTACAGTAATAAGCATCTGCTGAGCACCTACTTGAACTCAAGTGGAGTTTCATTTATTTGGTTCTAATTCTTTGATATATTTAATTTTATAGGGAGAGTAGACTTGTAAGAACGTCAATTAAATAAACATAAGATCAAGACCATTGAGTTTGCTGACTAAATTAACGATATGATATTTTTGGTCTGTTACCCACTTCGCAGTGTAAAAACTCATTTAATTTCTAGTGTTTATCGAGTTAATTCAATCTACCTTTTTTCCATTCTGTTGGGCTAATTCCAAACCAAGATTTAAAACAACGTGGCTGTAAACATTGGATTGATATTGCAAGTCTAACTGTTTAGACGATTCCTGAAAGTGTTGTTGAAGGGTATTTTTCAGAAAAAAATCATCTAAAGTATGATCAATTGTTAAAAAAGAAATATCAGCTTTACGTTTGCTGAGTTCATCAATGGCTGATAAATAATTTAAACTCAATTGATCAATACGATTTTGGGTTTGGAGAATAGCCTGCTTAAGTCGTGAATATTCAGCATCATCGTAGTCAGTTAAACTCAATCTATTAATATGTCGTTTCAGACGTTCTTCGATTTCAATGCCAATTTTGGCGTTTGAACCACCATGGAACCATAACCAGTCTAGGTTTTGGGTAAAAGGATCTGATTTAAGATCAGCAATCACGTTATCTACAGCTTTAACTGCTGTAGAACAGACAAGCATATTCATATTTCGGTCTGCACCCTCAATGATGGCAAGAGCACGTGCTGAAACTTGTTGAGCAATGAGTGATTTGAATAACGTGGTTTTTCCAGTACCGGGAGCTCCTTGTACAGCGATGAGGGGATTGGCAGGATGAATATTGGCGACTTGAATGGCTTGATATTGTCCACGCCCTAAAGAGTACTTAGTTTCAAAAAGACCATAGGTTGTATTTAAAGTAATATGATCTTGTTCAACAATCGAGGTGCTGTCACCATTCTTGGTTAAATATTCGTTGAGTAATGGGTATTTTTTAGCAATTATTTGTGGATCAGATTCTATTTCACCGAGTATATGTTTGAAGTCTTGTAGATCACGAGTTGTCCCTGCATCATCATTTTTTGTGCCATAGATCAAGCCATGTGTATGCGGTGCAAAGTATATAGACTTAAAGTTATTGTTCTTGGACGCTAATCGTTCATTGGCCCATTCAAGGAAACCAAAATAAAGCGTTTTAAAATCAGCAAATGGACGATCACAAACAAGACTCATCAGCTCAAGTATGTTACGTGATTCATCCAAATCATCAATTTCGACATCAAAATAATTGAGTAGAACAGCTAGATTAACTTTCACCATATTTGAGACATTGGACGAAAGATCAAAGCCTGTAAAATCATTTTCAAGTAAAAAATTGGAAGGTAGGTCTATGGTAAATATTGGCAGATAAAACGATTCATTTTTGTGATGTATATTGAGCAGTGGAAATGCAAACAGTAACTCTTCACTCAGTTTGTTTTCATCCGTTTCTTGATCGAAAACGACATATTTTTCAGTCAAATGTGCGATTTGATCAGGATATAATTCAATAAAAACACCTTTACTACTGATGTTCTCATTAAAATCAGCTTCTTTGAAATTAATAATCTGGCAATGATCTATATTTTTTACTGGTATTTTAGATTTTTCACAGCCTGTAATTTCAATATAATGTTGCCAGGCTTTTAAAAGATTTTTTTGATTTAAACCCATAAGTAGCTCAATTGAAATATAAATATTTTCCAAAATAATATCATATTGAGTTTTGTGATAGGGGATTTGGGGAATGCTGATACTGACTAAATAAAAGTTAGTCTTTAAACTAAAATCATTCGTTTAACTTGTGTTAGTTGTAAAAATTGTTTGAATCTAAAAAATCTGAGTTCATTTAAAAGCCGCTGCTGTCATTTCCAAAGGCTTATGGTTAATATATTTGATGGTGTTCCAAAAGTATACTACTCATTTTAACACCACTACACAAACCCATGATTAATGTAAAATAAAGCTAAGTTAACTGTCCGTTTTTACGGGGGCTAATACATTACACTAAACCCACCCAATACGGTTGGGATGGTGATACACTCGCTTATGAGAGTAGCAACCAATACACCAAACACTATGTGTATGTGTATGAAAATGGAAGCTTTGTTCCACTGATTCAAGCCACGTACAGACAACAGATTAATCAACACCAAACACCGCAGTGGGATGAGTGTAAAACTGAAAACCCTACCAAGCTCTTATCTAGAATATGCAGATGAAACTACTAAATTTATAGATGATAATAATATTTCTGAAAAACTAGCAAATATTAGAAAAATTTTATCTAGTAAATTTGATAATAGTTTAGGGGTAGATGATCAGGATGATTTAGAAAGAGCTTTTGAAAAATTAGAGTATTGGAAACCAAGAAAATAGAGCTTTTAAGTTATTCGCAATCACGGAGATTAAGTTAAATGTCAGCTGAAAGATATATATTTTTTAAAGATAAAAACTGGTATACAGATAATGACAAATTAATTATCAAAAATTTGGAAGATTTGCGCACATTTATAAAAACTGATAAAGAGAACAATACTGTTTTATTGAGAGAAACGTATGGAAAACAGGGGGATTGGGATTATGACGTTAGGTTTATTTTCAAAGCTACTTATATTTTCTTAGAAATATCTTCTCATGGACCTGAAATAACGTATGATTTGAAAAAATTGCTTAACTGGATTAGAAGCAAAACAGAAATTAGAGTTGAAGATGAAGACGGTGTACTTTCAGATTGGTAGTTTTAAGGCTGCGCTAATAACTTTAATTCAAAGGCAAAGAAACATTTGCCTTTGACCCTGTAAGTAATACCATTAATCCAAATAAAATACAAAGCCATCAACAAACCCCATATAGCAATACGCCAAGACACCTACTTTGAGCCGACCCATAAACATGGCTACAACAGCTTAGTGAACAATGTAGTACTAGACTACATAGATCAGAAATACCAATACGATGACTATGGTCAGCTGATTGTGCAAAATGATGGCGGACAACTCCAACACTTTGAATGGGATGCATTGGGACAACTGATCCGCAGTAAAAATGACAAAGCCGAAATCCACTACCACTACGATGCATTGGGTCGACGCATCGAAAAGTCCAAACAACACATTCAAGCAGGACGCAGTCACTATACCGAAACCACCCACTATGGATGGGATGGAGATACCTTAGCGTATGAATCTACAAACCAATACACCAAACACTACGTGTATGAAAATAGAAGCTTTGTCCCGTTAATTCAAGCCACCTACCGACAACAAATCAATCAACACCTGAGCAAGGAAGAGCAAAGCACCGCTTTGCCCGAGCGCAAGTGAGTGGGCGAATGGCTATGACTACGACAAAGACCCGTTATGGCATACCATTCAAAAAGTAGAAAAGTTTGATCGAGTGTGGTTTTACCACTGTGACCACTTAGGTACACCACAGGAAATGAGTGACCAAACAGGGGCGATTGTTTGGACAGCGAACTACAAAGCATGGGTGAGCGAGGATAAGAAAAACATCGTTTTTCCCGAAGCGCAAGGCGAGAGCTACGCTCGAGTGGTAAACCTGAAAACCACACCAAGCGAGACATTAGGGACAGTGAAATCATCACGAATAATATCCGTTTTCAAGGACAGTATTATGATGAGGAGACGGGATTGCATTACAACCGTTATCGGTATTACTCACCGTATGTAGGACGGTTTATAAGTAGAGATCCGATTGGGTTAAAAGGCGGATATAATATTTATGCTTATGCACCCAATCCAGTGAGATGGGTTGATCCGTTGGGACTAGAACCTACTTGGGAAGAAAAAGCTATAGCATGTGGGAAAAAAATCCCTCAAAACATGCAATCAGCAACACATGGACATCATATTGTTTTTAAAGGATATGCAACACAGGCTAAATATAGAGTTCACTTGGATAAATCTATAGGACTTACGCATTGACAGCATGAAAAAATAGTCAATATGCTGTAAAACATATATGTGATTAGACAAACGAAACATGCTTCTACAGCTCAATGTACTTTACCCATTTATATGGGGTTTCTTATGACAGAACCACACTCTATAAGTTGTACGCAACTTGCAGATACCTATCAAATCTCACACGACAGTGTAAATCGCTTTTTAGAACGT
>NZ_PYIX02000068.1 GCF_003024515.2 Acinetobacter sichuanensis
TAGTAGGCTTATCTTGTAGAGCAAGGTGAGTGAGATCTCTTTATGAGTCGGGTTTCCCCAAAAAGTTTTCCCCAAGGTATCATTACGAAAGGCCACACAGATAAGAATTTCCAGTTTCTGGTTCTGTCCGGTAATGTTTTGCTTCTAATTCAATCTCACCTTGCTAATTTACCGCCGTCCCAGCGGCGGAGCGCTAATAGGGCTGTGTTCTACTTCGAATGTTTCCTGTGGCTAATCAACCATCCACCTATCACAAGCACTCTAGACCTTCGAACAAATGCTTTTCTGAGCATTCAGCGCCTTTTCTATGGCGCGCTTTACTCAAACTGTTTTCTGGCTGCTGAAGTAAAATACTCAGGCAGACAGAGACTTGTCCGGTATTTCTTTAAACTCCTCGCTGAGCTGTCTAAATCGTCTCCTATCAATATTTTTGTATATTCAGACCTTACAGATAGCCAGGTCCGAGAATGCATCGCTCAGTTTGAAGCTATTGGGATTGACCCTGTACGAGCAGCCAAGCTCATGGGGTGGCAAGTCGCAGACAGAAGCGCGAACTCATTTCGATTAAAGATGGGAGCCATCTTCGATGTTTTTGGGCCTGATTTTACGATGGAATTACACCAGGAGAGTAAGAAGCACGCCTTGGCTCATAGTCATTATAGTAACTACGCTAATGTGGTCTCTCGATTTGATGATTTTCTGCGCTGGTATGACGATGATCCGATAGACAGACCTTCCTTAAACGCTCACGTGCTCCAAGATCCAGTCTTTGTATATCAGCTTTTCTGGAGCTTTCAGCGCTGGCATTTCGAAGGGTACTCCGAGCGGAGCCAAACCCAACCGACGGAACGGGTGTTGGCAAACCTTCAGCGCCAATGGATCAGAATCATCTGTTGGGCAAAGTCTGTTCTGGTTAGCGGAGGGCTTATGTGTTCCCCGCTTGGCGATGTGTGGCCCGAAGGGAGCAAAAAGCTCACTCGATTCCTCCATGAAGTAGGCCACCATCGATACGCTGATGGTGAATCCCTTGTATCACAAAAGCTTTTGACCCAGATCCCACTGTCTGTCACAGATAAGGAGGCAACGGAGCTTCTATTCAGACAGATCGAAGACGACTTCAATAAAGTCGTTCGGTGGGCTCGACGGGAGATTGATCACATAGCTCATCGTTTGAACGTTATTGATCAGGCCTGCGATCAAGGGGATCTGATAACGCTAGGTTCTCGAATATCTGCTCGGGCTTATGGCCAGCCTGTGATGGGGATGAACAGCCTTATCAGAACTGTAAAAGAAACCCACAACGGATTTGCAATCATCGACCACGCTATGCGCGGCCACTTGGTAAGCGCAACAGGGAGTTCTTTTTCAACATCGGAGTTAGCGGCGAATCTGGCTATGCCGACGAAGTATGCGATTGCTCCCATCGCTCTCTGGCTAGTAGCGCAGCATCCCGTTCTGACCGAGGCATCTCTATTGAAATGCGAGTTATTCGACCGAAACGGTAAGCGAACCGGCTTTGTTAAGACCGACTCTGGATCTGTGCTTGTTGTGAAGAAAAACCGGAAAGGGAAGCAACAGGAGGTTGTACTGAGCGACGACGCAGCTTCGGTGGTCGAGCTGCTTATCCAGATCACGGCCCCGGTTAGGCGCTATCTCAAGGAGAAAAGGGATGATGCCTGGCGACGATTGTTCATCGTCGCGGGTGGTCAGGGCTTTCAGGAACCTTACACTTTCACAAACCAGACCAGCTTCGCCAAGATCCTCCGGCAGAAAGCCTTTATACAAGCTCATAGCGCCGAGTTAGGAGACATGGTCTCCGTATTGTCGCTGGCCCGGATAAGGGCTACCGCAGGTGTTCTCGTCTACCTCAAGTCGTTAAGCATAGAGAAAATGGCAGAGTCACTAGGCAACTCGAAACGAGTCGCCATGAACCATTATCTGCCGCCTACCATCATGCAGTTTTTCCAAGAGCGGTGGGTCAGGATTTTCCAAAACGCGGTGATTGTCCACGCTATGAAGGACTCTCCTTATCTGCTTGATGCAACGGACTTTAGCAGCATGAGTGAGTTGGATATGTTTCTAGAGGCGCATGCCCTTCGAACGCCGCCTGAAGAACCCGAACAGCTGAGTAGTTCCTCTGAGCAAATATCTGGTTCGTCAGATCCAGAGATCGTTATTTCTATCGATGAAGGCGTTCTTGGTGTGCTCCTCTCGCTAAAAATGGCCGTTGAGCAAGCTGGCCCACGTGCGGCGGGAACGGCTGTGTACTGGAGCCAGTTCGCAGCGAAGATAGAGGCTCACATTGAATCTGATGGTTATCTAGATCCATATATCCGCGGTTGTCTAGTTAAGGCTAAGGGGATAGCGAATCCTCAACAGTTTGAGGGTCTAGTCTATGGATGATAGCAGCGCGCTACCTCGCGAATTGGACTTCATAACGCGATCAGTCGATGCGGATCTAGGACTATTCCGAAGCGCTGAATGGCTCAATTCGAAGTTCGATGACCCAGTATGGAGCGCTCGTTTTGCCGAAAATGGCAAGAGAGACACTGTTATTGATTTCAGGGTTAGGCTCGATGATGGGCTACTGCTCACCCACCCAAGACATCACAACCTTTTGGAAAGCATAAAGGCATATTTATGTCTGTCGTCCCATCCGTTGGCCACCGGAGGCAGCCAGCTTGCCCCGAAGACGGTACAGCAAAGGGTTCGTACGACCTTAGGTATCATCGACTACTTTCTCCTGAGAGCCGAGCATTTCCAACTGGCATCCCATCAGTTCAAGCTAATTACGCCGCATGACATAACTGAGTTCATGGCTGTGTTGGCTACTGATCAGTACGCTAAGAACAATCTCTACGCTGCGCGTGAAGAGCTACAGCGTTTCCTTCGCCTCAACAGCCATCAGGTTACGAAGCTGGAGACACAGTACGTTCTATCAAAGGTTCCTGGAATCGCTATTGTTGATGATGTAGATGAGAGCAACCTTGGCTTATCAGAGTCGGAGATTGTTGCGGCTAGGATTTTTCTGTGGATCAACGGAAACTACAAACGCATACCGATTAAGGCGGGTAGTCATGGGCATTCATTTTTTAGTCATCAAGTTTCTCCAAACAGTATCTACTCTGAAATTTATCATGAGCGAACTTTAGTGACGCCTAAATTCCGGGGGCTGGTGCTGGACGAGCTCCACTTTAGCCCATCCGAGAAGACCTTTAGAGAGTATCCCATGGTTTCGTCCATGGTTCTGTATGATGATCCACTTCCCTCTGAGGCTGGGGTTGATTTCTACCGACAATCGCTTAAACGGATGGAACTCCTTAAGCTCTGTGGGCTGGACCATATCAACCATCTTTCGCTAACAGCCTTGGATAATAGAGCTTTCCTCGGGCAACTTAAGATGAAGGGCACCGGGCGTTACCGGTCGCTGCCTCGGGACGTCGTATTTTCATCGTTTCGGAACGCAGTGGAGTTCTACTTAGATTTGGGTCAGGTCCTTATCGATGGTTATCTGGCCTTGGCGCGAGAGGCTGATGCACGTGGATGTGCCATCGGGGATTTGACCCAATCTGAAACGATAGAGCTGATCCCAAAGAGGTTGCGAGACATCGGAGTAAGTATCTGGGATCTCTCGGCAGATTTTCGCGGGCAGAACCGTGGAGGCGGTAGCGCTCTGTTTTTTAAGCGGTTCAGAGAGAATGAGGGACTGCTCCAGCTAATTGAGGTACTTTATGGTGCCATCTGGATAATACTCGCTGCGCTTAGTGCCAGACGTTCTGGAGAGCTTAGGGATCTTAAGGCAGATACCTGCCTTGTTAAGAAGTCCCATGGCTATTATTTACAGTTTGACTTGCGGAAACGGAACTTCGGCAAGACTCGTGAACAGGTCCTTCGTCCCATTCCCAATGTCGCGGCCCGGTGCATTCTGAGCTTGGGTGATCTTCGTCAGAAGCTCTCCTTGCTTAGTTCAGTTACGATTTCAGATAGGCTGTTCAGCAAGCCTCATTATCGCGAAGTTGGCCTGTCTGCGATGGGTTCAGTAGACGCGGCCAAGGTGCTAAACCGCTTTTCTGACTATTTCGAAGTCCAACAGGACGCTACTGGGCATCGTTATTACATTCGTACCCATCAACTTAGACGCTTCTTCGCTATGA
Source organism: Acinetobacter sichuanensis (assembly GCF_003024515.2). GTDB lineage: Bacteria > Pseudomonadota > Gammaproteobacteria > Pseudomonadales > Moraxellaceae > Acinetobacter > Acinetobacter sichuanensis. Next base: position 4,155 of record NZ_PYIX02000068.1, read on the forward strand.
CATTCTTCTGGGCCGGCGGATTTGGCGGCCTAGACACACTTCGGTGGTTTTTGGGTCATACGAATGTCGAGCATGTTTATCACTACATCACAGAGACCGTTCCAGGAGAGGTGTTGCGAAGAATCGGTGCCGAATACGCATCTGATGCACTTCTCATAGGGCAGAGCAACACAGAAGATCTGGGTAATCTCCTACGTGAGCGTTACGGATTGTCATCATTTTCCATCATGCAGTCGGATGAAGTCGCAGACTATATCGAAGACCTAATGATGGAAGGGTTGCTAAAGATAGAGCCAGTCTTCTTCGACACACCGACAGGAAAGCGCCATGAGATCCTCTTTAAAATCACCGGAGAAAATTCATGAAGAAAGCATCACGGCAGGTGTCTGCTCAGCTTGAGATTAGCAACAGATCTGTTCTTTCTCGCGTTGAGTATCTCGAATCGATTATTCACTCACCCGCCGAGCATCAAGAAAACATAACACTTTTGATCGCTTTGAAGAGCCAAAGTGGACTTGCAAAGCTGGCGGTTAGCGAAGCTTTTATTTCTCCTATGTCTCTCAATACGCTTAAGAACAGAGCGAATGACATACTCCCTGGTGGGTTTACGACTATTGATCACCTGAGACGCCAGGCCGCAAAAGCTATTCACGATTCAACCGTAGTCAAGCCTTCATCGTCCTCTATAACCAAGCAGGACCTCAAAGATAAGATTAAGGCTCAGGAAAGGACCATCTCTCAGTTGTGGGATGAAATCGCACTGGTTACGAATGTTTTTAGAGAATCAGTAACACTCGCCCAACAGTTTGCCGAGAAATGCCCAGACCCGGCAGATCTGATCCTTTTCAAAAAGCGCCGTAGAGAGCTGCTTTTAATGTTCTCATTAAGCAAGCGGCCTCAGACGCCTTTACATGAGAGCCCGTCCAATGCCGAAGGATGAGAAACTCTATAATCTAACGAGCGATGTTTTCCGATTACCTTACGGGGTTGATCGAAATAGCCACGTCCTCAGCGTCAGAGCTGATAACATTCCGCTTCTCTGTTGGCCCGATGGCAGGCCGTGCACCGAGGCGAACCTATATATGCTGCACTGTTTTGAGCGTGGACTTTCCCGTAAGGAAGGCGGTGGGACACTTACTCAATATGCCAAGCTTCTTTCACACCTTATTCGCTTTTGCTTTAACAACAACTACTCATTCATAGGGTTGACTGATTCTCGCTTTTCACTATTCATCAGAACGCTCCAAGGAGAAATGGATCCACGAAAACCAGAGCAGAGAAAACGGAGAGCAGCCCATGTGGCAAACATAGGGAGAACCTGCCTCGGCTTTTTAGGATTCGTTGGAGAACTCTATCTAGAACCGTCGTTCGTCGGCGCCGCAGGAACGATCAGGGCTGAGACGAAGGAGTTCAAGCTGGCTGGTCAGAGAAAGCAGATAGTCCATACCTATTGGCATCACCATTCCTTTCCTAACCCCGAGCCTCCAACACGGCGCTTACCTATCAATTCTACAAATATCGCAAAACTGATCGAAGTGATTCCGGATGTGAGCACGACGACCTATCAGAGAAGACGGCGTTTCATTCTGGTCAAGCTTTTGGAGATTACTGGGGCAAGGCGAGTTGAGATCGCGAACATCAGAGTCGAAGACATCTATAACGCGAGGAAGATGAAGCAAGAGCCTGTTCTCAAGGTCTTCACCGCCAAGCGCTCGGGAGGAAGGGAAGAGTACAGATACTTGCCGGTTTCCAAAATGGACCTTGAATTGATCGTAAATTTCATCGAAAAGTTCCGACACCGGATCATTAAGAAGACCATCGGTAGCGCTAGTGACTTGGGCTATCTGCTGATTTCGGAAAGTAGTGGACTAAGGCTCGCTACCGAGACGCTGACGAATGAACTACTGCTGCTTGCCAAGGCTGCCAAGATCGAAGAGCAAGCCTGCGCACACATGTTCCGGCATAGATTCATTACCAAGCTTTTTGTGGCTTTGATTGAGCAACATGAATTCGAAAATGGGGACGATTTTCGGCGTGCTCTCCTGGATGGTGAGACCCTCAAGAGAAAGGTTCAAGAGTACACGGGGCATACTTCGATCAGTAGTCTTGAACCGTATATTCACTTGGCTTTCGAGGAAGTGGCGAGGTTTGGAAGTACCTTAGACCTGATTAAAGCAAAGCTTGCCGTTGAATCGCTACGGTCCAATCTCAAGGACATTGCTATCGAACTCAGACACGGCAGGAGTCCTACTGAATTGAGCGCCCTCCTCCGCGACTATATCGACTTGGCGCTGGAGGAACTCAGTAGCGCCTCAATTTCTACAGAGAGCTGACAAGATATGGGCAGAATGAGTTCATATGGGAATCCAGCACAAGATTTTATTGAAAAGTCGGTCGATCTCAACGAAATGCTGATCACCAATGAGTACTCTACGTTTATTGGTAAAGTAGGCTCTCGTTCCATGCTAAATGCTGGTATAGATATTAACGATAAGCTCATAATCGATAGAAGCTTCAATGCCAAGCATCTAGATATTATTGTTGCTCAGCTAGAAACAGACTTTACCGTTAAGCGGTTGATGATCACCAAGCAAATGTCAGCTGGTGAAATTAATGAAATTTTTGGTCCAGATGCAAAATCTATCCCTCCAGTTTGGCTTAAAGCAGAAAACCAAGAGCACTCACATATTTTTCTAAAACCTGAACAGGAATTGATTGTGTGGGGCGTAGTGACTTACATCATTAAAGACGCACGAAAATGACAAACCGGGTATTTATTCATGTTGATATAAATTCGGCATATTGTTCGATGGAAGCATTTTGGAACCCTAAGTTAAAGGGTAAACCATGCGTTGTCTTAAGCTCTAATGACGGAACAATCATCGCGAGAAGCGCTGAAGCTAAACTCTTAAAAATCCCGATGGGTGCGCCACTCTTTAAGGTCCAAGACATCATCAATAAACATAACGTTCATGTGCTATCGAGCAATTTTGCGCTGTATGGCGAAATGTCACGCCGTTTTCATGGAATATTATCTGGTTTTGTAGATCCAAGCTGTTACAGCATTTACAGCATTGATGAAGGCTTTATAGAATTTACTCAATTTACTAAAAACTTTGATGCTACTGAAATGGCACGGGAGATTCGGCATCAAGTATATAAGTTTATTGGCTTAACAACGTGCGTGGGTGTTGGTAGAACACTGACTGAAAGTAAAATGGCCAACAACCTTGCCAAAAAGAATCCAGAATTAAATGGAATCTGTAATTTAGTGACAATGAGCCTGGTAGATGTCGAAAGCTACTATCAAAGCATGCCAGTTGATGAAATATGGGGTGTAGGGCGAAAGTACGCTAAAAAGCTTAATGACATGGGGATTTTAAGTGTGCTGGATCTTGCAACATCCAACCCGAATCGAATGCGTGAACTCTTCAATGTGAATATGCAAAGTACGATTTTAGAATTGCTTGGCCAGCCATGCTTTGAATTTGAAAGTTCACCTAAGGCGAAACAACAGATTGTCTCGAGCAAATCTTTCGGCCAGAAAATTACTGAGCTCTCAATTCTTCAAGAAGCCGTCAGCAAATATACCCATAATGCATTCAATCGGCTTGTTGCTGAACACCAGCTATGCGGATCTCTGATTGTTTTCTTGCAATCCAACCCATTTGACCAGTCAAAACCGTATTACAGCAAGTCGTTAACATACACGTTTACCCAACCTACAAACAATTTGATGCAACTGGTTAAAGCTGCCACATCACTGATTGATAAATTGTACAAAGAGGGGATAGAGTTTAAGAAATGTGGCGTGATGTTGTGTGAATTGATAAAAGAAGAACATCGCACGATCGGCCTACTAACTGACGTAGAGCAGCTTGAAAAAGAGCAAGCGTTAATGACGGCGTTTCAAAACATTCAAAGTAAGTTTGGCAAGGCTAAAATTGCTGCTGGATCATGTAATCTGAAAAATAGAGATTGGGAACCTAAGTCAGAACGTCAAAGCCGTAACTATTTTAGTGAGGCTGGTATGATTGTCTTCAATTGATTCATTTGAGGGAATTTGTTGGCAATGACGGGGATGGTCAGACTCGAACTGGCATTCAAGGAATCAAACCTTTGCCTTAAAGAGATTGATCAAATCTCAAAATCAATTGGCTACACCCTCGGAAATATAAGAAATTAAGATTGCTGATAGCTTCTTGGTGATTCAGCTGGTGTACCATCATCATATCGCCAAAATAAGAAGCTTCCACTCCATTCGACTTCACCTGAAGCATAGTCACGGATCTTATCGCTCCAGCGGATAGGTTTAATTTCATGGTCTAAGAATTCATCCCACACAATAAACGCCGTGCCATCTTTGTTTGGGATTTGGTCCTCTATGAAGAACCAGGGTGACTTCACATCAACAGAACAGCGTTTTGTCATTTTGTCTCTCTCACTCTTTTGAGTCGTATGCATATTCATATAAGCCTCAAATCAATTGAAAAGATCCTGGAAACTGTTTTGAACGTCAGATCGTGCGATCGGCGCTGTTTCTTGTTGCTG
>NZ_PYIX02000069.1 GCF_003024515.2 Acinetobacter sichuanensis
GTGCTTATGCTTTGGTTTAGTTCGCTCTACATCAATTCCAATCAATATGGCTGCTTCAATATTTTTCTGCCAATCACCTGTGTTTGGTACTGGCTCTATTGAGCAAAACACATAGCTATCATCACCAATATTAATGTCAGCATAATTTTCTTCGTCTGTGCTTGGTCGGCATTCTACAACCACATAAGCAATATTCATGATTAAACCCCACTAGCAAATGGCAATGACGGCTGCAACTCTCTTTCCGATTGCGCTATTTCATCATCAAGTGGATGCTTTTCATGTTTCCACACGTTCATGTCTCTAGCTGAGCAACTAACTTGCTGTTTGCGATTTTCGCGATAACCGACAATATGATTATATCTAGCCCATTTAGATTGAAAGACTTGGGTTAATTGGCTTGCCATCCAGTTAAAGGCATCAATAAATTGCTCTTTTACAGCATCAGCCTTCTCGCCATTAAAGCCCATCACTAGAAACATCCAGCCATCTTTAGTCATTTGATAAAATTTTCTAGGCTTTCCGTTCTGTAACTTGTTGTTTTCAAAGCAAAGCTCAAAATTGAGCGCTTTAAATTTGTCGGAGCATCTTAGTTTTTCAATATCTCGTATTACGTTTTTATGTAGTTTTCCAAATGCTTCTGCTACCGCGTAACTGGTTGTTTTTGCTTCGCCATTTTCGCTTGTGACCATGGCACGTAAATTTAATGTTGTCATCATGTTCATAAGATTTCCTCTTATATGACCATGTTCAAAAAAAGAAACTGGCAGGCACGTTGAACATGGAAACGTGCTTTTCGAACCGTCGCCCTAGCCAGTGGTTTGCCTGAAAACAGGCATAAAAAAACCGCCCAATAAGGACGGTTTGATTAAGTGGTGCAGCTATCTATCTAAAAACCAATTCGCATCAAATCCACGACCAAAAACATCAGTGTCACCAATGCGTTCGTAATAATTTGGGTGAATATCAGTGATTGTGCAAAGTGGGTCTAAAACAGCGCTGATTGCTTTTCGTGTAGTAGAGGCTCTTGTTGCTTGTGTGTCATAAACAACGAGTTGAAAAGTTAAATGATCTATTTGTGGCGGACAATCTAAATTGTGCTCAGGTATACCACCTATAAGTTGCCAAACAACGTAAGGGAATTTGGTTTTATGTGGTGCAACATCTTCATAGATACGATTTTGAACCAAGTCTTTAACAGGTGAGTCTTGAAGCGTTTGGAATATTGGTAAAATGTTCATGTTGCACTCGCTAAAGCTTTATCAATCTCACTAATAAATACGTCATTAAACTTATTTGTAATTAAGTCAACATTATTAGATAGTGCTGGACGCATGAATGGTGTTGCTGGCTGCTTTGATGTACCAAATTCTAAAAATCTCCAATAAAAAACCCTACTATCAAGTTGATATGTTTTTCCAGCTCTTTTATTCCTGATATTATAATCATTATTCACATAATTAACTTTTGCCCCACCACGAACACCAACCTTCATAACAATACTGTTAGGATTTCGACTTTTACCATTAATAACAGTAATTTCTCTAAATATTTTCTTTGGTGTCTTTGGATCATCTAACTTTTTTGCAGCATTTCTTGCCACATCTCTTGCAATATTCATTGCTTGTCGTGCTGCCTTTCGAGCTGCGGATTTAACTTTACGTGGGTTATTGAGCTGTTCAAGCTTGGATTGAAGGCTTTCAAGTCCGTGGATTTGGAATTGGATTGACATAGTTTCTCCAAATACTCTTGTAAATTAGTATTTTGGCGAGGTGAAACAACCTTTTCCCCACCTTTCAACAAATATGTATTTTTAAGGTGATCCTCGCTAAGCATGCAACCACCTGTTGACCCTTGATATTGCATTTCATCGCTAAATTTATTCATTCTAACTCCAATAATTTCAGCTCAAATGTCACATAAATCTCGCCATTTTCATTATCAGGCTTGGGCGGTGAAGCTATTTGAAAAACCTGATCTTTCCAAAGCACACGCATTTCAGTCGTGATGTCAGTTCGCTTGCGAATCTTTAAGCGAGCTGTGGTTTCTGAACTTGCTGCTTTGGCTGCTAAAGTGTCTTTTACAGACAAAAACTCAATTTTTCCCCAGAGTTTTTTGTATTCAACCCAAGCTTTATCAAGCAAGTTGTTGTATTCATCACGCTGTTCAACAAAGTGTTGGATTGTGACGCGGTGGCGGAGTTCGCCTGCAGGAATACCCATAAATCACCCCACATTCACAAATCGATGCCTACGCCAAAGCCACTCTGTAGCAAATGGTAAGTTTTGTAAATTACCCGTGGTTTCCCTGTTGCGATACCAGTGACCTATTAACAATTTAGCACCTTGAATAATTGCATCACTGATATGAATACCATTTTTAACATCTTTAGGAATTGCCTCATTTTCAGGGTAAAGCTTACGATTTGTTGACTCTTCGAATGCGATAAATGAGGCATCAATTAATGCCTCAATATCAGAATCTTCATCATCATGATCAACTTTCAGGTGTAGTTTTACCTGTTCCAACGTTAGAAACTGATTCATTCTGCTTTCCTTTCGCCTTAAATGTTGCAACTTTCAATTGGTTTACAGCGACTTCCGCAATGCGATCCGATACATCTTGATCACCTTTTTTAATTTCTATAACCTTATTTCCATTTTCAATGGCAATTTTAAAGGTCTGTTTTACCGTAATAATTGGCATTTCTTCCCCAAAAAAATATGCCTCACAAAAAAGTAAGGCATATTTTAACTGTTAGATTTAAGCAGATAGTGTTAACGCTTTGATTGCATTGCTATCTAAAAGCATGCCACCAGTACGCTTTGTTGTATAGAAACCAACATAAGGTTTATTGGTGTATGGATCGCGTAATACACGTGTTCCCATGCGATCTACAATCAAATAACCACGCTTAAAATTACCAAACAGAATTGAGTTAGCATCTGCTTCCGCTTCTGGCATGTCTTCATTTTCTTCAATGCCATAACCAAGTAATGTTGATGGCTGACCCAACTGCAAGCCCGGTTGCCATAGGTAATTACCTTCAGAATCCTTAAACTTACGAACCTTGGATTGTGTTAGATTTGTCATCATGAATAAGGCACCATTTCGATAGCCTTTTTTCAACGAAAAAATTAGATCAATAAGATTGTCACCGCTGAAGTTACCAGCTTGACCTGACAATATTTTTTGAAGTGAACCAAATGCACGATCTTTATCTGCTTCTGTGGTGAGCGTATTGGCTAAAATACCTTTTGGTTTTTTAGAGCCATCTCCAAGTAAGAATGCATGTCCTTCTTTTTCAGCAAATTCACGTGCGACTTCTGTTGAAATCCAGTCTTCAACATTAAAGAACACATCATCTAATGATGTTTGTGTTGCTTGAGGGTTGGCGTAGATTTCCCCCATTGTCGCCTGAAGTTGCGCCAATGTTGGAGTTCCTGTAGTAGGTCGTGGATCTGTTTCCCCTACCCAGCCAGAGCCAGCGCCACCAAGATTAACTAATTTTTTATAATCAGGAGACCCAACAGTGATTTGCGAACACACGTTACGCATTGGGCTTTCATCTTTCAAAAGTTCCAATAATGTGCGATCAAGTTCTTCTGGTACCGCAAAACCACCATCAGGATTGGTGGTGGTTTGAACAGCTTTGCGCTCTAAGTCCGCAAGACCATCATCAACACCTTTGCGAAGGAATTGATAAAATGCAGTTTTGTGTTCATCAACACCTTCACCACCAGTTACACCTGGGCGTTTTGCTGCTTTAAGTTCTTTTTCAAGTTCAGCTTTAAGCTTATCAATATCACCTAATTTTTCATTAAGCTTTTCAACCTGATCACCCAATTTGCCCTTTTCAGACTTGATTGCTTCAAGCTCTTGGTCGTTTTTCTTTTTAAAGTCTTCAAACACACCCTTAAGGTCTGATGCAACTTCTTCGATATCTTTCTTTTCAATAGCCATGATTTATTTACCTGTTGTAAAAATGGATTTTAAGTCTTTGAGTGATTGAAGCGCGTCATCAGTTTGCTCAGTATTTCTCTGTGCACCAATCGCTCCGTAACCTTTAGCCATAAAGGCTTTGGCTTGTTGAAGTGTGAAACCAGCATCTCTCAATACTCGCTCTACTTCCATTTCAGATGGGGTTTCCCCTCGATCCAACGCAGATTTCACATCTGAAACTCGCGCTTCATCATTTGCAGGAAAAGTCACAATTGAAACCTCCCACAAATCAATGTCTGTTAATTTGTAAACACCTAGTTGCTTGTCATACTCGTAATCACGCAGAATAAATCCAATTGACATTCCTCCAATTGACTTGGCTTTTAGATGAGCATGTGCGCGACGTGCTAGTGGGTCATCCTTAATAAGAAAACGACCTCTTACAAAGAGGCCGTTTTCATCTTCTTTCATTTCTAAATATGGTCCTAAAGGTTCATCTGATTTATGTTGCCATAGCATGGCAGGCAGCCGACCTTTCTGGGACCACTCATTCAATGTCCGCTTAAATGCACCTGGCATAACAACGTCACCATAACTATCTTTAACACCAAAAACTGATGCATACCCTTCAAATTCACCTGTATCAGACACAGATTTAACCTCAAAAGGCACATTAAGATGCTTTTTTTGCATCGCTATCATCCTCAGGTTTAGTCGTCATATTCATCGGGGTTAAGTAAATATCCCCACCTTCACGTGGATTCATATCTTCCAATTCTCGGCAATCATTAGGACTTAACCATCCCCACTGAATACCTTTGCCGTAAGACTCATAACGTGTTTTCAAGTCACCACGTAAAAGCGCACCAGCATTGAATTTTGCGTAATGATTTTTGCGATCTTTTTCACTCAGCAATCCAACTCTGATTCTTGATTCAATACGGGTCATATAGGGAACCAGTGAGTAATTCACAAAGCTCATCCCCATATGTTCGATATTGTTTAAAGTCATCTTGTCCATTGCAGCCACTAAATGAGGTGGTACCCGGAACAATCCACAGATTTCGCTTTTTTGATATTCACGCGTTTCTAAAAACTGGGAATCCTCAAGATTTAAAGCGGTTGGTTTCCACTTCAAGCCTTGCTCAAGAATCATAGGTTTATATGTATTCGCCAACCCTGTGTAATTTTCTTCAAATTCAGCTTTAAGACGATTGAAAGCAACATCGGTTAACGATTCTTCAGTTTCTAAAACACCTGAAGTGACAGCACCATTTTTAAATAGTTTTGCACCGTGTTCTTCTGTGTCCAACCCCAGACCAATACATTTACGTGCATATGCCACAGGATTAAGACCTGTTAATCCATCCAAGGTGAATAAGCGAACATGCCAAATTTCATCTTGGCTCAGCGTTTTAATACCGCCATTCTTAAAATTAACTTGGTACTCAACTGTCCAATCATCTTTCAACTTTGGTGTCACAGAACTTGGATCGAGAGGAAGTAATTCAACAACTTCACCAAGGGCGCAAACCTTGTATGCATAAAAGTTACCCCTCAAGCACAAGCAAACCATGAGCAACTCCCAAAACTCTTGAGCTGTCATATAGTCATTTGGTGCAATGCTTAAAAGCTCATAAAGTTTATGATTAATAGCTGGCTGCTTGTATTTACCATCCTGCTTTAATAATCTACATGGCAACATACCCATTGATTCTGAAAGCACTCGAACACACGAAAATACAATCGCAAGTTGCATGGCTCTCAATGGTGTAACTGACTGTCCTGTACCAGTGACAAATTCAGCACCAAAAATACGTGCCAATTCATCAGGTCCAGAAATAACAAGGGGAGTAGACTTGAATCCAAGCCACTCCCCTATTTTTGATTTTATGCTCATTAGAGTCTTCTTACCCCATGTTTCTCGATATGACTCGATAGATCATCCTCTTCGGGATTACTCATTAATGTAAGGATCCGACTAATACCCATTAACCCAGCAACCGCACCATCAATCTTTTTAAATTTCTTCTCCTTATCTGGAAATTCAGTATCATTTTTTCCAGTTTTAGAAATCACATTTCCAACCATCCAAGATAATATAGGATTGCCATCGTGATGAAATCTTCCAGATGCAATTGCTGCCTCCATTTCTTTCATTGCTGGTGAGAATGTTTTGGTGATTTTAGGGATTTTGATTGATGTATAGCCTGCATCATCAATTTGCTTAGATATTTGAAATCCACCCCATTCATCGTAAGGAACTTCTTGAATTTTCATTTCAATAGCATCATTTAAAATATCTTCAGCAATTTCATTTAAATCATTTTCGAATCCATCACAAACTGTCAATAAGTCTTGATTCAACCACTTCTGATAGCGTTCAATTACTTGTTTTTCTTCACCGTTATAGACAGTGTCATAGGGCAAGTAAAATCTTGGTGCAACACTGTAATAGTGAATCTTACCTTTGATGATTCTATAAAAAAGGTTAATGCGTGCTGCAATATCAATTTTTGAAGATAAATCCACACAAATCATGCAGGGATCATTTCTAAAATCTTCAATTTTTAGATTTATATCTTTGCATTCGTTCCATTGCTCCATATTGAAGAAAGCAGATTTTGCAGAAACCCAAATATTTAAGTGTTTTGTTTTAAAGGCATTTTGCTTAGATGCATTCTGTATAGCTCGCCGTTGTTGCGACTCTAGGTAATCCGCATAAACCGATACACCATAATTTGGATTAGCCTTTTGCAATACTTTTGGGTCAGTCCAATCATCACCCTCATCAATTGTGAAAATAAAACCAAATAATTCATCATCTGGTACTGTACCCTCAAGCATTTCTTGAACACGAATCTGTAAATCGTAGCAAGGCCCATTAATATTGAATCCAGAGGTTGTGATGGTAAAGATAAGTGGCTGTCTTCGCGCACCCATACCAGTTTGCATCGTGTCATACATTGCTGATGTTTGATGTTCATGAAACTCATCGACAATAGCGCAATGTGGTGACTGACCATCTGGCGGATCACCAATAATTGTTTCAAAAATTGAACCATCATTTGGTATTTCCAAACTACCAGCATTAATTTGAATGCCTGCCGCCTCGACAAAATCAGGTGATTTTACTGCCATTAACCGAGCAGGTTTGAATACTTCCCATGCTTGTTTTTCAGTTGTCGCGCCCGCATAAACCTCGGAACCAAACTCACCATCATTTGCAAACATATTGAGTGCAACGCCAGCAGCAATTGCGGACTTTCCATTTTTACGTGGTATATTCCAATAGCTTTCACGGAAACGGCGATATCCGTCCTTTTTACGCACCCAACCAAAAGTGCAAGCAATTCCAAATTTTTGCCAAGGCTCTAATGAAATTAACATTCGCTTCATTGCCCACTCACCCTTGGTGTGAGGCAAAAGCTCAATGAATTTAATCTTTTTTTCAGCTAATTTAGGGTCAAATTTATATAAAAAATCTTTATTTTTACTGTTTTTTAAGTCATTTAAGTGGCGTTCACAGGCTAATTTCACCCATTTACATGCAGGGATTTTATTTGAAACGACTTGCTTAGCCCACTTATTTGCAATGTCAACATTTGGGAAAGCTGTCATTTTGACCTCACTACATGTTTAACACCTCTGCAAATGCATTACCTTTTTTCTTTCCATCACCACCCATTAATCGAGCGCGAGACACAGGATCAAGCCCCAACATTGAGCCGAATTGAGCAATTTGTTTTGATGCTTCATTTACAACTGTCAATGCAGGATTTTTAATTCTTCCTGATTCCGTTTCGAGCGTAACCCCATAATTTACAACCTCAAATTGTGCTTCACGCAGGTTGTGATATGCCATGCAAAACATTTCCACATTATGCAAATCTGTAATTTTTAGAATTTTTCTTTTTAGTAATTCAGGGATAATTGACTTCCACATTGTGACCGCTTGATCCATGTGCTCAAGATGAATTGGCACATCAATATCAAATACTTTATCGAAGTCCGTATCGCCTGTTGAGATAACTCTAGGTTTACGCCCTGCACCTGCTACCGCATTTCGACCACCCATGTCAAGACCCTCAATTTTTAATTTCGCTCACGTAAAAATGTGTCTAAGGGGGCGGTCATTTCGTTGAAAAGCTTGAACTTTTCACCTCCCCCCTACCTACCAACGACGACGCTGGGCATCTTGATTGATTTCTTTTTGCCTTTGTGCTGATCGCCCTTTTACTTCACATGCAATATCAGTGAATTCTTTAATATCGCACTTGGTTACACCAATACCCGAACTCAACTGAGCAACAACATAGTCGTGCACCATTTCTTCAATAGTTTTATCAGCCATCACTTCCCTTCCTTCGCTGTCTTCTCTTTATGACAAGCACTACAAATTGACTGCAAATTATCATGGTCATCTGTGCCGCCTTTAGCTTTATTAAGCTTGTGATCGACCTCAGTTGCTTCAGTCAATCGACCTTGTTCAGCACACACAAGACAAAGATAATTATCACGCTTCAAAATAAACTCACGAAGCTTGCGCCATGCATGACCATAGCCACGCTCAGTTGTTGAACCTGTACGATCTACACGTTTATTCCAGCCTGAACGCTTTGATGCATGATCGTCACAAAAGCCTTTCTGACTGCGTGACTTAACAAGATTAGGGCAACCCCATTCACGGCACGGGCGAGACA
>NZ_PYIX02000007.1 GCF_003024515.2 Acinetobacter sichuanensis
CCTGAGCTATGAGAAAAATATTAAAAGATTTAGTGGAAAACATAAATCTTCCTGAAGATGAGTTTTTGGATCAGGATCCAGAAATTTTAGAAATTTTCGTGGAAGAGATTGAGGAAATCATTGAAAACTTGCAGCCTTTGCTGATTCAATGGTTACAAAACCCTTCAGATGCAGAGCTTTTGACAGTCATTCGTCGTAACTTTCATACTTTGAAAGGTTCAGGACGTATGGTCGGGGCAAAATCATCAGGAGAGCTGGCATGGACTGTTGAAGACACTTTAAATCGTGTCATTTCAAAAGCTGTGGTTCTGTCTGTACCTGTGCAGCATTATGTAAATGCTGTATTTAATGTTTATAAGTTTAAACTTTATGATGATTTTAAAAAGCCTCAACCGCATCGTATAGATTTCAGACCGCTTGTTTTGTTAGGACAGCAAATTCAGCAAAATATCAGCGTGGAGCCTGCGTTAGAAGAACTGTTGCTTCTGTCTGAACAATTGAAGAGTGCGTCATTTATTACAGGTTTAGAATACTCTACTGAGGTTGAGTCTGAAGCTGTTGAATCGCCTGATGAGGCTGTTACAAGTCTAAGTTTAGCTGAGGATTCTGTTGTTATAGAACAACCACAAGCTGCGCCAAAACAACCAGAAGTGAGTGTATCTACACCATCAACTTCACTTGAGAATCACAAGGAGGCGGTTGACGAAGCTGAGGATCGTCGATTTCTGGCCGAGACTATTGCAATCTTTATTGAAGAGTCTGAAGAACATCTGGAAGCAGTTGACACGTTCTTAAGCATAGAAAACCACACATCTGACCACTATAATCGTTTAATCCGCGCATTGCATACTTTGCGCGGTAGTTCCGCGATGGCACATGTTGATGATGTATTTCATGCAAGTAGTAAAGTTGAACAGTTGTTTAAAGTCTTGTTAAAAGATGATACTCAACACAGTACAAATGAAAATGCTTTATTGACACATTATACTGAGTTTGTTCGCGACTATTTACATACTTTAGGTCGTGAAAATAGTGGTGAGCAACAACAATTAATTTATCAAAAGTTTAATGATGCTTGGGATCGTTATGACTTCCAAACTGAATATTTTGAGCACAATGATCATCAGCAAGACCTTGTTTCACAACTTGTTGAGTTGAATATTGAACACTTGCTTGATGCAGAGTTTGATTTTGATCAAAGAGCGAAGGCGGAATATCCTCAGTATTTTGAAAGCCTAGTGCAAGAAGCAAGTGTGTTAATTGAACACACAGATAATCGTGCTGCACATGGTATTTATGAAATTAGCCTTGCTTTGAAAATGGCGTATGAGCAAGTTTTGGCACACCAGGACTTGTTAAATACAGATTATGTTTTTGAGCTTTTTAATCAAGCACATCAAGAATTTATTCATTTATTTGATGCCTTGGCTTCTGGTCAGCGTGTTGTACTAAATGAAAATAGTCAGCATATTTTAGAACAGCTACACGATTATGTAACGCAAGATTTGGAGTTGCTCACAGCGCCAAATGTTGATGCTATTGTAGAACCTAGAACAGAAAGTATTGAGCCTGTTTCAGGTTCGGCATTAGAGTTAAATACAAACCAAATTTTTGCCTTAATTTCCAAAGACCAACAATACCTGCAATCTGCTGAAAGTTTTCATGATTTTGATGAAGAAGTATTGGATATTTTCCTTGAGGAAGCGGACGAATTATTGGTTGGAATTGATCAAGATTTAGCTGCATGGTTTGCAGATGCTCAAGATTTAACATCATTAAACAATCTAATGCGTTATTTGCATACCCTTAAAGGGGGAGCAAATATGGTTCAGGCGGAGCATATCGGTTTGATTGCCCATCACCTTGAATCGATTTATGAGCGAATTATTAAGCAGCAGATTCCTGTTGATAAAAGTTTGATGCAAACTATTCGTATGGTTCAGGATGATATTGCTGAACGTATACAACTTATTCGTGAAAAAGGCGTTGATTATCCAGCAGTTCATGTTTTAGAAATTTTAAATGCAATTGAAAAACAACAACCAATTGCAGCAGTGAGCATGGATGATTTTGATGACGCCACTTCGGAACAATTAGAATCAGAAAAAACAACGATAACATCTGAGAGTTTGACCTCTGCAAGTCAAACTAATCTAGAAAATGAAAAAGCGATATTTTCTGATGCTGAGCCTTTAATAGCTCAAGACTCAGTAGTCGAAGATGTTGTATATGCAGCATTTGTAGAAGAGGCAGAAGAGCTTTTAGTTCGTGCAAATGAAGCACTTGAACAATGGTTTGATGAGCGTAGTAACCGTAGTTTATTATTACAATTACAACGTATTGCCCATACCTTAAAAGGTGGGGCAAAAATGATTAATGATATACAAATTTCAGATATTGCATATGAACTAGAAAATACTTTTGAACGTTTTGGCTTATATAATTTTAACTCAAATGCTTATGATCATTTAATTTCTAAGGCATTAAGTTGGTTAAAAAATGCCATTCTATTGCAAAAGTATGATTTATTTGAATCAATCAAATTAAGCCTTAAAAATATTCAGTATGTTGATGTTTCTGTGCAGTTACCTGAAAAAATCACAGGTGGTGATGTTTTTTGGGATAATCCAACTGTTGAATTTGTGCAAGGTGATGGCACAGAACCTCCTTCAATGTTGGGTGAATGGGGGCAGATTGAAAATACTGAAAATAGCAATGAGATGATTCGTATCTCGGCAGATCTCATTGAGAAAATGATTGATTTGTCTGGTGAAAATTCCATTAACCGTTCACGTATTGAAATGGACTTGGGGCAATTTGGTAATACTTTGCAGGAAATGGAACTTGCGATTCAGCGTTTGGCTGACCAGTTGCGTCGAATGGAAGGTGAGTTAGAGTCACAAATTATTGCAAAACATGGTGATTCAACAGCACGTTATGCAGATTTTGACCCTTTAGAGATGGATCAATATTCTTCTTTAAACCAACTGTCTAAATCTCTTGCAGAATCTGCATCGGATTTAATTGATTTTAAGACAACGTTATCTGAAAAAATTCGTGATACAGAAGGATTATTATTACAACAAGCGCGTATTCAAGCAGAAATCCAAGAAGGTTTAATGCGCACACGTCTTGTGCCATTTACGCGTTTATTGCCACGTTTACAACGTTTAGTTCGTCAAACGTCTTCGACTTTAAATCGTCCAACTGAGTTAATTGTTCACAATACAGAAGGCGAATTAGATCGAAATATTCTTGAAAAGTTAATGTCCCCATTGGAGCATATGCTACGTAATGCAATTGACCATGGAATTGAAGACATTGCAACACGTGAACAGTTTGCTAAACCGACTACGGGAAGGATTGAGTTAAATATTAGTCGTCAAGGTACAGATGTTCTGGTTGAATTTAAGGATGATGGTAAAGGGATTGATCCAAAGATTATCAGAACCAAAGCCCTGCAAAGTGGTCTAATTCAAGCGGATCAAAATCTGTCAGATGATGAAGTATTACAATATATTTTCCATCATGGCTTTAGTACTGCACAACAAGTCACACAAATTTCAGGTCGTGGCGTTGGCTTAGATGTTGTGCAAAGTGAAATTAAATCTTTAGGTGGTCAAGTTAGTGTTGCTTCAATCTTAGGGCAAGGTTCAGTATTTACGATACGTGTACCAACTACAGTGGCGGTAAGTGATGCGTTGATGGTAAAAGTTGGCGATCAGCAATTTGCAGTACCATTATCACAAATTGATCGTATCGTTCGTATTGCACCAAGCACATTGGAAGAATATTTCAATAGTAAGAAAGATCGTTTTGAAATAGATCAGCAGTCTTATAACTTGCGTTATTTGGCAGAGTTTGTTGCTCACCAACCAATGCCTCGTTTCTCAGGTGTTGCGCATTCATTGCCTGTGCTTTTGATCAAAAATAATAGTGGTAAAAATACAGCATTATTGGTTGATCAATTAATTGGCTCACGATCACAAATTGTTGTAAAACCTATCGGTAAGCAGTTTACTTCGATTGGTGCTGTTGCAGGTGCCACCATTTTAGGTGATGGTCAAGTTTGTTTAATTTTAGACGCACAAAATATTGCTCGTCAGACATTAAGTCAAAAACGTCAAGTCACCAAAGATCAACGTGAGTTAACACGTAGTCGTGATCAACGTCATTTAGTGATGATTGTCGATGACTCTGTTACAGTTCGAAAAGTTACTTCTCGTTTGCTAGAGCGTCATAATTTTGATGTGATTACTGCAAAAGATGGTGTGGATGCTATTGAACAGTTGGAAAATGTTAAACCAGATTTGATGTTACTTGACATTGAAATGCCACGAATGGATGGCTTTGAGGTAACGAATTGGATTCGACATCATGAGATTCATCATGAATTACCAATTATCATGATTACCTCTAGAACAGGTGAAAAACATCGTGAGCGAGCATTTAGCTTAGGTGTCACGAACTATATGGGTAAACCGTTCCAAGAAGCAGATTTATTGCAAAATATCCAAAATTTGTTGGTTGTACAATAAGGAGTTATGATGTCTAAAAATGGAAGTGGGTCTATTTTAGATCAAACTAACACACAGGAACTTCAGCACCTCATTACTGTGTCAACAGGTTTTATTGATGCATATATTATTGATTGCTATGGAAAAGCAGCAATGTTATTGCCTCAAAATATTGTTATTTCAGCACTTGATAGTCCAACACAAGTTAAAAGCGTAGAGTGGCATGAAACAAAGTTGCCAACTTTTCGAGTGAGTGATCCAAATACGACTTTAGGGGTCGCTTTAGTGATTGAAGGTGAAGTTGCAAGTGAGCGTTTCGCCTTATTATGTAATGAAATGCCTCGTTCAATTCGTTTACGTATTTCTGAAGTGATTGATGAGGAACAGCAATCTCTAGATGAAACAATTTTATATCTGGTTCGTGTTGGAGCACAGCAGTTCCATATTCCAAATCTCGTTAAAATTCAAAAACGATTAGGATTAACATCTTAAAAAAAAAGGAATGCTTAAGCATTCCTTTTTTATGAATATCAATTTTTAAGTTAATAATTGCTCTAAAATTTGTTCATAAATGTCTGTTAATGGATCTAACTCATCAATATTGACATGTTCATTGATCTGATGGATAGTTTCATTTAATACACCAAGTTCTAGTACTTGTGCGCCTGTTGGGGCAATAAAACGACCATCTGATGTGCCACCACTTGTAGAAAGCTCAGCATTTGTTCCAGTAACATTTTTAATGGCTTGGGTTGCTGCATTCACCAACTCACCAACAGGCGTTAAAAATGGCAAACCAGACAATGTCCATTGAGTTTCATAAACAACTTCATGACGATCTAGGATTTCAAACACACGTGTTTTTAGTTGTTCAGCCGTCACTTCAGTTGAGTAGCGAAAATTAAAGGTAACTGTCATTGTGCCAGGGACAACATTTGTTGCACCTGTACCTGCTTGAATATTTGAAATTTGGAAAGATGTTGCAGGGAAATATTCATTGCCATTGTCCCACACTGTTTCACAAAGCTCAGCTAAGGCATTCGATGCGGTGTGAATAGGGTTGATTGCTAAATGTGGATAAGCAACATGCCCTTGTTTTCCTTTAACTGTTAGTACGCAGTTTAAAGAGCCACGACGCCCATTCTTAATGATATCACCAAGTGTTGAGGTACTTGAAGGTTCACCAACAAGACACCATGTCATTTTTTCATTACGAGCCTCAAGTGTTTCAACAACTTTTACTGTACCGTTAATAGAAGGACCTTCTTCATCTGAAGTAATTAAAAAGGCGATTGAGCCCTTATGATGAGGATGCTTTTTAACAAAGCGTTCAGAAGCAACCACCATTGCAGCCAGTGCTGTTTTCATATCCGCACTGCCACGACCATAGAGTTTACCTTCACGAATTTCAGGTAAAAATGGGTCAGATTCCCATGCATCTAAATGACCTGTAGGTACAACATCTGTATGACCTGCGAAGCAGAAAACTGGTGCTTCTGTACCACGACGTGCCCATAAATTATCGACATCATCAAATCTCATATTTTCAATATTAAAACCGATCGCAGATAAACGCTCAGCCATAATATTTTGACAGCTATGGTCAACTGGTGTCACAGAGGGTTGGCGCAGGAGTTCTAAACTGAGATTTAATGTTTCAGAGGCATTCATGGTGTCAAAACAACGTCATCAAAAAGAAAGGATATAATAGAGAAGATCGATTAAATTGAAAACAAAAAGCGCAATTGCTTTGATTAATTATAAAAATTTTATTTGAGGTATCATTTAAAAAGCCTTATCAATAGGATAAGGCTTTTGGTGTTTTTTGTGAAAATTACAGTTTATTTTCAACTTTTTCAGCAGAATTCGTCACAGCATTACCTGCTTTAGAAACATCTTGACCAGCCCCTTTAATGGTATTACAACCAGTCAGAACGAATGCTAATACAACAGAAGCAGCTAAAACTTTTTTCATCATCATCTCCAGTTAAAATTATTTTGATGCCTCATTAGCTTAAGGGAAATAAGAAGATTAAAACTATGATTGTTTGATGTACGCTTGGTTAAAATTCGTATTTTTTTTGCTTGATTTTTACACTTTTTGAACACGAATATCGGGTAGATGATGTTGACGATACATAAAAAATACGTGTTCATTTTCTTGTTTATATAGTCCACTTGTCCACCAATATGCAGTAGGTGAACTTTGTATTAAATCAGGGCAAATCCATTCATGCCTTTGAATACGATAAAATTTTTGATCTGGAATGTGATTTCCCCATAAGCCAAGCCGACGAGCAGGATTTACCCAATCATTCAGTTGCTTTGGAAAGTGGAGTGCTGGATAGTAAAGTTGTCCTTTTAATACTGCATAGCGTTGTTGAATCTGATGGTTTTCTACTTGCTGGAACTGAAACTGTTTTGAAGTAAAATGCTGTAATTTTCTTAAAAGCGTATCTTGTCGATTAAGACCATACCAGTGCTTAAGTTGGAAGTCTGCCTCAGC
The DNA here is from genome assembly GCF_003024515.2 of Acinetobacter sichuanensis. Lineage (GTDB taxonomy): Bacteria > Pseudomonadota > Gammaproteobacteria > Pseudomonadales > Moraxellaceae > Acinetobacter > Acinetobacter sichuanensis. The sequence continues at coordinate 7,024 of NZ_PYIX02000007.1, forward strand.
TAAATAATATTTTAATGCCACTTCCCAGTGTTCAACTTGTTGAGTTTTTTGATTCAAAATTAAAAAATCAATTTCACCTAGCGTTTGTGAACCTTGAAAAATTTGAATGCTATGTCCTAATAATTGAAAGTGATGAAAAGCATGATCTTTGAGCCAAAACCACATTAAGTATTCAAACCGTAAACCTAGGCGTGTGCTTTTGAGTTGTTTAATAAAATCAATTAATTCAGTAGGATCTTGATCTAATTGTTGTAAACGACCTTCATATTGTTGATAGAGCTGTTGCCACATTGCAGAATCATGCAGTTGAAATGAATATTGGCAAGAGAGTTCAGTTGGGATTTGATGAATGATATTAGGACTTGCAATAGCAAAAGCTAATTGTCTCACGATTGGGGTGTTAAAGACCAACCAAGGTTCAAAGTAATTAGACATAAATAACGCCAAAATTTGCAAGCATGATAAGAAAGAAAATACAGAGTTAATTTTAAAACATATATACTAACCTAATTCATGCTTTTGAGTTGGCTTATGAGAGTCTTGTTTTGGCGTAGTCTAGTCATTATTTTTATTGTACTAGGATTTATTGGTGCATTATTGCCGGGCATGCCAACAACTGTTTTTCTTATTCTTGCATTGTGGGCAGCTTCGAAAGGATGGCCTCAAATGTATGAATGGTTACTGAATCATCCTAAATATGGGCAAAATTTAAGAGCATGGCAAGAAAATGGCACAGTGCCACGCAAAGCAAAATGGTTTGCGACTATGATGATGAGTTTTAGTGGAATACTCATGTTATTTACCAATGCACCTTTAGCAGTCAAAATTTTTACCAATGGCACAATGTTGTGTGTTGCAATTTGGCTTTGGCGACGTCCAGAACCTAAAAAGGTTAAAATAAATACACATTAGTCTTTCTGTATTTCATGATGATATTTGAGAGATCATGAAAATACTGACCATTTTATGAGTATTGGAATAGGTTAATTCCATCTAGCATTTAAAAAATGAGAGATATTTGCATTAGATTTTTAAAATAAGTATGAAAAAGAAAATATAAAGTGAAAGTTTTTTATTGATAAATAGATAAATAATAAACAAAAAAGTATAAAAAACCTCAAAATGATCTATTTTTTAATCACTCAGACCTAAAAAGTTAAAATGATGGAGAAAAGCGTTTGACACGCTGTAAAGATTCTCTATAATGCACCTCACAAACGATGAAGTCGTTAGGGCGCTTAGCTCAGTTGGTAGAGCGTCTGCCTTACAAGCAGAATGTCGGCGGTTCGATCCCGTCAGCGCCCACCAAGCTTTAACGTTGAGAATATAAAGTGCAGCGGTAGTTCAGTTGGTTAGAATATCGGCCTGTCACGCCGAGGGTCGCGGGTTCGAGTCCCGTCCGCTGCGCCACTTAAATCTCATCTCGTTTGTGCCACAATAGCAACATTGTGTAAATGCAGCGGTAGTTCAGTTGGTTAGAATATCGGCCTGTCACGCCGAGGGTCGCGGGTTCGAGTCCCGTCCGCTGCGCCATTTACTTATTACGCTTTTGAGGGCGCTTAGCTCAGTTGGTAGAGCGTCTGCCTTACAAGCAGAATGTCGGCGGTTCGATCCCGTCAGCGCCCACCATAATTTATACTGAAAAGTATAAATGCCGCAGTGCAGCGGTAGTTCAGTTGGTTAGAATATCGGCCTGTCACGCCGAGGGTCGCGGGTTCGAGTCCCGTCCGCTGCGCCATTTTCCTAATTCCTGAGATTAGGTAAAATGAAGAATTTGATTTTTAAAGTGTTACGTTATAAACTTTAAAAGTCTATTTAATAAAATAGTCTAACTATTTTATAAATCAGGGCGCTTAGCTCAGTTGGTAGAGCGTCTGCCTTACAAGCAGAATGTCGGCGGTTCGATCCCGTCAGCGCCCACCATATTATTTAAGTTTTAAAAATTTACTTTGAGTAAATTATCGCAGTGCAGCGGTAGTTCAGTTGGTTAGAATATCGGCCTGTCACGCCGAGGGTCGCGGGTTCGAGTCCCGTCCGCTGCGCCATTTATCCTGATTCCTGAGATTAGGTTAAATATAAGATTTATAAAGACTCTACTTTATTCATCTTTATCTCATAAAAATAGCATTGCTATTTTCTTTCTCAGGGCGCTTAGCTCAGTTGGTAGAGCGTCTGCCTTACAAGCAGAATGTCGGCGGTTCGATCCCGTCAGCGCCCACCATATTCTCAATTTAATCTTTCGTATTCTATTTTTAAATTTTATAGATTTCCTGTATACTTAGGTCATAACAAATTTAATTATATTAAACAAATATGCGAAATCCTTATCAACGCAAGTCTGCGTCGAACTCTCAGAAAGTCGTTGTTTCTGCTGAAGATCAATACAAACAATTTATTTCTACAATTGTAAACCAAGCTAAGTTATTCGCTTTATATGATGAAGGTTGGGCGCTTTGTGCAACACCAACAGGTCAACAAGCATTTGCAGTTTGGCAAAGTCGTAGTTTGTCGCAACTCTTAATAAAAGATAATTGGGCACGTTATGCGATCAAAGAAATTGATTTAATTGCTTTTATTGAGCAAGTGATCCCATTCATTATGGAAAATAATACCTTACTGTCTATAGATTTGACACCTGAAGGGCAGAATATTTTAGTATCTGGAAATAAGTTTTTAATAGATATTAAGAATTATTTATATAGCTTATATATAGAACAGCCTGCTTTATTCCAAAATAACCGTTTACCTCTGCCACGTAAAATTAGGATCCACCATTAGACAAATCCTAATTTAAAGGCTTAAACTGTATTTAAAATAAAAATTTAATATTCTTGTAGTAACCAACCACTAATATAAGCGAAGTATTCTCTAAGCCAAGCATTGTAGCGAGTTTCAATAGGGGTATTGGAACTTACAGTGACAATGTCTTGGTAACCTTGTTTTTGTGCAATTGCACTTGCGCGTAATGTATGAAAATCACTGGTAATAATTGCTATTTTTGAGTTTAAACCAAGTTGATGTGCTTTTAGTACATTTTGGCTATTTTTTAGATTGAGTTCCGTACTGGTGCTTTGGTCTTCTTTTAAAATTCTGTGTGCTGAAATGTGGTATTTTTCTTGTAAATAAGTCGCCATGGCTTCAGCTTCAGTCTTGGTTTCACCATAATCTAAGCCACCACTCACAATAATCCATGCTTTAGGGTATTGTTGTGCTACTTCTGCTGCGGCATCTAAGCGTAAAGCCAGAGTTGGTGAAGGTTGACCTTGAATAATGCCACTACCTAGTACAATAATTGCATCAACTTGTGGAATTTTTTGTTTTGATTGGGTGTTAAGTTGTAAGTAACTAAAAAATATAAACAAACTAATAAGCCAAAGATTGAAACATATCCAACCGAATTGCCAGATTTTTTTAATTTTTTTGTGTTGCTGCAATATTTTTTGGATTTTTTGATAAAAAACTGTATAGAAAATAAAAAATAATCCAATGATCAAAGGTAAAATTGTACCTAAGTGAATTTTATTTTGTAGAATTAAAATAAAGCCATCTAAGAATAAAATAAGACCTACAATAAATAAAATACAACGTAGGAAAACAGAGAATTTAATTGCCATGATTTTCAGTATATTAGATAAATATAGGCGATATTTTAGCAAATTAATTTTTCTATCCGTTTTGAAATTGTAAAAAGTTGAGTTAATAAAAAACCGAGCAATTTAACTCGGTTTTTTCAATGGAAAATTATACGTTTGAATTAATATACATCACGCTTATAGCAACCTGTTTCACGTAGTTCATTTACTTGATCTTCACCTAAAATATCAATGAGTGCTTGATCTACATCGCTTGCCATACCTTGGATACTACCGCAAACATAGATAATTGCACCTTGTTGAACCCAAGTGCGAACGGTTTCTTGTTGTTCACGTAATTTATGATGAACATAAATCTTTTCTTCTTGATCACGAGAAAAAGCTAAATCTAATTTTTTCAGCATACCTGTCGTTTGCCAAGCTTGTAAGGTCGCTTTAAAGAAAAAGTCATGAGCTTGTTGACGTTCACCAAAAATAAGCCAATTTTCTAAGTAATTTAGGCGTACACGACTATGAATTAGACTCATTAAACCCGCAATACCTGTGCCATTACCAATACAAATAATAGGTCGATTATCTGCGATTAAATGAAAGGCTTCATTGGTACGAATACGCATCGCAATTTGATCGCCTAATTGACAGTGTTGAGTCAACCAGCCCGAACCTAAGCCTAATTCACCTTGAGCATTGGTTTGTTGACGTATCACTAATCGTACAACGTGTTGTGATGGAATACTTGCGATGGAATATTCACGGGTAGGAAGTAGGGGAAGTTGTTCCAATAGATGTTGCATATTGGCAAAAGGTTCAATTTCTCCTGTTAAATCTCGATGGTAAAGGATTTGTTGAATACTGTGCTGTGAGCCATCAACAGAGGTATGAGCAGAAATATGATATTTATCTAAAAATGCTTGTATTCGTGCGAGGCTATTACCAGTTTGAATTTCTGCAATATCACCTGCTTGCCATAACACTGGATGCTCAGCTTGTAATTCGAGATGATAAGCAGGTGCGCCCAAACTGTTTGGATTGAGTAGTTCACGCTTTTTGAGTGTCCATTGGTCAAAAACTTTTTGGATACTCATCTCATTTAACTCAAGTTTGCTCATTTTTGCTAATGCAGTTGTCCAGCGTTCAATGTCTGCTGCATTGGCATTATCAACTTCAATGGTTTTAAAGAATGCTTGAGCTTGATTTTGCTGTAACCAAGCATCCAATTGATGCCCAAAGCTACAATAAGTTTCAGGATATTCTTTCGAGCCTAGTGCTAAAACAGCATATTTGAGTTGTTTTAAATCTACACTTTGTTGCATGAATTTTTTTACAAAAGTTGCGGCTAAATCTGGAGCATCGCCTGTGCCATATGTACTGACAACAAATAAAATTTGCGCTGAGTTTTGTAAATCTTCAAGACTTAAATGCTGTAAAGCTTTAACCGTAACGGGTTGATGTGCGGCTTGTAAGCTTGTTGCAGTACGCCAAGCCAGTTGTTCAGAAACACCCGTTTGCGATGCATAACTAATTAACCAAGGCGTTGCATTTGGATCTATAGTTGTTGTGGTTGTATGTTGACGAGCTGCTAAAGTAAGTTGTTTTTGTTTACGACGTTTGAGATAAAGCATCCATCCTGTAATAAAAAATAATGGCATACAGAGTGCAGCAAGCATGACTAAGAATTGATAAATTGGTCCAAAAAAACTGCCACGATGCACAGGCAGCATGCTACTCATAATTTTTTCATTGAGTTTTTTATTGGCATATAATTCAATTTTTTTAACTTGATGTTGTTGATAATCATAAACCGCTTTGTTGCGCGCACGTTCATGTTGTGGAATAGGGTCAACAAACGATACTTCAAGTAAACCATCTGCTTTTTTAGGCACAGACAAGGTGATAGAAGAATAATCATGTTTGAGTTGTGTATGCAGACCTTGCCATGTTTGTGTCAGTGCTAAGTTAATTTGTGCTGGACTTAACCGATCTTGATGAGATTTTTGCTCATGCTGATCTTTTTGTTTAGATTGATTAAGACCTTTAGTTTTATTATCCGCTTGCATTTCAGGTTTGGGTTGTTCAACACCTAATACTTTGAACATACCACTACGCCACCAGTCATAAGACCAATACAAACCTGTTAAAGCAAGCAGTAAATAGAAAATGACCACCCATGTTCCAACAACAGCATGTAAATCCCAAAGAAAATTTCGCCCTTTAAGTTTAGGCTTAATACTTAACCATTGTTTAACAGAATGCTTTTTAGGCCAACGTAGATATAAACCACTTAAAATAAAGTAAATTAAAATAAGGGTAGAAGCACCTGTTAATTGTTTACCAAAATTTTTAATAGTGAAATCGCCAATTGTTAAATCCCCCATCGTTAAAGTACGATGCAGCTTTTGAATAAATTGGAAAAATTCACGTCCTTGAATATCAGGTAAAACTGCTGCTGTATAGGGATTAATCATAATATTAAAGCCCTTACGCGCACCTTCTTTTTCAATATTAATGCTTGAGCTAGCTTCAGGTGCCTGATCAATCGTGATGCTATTAATCTTCATTTCAGGTTGTGTGTACTGAAAATGTTGAAAAATCTCTGTCGGAGTTAATTTTGCTCGGTTTTCTATTTTAACTGTATAGCTGTCAGGATTAATGAGTTTTTGTATAGGTTGCTCATAAGAGTAGATAGCACCTGTTACACCCATAATTGCAAGGATCAGACCTGCGGTAATGCCAAAAAACCAATGCAGTTGGAAAAGTATTTTTTTAAACATGCGTGTTGAAGTGAGAGTTTAAGTGGGAGAATTATAACTGAAGAACACGCAGAGAAAATGGATTTAATGATAATATTTATTCTCATTATCATTCAGATTATGAGTATAAAAAAGCCTCCTAAAAAGGAGGCATATACTGAAAATAACTTAAAGATTTTTTGCTGCACCTACAGTTTCATTTAAATGTTTACGTACAGTTTCAAATGAAAAATTCTTACTATCCATGCGCTTAGGTAAGATATAAGCACCTTGTTGACCTTTAACTTTAAAGTTAACTAACATAAAGTCAGGTGTGTTGTACCATTCGTAAATATCTTTCCAGCCAATTGTACCGACACCTTCTTGTAGCCCCATTTTTTGGCGCATAACAATACCGCTTGGTTGTACTCCGAGTTTAATCCCTTTAATTTCTTGAACAGGGAACTCATTCATTTTACGTTTAACATACCATTCTAAGCCAAATTTGCGGACTAAAAGATAAGTCGCAACACAGGCTAAAAGTACCCAGAAAATAACTGTAGAATAGTTTTTAATGAAAATAAGACCAAGTATAGATAAAGCTGCAATAGCACCCATAATTGCCCATGCCTTTGTGCCAATTTTATTGGTACTACGCCAAATCATCAGTTGAGCATGACGTTGTTCAGCTTCTGTGACTTCATAAGTAACAGGTTGTAAGGTATAAGCGTAAAGATTCTTGGCAGTCATAGTGTCAATAGTAAGAAAGAGATAGAGCTAAACAGAGTTTAGCATTAATTGGGTTCAATTCGTGAGTATATTCTACCAAAATAGCAGCAATTCTGCTGCATTATTAGAGTGACGCTAATTCTGTAGATTGATCATCACGTTCATGACTTAAACTTTGCTTTAAGGTGCTTAATTGTTTCAAAATACTAAACATGAGCGAAAGCTGTTGTAAAATAATCAATGATTGTGATGTATCTTCATCAGACTGATTTAAACGTAAACGAATGGTTTGCAACATATTATGTGCGGTTAAATCAGGCATTTCGTCATGTAATAATGCCCCTTGAATATTATCTAAGGCTTGGTCTAATAAGCTGAGAATTTCTTGATCATGGATCTGTTCGCGGTGAGCACCTAAGGCTGCAATATAACTAATAAAAGTATGATTTAGACACAAAAATTCAAAAGCCAAGGTTTTTTGGCTCGGATCAAAATCAGGTTCGGTGGCTAAAGTTGAAATGAGTGAAGCGACTTCAGCATCGGTATTGTGTGCAGCACGACGTACAACACGATAATTTAATGCATTATTACGTCCATGGTGATACTGACTGACAACCTCTGCTAGATATTGACATTGTGCTTCTAGAGAACGATTAATGGTGCGTGGTAAACGACGGAACTTCCAATCTGGAAAAATAAAGCTGACACCAAACCATGCCAAAGCACAACCTAATACTGTATCAATTAAACGAGGCAGAGCAGCCTGAAAGCCTAAGCCATCTAAGTTAAAATTGATCAGTGCTAAAATTGTAATAAATGCAGTTGCTTGCGCATATTGTTTACTACGTAAGTCAAAAAATAGTACGCCACTAATAATTAACAGGAGTAATTGACCTTCGACAGAAGGAACAAAAGATAAAATCGCATAACCAACAATAATGCCTCCTAATGTACCAATAATACGTAAGCGTAAACGACGTTTGGTGGCATTAAAATTCGGTTGGCTGACAAAAAGTGCAGTGAGTAAAATCCAGTAACCATATTCAATTTGTGTGACTTGGACAAAAACATAACCAATAAATAGAACAATAGAAACACGAATCGCATGGCGGAATAATACTGATTCTGGTGTCAGATGTTGTTTAACGCGACTGACGATATCATCCCAACCTTTTAGATCATCATCTTTGAGTTGGTTTTCAATATGTTTACTTTGATCACGACTAATATATCGCTCAGTTTCAACATTCTGTAGCTGAGCATCAATCGACTTTAAGTTTTGATATAACGAAAATAAAGCATTTACCCAAACTTGATCATAGTTTGGGTCTTGGCGCAGTTTATCTAAAGACTGTCTTAAGTTCTTAAATGCATGTTGAAACCGTGAATTATGTTGGTAAGTACTACGATTTAAAATGCTGTCGCTTAAATCCTTACAGGCTTTGCCTTGAAGCGATAAAATACGTTGAAAACGAAATAAAATATCACTATGTTCAAACATCTTGGTGAGTTTTTGATAGTCAATATGAGCAGAGTCAGCACGTTCATGAATATCTTGTGCAACAAAATAATATTGTAAACTACGACGAGTATCTCTTTGACCACGGTCGCCTTTTAAACGTGTTAATAGGGCTGTTTTGGTGTCGTTAAAAATACCAATCAATTTACCATTTTCCATAGATAAACTGATCATACTTTGTTGATAGCTGTCAGCAGTCATATCGACATCAAAAAGATTAGATTTAGAAAATAGAAAATCACCTAAAGATTTATAACATTGAGCTAATTTGTCTTGTACAGGACGAATAGGGAAGAGTAAAAAGCTAATGGTAGAAATCAGTCCATACCATGCTGCGCCTGCCACCAATAACGCAGGTTGTGTATACCAAGGCTCAAACAGATTCACACCTAACATGGAATAAACTGAGATCACCAAGCAACCATAGGAAATCGTTGCATAACGACGCCCTAATGAACCTAATAAAATCCAACCAATACACGAGACGATTAAGCCAAGCGCAAAAATCATTGGATAAGGAAATAATAATTGAATAGAGGCAGCAGTGATGAAAAAACCTACATAAGTGTAGAGTAAATTCATGATACGCACAGAAAAGCGATCATCAATATCACTGAGTCCTGCAGCAACCACGCCCAATGTAAGCGGAATGGTCATATGTTGCTGACCTAGAAAATAAGGAAGAAAAGCAGTTCCCGAAAAGGCAATAATCATGCGTAAGTTATACATGATTGCGGTATTATATGTTGCTTTTCTAAGCCGACTCAGCCAAGTATTCAAGCGATTTCCTTGTCCATCATTTTTTGATAAAGTCTGAAAAATAAAAAACTTCGTGTGAAATTTCAATTAATCCAGCAATAGAAATAATACAATGCAAGCGTTACACTTGTCTGCATTTCTTGCCATTAAATTATTTATATCTATGTCTCAAAAAAACGCAGGGCAGCAATATTCTACGGGTTGGATAATTTTACTCGCATTATTTACATCACTTGGACCTTTATCTATTGATATGTATTTACCTGCTTTGCCACAAATGGCGCAGGACTTTAATGCGACTACGCAACAAGTAGCAAATTCTTTACCTGCGTATTTCTTTGGACTGGCATTAGGGCAACTCATTTATGGACCAATTAGTGACCGAATTGGGCGCAAAAAACCTTTATATTTTGGCATGGCACTTTTTACCTGTGCCAGTTTATTATGCGTTTTAGTTGATGATCATTGGTCACTCATAGCTGTACGTGTTTTGCAAGCACTGGGCGGTTGTGTAGGTGTGGTCATGGCACGAGCTGCTATTCGAGATCGTCTGGATGTACAAGGTTCAGCACAAGCATTTGCAAGTATGATGATGGTGATGGGGGTTGCTCCTGTCCTAGCACCAACTTTAGGTGCATGGATTTTATACTTTTTTGATTGGCATTACGTTTTTATATGTTTAATGCTCGTGGGTATGCTGTGTTTTATTTGTGTGCATTTTTTCTTTAAAGAAACTTTGCCTGTTGAACGTCGCTTAAATTTAACATTTACCCAAGTGTTTTTATTGTATGGGGCAATTTTTAAAGATCGAAGTTTTCATTTACCAATGTTAGCAGGTTGTTTAACAGGTGCAGCGTTATTTGCTTATATTGGTTCGGCTGCTGCGGTATTAATGGATCAATATCATTTAAATGAACAACTTTTTGCTTATGCCTTTGGTCTAAATGCTCTAGGTATCATATTTGTTTCATTTTTAAATAAAAAATTAGCTGCTAAGTTTTCAGTTGTACAGCGTTTAAAATTAGGTGGAATAAGCCAAATTACAGGTTCTATTATTATTGTGATCGCAGGGTTATTGGTAGATGTGCCACTCTGGGTTGTGATGATTGGTTTGTTTATGACAGTGTCTGGGATTGGTTTTACAGGACCTAATTCGATGGCTTTAGCAATGTCTCAACAAGGCGCACGAGCAGGTACAGCCAGTGCAATTATGGGAAGTATGCAGTTTACCTGTGGTCTGATTGGCGGAATACTTTTAAACTTTTTATATGGTAATCATGTCTTAAATATGGGCATTTTGATGTTGGGTTTTACATTGGCAGGTGGTATTGCTATTTATTTTGTAAGCCGAGAATTAAAACTACAGTCACAAGTTTCAAAGTGACTGTACTATGGCATCAATAAAAGAGCAATGTTCAACTGCAACAAAGCTCTTGGCTCAAAATAAACTTAATTTACAAACACACAAAAATTTTCTGCGGGTTCACGCGGTGTAATAAAATTATTTACAATAGCATCTGGGTCTGCATAGCCTAAAGCAATGGTACAAACCAGTTCTTCATGTTCAGGAGCATCTAAAACATTTAAAACAATGCTGTGAAAATGGTTCCATGCTGCTTGTGGGCAAGTATCTAGTCCTCGTGCTTTGGCAGCAACCATGACATTTTGCATGAACATGGCGATATCCATTTTTGCGCCAATGCCCATTGCATTGGAAACAGTAAAAAATAATCCTACAGGTGCATCAAAAAGTTGAAAATTACGTAAAAGCTGTGCCGCCATTTTTTCTTTATCCCCTTTTTGGATGTTGAGTAGACTATAAAGTCCCCAACCATTTTCACGACGACGCTCAATAAAAGGGGAAACCCATTTTTCAGGATAATAAGCAAAAGTTTCTTGGTATTTGCTGTCTTGTTCAGGATGAAGAAACTGTTCAATTTGTGCTTGGCAGACGCGTTGAATTAAATGTTCTCGTTTTTCACCTGTGACAATATAAACCTTCCAAGGTTGAGTGTTACTTCCTGATGGTGAACGTGCAGCAACATTTAAAATATCTAAAATAGTCTCTTGTTCGACTGGTCGATTTAAAAAAGCGCGTACAGAATGACGTTGTGTAATGGCTTCATCAACATATTTAATTTGTTCAGGGTTCATAAAATATCCATATTGTTTTGCTAAATAGACTTTTCAAAATATAGACATTAGTCGTATATGCTTGGAAAATAAAAATAATTCAAAATGATAAATGTAAGAATATATAACAAAAATTGAAAAGTTAATCTAAAAAAAGAATTGAAAAGAATATCTTATTCGGTAAAACTGATTTTAATAAAGTTGTTGAGTTAAGATAGATTACAGATGTGTAATTCTTTTACATATAATGTTACTTTTATGTTTTAACTAAGTTTCAACGCTTTCATAATTTAACAAATAAAGCAAAGGTGCATATGTTGGTTGAGCAAGTTGAGAAATGATTGCTGCCAACAAACAAAAATATTGATTGCTTCAACATTATATAGGGGTGATTCAATCAATTTTTGCACGGATGCACAACATGATTAAAGACTAGGAGTATTTCATGGGTCTATTCCTCAACCGTAAAACATTTGTTTTGAAAAGCTTAGCCCTAACAGTAACTGCATTAATGGTTACTACAGCAAACGCAGCAACATCTGATCAAGAGGAAATTAAACAACTTCGTGAAGAAGTAGAAGCTTTAAAAGCTTTAGTACAACAACAGCAACAAGTACAACAACAGCAACAAGTTAAATTACAAGAAGTCGCATCTCAACCTGCTGCACCACAGTCACCATTAGCATCGTTAAAATCAAAAGCGGGCGCAGACGTTAACCTTTACGGTTTTGTCCGTGCAGATGCTTCTTATCAAGCAAAAGGTGGAGACGGTATTTTTAACCGTATCAATGAGGTTGATCTTAATAAAGCAGGCGATGAAAAAAATGATGATCGCCTTTACAGCACAGCCGCAACATCACGTATTGGTTTAGACTTTAAAGCACCCGTTCAAGGTGCAGATGTTGGCGGTAAAATCGAAATTGATTTTCGTGGTTCAGGTGACACCGTTCGTATTCGTCACGCTTACTTAAACTATAACAATTGGTTATTTGGTCAAACGACATCATCGTTCTTATCAACTGAAACTCAGCCAGAAATGTTAGATTTCAACTCACCGCTAGGGATTGGAACCAAACGTACTCCAATGGTTCGTTATAGCGATAAACTAGACGCAAATACTCAATACTTTGTTGGTTTAGAAAAAGGTCGTGACGAAAACCGTTTACCTGCGGCAACTGCAAAAATTAGCCATAAATTGGGTGATACTGCTTTGTTAACAGGTCGTGCTTTGATTCAAGAAGTACGTGCACGTGCTGCTGATGACGCAACCGAGTTTGGTTGGGGTGTTGGTTTAGGTGCTAAACTGAATCTTGCTGAACAATTAACAGTATTTGGTGATTATTCGCATGTAAAAGGTGATAATTTCTTCTTACTCTATACAGAAAACCCATATCAAGTTGAAACAAATAAAACGGATATTGAGTTAACTGATATTGATGCTGTGACGGTAGGCGCAACTTATAAAATCACACCTAAACTTCGTAGTACCATTGGTTATGGTGCAGCATTCTATGATGATAGTACTTTAGGTGCTGATGCGAATGAAAAGTTACAGCAAGGTTGGTTAAACGTGATGTATAGCCCAGTAAAACCAATCACTTTTGGTACTGAATATGTCTATGGTGAACGTGAAACTGTAGGCGGTGCAAAAGGTCGTGACAGTCGTTTAGGCGTAATGGCTAAATACGATTTCTAAGCTTTTAGCATAAATCAATAAATAGTAAAAAACTGAGGCGCTTGTAGCCTCAGTTTTTGTTTACATATCACTAAAAAATATACACTTTATTTTTGTATTAAAAATAATCAGAATGGCTTTTAAGTATAACTTTAGTCTAATAATAAGGTTGAATCGCTCATAAAATTGTAAAAAAAGCAGATATTTTTTTGAAATTCTGCATAATGTTGCATCTTTTTAGAATTGCTTATTAAACACGTTATTTAAAGCGATTTTTATACAGTATTAATTAATAATTAGTGCTGTAGATTCAGTTTATTCATGAGGTTATCCCTTTGGATAGGCTGTAATTCTAAGGTTTGATGAAATTATCAATTTATCAATGATAGAAGGAATACATATGATCTATAAACCATACTTCAGATTTCCATACTGTATTTTTATCTATTTAGAAATACAGCCACAATTCATGATCCAAGCGTAATTCAGAATAAGTTTTATTCTGTATTTCTTTTCGTTGTATAGTTTTTCATTACTTTTGAAATGCGTTCTCTTTTTAGAGTACATAAGACTATAGAACAAAAAGTATCACCTAGATTAAATGGAAATAATGATGGAATTTACTTTTAATGCTTTCTATACGCTGATAGCGGCAGTCATTGTACTGCTACTTGGGCGTTTCTTAGTGAACAAGATTGATTTTTTACGCAAATATAATATTCCAGAACCTGTAGCAGGGGGCTTGGTTGCAGCCGTAATTTCATTAATTGTGCATAATCTATTTGGTTATAGCATTACGACAAGTAGCGAGTTACAAACCAGTTTTATGTTGGTGTTCTTTGCTTCAATTGGTTTAAGTGCTAATTTTGCAAAACTCAAAGAAGGCGGAATAGGACTCGTTATTTTCCTTGTCTGTGTCGCATCATTTATTATTGTGCAAGACCTTGTCGGGATGAGTTTAGCCTCTGTGCTGGGTTTAGACCCTCTTATTGGCTTGATCGCAGGTTCAATTACATTAACAGGTGGTCATGGTACAGCAGGGGCATGGGGTGAGATTTTAGAAACACAGCATGGTATTCAAGGCGCATTAGCATTGGGTATGGCAAGTGCGACATTTGGTTTAATCATCGGTGGGATTATTGGTGGACCATTAGCTAAACTATTGATTAATAAATATCAATTATCTAGCCCTAAAACAAACCAAGAAATTAATAATACAGATCAGCAAGTTAAAAGCGAATCTGAATTAGGTGAATATGTTCCTTTTGAGTATCCACAACAAGTTCGCTTAATCACAGCAGATAATGCGATTACGACGTTAGGTTTGTTTGCTGCATGTTTGGCTTTTGCTGAATTTATGACTGGCTTTAGTAAAGGTCATTGGTTTGAGTTGCCAACATTTGTTTGGGCGCTTGGTGGTGGTGTTATTTTACGTAATGTTTTAGAAAGTGTATTACGCATTAATATGTTTGATCGTGCGATTGATGTATTTGGTAATGCTGCACTTTCATTATATTTGGCTATGGCATTATTATCACTAAAATTATGGCAATTAGCAGATTTAGCTGGTCCATTGGTGGTGATTTTAACAGCACAAACCTTGACGATGGCACTTTATGCTGCGTTTGTGACATTCCGTGTTATGGGTAAAAACTATGATGCTGCGGTGCTTGCTGCGGGTCATTGTGGTTTTGGTATGGGGGCAACACCAACGGCTGTTGCAAACATGCAGGCAATTACCAATATGTATGGTCCTTCACATAAAGCATTTTTGATTGTACCTTTATGTGGTGCTTTCTTTGTCGATTTAATTAATGCAACAGTGATTCAACTTATTCTTAAGTTTTTTGCTTAAAAATTAATGAGATGTAAAAAAGCTGATGATCAAACATCAGCTTTTTTATTTTAAAATTAAAAATTTTAATTCAGCATTATAAAACATTGGTTTTATTGTATTTTTAATTTTATTTGTTTTGTTAATATTCTATTAAATTTAAAACAAGATTCTTTTCAGATTATACTAATAAAATGTGACAGAAAAAATAACAGATTTTTTTGTGAGTCTGTGCTCTGATATATACAAAAGTGAGATGTCTATTTCTATGCAAAAAATAACTTTATGGCTTTTGTGTGGCTTTATGTTGATGGCTTGTCAAACGACACCATCAGAACATCCTGTAGCTAAAATTTCGTCTCCATCAGTGGCAAGCTCACAGTTACAACATAGTTTTTATAAGTTTAAAAATATTCATCATAAACCTGTTGTTGCACTTGTTTTAGGCAGCGGTGGAGCACGAGGCTATGCTCATATTGGTGTCATTGAAGTCTTAGAAAAACAAGGTATTAAACCTGATTTTATTGTGGGAACAAGTGCAGGCAGTATTGTAGGTTCACTCTATGCAAGTGGTAAATCTGCACAAGAATTACGTGATATTGCATTAAATTTAAAAGTTAAAGATGTACGTGAGTTTAAAATTGGCTTAAAAGGTTTTTTTGATGGTCAAAAGGTTGAAGATTTTATTAATACACAAGTCCAAAATCAGCCTTTAGAGCAGATGAAAATACCCATGTATGTTGTAGCAACAGAATTAAAAAATGGTCATAAAGTTGTTTTTAATTATGGAAATACGGGACAAGCAGTACGTGCTTCAGTATCAATACCAAGTATGTTTATTCCGACTGTAATTGGTGGCGAAGAATATGTGGATGGTGGCTTAGTCAGCCCAGTGCCTGTAGACGTTGCCAAAGAATTAGGTGCGGATATTGTGATTGCAGTCAATATCTTAGCTCAGCCTGTATATACTGAAACAAGTAATGTGTGGGGGTTATTTAACCAAAACATTAATATTATGCAAAATCATTTAGCAGCAGATGAGCTGAAAAATGCAGATATTGTTATTCAGCCTGATTTGCGTGAAAAAGCTCATATTTTTGATGTAAAAACTCGTGAATATACAATGAAAGTTGGGCAAGATGCTGCAAATGAGCGTTTAAATGATATCAAAGCAGTATTGAAAATTAAAAATAAAGCGCTGCAAAGCGAAGAGTTTGATGAATATAGTGTCCAAAATTAATATTGAACTCATTTATTTAAATTTAATCATCGGATAAATATAGTTATAATCTTGAGTGTTATACTTAAAAGTTATAAGCATTGTTTATGATGCCAGAGATTAGGTTATAGAAAATGAAAGCAATGTTCGTTGGGCAACAGGTAAAATTAGCAACACATCTAGATATGATTTTTGTCGTGACTAAAATCAACGCAGATCATTCTTATGCCATAAAAGCACAGTCAAATATGGCAGCTCAATTAAGTTATGATCATGTGGTTGCTGAAATGTTATGTGTCGTAGATGCAAAGAAATGACTTAAAAATCATTTCACTATAGATTTTATAAATGATTCACTTAAAAAGTATCATATGGGATAATGGTCAATTGCCGAATTAAACATTTTTTTTGATCGAAAAGATATATAATAATAGATCTATATCTCCTGCCTTAACACTGAGTCAAGAAAACAATGTCACCACTCGATCAAATGATCCCTGCAACAGAAGACCAATCTGAATTAACGATGTCAATTTTGATGACGCCTGACATGGCAAATTTTTCTGGTAATGTACATGGAGGTACCATTTTAAAGTTACTTGACCAAGTCGCTTATGCTTGTGCAAGTCGCTATTCTGGTAGTTATGTGGTTACGCTTTCAGTGGATAAAGTGAACTTCAAAGAGCCGATCCATGTGGGTGAATTAGTTACATTTCTAGCAAGTGTAAACCATGTGGGACGTACTTCGATGGAAATTGGAATACGTGTAGAAGCGCAAAATATTCAAAAACGTTCAGTTCGTCATACAAATAGTTGCTATTTTACGATGGTTGCTGTTGATGAAAACGGTAAACCAAAACAAATTCCATCATTAAATTTGGATAATGATTGGAAACGTTGTCGTTTTGAAGCTGCTGAACATCGTAAAGTTGCGCGTTTGCAAGAAAATCATCATCCATCTTGCAGCATTTATAAAAAATCATCACATAACTAAAAGGTTTTTGTGAATAAAAGCTTCCTTTAAGGAAGCTTTTTTGTTTTATGTGATCATAAAAAAAGTGGTTGATTGAAGTTTTAGAAAAATTTAAGTACATCAGGAAGTGAATCATTTTCAGGATTGATTGTCAGTTTTCTAATCATTCATCGTTTTTAAGACTGACCTTAATTAAAATAAGTATTTATTGAAAAGAGTAATAATTTTTACAATGAAACGAAACGTATCGTATCGTTTGGTGTAAGGATGAAGGAAACAGAAAAAGTCTCGCGTCGTCAACAATGTATTTTTAATGCAGTGACTGAGATCTTAGAAATACAGGACTATCGCAGCTTAACAATCGAAGATATTGCTCGTCGTGCTGGTGTAGGAAAGTCAACAATTTATCGTTGGTGGGCAGATAAGTCTGATTTAGTTTTCGATGCTTTTAAAGCACATACTGCATCGATTTTTGAAATGGATTTTTCTTTAAGTTTAGCAATGAATTTAGAGCAACAATTGTTAAAGCTGAGTCATGCTTTAGATCATGCCTTGGGACGAGCATTATTGGTCGTATTGGCGGAGCATCGTGAAGCGGCAGGTGAGTTTTTTAAACAATATCTAAGACCTCGTCGTGAAGAAACGCATAAGCTCATTCAAGTGGCAATTCGACGTCAAGAATTACAGGAAAATTATCCTTTTGAGTTAATGCTTGATACTTTATATGCACCTATTCATTATCAAATTATTTTCTTCAATCAAAGACCAAATATTGAGTATATTCAGCATTTAGTGAAGTTGGTTTTAGCTCCTGCTCAGTGGTTACAGGAGTCAAAAATTAATGAATAAACTGAAAAATGATTTGATCATAGGGGGAGATTTGCCCTTATGGAATCGTAATTTTATTTTATGTATTTTAAATAATTTATTTTTATTTATTTATTATTTTGCTTTTTTAACAATATTGCCTGTGTACATTATGCAGTCTTTAGGAGGCTCAATCCAAGAGGCGGGTTTAGGTTTAACTTTATTTTTACTTTCTTCAATTGCTGTAAGACCTTTTTCAGGTTTAATTATTCAAAAAATCGGGCAAAAGCGAGTTTTTCGAATGTCTGCTTTTTTCTTTATGCTATTTGCTTTTACTTATTTATGGGTTGATAGTTTATGGATTTTATTAGGACTGCGCTTTTTACATGGGATTTGGTTTAGCATTTTAACGACTGTTGCTGTGCCTATTGCCAATGAGTTTATTTCTGAGCGACGCAAGGGTGAGGGCATGGGATATTATGTCATGTCGATTAATTTAGCGGTTGTTTTGGGTCCTTTTATTGCCTTAACAGTCTTACAATACTCCGATTTTAATTTTTTATTTCAGTTGCTTACATTCATTATTTGTATCGGGTTTATATTTTGTTTGCTTATTCCTATACCAAATCAGCCTGAGTTAATACAAGTCGAAAAAACTAAAAAATTTGTGTTGTCTATTCATGATTTAATTGAGTTTAAAGTCATTCCTATCGCTTTTGTCGCACTGCTTACAGCCTTTGCTTATTCGAGTGTGATGAGTTTTATTGCAGCGTATGCTGAATCAAAACATTTATTCTCTTATGTAAGTTTATTTTTTGTCATTTTTGCAGCATCAATGATGGTGGTCAGACCTTGGGTTGGTAAACTTTTTGATCAAAGAGGCGCAAATTTTGTCGTTTATCCTTCATTGGTCTGCTTTACGATCGGTCTAGTAATCATGAGTTTTATGTCTAATCAATGGATTTTATGGCTTGCTGCGGTATTTATTGGTATAGGCTATGGTTCATTATTTCCATGTTTTCAAACGATTGCGATTCAGTCCGTGCCTAAGGCTCGAATGGGACATGCGATTGCGACACTATTTACTTTATTTGATTTGGGAATGGCTTTAGGGTCAGTCTGTATAGGGATTTTAATTGCAAAACTCGGTTATTCAGCGACATATTTAATTTGCGCAATTTTGACTGTTTTGACCTTATTTTTCTATAAGATCAAAGCAGCCCAACCACTCAATTCAATATGAAGCTTGTGCATTCATGCTTAAATTGAATCGTGTTTAGTTTAAAATGCATATAAATTTTGTGCATTTTGACCTAAAATTTGTTGACGTTCTTGTTCATCAGGAACAATTTTATGAAAAGCTTCAACCACTGATGCATAAGATACTTTTGACTCATGTTGTGTATTGGGCCAATCACTTCCCCAGACTAATTTATGTAGAAGCCCTTTTGCTCTCAATAAAGCAAAAGCTTGGCTTGCAACATCAATATTTTCAGGAGATTGACCAAGTCGATAAAAAGCAGATACTTTAATCCAATGTTGATTGACATCTAACATATTTAAAAAATCTTGATAAGCAGGATCTTGCATGCCTTTTATTGGGTCAATACGCCCAAAATGATCAATCACAACATTGAGTTGGTAAGAGCGTAAAATCGGTAAAATTTGAACTAAATATGCAGGTGGAGCATGTAATTCAACTTGCCAATTCATAAATGACAAATGATTAAATAATGTATTCCAAGCTTTGTCTGAAAAATTCGGTAAGTTTTTGCCAAACAGATTTAAACGAATACCAACAATACCTTGTTGATTGAGTAAAATTAATTCGTTGATATGAATCACATGATCAACAACAGCAATACCTTTTAAACGATCAGGATATTGTGCAATGGCTTGGAGCATTACACGATTATCTGTGCCAAAAAAACTGGGTTGTACCAAAACACCATGAGTGAGTTGGTGTTGATCCAAATGCGCAATATATTCGCTTACAGAAGCATCATAATCTGGTGTATAGCGTGCAGTTGCGATACAAGAATCATTTTTTGAAAATACATGGGCATGTGCATCAACAGCAAACATTTTTATCTCACATTACAAATTTAAGAATAAGTACAGCAATTAAGGCAGCGACTAAACCAACGGGAACAGCTCTAAATAGCAACTGATTAAAGAGTTGATTTTTATCGACATCAGCAGGAGCTGATCCTAAAATTAAGCTTCCGCCAGACGAAAACGGGGAGATGGCGGAAGCTTGGGCACCAACAACGATGCAAAGGAAAAGGACAAGTGGGTTTAAGCCAGAAGCAAGCGCAATAGCAGGTACAATTGGGAAAAGCGTCGGTGCAACCACACCTAAAGTGCTTGAAAAAACAGACATAACAGCACTGATTAAACAAATCAGAATAGGGATAAGCCAAACAGGAACGTTATTTGCTAACCAGTCAGAGAGTTGAGTGATGACACCAAGTTTGACACCGAGTGCGATTAACATCCCCACACCACAGATCATGATGAGCGTATTCCATGGAACAAGTGCCATCACTTTTTTCTCGTCAGCCAATTTCATAAATAAGCTGATCAAGGCAAAAATAATCGCAATAAAGCCGATATCAATTTTTGAATTTAAGAAGGCGATCGTCTGTTGATCTGGCATCAATAAATTTAAAATTGGGAAGATCAATACGAGTGCCATCATGCCAAGGATGAGCGCAATAGATTTCTTTTGCTTGTCATCAAAAGCTTCAGGTTGAGTGTCTTCAATATGAATTGAATTACTATTACGGTTCCACAAGGTATATAAACCCAGTACCACAATCGGAATGATCAATGTCACCACAAAAATACCTGTGGCATAGCTAAAACCAGTTGCAGCGTCAACGCCGACACTTTCCATCAAACTACGGAAAATAATGCCGCTTTGCGAGGTCATAAAGTTCGCACCTGCAAGCGCACCGTAGTTCACTGCCATACCACCAATGATCATGCTCATATTGGTTTTTCGGCAAAGTAACAACGTGATCGGTGCCATAAATGCCAAAACGGTATAAAAACCAGCACCTAAAGCTGCGATAATGGTTGAGGCAAAAAAGATGGCTAAAGGTAATAATTGCGGAAATTTACGGCATTTATAGAGAAGATGACTAGCAAGCTTTTCAAGTGCCCCATTAGCAAGAGCAAAGTTATAAAACAAAGTCACAGAAAAAATAATAAAGAAAATTTTTACAGGCCACAGCTCAATAATTTCGGATGGTTTTAAGCCCATACCAAAACAACCGATTAAATAGGTAAAAATAATCGTAAAAAATCCGATATTGATTTTCGTGACATAGCCCAAGCCAATCGATATGGCTAAAGCAGCAAGAATAAGCATAGTCATTTGTCATCTCTCCTTGACAGTCTATGACTCATAAATACATTTAAAGATATAAACATATATATGTTTGAATGTTTATATTAAAAGCTGATGTGCTATGATTGTCAAATCTAAATTTTGTAATAGTTATGCAAATGCTTGATGAAAATGCATTTAAAAATTTTAAGCTGCCTCGTTATGAACAGGTTCGCTGGCAAATTCAAAAGCTTTTAGTTCAGTCAAAATGGACAATTGAAGAACCGATTCCATCTGAACAAGAGTTAGCAAGTATGTACAGTGTCTCTGTGGGGACTGTGCGCAAAGCGGTTGAATGCTTGGTAGAAGATGGTTTGTTGATTAAATTACAAGGCAGAGGAACTTTTCTAAGACAGCCAAACTTTGCTACGTCATTGATGCGTTTTTTCCGCATGCGTAATCAATTTGGCAAGGATGTACAACCGATTGGTGAAATTAAAAAATTACAGGTTGTTGGTGCGATTCCAGAAATTAATCAAAAACTTAATCTGAATGAACAAGCATCTTTGATTTATATTGAACGTGTACGTTTGAATGAAAATACAGTGGTCTTGAGCGAGAAGATTTGGTTGCCAGAAACCTTATTTACAGTATTAACTACGCTAGAATTAAAAGATTTCGCAAATTTACTTTATCCATTTTATTATGAAAAATGCGGACAATTTGTTTCATCGGCAACGGAGCAATTATCTTTTAAGAAAAATCTACAAGATCCGTATTTAAATAATCAACAATCTGATGCTTTGGTACAAGTGTGTCGTATCGCTAAAAACATTGAAGGTTATCCGATTGAATATCGTGAATCTTTGGGTTTTGCAGAAAACTTTAATTATGAAATCACCATTCATTAATCAGCATTCTCATTGAGATCATTAAATTTATATAAATCAAAAAAGAAAAAGACCAGATCGCAGCTTGATCTGGTCTTTTTCATTGGTTCAGTCTCTACAACTGACTTAACCGTATTGCTCCTCAGAGGGAGTGAAGTTAATTATTGATTTGCTTGAGGTGCTGCTGGTGCAGTGCCTTCAGCTGCACTTTCTGTTGTTGGTTGTTCAGAAGAAGGTTGAGCTGCTGCAGAAGCATCCTCAGTTGTTGTTGCAGATTCTTGAGTTGAAACCACTACTTTTTCAGCTTCATCAGCCGCTTGTTCAGCCGTCGCAGCAAAAGAAGCAGTTGCAGCAGTTAAAGCAAAAGTTGTAGCTAAAAGTGTTTTAACGAGTTTCATATTTGGCATCCTTTATTCATTAAAAAATAGTCCGTGATTTATTGCGTTGTCTGTATTGATTGATAAATTGCTAGGTGACAACAATCACTAGTGGACGAAAATCATGCTAAGCGGTGAACTACTTTTAGGCAACCTTATGAACAAAGGAAAACAGTTTGAGTTACGTAATGGACATAAAGCGCCAATTTTTGTGTAATTCTTGTGAAAAATTCTTCATTTTGTCTGCTTAAAATATGTGAAAATATTAAAAATTGACTAAAAAATAATCTATAAGATTACGGATGAGAAACAAAAAAAGAAAAATTGAGTGATTTAGGAAAATTTATTTAAAAAATAAAAAAATATTTGATTTAAATTAAAATTAATAATAATCAATTGCTTATTTAAAATAAGAAATTCTGAAAACTGATTTTTTATCAAAAAAATGATTGGCTTAGCATGTATATGTCTATTTTCATAAATTCTTTATATGAATACTTGCACAATAAACCCTAAACTAAGATTTAACTTTTAATATTATTGATAGATTGGGCATGCTCCATGAAAATTATTGTTGCTGCAACGGTAAAAACACATATTATTTCTGGTTTTTTAGGTGCAGGAAAAACCACTTTATTGCAGCAACTTTTACAGCAAAAACCTGAAAATGAAACGTGGGCAATTTTAATGAATGAGTTTGGTGAAATTGGTGTAGATCAGCAACTTTTACCGAATGCTCAAGGTTTTGAAGTAAAAGAATTATTGGGAGGCTGTTTGTGTTGCAGCAGCCAATTGCCTATGCAAATTGCATTGTCACGTTTGATTCAAGAAAAACAACCAGATCGTTTGTTTATTGAACCTACGGGTTTGGGGCATCCTGCCCAACTTCTAGAACAATTAACAGAACCACATTGGCAAACTCAAATTGATATGCGAGCGTTGGTTACGGTGATCGACGGTTCACGTTTGCATGATACAGCATGGGTTAAGCAAGATTTATATCAAGATCAACTGAAAGCTGCACAGATTGTCGTGGTTTCACATCAAGACAGCATGTCAGAACATGATCAACAAGTTTTAGCACAATTCAAAAATGAGTATTTGGCTGATGTACAACATTGGCTCATGTCGGAACAAGGGAATATTCAACTGGTGCAAGTTGACCTACCTCATCAAGGTATACAACGAAAAATCGTGCCTTTGATTCATATCCAAAAACAGTTAAATCGCACAGAAGCGTTACCTGTAATTAAACAGCTCCCTTACCATTATGTTGAACGTGCAAATGGTTATACGGTTGCAGGTTGGAAGTTTTCTAAACGTTGGCAGTTTGATTTTTATGATGTGCTAGATGTGTTATGTGATCAGAAAAATTGGTTAAGAATCAAAGGTATTTTTAATACCAATCAAGGTTGGATGGTGTTTAATTTTAATCCTGAAGATTTAAATTATAAGTCAACCGAAGAAGGACTAGATAATCGCGTTGAAATGATTACTCAACAAGATCAAGATTGGGAAAGTTTTGAAACTGCACTTTTAAAATGTCGTATTGATTCCTTGGAAAAAGCGCAGTAATCCAATGCAAAATCTTATAGACTGAGCGCCATATTTTAGAACTTGATTTTTGGACGGATTATGGCGCTTAAAGCAACTATTTATAAAGTAGATTTAAATATTGCCAATATGGATGTACATCAATATGGCGATTATCAATTGACAATGGCACTACATCCATCTGAAACGATTGAACGTTTGATGGTACGAGTTTTGGCATTTGCACGTTTTGCTGATGAACAATTGGTATTTACTAAAGATTTATTTGAAACTGATGAGCCTGCATTGTGGGAAAAAGATTTGACAGGGCAGTTGGTAAAATGGGTTGAGGTCGGTTTACCTGACGAAGATAAAGTTAAAAAAGCAGCGGCACGTTGTAAAGATGTTGCTGTAATTGCTTATGGTTCAGCAGTTGCAGAATGGTATAAACGTAGTTCAAAGCTCAAAACCTTATCCAATGTGCAAGTATGGCAATTGTCAGAAGCAACAACGACAGCGATTCAACAATTATGTGAGCGCACGATGCAGTTACAGCTCAATGTGATGGATGGTGAATGGACACTCATCGGTGACAATGCTCAAGCATTGATTGAGTGGACACAGTTACAGTAAAACTGCATTTAAATACAGTCCAATTTAAATGTAGACCTAATCGAAAGTGAAAGTGGAGTAAAAGACATGACAGCAGCGTTAGAAATCATTGATTTAGTGGTTGGTGAAGGTAAAGAAGCAGTAAAAGGTGCTTTAATTACAACTCATTATACAGGTTGGTTAGAAGACGGAACTAAATTTGATTCGTCACTAGATCGTGGTAACTATTTTGAAACTGTGATTGGTACAGGTCGTGTGATTAAAGGTTGGGATCAAGGTATTATTGGAATGAAAGTTGGTGGTAAACGTAAATTGATCGTGCCTGCACATTTGGCTTATGGTGAGCGTAAAATGGGTAATATTATTCCTGCAAACTCAAATTTGATTTTTGAAATTGAATTATATGATGTAAAAACACGTGACTAAGCATGTGACCAAACATGTAAATTGTTTTTGAATCTTCCCCTTGTAGAATGCTTATCTTTTTAAAGCTGAGCAGCAAAAATGCGTAACAAGGGGAGATGTTTTAAAATCTATATAAACAAACAAGTCTGAACAAAGACTTTATTCTTTTAGTATGTTCATGATAAATAAAATAAGTAGTTTTGTGAGAAGATGTAATATCAGTCAAAGCAATAGAATGTGTAATATCTATCAGAATTAAAAACAAAAATGATCAATTGAGTGCTGATTTTCTATAAGTCAGTGTATGGCATTATTTGCAAACAAAACAAAACTTTCATTTTAATATTCATTTCAGGATTATACCTTATAAAATATCTACAGTAAGGATGTCTGATTTTTTGTGTTTTTTATCTTGGATTGAGTGGCGATCAGCGCTTATTTGGCTGCAAAAGAAACTGTACAAAATTTTGAGGGTACAGTTTTTTCGTTACTGGATTTGTCCAGTTGGATTTAAGATAAATCATAAAATCAGCATTCATAAAAAGTTCATGAGCTAAAAATTTATGTTGAATTGTTTTTTTAAACCAATTGTTGCTTGTCTAACGATGCTGGCTGCTTCTATGAGTATGATGTCAAATGCTGAAACGCTCAAACCAGATCCTCGTTCTTTAACCATCATTGGTTATCATGAGATTACAGATCATGAACATGCTTTAATTCCACAATATGCCATTAAATCTAAACAATTTGCTGAGCAAATTAAATCTTTGCAGCAAGATGGTTTTCACTTTATTAGTGTAGATCAATTGATTCAGGCAAATCAGGGAAAATATAAATTACCCAAAAAACCGTTGTTGCTCACTGTGGATGATGGTTATCAAAGTTTTTATCAATATGCATATCCACTTGTTAAAGCATTAAAAGTTCCAGTTGTTTTATCTGTTGTTGGGTCATGGATAGATACGCAAGGTAAAGAAGTCAGTTTTGGTGATCAGACCATTCCTCGTCATGATATTTTGACTTGGGATGAGTTAAAAGAGATGCAAGACAGTGGCTATGTCGAAATTGGGAGTCATAGTTACGACTTACATCGTGGGATTTTAGGCAATCCACAAGGAAATTCAGAACCAGCAGCAACAACACGTTTATATTCACCTGAAAATAAAAGCTACGAAACAGATGCTGCTTATGCAGAGCGTATTTATACAGATTTAAAGAAAAATAATGACTTATTAAAGCAACATGGGATTCGTAGCCCACGTGTCATGGTGTGGCCTTATGGTCAGTACAATATGAAAACGATTGAAATTGCGAATCAATTAGGCATGCCTATCACCATTACTTTAGATGACGGAAGTAATGACGTTAAACAATCGTTGAGTCATTTAAATCGAATTTTAATCGAAAGTGACACGACACGTGAGGACTTATTAAAAGATATACATACACGTGAAATGGGCTTAAATGACAATAATCGTCCACAAAAGATTATGCATGTCGATTTAGACTATTTGTATGATCCTGATCCTGCTCAAGAAGAACGAAATATTGGTCTATTACTTGATCGTATTCAGGCAATGAAAGTCAATACAGTGTATTTACAAGCTTTTTCTGATCCAGATGCAGATGGTTCAGCAGATATGGTGTATTTCCCAAATCGTTATTTACCTATGCGTGCAGATTTGTTTAATCGAGTTGCTTGGCAAATCCAGTCTCGTACTCAAGTGACACGTTTATATGCATGGATGCCGCTTTTGGCATGGAATTTACCCAAAGAAAACCCTGTTTCACAGCAGTTGGTGGTCACTCAACAAGCTGAAAAATCTGACCATTTAAATATGGGTTATCATCGTTTATCTCCTTATTCTGCTCAAGCAAGAGAGGTGATTCGAGGGATTTATGAAGACCTTGCAAAGTCATCTGAGTTCAATGGTATTCTTTTTCATGATGATACAACGCTATCTGACTATGAAGACAGTAGTTCTTATGCCTTAAGTGCTTATAAAGCGGCAGGTATTTCAACTGATCTAGATGCTGTGCGTAAAGATGAAGCACAATTACAAAAATGGACAGCATTTAAGACCAAAACCATTGATGATTTTGCAATGCAAATGGCAGATCAAATTCGTTATTACCATCCTTATTTGGTGACAGCACGTAATATGTATGCCCAAGTGGCTTTAAATGCGTATTCGGAAAATTGGTATGCACAATCTTTGGAACAATCACTCAATCGTTATGATTTTACAGCAATTATGGCAATGCCTTATATGGAGCAAGTTGACGATCAAGAAAAATTCTTTAAAGATATTGTAAATCGTGTCAAGTCTTATCCAAATGGATTGAAAAAAACAGTATTTGAATTACAAGCGCTTAACTGGCGAAATAATCAGCCTGTTCCCACACAAGAGATGGCTGATACGATAAAATCACTCTATCAGCAGGGTGCGATGCACATTGCCTATTATCCTGATGATCCTTTCAAAAATCATCCAGATCCAAAAATTATGCGTGATGTCTTTGGCTTAAAAACCAATCGTCTCGTTCCTTAATAGTACTCGATATGAATTTTTTACAGCATTTCTGGCATATGGCTTTGGATTTTGTGTTTTTTTATCCATTATTTATGTCATATCTTTGGATGATTGGCGCGGTGATTTTCTTCCGTAAGGAAAAAAAAGAACCGCCTTATGATCAACCTAATCCGTTAATGGCATATCCTAAAGTTGCTGTATTAGTTCCTTGTTTTAATGAGGGAGAAAATGCAGAAGAGACTTTAAGTCATGCATTACAGTTAAATTATCCTCATTTTGAAGTGATTGCGATCAATGATGGTAGTTCTGATCATACCGCACAAATTTTGGATGCTTTAGCTCAGAAATACCCAAAATTACGTGTAGTGCATCTTGCGAAAAATCAGGGTAAAGCCATGGCTTTACAGGCAGGAAGTCTATTGACAGATGCTGAATATTTGATTGGGATTGATGGTGATGCTCTATTAGACCCTCATGCTGCGATGTGGATGGTACGACATTTTTTAGCAGACCCAAGTGTTGCAGCAGTTACAGGTAATCCACGTATTCGTACACGTTCTACCTTATTAGGGCGAATACAAGTTGGTGAGTTCTCTTCTATCGTGGGGTTGATTAAACGTGCTCAACGAAGTTTTGGACGACTTTTTACGGTTTCTGGTGTGATTACTGCATTTCGTAAAAGTGCTGTGCATGATGTTGGTTACTGGTCACCCAATGCCTTAACTGAAGATATTGATATTACATGGAAGTTACAACGTGCAGGTTGGAATATTCATTTTGAACCCAATGCTTTGGTGTGGATTTTAATGCCTGAAACCTTAAATGGTTTATGGAAACAGCGTTTACGTTGGGCAATGGGGGGCGCACAAGTCCTCATTAAAAATATCGATGTTGTATTTAAACCTAAATTAAATTATCTTTGGCCCCTGATTTTAGAACTGGTTTTGACATTAGTTTGGTCATATTTAATGCTCGCGGTTGCAATTATTTGGGTATTGCATTTTATAATCCCAAGCATTGCGATCAGTCAAAATGTGAGTTCTCCTTTTTTACCGTACGGAAGCGGAATTCTTTTGGGTTTAAGTTGTTTACTTCAGTTTGCTTTAAGCAAATGGATGGATAGTAGATACGAACCTAATCTATTAAAAAACTATTATTGGATGATTTGGTATCCTTTTGTTTTTTGGTTAATTACGTTAACAGCAAGTATTGTAGCATTTCCAAAAGTATTGCTACGTGGTCATGGAAAGCGTGCACGTTGGATCAGCCCTGATAGAGGTATGCGATCTTAATGGCATTGTTTGAGTATAGGTAAAAATGAAAGCCAGTAATCTGATTATTGATTTACGTCAACAATTGCCTTGGCATAAGCGATATATATCAACAACATCAACAGCCATGTTATGGGGTGTTTGGATTTTATTGTGGCGCCCATTACTCTTGCTTATCGGGGTGATTGGTATACAAAAGCCACATATTGTTCACAACATTATGCAAGCTTTTACGGTAATATTACAGCATGGTTTAATTGCATTGATGGTCTGTGCATTGAGTTTGTTGTTATGGAACCGTTTTATTCCTGCAAAAACACCAGAGCAAGTTAAAACTAAATCTTTATCTGATTATGCTGAACATTTTGCTTTAAATGAACAAGATATTGATGAAGGTCGACACCAGAAGATCAGTATTGTCCATCATGATGAACATGGCAAAATCATTTCAATTCAATAAATCTAACGATAAAAAATCCCACATCTAAGTGGGATTTTTTACGACACTTATTTACCGTGCTATGACAGGGAAGGCAGATTTTTCATATGGATCAACGTTTGTGCAAAAAATAAATTCGGCTGAAAGCATTCGAGGCTTAGCGTGTTTAGCTGTGGTTTTTTCACATTTAAGCCTAAGCTTTATTCCGTATTTGCATTATTTTGATGTCAATGATGTTGCTAATAACCAATTGATTTATGCGATTCATCATTCACCTTTTGCATTTTTGTATTCGGGAACGGCTGCTGTTTTTATCTTTTTTGTGCTGAGTGGTTATGTTTTGAGTTATGCCATTTGTAAAAATCCTGCACAGATTTCCTTTAAGCTTAAAAATATGTGGATTAAACGTTATCCGCGTTTAATGATTCCTGCTTTGTTTTCTTGTTTATTGATTTGGGTTGTATTTAATACCATTAAGATTGATAGTCAGCATGCTGGCGGATGGCTACAAAGTTATGTCACTCAAGTTTTTTCATTAAAAACTGTTTTTTATGAAGGCACAATTGGTTCTTTTCTTTTTGCAGAAAGTAATATTAATTGGGTACTTTGGACGATGACCATTGAATTACTCGGTTCATTTACTTTATTTATCTTAATTGGGTTACGCCAACTGCATCATGTCGTATTTTTTATAGGCTCAATTGTCTTTGCCTACTTTGCTTATTATTGGCGTGGTGAAGGCTTTTGTATGGGAATCTCTAGCTTTATTATTGGCATGTATATTTATTTTTATGGTCGCCAAATTTCGCTTTTATGTGCAAGTACATTACTAATTTTAGGTTTATATTTAGCAGGTGCACATAATACAAGTCAGTCATATGTTTGGTTATATGAATGGCTTGGTAATCGAACCTATGAGTATGGCAATTTTTTTGCGGGTATTTTGATTGTTTATAGTATTTTAATGAATCAAAAACTATCAAATATATTAGATCAGCCTTTATTGGTTTGGTTAGGTAAATTATCTTTTTCAGTATATTTGCTACATTTAATGTTGATGTATCTGATTTGTCTGCCATTTTTAAATTTATTTTTAAGTTGGGGATGGAGCTATTTGAGTGCTGTGATGTGGGCATCAAGTATTTTCATTATTGTTACTCTCGGTATTGCCCAAGTTTATAGTCATTATGTTGATGAACTTTCTATTTATGTCAGTCAAAAAATCGCAAAGCTCATTTTAAAACCTAAAGATCAAGTATCATAAAGATACAGTTTTTTTGATTCAGTTTATTTTGCGACATCATAAAATCATTTAATATATTGATCGGCAATGAAAATAATTTGAGTCTTAAAAATAATGAAATATTTAAATTCTATTGTACTTTGTATGATGTGTAGTGCGACATTTGCAAACTCCACGATCAATTTTGGAAATTTAAAACAAAGTAAAACTTTAGACAAAGCATGTACACAAGATGATGCGGATGTATTTGAAGTCAAAACTTATCAATTAAAATCTGGAAAAGTACAATTAAAAACTTATTCGTGTACAACAGAAAAGCAGGGCAAAACACAATATTATTCAGGTTTTGGTCTTCAGCTTGCTTCAGGTCAAATGATTTATTTTTATGATCAGTTATCTGATGCGATTGGTTATGTAGGAGTCAGTTCGCAACGTGTCGATCAATCTACCGTGGTTTTTGATAATATGTATGAGCGTGGTGGTGATTTGGTTTTTGTATGGATGCAGGACGAGCAACATATTTATGCAAGCAAAGTCCCTTATATGGCATCGGATGAAGGTGGTATTAAAATTTCAGCACAAGATCAAAAGATTTATTTACAAAAACAACTGTATTTAGGTGAAAATAAACAACAACAAGCGCAGTATAAAAAAATTGGGCAAGGCATTGTATTAAAAAAACAAGCAGGAAAAGGCATGGTTTATCTGTCTGGAGATCTTAAAAAATTTCAACAAGAACATTTACAATAAAGTGAAAAAGATGATCTTTAACTCAGGTCAAAGTATGGTTTATTGAGATTAGGTAAAGGAGTTTCAAATCATGAAATGGTTGCTGATCATCATTGCTATTGGGGTGATTTTTTTTATTTTTAGAGTTATTTCTAAACAACAACTTTCACAGTTAAAATCAACGACATTTAAACCCTTTAAAGATGCTGTTCAACCTAAAAGTAGTGTGACAAAAGTTGAGCCATTAGCACTGAGTGATGAAGAACAGCAATTATTTGATGATGTCGCCAAACTTTTTTTCGAACAACACATACAACAGCAAGACATTGAACAAGCAGAACACATAGAACAGCAATTTTTGAATAAAATGCCAAGTAAAACAGACAGTCAAATTGGTGAGTTTGACCTTGGCGAATGGTGTATTTATTGGAATTATCGTCAGCAGTCTTTAGAGTACTATGTTGGGAAATATGGCATTTTTTATACTCATGTTGACCGTCATGGGGTTGAACATAAGGCTGAATTGATGAAAGCATCATCATAAGTTTTTTATTATCTGCTCTAAATTGAATACATTAGTCTATTTAATTTTATGAGCTTTTGTTTAGGATTTTTTGCTTTCAAACGCCATTTTAAAAGAAAGACATTTATGAAGATGGGGGGATGAGGTCATTAAAGGTTTCTAGCATTTGATCCCAGATTGGTTCAGACCCTTTACGAAAATATCCCATATGCCCAATTTGTTTTAAACCAAAATCATCTGCACAAATGTTAATAAAATGCATTGGTGCATGTTTATAGTGCTGCATAAAAGCATATCGTGACTTTGGTAAAGCCCAGTCATCATCTAAAGCAGCGACAGCATAGATCGGTGTTTTGACTGCTGCATAAAGACGATGGAGTTCTTTTTGTTCAGGATCAGCAAAAAAATAAGTTGGATTTTTACACCACTTTCGCCACTCTTGATAGACGCCTTTAGGTAAGTCTGCGCCCATTTTGAATTTACTCCAAGGCAAGTAACCTGTGAATGCCACTAGCGATGGGAAAACAATATTCCAAATCACTTGAACTTTTATTTTCTCTTTCAATGGCATATAGCCATGCCAGCCGGCACCTGTGCCAAAACAATACATCGCTGTGACTTTATGATGGTTGGATGTTAGACCTAAAGCTTGTCCACCGTAGGAATGACCAACCAGAAAAAGAGGAAGCTGTTCATCTGAAAAATGATCAATTGCACCTACTAAATCTAACTTGCCCCAATCTAAATAGGACATTTCAAAGCCTTTTAGTTGTTGAGGTGCAGATTGAGCAACACCACGATAGTCAAAGGTGAGCACTTGAAAGCCTTGCTGAGCAGCATATTCAGAGAAACGACGATAAAAAGCTTGCGGTACGCCCGTTGCACAAGACAGTAAAATTTTAGCCCGAATCTCTTGCTCTGGTGTATAGCTGACTCCGACTAAATCATAACCGTCTAAAGCTTGAAATGAGCAAGTATCAACTCGAAAGGATTGATAAACTCTATTTTCAGTATGAGCGAATTTTAAGTTTTCTATCATCTTTTCCCTCATTTTTAACTGTCTATATCATGTGATGTGTGTTTATTTACCTTGAAAACGTGGTGCTCGACGCTCGATCATCGCTTTTACACCTTCTTGTGCATCTTCAGATGCAAGTAATGGTGTCAGTAATTCTTGTAAATTTCCAAAAGCAATTTCAGGGCTATGTAAAAATGCTTGATGAGCAGATTTTAAGGCTGCCTGTACGGCAAGGGGCGCGGCTTGAGCAATACTTTCAGCGATTTCAAGTGCTCGAATAAGTTGATTATTGCCTTCTACGACTTCTGTCACAAGGTTCATTTCATACGCAGTTTGTGCATAGAAAAGATCGCCTGTGAGTACGTATTTCATGGCTTTTACCCAACCTGCAGCTTGAACGAAACGTACTGTTGCACCACCAAAAGGTAAAATACCGCGTTGTACTTCAATTTGTGTAAATTGAGTATTTTCATTAGCAATGACGATATCTGAATTCAACATCAGCTCAATTCCTGCGGTATAGCAATAACCTTGAACCGCAGTAACTAAGGGTTTTGTTCTCTGACGACCCACTGTACCCCAAGGGTTGACGATATCATCAGAAAAATTAAAAACACCCTCAGCCAATTTAGGTTGTAGTTCGACTAAATCAAGCCCTGCAGTAAAATGATCACCATGAGCAAAAACGACGGCACATCTAAGTTCGGGGTTATTTTCGTATTCTGTTAAAGCTAAAGATAAATCTTGGATCAGATGACTATCAAAAGCATTACGTTTACTTGCTCTGTCTAAGCCGATCAGGTACAAATGACCACGAATTTCACGACTGACTTTTCCTTGCGTATTTGACATTATTGTTCTCACTTAGATCTTTATATCATTAATACATCAATACTTTTAACTGATCATTTTAAAACGATCAATTCAATCAACATGACTGATGGGTTTATAGTTGTACCATAGATCCTTAAAAATAAGTCTATTTATGCTGTATTACTCTGATTCAAATCATTTCATTCATATTGAAAAATAGACAGATTATTTAGAGCAGCTGGCTTGCATTCACGTTATTTTTTTTCATAATAAGCTATTATTTTTTAGTGCAGCTTAGCGATGTCTTCTTTAGAAATATTCTCAGTGATCATTAGTATTATCGGGGTTGCACTGACGATCAAACGTAATATGTTATGTTGGTTTTTTAACTTTTTTGCCTTTGTTTTATATGCTTATCTATTTTTTCAAGTCAAACTTTATGGCGAAACTATTTTACAATTTTTCTTTATTATTATTAACTTTTATGGCTTTTATCACTGGTTGAAAGGTAAACAACAGGATCATGAAATTCGTATTGAACCAATTGCTATAAAAAATGTGATTATTCAAATGATTTTAGCTGCTTTAGGTGGCTTAGTATTTGGATTAAGTTTGCATTATTTTACTGATGCTGCTTTGCCAATGTTAGATTCTCAATTGGCTGCATTTAGTTTACTTGCTACTTATTGGACGAGTCGTAAACATATTGCGACATGGGTTTTATGGGTTTTTGTTGATATTGTTTATGTTGCAATGTTTATTCATAAAGATCTGCAACTTACGGCAGGTTTATATGCAGCATTTGTGGTGATGGCTGCATTTGGTTGGTGGCAGTGGGAGCAAGTAAAAAAGAAACAAATGCTTCAGATATAACCGACAGAGAGCCAAGAGATGATCATTGATTTTGTTGCAATGCAAATAGAAAAATTTCAAAAACTGGCTGAAAAAATTCAGTCCGAACCTGAGTATTATTTAGATTTTGATTCAGTTTCGGACTTTTATAAAGCGAAATGGCTACAGGATTTTCCGCAGGGCACAACATGGGCGGTCACAGGTTTAGACAATGGGGCAGACGAATTCGATATTTTAATCGAATATCGTCATTATTTTTTAGTGATTGAATATTGCCAACAGTTAAAAGTATATACAGGAATTAAACAGTAAAGATTCGAGATAATTGATTAGAATATATTATTCAAAAAGAAGTCTAAATTAGCTTTGTGATATAGCATTTTCTGTGAATAATCGTTGAAAGATGATTCATCTAAAATAAGTAAATATCTAAAATATAAATCAAAATGGTAGGTTGCAATGAAAGTGTGGGGTAAATTCAGTGCATTAATAAATGGAAATATTATTTTAAACTGGCATCCTCTTACCCAATGTTGTTTAGTGATGGTATTAGGTGCTTTAGTTTATATTCTATGGATTGCATGGTATATTTTTGTTTTTAGTATACCAACAATGAAATATTGGATGAATGAAAGTTTATATCATTCACATTTAATTATTTCAGTGATTATTTTAATTATATTTTTACTATTGGCATTTTTAAGTTGTAAATTTAAAAGACATAAAAAACTACAAAAAGGTTTTCCATATTTTGCAATTTTATATTTTGGTGCGACATTAATTTATGGTGGTTTTAATGTTGGTATTCTAAGCCCAGCAACACTTGGTGGATATATTAGTCTCATTTTTGTGGGTATTGTGTTGTTTGAACGAAAAATTATTTATAGTACAGTCATTCCTGTCACTATTTTTATGCTTGTGTGTATGGTTTTAAGTGGTTTAGAAAAAATTCCTTATGCACCATTATTTAGTCGAGAACTTAATCAAACAATTTTATCGGAAAATTCATTTTGGATTTATAGCATGTTATTTTTATATGCTCCGATTTTTATATTCTCAATTATCCTTTTTGAAGTATTATTAACACAGTGGCGTAATCGAGAAGCTCAAATTCAGCACATGAGTTTATTTGACCCATTGACCAATATTTATAATCGTCGCAGTTTGGCAGAACGTTTGAATTTTATGCAGGTTGAAAATCAAGATTATGCTTTAATTTTACTAGATCTTGATCATTTTAAACATATTAATGATCATTATGGGCATAATATTGGTGATATTGCGTTGATTAAAGTTGCTCAATTATTTAATTTACATTTAAGCGATGGAGATATGGCAGGTCGATATGGTGGAGAAGAATTTTTATTGATTTTGCAAAATAAAACACAGCAGCAAGCTGTATTAATTGCAGAACAGTTTCGACAGTATATTGAACAAGAGCCTATTCCTTTAGATTCACATTATGAGATTTATATAACTGCGAGTTTTGGGGTGGCTGTATCTGAAGAAAATGTGAATAAAGAAATGGTTTTAAAACATGCTGATCAGGCATTATATCTTGCTAAAAATAAAGGGCGTAATCAAGTTCGGTCTTATACTGAGGTACAAGAAATCTAATTGTTAATATAAAAAATTATTCAATATCTTATTTAAAATGATCTGTTGCACTTAAATTTTAATAAATTTGGGTAAAAATATAAGTGCAACACCAATAATAAGCATGAAGAATATATTTTCAATAAAATAAGGGTAAAGCATTAAAATAATGCCAGAGACCAAGACCACCATATTTTTTTGTTTTTTACCAAAAATAAAATAGCCTAAGCCTATTGAGCTAAAAACTACACCTAAAAGTAAAACTGTAGTATTCATTTTTTATCATATTGATTGCTTAAAAAATCAGTATGACAAATTGAACTGAAGATATACTTAAAATATAGATATATTTAAATTTGATAATTTTTTTAATGAGTTTAAATAAGTCAAAAATAAACTATCAAAATCAATATGATGAAAAGGAGAAAGCAATGTCCGTGATTTTACCTGTTGCTCAACGTGGTGAACCGATTCTAAGCCTGATTGCAGCGTCTGTTGCTGAGCATGAGTTTGGCAGTGAATGGTTGACTCAGTTGGCTTCGGCTTTATATGAAACCATGATGGCACGTCAGGGCGTGGGGATTGCTGCACCGCAGGTGTATATTTCCAAGCGCATCATTATCGTGGCGTCACGAGCAAATCCACGTTATCCCTATGCACCAACAATGGAAGCTGTGGTGATGGTAAACCCTGAGATATTTGAATTTTCATCTGAAACAGTGGCGGGTGAAGAGGGCTGTTTAAGTGTTCCTGATGAGCGAGGACAGGTGACTCGTGCGGAACAGATTTCAGTGTGTTATTACACGCTGAATGGCGAAAAAGTTGAAACCACATTTTCAGGTTTTCCTGCTCGAATTGTGCAGCATGAGGTCGATCATTTGAATGGTGTATTATTTGTTGATCGGTTATAAGAGATTTATTGCGGTCATGCCTTGGTAAAATTTATTTTTTATGTTTCCATTTTGAAGATGGGTATAATAGCTCAATTGTGTAAAATTTTGGGAAATGTATATGGCATCTGAATTCCAGCAAGGGAAAATTAAGCAGTATCACGCAGATCGTGGTTTTGGTTTTATCGGTGGAGCAGAGGAAGACATTTTCTTTCATATCTCTGATTTTCCGCTTGAAGATGGTGAGCCTAAGCGCAATGAACGTGTTAAGTTTTTAATTGCCGATAACAATGGAAAACCACGTGCAATTAAGATTGAACGTGTTGCAGATAATTCAGCCAAAGCAAAAAAGACGAAAGTGGTGAAGCATAATAATGCGATTACCAATACTTTGTTGTCGAATTTTAGAAAATGATCAGTCCGATAAAGTGACTAAATTCCTCCCTTTGAAGCTGAAAGGATTTTTTAGCGTAAGGGAGGATAAGTTTTTTAATTAAAGTAATAATAACAATGAAACCTTATAATAAAAATTTAAAACAGGCATCTCGTGACCTAAGAAATAATATGACCGACGCTGAAAAGTTGTTGTGGTCGAGAATTCGTTGCAAGCAGGTTTAGTAATTCAAATTTGATAAATTATTTTAAAAAGATATAATTTTTTCAATAAAATTATTTGGATAGACTAAATGATTCAACCGAATTGGGAAATATTTTCAGCAAAATTTTCTAATAACCAACAAGTGACATTTGAATGGTTTGCTTATCTATTATTTTGCCGAGAATTTGACTTACCCAAAGGTTGGTTTGGATTTAAAAATCAGTCAGGAATTGAGAAAAATCCAATTGAAAAAGATGGTGAGGTAATTGGATTTCAAGCTAAATTTTATTCAACAACTCTTTCTGCACATAAAGATGACTTTTTGGAAATGCTTGAAAAAGCCAAAAGAGATCATGCAAATCTCACCAAAATTTTAGTTTATACCAATCAGTTTTGGGGGCAAGCATACAGTCGATCTGACAAAAAAATGACTTCACCGCAAGCCTTGATTGATATTGAAAGTAAAGCTAAAGAATTCAATATAGAACTTGTATGGAGAGAGGCTTCATTTTTTGAATCTGAATTTGTTGGTCTAGAACATAGTGATTTAGCCAAGTACTTTTTTACAGAAACCAATTTAGAAGGTTGGCAACGCTATGATGATTGGTCGAATACAAAAGCAGAACTAGAATCAGAATATTTAGTCGATGATGATATTAAAGTCATCATTCCAAAAGATACAAGTAATACTGAACACAATGTTGTTGATGGTATAAATGCTATTCGTGAAAAACTATCTAATAGTGGGAATTCTGTCAGATTAGTAGGTTTGTCAGGAGTAGGAAAAACTCGCCTTGCTCAAGCCTTGTTTGATGAGCGAATTGGAACAAATAGCTTAGATGTCAGATCGGCTTGGTACTGTGATATTGGTGATTCACCTAATCCCTTGCCTGAGCATTTCGTAGAAGAACTGGTTCAAAATAAACGACATGATATTTTGATCGTTGATAATTGTGGACAAAATACACATGATAAATTGACTAGGAAAATAAAAGACACGGAGATATCACTTTTAACCATCGAATATGATGTGAAAGATGATTTACCTGAAAGAACCAATGTATATAAACTTCAGCCGAATAGTACGGATATTATTAAAAAAGTTATTGAAAGACACTTTTCTAATATCAATGATTTAAATGCTAGAAAAATTGCAGAATTTTCGGGTGGAAATTATCGTTTAGCTTTAGCAATAGCATCTAATATTGAGCGAACGGATAATCTTGCCTTACTTACAAGCTCAGAATTATTTGAGCGTTTGTTTTGGCAACGAGGGCAACGTAATGATGATTTATATCGAGTGGCTCAAAATTTTGCTTTAGTTTATTCATTTAATATAGAAGATAGTGGTGAAGAAAACTCTGAACTTGATTACATATCAAATTTTGCAAGAATTGATAATTATGATGCAATTGAACGAATTGAGGAGCTTAAAAACAAAGATATTGTTCAACAACGTGGTAAATGGCGTGCAATTTTACCTCATGTATTAGCGAATCATTTAGCTAAAGAATGTATTTCCAAAAGATTAGTAAATCATTTAGATAATTTTATTAGAAATATGCCAAGTCGTTTACAGACTTCTTGTATTAAACGATTGAGCTATTTGCACGATATTCCTAAAGTTCAAGAGTTGGTCAGATTATGGTTTTCACCAAATGGATGGCTAGGAGAAAAGCTTTTAAATGATGAGTACGATGCTCAAGATCTTGTTAAATTTAGATTACTTGCTCATATTGCAGAAGAGCAACTCTTACAATTAATGGAACAAAAGAATAATGCTAATCCAAACTTTTTAACTAGGGATAATTTGCATTTTGTCGAACTGTCTAGATTGATTCAATCTTTAGCATATGAACCACAAAATTTTAGAAAGGCATTTGAACTACTCATTTATTTTGCCAAAGATGAAAAAGAAGGTGAAAGGAATAGTTCTATTCGTGATTTAGTCACGTCTTTATTCCGCTTATATACATCGGAAACTTTAGCCAATTTAGAGTTAAAAAAAGAAATACTAACGGAATTAAAAGAATATGAAGAATATCAGTCCATTTTATTAGCATGTATTTCTAAAGCTCTGAATTTTCATGAGTATGGTTATATCTTACGTGACTTTGATGCAAGTGGTCGATCTTCTGATTATGGTTACCAACCTAAAACATATGGTGAAATTTGGGAATGGATAGAGTTTTTACTCGGTTTATTAAGTGAATTAGATTTTTATCAAACTGAGCAAGTAAGAGAGATTCTGACAAACCATTTAAAAGAAATTATTTGGACGTGCGGGGATTTTGAAATAGTTAGAAAATATTTGTTGGAATTTAATAGCAGACAGTATTTTCCAGAAATTCATCGGCAAATATTAAATATTATAAAATTTCATAATGATGAATTAAAAGTAAATGCACCTCAATTATTACAAGAATTAGAAAGTTTAGAACAGGAACTAAGACCAAAGAAAGACAACATTCGAGAGTTAATCCAAGTATATATTTTAGCTCCAGACCATGATCTCTATAGGTTAAGTAAAGGTGAAAACGATGAGCATGCAATTAAAATCCCTGAATTTAATTGTTATGAGGAGTTAATTGAATATTTAGTTGAAAACTTTAAAAATGTTGATATTTTAACAGAAAATTTAGATTTATTAATTAAGGCAAGTAGTGGTTGGTTAGCACATCCATATTTGATACGCTTAGGTGAGAATGCCGCCTCTGTTTTTGAAAGTGTGGATAGTTGTATTGCTGCTATTCAATGCACTCAAATTAATGCAAACATAAAAAATTCGGAATTCTTATTAGGATTATTAAAAGCTTTTAATCAGAGTTCACGAAATGATTATCAAAAATTAATAAATTTTTTATTAAGTCATACAGTTTTGAGGAATATAATACCTCATATGATTTTTGGCAGTTGTCAAAGTGATGAAGATTTTCAATATTATTACCAACTTTTTAATCAAAATAGAATTGACAGCACTCAACTGCTGAGACTAGCGGGTTGCAAATATCATAATAGGATTGATAATGAAATTTTTGAGTTATTTCTAGATACATTAATTGAAAAGAAGCATTGGCAGAGTGTTTATTATGAATTGTTGGAAGAGTGTTTCTTTCAAAAGAAATTGGCTAAAAAGTATCAACCTATTTTATTAAACCACATACCTGAACTTGTTAGTAATGAAAATAATTTTGACCATTTTGAAGATGGTTTGAATGTTTTACTGGGTTGTGGAAATAATTTCCAAGATAAGATATTTAATGATGTAAAAGAATTTTTTAGCACTCAGTCATATCTTTCTCTTTATAGAGAAGATAAAAAATTTAAAATTTTGAAATTGTTAATAGAGAATAATACTACTAAATTTATAATTCATTTTATTGAAGATAAAGACTTTTTAAGAAAATTTTGGAAAGGAGATCTAGACAAAGTTCTTATTTATGCTAATCCAAATGAGGTTCTTGCTTGGACTAAGCAAGACCAAGAAAAAATTAAGTTTTGGATTGAGAATGCACGATTATTTTCTATTGAATCTCTTCAGGATAAGTGCAATGAAGAATCAAAAATAAAAGTAGTATGGTGTGATTTGATACTTGATTTATTTAAGAGATCAACTGAAAAAGAAGCTTTGTTAGAGGGCTTATTTGAAAATTCAATATTTGACGTTCGACAAGCAAGTGGTAGTTGGTCAGAAGAAATGAGCAGAAGATTACCTTCGATAAAGGCGTTGAAAGAAAAATTTGAATCTGTATTTCCTGAATTATTATCTATAATAAATGATAAAGAGCAGAAATGGTTAATTGCGATTGATAAACAGGCTCAACAAGATACTGAGAGAGAAAAACAAAGAAGTGAGAGATTTGAATGGTAATTTATTAGATTACTTTTAAAAATAAAAGCCCCTTTAATTTAATTGAAGGAGCTTTTTTATTTAATTGATTAAATCAAGAAACCGAATCATCCAAATTCGGCGCTAACCAACGCTTCGCTTCATCCAAAGTCCAATTCTTACGCTTCGCATAATCCTCAAGTTGATCCTGAGCAATTTTACCCACGTTAAAATATTCAGATTGTGGGTTGGCATAATAGAAACCGCTGACAGAAGAAGGTGGCCACATCGCAAAACTTGAAGTCAGTTGCGTACCAATCTTATCGGTAGAACCCAACCAGTCAAACAAAGACGCTTTTTCAGAATGCTCAGGACAAGCAGGGTAACCCGGTGCAGGACGAATACCGACATACTTCTCTTTAATCAACTCTTCATTTGAAAGTTGCTCATTTGCCTGATTGCCCCAGAACTCTTTACGGATGCGTTCATGTAAATGCTCAGCAAATGCTTCAGCAAAACGGTCACCCAAAGATTGCGCAAGAATTGCAGAGTAGTCATCGCCCTTGGCTTTATACTCATGTGCCATTTCTTCCGCACCGAAGATTGAAACCGTAAAGCCACCTAACCAATCTTCAGCCTGATCTTTCGTCGCCACAAAATCAGCCAAAGACAAGTTTGGTTTACCCGTCACTTTGTCAGACTGCTGACGAATATGATGGAAAGTATGCGTCGTTGCACCTGATTCATCATACACTTCAACCGAGTCTGCTGCAGAACGGTTGGCAGGGTAGATACTGAACACGGCACGGGCATCAAAGCGTTTATTTTCAATAATGTCTTTGAGCATGTCCTGCGCCTGATTATACAAATCAGTTGCTGCTTCACCGACCACTTCATCAGTCAGAATTGCAGGGAACTTACCTGCCAGACTCCATGAAATAAAGAACGGTGTCCAGTCAAAGTATTCCACCAAAGTTTCAAGTGGATAATTGGTCAAAGTTTGCGTACCAATAAAGTTTGGCTTCACAGGTGCATTCGCTGCAAAGTCAATTTTCAGACCATTTTCAATTGATTCAGCATAAGACAGTTTGGCTGCTTTCGGTTGTTTATTGGCAATACGCACACGGACTTTTTCATATTCCGCACGGGTTTCCTCAACAAACTTCGGCTTCATTTCCTTAGAAAGTAAAGTCGTTGCCACACCCACCGCACGAGAAGCATCGGCTACATAAATGACCGCATCATTGGAATATTGCGGGTCAATTTTCACTGCCGTATGCGCTTTAGAAGTCGTTGCACCACCAATCAATAATGGAACATGGAAATCTTTACGTTGCATTTCTTTTGCAACAAAAACCATTTCATCCAAAGACGGCGTGAT
The DNA here is from genome assembly GCF_003024515.2 of Acinetobacter sichuanensis. Classification (GTDB taxonomy): domain Bacteria; phylum Pseudomonadota; class Gammaproteobacteria; order Pseudomonadales; family Moraxellaceae; genus Acinetobacter; species Acinetobacter sichuanensis. The sequence goes on from NZ_PYIX02000007.1 coordinate 49,861, forward strand.
CAGACCTGACAAACCAATAATATCGACTTTTTCATCAATCGCAGTCTGTAAGATTTTTTCCGCAGGGACCATCACACCAAGGTCAATAATGTCATAACCGTTACAGCCTAAAACCACGCCGACAATATTTTTACCAATATCGTGTACGTCGCCTTTCACGGTTGCCATCAACACTTTACCTTTAGACTGACCACCTGATTTTTCCGCTTCAATAAACGGGTTCAACCAAGCGACGGCTTGCTTCATCACACGTGCTGACTTCACCACTTGTGGCAAGAACATTTTACCTGAACCAAACAAGTCACCAACCACGTTCATGCCGTCCATGAGTGGACCTTCGATGACATCCAAAGGACGCTTGGATTTTAAACGTGCTTCTTCAGTATCTTCATCAATAAAGGTAGTGATGCCTTTAACCAAAGCGTGTTCAAGACGTTTTTCAACAGGTTGATTACGCCATTCGAGGTCTTCCACCTGTTTTTGTGCAGCACCTTGACCACGGTATTTTTCAGCCACTTCAAGCAGTTTTTCAGTTGCTTCTTGATGACTTTCACCTTGGTTTTGGTTCAGGATGACATCTTCAACCGCAGCTTTCAGTTCAGCATCAATGTCATCGTAAATTGCCATTTGACCTGCATTTACAATACCCATGGTCATACCTTGTTTAATGGCATGGTAAAGGAACACCGAGTGAATCGCTTCACGGACAGGCTCATTGCCACGGAAAGAGAACGATACGTTGGATACACCGCCTGAAATCATGGCATGTGGCAGATTTTGTTTAATCCAGCCTGTTGCTTCAATGAAATCAACCGCATAGTTATTGTGTTCTTCAATACCTGTTGCAACCGCAAACACGTTCGGGTCAAAAATAATGTCTTCCGCAGGGAAGCCCACATCATTGACCAAGACATCATAAGAACGCTTACAGATTTCACGCTTACGTGCCGCTGTATCTGCCTGACCTGTTTCATCAAATGCCATGACAATGATCGCAGCACCGTACTGACGGCATAAACGTGCTTTTTCGACAAACTCGTCATAGCCTTCTTTTAGCGAGATCGAGTTCACCACTGGTTTACCCTGAACGCATTTCAAACCTGCTTCAATGATTTCCCATTTGGATGAGTCAATCATGATCGGCACTTTGGAAATTTCAGGTTCAGAGGCAACTAAGTTGAGGAAATGCACCATCGCGCCTTGCGAGTCGAGCATCCCTTCATCCATGTTAATGTCGATGACCTGAGCACCCGCAACCACTTGTTGCAAAGCCACATCTAAAGCTTCGGCAAAGTTTTCTTCACGGATTAAACGCAGGAATTTTTTAGAACCTGTGACGTTGGTACGTTCACCGACATTCACAAACAGCGAATCAGCCGTGATGTTGAACGGCTCTAAACCACTTAAACGGCAAGCAGGTTTAGTTTCAGGCACTTGGCGTGGCTTGATGTCTTTTACCGCATTGTAAATGGCACGGATATGATCAGGCGTGGTACCACAGCAACCGCCTGTGATATTGATCAGACCACTTTCTGCAAATTCTTTCAGGAATGCTGCTGTTTCTTCAGGGGTTTCATCATAACCACCGAAGGCATTTGGCAAGCCTGCGTTTGGATGCGCTGAAACAAAAGTATCGGCTACATCGGCAATGGTTTTGACGTGTGGACGCATGGCATCTGCACCAAGGGCACAGTTAAAACCAATCGACAATAAGTCGCCATGACGCACAGAGTTCCAGAAGGCTTCGGCGGTTTGACCTGTCAGTGTACGACCTGAAGCATCGGTAATCGTCCCTGAAATCATTAAGGGTAATTCACGACCAATCTGACGGAACACTTCTTTTACTGCAAAAATCGCAGCTTTACAGTTTAAAGTATCAAATACAGTTTCAATGAGCAGAATATCCGCACCGCCTTCAATCAGGGCATGAGCAGCTTCTATATAGTTTTCTTTTAGTTCATCAAAAGTAATGTTACGAAATGCAGGGTCATTTACATTCGGTGAAATCGAACAGGTACGTGATGTTGGACCTAATACACCTGCCACAAAACGTGGTTTGTCAGGTGTTGAGTATTTTAAACAGGCTTCTTTCGCCAAACGTGCCGCTTCACGGTTGATCTCAGGAACCAAGTCTTCCATGTGATAATCCGACATGGAAACACGTGTGCCATTGAATGAGTTGGTTTCAATGATGTCCGCACCAGCATCTAAGTAGGCTTCATGAATGCCTTGGATAATCTGTGGCTGAGTCAGCACCAAAAGGTCATTGTTGCCTTTTAAGTCAGATGCCCAATCCGCAAATCGCTCACCACGATAGTCGGCTTCTTCGAGTTTATGGCGTTGAATCATGGTTCCCATTGCACCATCAATAATGAGGATGCGTTGGGCGAGAAGCGCTTTTAAAGTGGCAAGTGTGGACATAAATAACCCAATCCGATGGAATATAAAATCTGCATATATGTTAGCAGAATTCAAATCAATTTTACTGTTATTCATGTGGTGAAGCGAAGGAAAAGCATTTTTGTTGTTATTTTGATCAATTGGCGCAGGGCATTAGAAAATAATTGTCTGAATTTTCATCGGAATGTCATCTCTTGAGCGTATTTTATTTGCCCCCAAAAAACAATATGAAATTTTTTATTGCAAATATTACAATTATTTTAATTGTTGGAAAATGACATTTTGGCGTAAATTGCCAATTATATTTTATTTAATATGTTGATTTATTAATGTTTAATTTATTTTTAGTGATCTTTGTTTGTGTTTTGGCCAATCCAAATAAGCAAAAATGTTGCTTTATATGACAGCTATTTGTCATATAATTGTCACAATTTAATTGAACAATAAGCGCATTCTATCATCCGCTTAAAACGTCTGCATGAATTCTAATCTACCTCCCGTTTCAGATTCATCACAGTCGTCGACTCAAAGTAAATCGACGAATGTTCATGTTCCGACACCTAAATTTTTTATGCCGGTGTTTTTAACGCTTATTATTTCAACACTTATTTATATCGGTGTTCAGCTTTCTGCTGATTTAGCTCATGTACCACCTTTGAGCTTATATTCTGTTGTATTACTTGCGACAGCTTTATTTATTGCTTTGGGTTTTGAGTTTGTAAATGGTTTCCATGATACAGCCAATGCTGTAGCAACAGTTATTTATACCAATGCTTTGCCTGCACCCGTTGCAGTGATGTGGGCAGGTTTTTGTAACTTTCTTGGGGTAATGGTTGCAAGTGGTGCTGTGGCTTACGGGATCATTGCTTTATTGCCTGTTGAATTGATCATGAATGTCGGATCAGGCGCTGGTTTTGCCATGGTTTTTGCCATGCTCATTGCTGCGATCATGTGGAACTTAGGTACTTGGTTCTTAGGGATTCCTGCATCTAGCTCACATACACTCATCGGTTCGATTCTTGGTGTAGGGATCATGAACTACATCTTGCATTCGGCAAGTGGTGCAAGTGGTGTAGACATGGATCAAGTGATCAAAGTCGGCAAAGCACTTTTATTCTCACCATTGATTGGTTTTGCCTTTGCAGCTGTTGTTTTCTTGCTTGTGAAAAAGATCTTCAAGAAACAACTGGAGTTGTTCCAACCACCTGAAGGCAATAAGCCACCACCGCCATTGATTCGTGCTATTTTGATTTTCACTTGTACAGGTGTAAGTTTTGCGCATGGTTCAAACGATGGGCAAAAAGGTATGGGCTTGATCATGTTGATTTTGATCGGTTTAGTGCCATTGGCTTATTCTCTCAACAAAAACTTAGATCAACAACATTTACAGTCTTTCTCTCAATTGTCTGCACAAACAGCAACAGCAGTGTATGCACAGCATGCAGATATTCCTGATGAGCAAGCACGTTCAACAATTACCAAATATATTCAAACCAAAGAAATGACACCCGAAGTTGTACCTGCGTTAGCAAGTTTGACAGATCACTTAGGTGACCGTGTGGCTAAGTTTGGTGATTTAAAAGATATTCCTGAAGCAGAAGTATCATCTTTACGTAATGATATGTACTTAAGTACAACTGCATTTAAACGTTTAGACAAAGCTGAACAATTGCCAAAAATGGACGAAGCTCAAGCGAAAACTGTAAAAGAATATCGTAAAAGTTTAGATTCATTCCTGCAATATATTCCAACTTGGGTCAAAGTTGCTGTAGCACTTGCTCTAGGTCTTGGAACAATGGTGGGTTGGAAACGTATTGTTGTGACTGTGGGTGAGCGTATTGGTAAACATCATATGACTTATGGTCAAGGGATGTCTGCTGAGTTGGTTGCAATGACAACAATCGCTGCGGCAGATGGTTTTGGTATGCCTGTATCAACAACACACGTATTAAATTCGGCAGTTGCTGGAACCATGGTGGCAAATAAATCAGGTTTAAACTTTAATACTGTTAAAACGATTCTTTCAGCATGGATTTTTACATTACCTGCGACCATTTGTTTATCGGGTGGATTGTATTGGTTATTGCTTAAAGTGTTTTAATTCTTAGATGCTCATATGATTTGATCTGAAAAAACGCTGCTTAAGCAGCGTTTTTTTATGAGTGTTATTTTTTCAACTTACTCAGTACTTGCTTAAGAGGAAGTTTCTCTGCGGCAAAACCATAGATTGCAGCAAAAGGTAATGCTGTACGAGCTAAGTAAGCTACACGCCATAAGCCTCCATGATTTGCACCTTCCATCATCAGTTCTAAAGGATGTTCCATCGCAGTTTCTGGATTGGAAACGGACTGAGGGTTTTTTAAATCATGAATCCAGAGCGCAGCCATAATGGCATTGGTGGTTTCTGGGTCAAATGCTTCGACATCGAATAAACTGGCACCGTTAAATGCAGCTTTGAGTAGTGGATTTTTTGTCACTGAATGCGTTGTCGTTGAAGGCGCAATATTGATACTGACTTTTTGCCCTTGATGTCGTGCTAAAGTTGCACGCCATTGTTGAATACGTTTTGCCAAAGCATAGTTAGGACCCTGTTCAACCACGAGACAGTCTGCAACTCCATAGGACTGACCATTATCAGACGCGATGAGTTGAGATTGATTGTCTTTAAAAAACTGCTTCATGGACAAGGTGGAAACACCTTTACTCAGAATAATTTCCAGTTTAGAGCGTTGTTGATTTTTTGCTATAGAGCCTTCGATTACTTCTTTGGGCACAGCATAAACATCGGTTGGAGTACACATATACATCAACGATGAATCTGCTTTTTGCTCACTGACAGTGCTCATGATGCTATCCATCGCCATAGAGACACGAACATGTTTTTCACCATCTAAATAAGCAATAGAGGCTAAATCAAGGCGCTGAGGGTTATCGCATAACCATTGCGTGATTTCTGGGATTTGAGTAAGTAAGTTTGCACCAAGTTTATTTTTGAGCGTATCGATGTCTTGAGTATCTGTCATCTTGTCAAAACAAGGTGCATACAGCGTAGCATTACCATTTTTGATGGTATTGAGGATTTTTGCCCAGACGCGTTCATTAGGCAAATCCACTGCAACGATATTGGCTTTCCAACGCGCAAGCCATGTCAGTGGTCCTGCCTCAGAACCTGCACCAAATAAAACCAATGTACGGTCTGACAAGTCAAACCATTCAGGATGAGCATGGGCTTCTCGGAGTGCATTGGCATGGCTCGCTTCGATGATGCCTTTATCTTCCCAAACTTGGATTTGTTCAAGTAAAGCAGCACCTTGCAATTTTTTGCCACGATATGGCACATACCATTCAGGTTGAATATCGGATTGACCTTGAAAATGAACAGTATAAATTTTTTCCGTCAAAGGAATGGACATGACATCTTTTAATGCATAGCGCTGCCCATTTCTGAAAAAATCAAAACTATGCCGAGCTTTATGTAAACCTTGTTTTGCAATTGTGATTGGATTATTGACAGATTGAATGCCATTTTCTACCAAAGCTTTGAAATAAACTGGATAGTTTTTACGCCAATTTTTTTCTTGTAGTGCCTGCTTTGAACGTTGAGGGTCAACCAAAGATAAAGCTTCAGCAATGATATTTTTACCTGTTTGAGAGGAGCTGCTTTTTTTAGAGTGCGGATCTAGAGGAAATTGTAAACCATCAATTGAATTGGACATGCAAAATATCTCGTTTATTTCAGTATTAATATACAGATGTATACATTATCCACGCCAAGTTTAAATGTTCGGTGGCATTTCATACCAAAATGACATACAGAAATAAAAAATCGAACACTATAGCGAAGACATCATTTTAAAAATACTCCTCATTTGGGGAATAGAATTTATTCAATAAAACAATACATTAGGCTTGGGGAAAGTAGAAGTTAAGATCAGTGAGATTGTTATGAATATTCAAGTTGGCGCGTATATTTTAGGTGCTTTGTTATTCGTTGGGGCGACACCTGCATTTGCAAAAGATGTCTTTAATGCTCAAATTCAAGTTGGAAATAATACGTATCAGAGCAAAGGCTATAGTAATTTAAATGATGCGATTGACCAGTATGATTTTGTAAATATGAAGCAAATATTTCCAAATTATACAGAAACATCTTTTGCGCATTCAGCATTAAATTTAAGAGGGGTAAATACTCAACTTGAATTTGCACAAGACTCATCACAGTTAAAATTTAGTATTCCATCATTAGGAATTACCAGAATTTATGGGGAAATTGGAGGAACGAGGGAGCAGGCTAAAGACGCTTTTTTAAATGCTATAAAAGGCGAAGATGAATATATTTTAAAAGCTCTAACGAAGGAATGGGTAAAAAATACGCCTATAGACCCTGTTGCAGGTAACCCAAATAGTTTAATGAGCACGATGGCTGTTAGCAGTACAGACACGATGTCTGACATGACTTCAAACCAAGCTTTTGGCAATAAAACCACAGGTTCACGTTCTAGTTTTGGAATTACACCACGTTTTGGGCGTTATACCCAAGGTGAATATGGCGTAGATGTTTATAACCTACCCATCAGTTATAGCCACTGGTTTGAAAATGAAAAAGTAGGCATATCTTTTGATGTACCTATTACGCTTGTTGATACTGAGGGAGCTTATTCGGGTAGTCTAAACTTTGGTTTGGGTGTAAATTTTAAAGCTTATGAAAACAAAGATTTAACTTGGTTTGTTATGCCACAAGTACGAGTGGGAGCAACAGGTTCAGAAGACTTAGGTTCAGCAGCTTTAATCTATGGTGGTGGTTTGGTGAGTAATCTACAATTTCCATTAAGCTGGGATGCTTCAATCAATATTATTAATATGGCAACAGTCTATAAAACAGACTCTATTCAAATCGGGGACTATGAAACTCATTATGATTTAAAAAATACAATTTTGCGCAATGGTGTCGAATATAGCCAAGTCTTGAAACGTAGTATTAATAATAGTCCTCTGATTGCAAAAGTGTCTTTGGCACGTACAGATTATCATGGAGATGAATTATATACCGAAGTTTCACATGATTTATCAGCATCAATCGGATTTAAAAACTTAAAGCCAAACGCTTGGATTAGTGATTATCGAATTGGAGCAACATACACTTATACAGATAATGACTTAAAAGGATTCATGCTCAATATGGGTTATACTTTCTAAGGAATAGAACAATGAAATATATTTTACCTAGTATTGCATTGTTGATGACAACAAGCGTCTAAGCTGAATTAATTATTCACCAAGCGCCATTTATAAAAGGTGTGGTGGCTGAACCTGTTGCAATACCAAATGAAAACATCACTGAAACTACACAGCCTCAATCTCAAGTAGCGCTAACCCAGCCACCTGTAATAGAACCAGTGAATACTGCACAGTCACCAACCAATCCTGTATTGCTTAGCGAAGCTCAGCCTGTACAAGCTGTAGCACCTCAAATTGCTAAACCGACTATAGTATCTAGTGTTGTTACAGATGAAACGGAAACTCGTATTTTAGGTTTAAAATATGCAGAAGGTGCTAAACCATTTGTTGTGTTTGCAGAAGCAGGAATTCTTGGTTTAGGTTTTGGTGCAGGTTTTTCAATTAATTCATATCTTGATCTGGTCGCAGGATATAATGGCGGAAAATACAAAGCTGATGCGCTAGATTTTGAATTAATGAGTGGAATGAAAGTCGATAAAGTGGATTTTGACAGTAAAGTTCAATATGTTGCTGCTAATATTCGACCATTCGCTGGTTCATTTCATTTAACATTAGGTTTATTTAATCAAGATATTAAATTTAAAGGACAATATTCTCCAAGTGACTTTTATCTTGATGAAGGAGAGCTTCCTGAATATACCTTTAACCATGCAACTTTTGATGCAAATCAAGTTGGAAATGTACACCTAGATGTTGATTTTAATCAGAAAGTATTGCCGTATGTGGGCATTGGTTGGAGTCCGAAAATTAGTCAACGTTGGGGTTTAGCAACACAGTTTGGCGCAATGTATGCAGGTAAACCTCAAGTCAGTTATTATCCTGAAAATGGAAATTTAACCATCCAAGATCAAGATAAAACCACAACATTGGGTGAAGCTTTAAAAGTAGAGGAAGATAATTTTAGCACATGGCTAAAATGGATCCCTGTTGCCAAAATTGGTCTTTGGGTACGTTTTTAATCTTTCAAATTTTGCTTGATTTCAGATATTCGCTACAATTTTTGTAGCGAATATCATCTGATTAAAATTTAAAAATAAAACTAAAAAGGAAGTTGCATTAACTGATTAAAAAAATGCGGAACAACACGTGGCTCAATAATAATTGTCATAATCACACCGTATGCTGCTCCCCATAGATGTGCACTGTGATTAATGTTTGAATTACCTTTTTTACCTGACCAAATACTGTAAGCGACATATAACACCGCAAAAATAATTGCAGGAACGGGAATAAAGAAAACAAAAATCAATTTCCATGGTTGAAATAAGATATATGCAAATAACACCGCAGAAACAGCACCAGATGCACCTAAACTTGCCCAACGTGTGTCATTTTTATGTTTTAGATAACTCGGTAAAATTGCAAAAATTAAACCACCCAAATAAAATAAGACAAAGCCTAAGTCATATAGATATTGACGATAAAAACTTTCGATAATGCTACCAAAGAAAAATAAGGTAAACATATTAAATAACAGATGCATACCATCAGCATGAATAAAACCATGAGTAATAAAACGGTCATATTGCGATTTTTGCTGAATTGCAGGTGGCCAAAAAATAAAACGATCAAGGACTTGCCGATTTGAAAAGGCGATAAGGGAGATAATCACCGTAATAAGGATGATCGTAATCGTATGATTAAAAGGTAAATGCAGCATAAGCGTTCACAAAAAAAGAAGAAGATCAATTTAACAGCAATCATGCCATTAAATTGTATGAAATCATGTTGTTTTTCATCAAATCCGACAATTTTAGTTGATTTTTATTCATTCAGCCTCATCTTCAGTTAAAATAACAACTTCAGCTTGAGGATAGAGTTATGTCGACTGAGAACACCAATACTGCAGTTGCAGAAGAAATTCCAAATTTATTGATTACTCCAAATGCGCAAGAGTATTTAAAGGATCTGTTGGATAAGCAAAATACTCCAGGAATTGGCGTTCGTGTGTTTGTAGAAAATGCAGGTACTCCACGTGCAGAATGCTGTATGGCATATAGCGCGCCTGAAGAGGTTGTACCAACAGATTACAAACAAGATTATGCAGATTTTCCTGCATTTATTGATGCATCATCCATTCCATATTTGAAAGATGCTGTGATTGACTACAATAAAGATCGTTTTGGTGGTCAACTCACTTTCCGTGCTCCAAACTCTAAAGTGCCACGTGTTGGACCAGATGCTTCTATTGAAGAGCGCATTACTTATGTACTTCAAGCAGAAATCAACCCAGGTCTTTCAGGTCATGGTGGTAACTGTGCTTTGGTTGAAGTTGTTGAAGATGCAGAGCATGGCTTAACGGCTGTATTGAAGTTTGGTGGTGGTTGCCAAGGTTGTTCAGCGATTGATGTGACTTTAAAACAAGGCGTTGAAACAACACTGAAAGAGCATGTGCCTGAGTTAGCACGTGTTGTTGACCAAACAGATCATAGCCAATCAGAAGGTGCATATTTCAAATAATTTTTGAAATTTTGTGCAAAAAAACCTCCATTTTTTTGGAGGTTTTTTTATGGGTCATTACTTCTATGTTTAAAATAAAAACAATATAAAACTTAAATTAAGCTTAATTTATTGAAATTATCGTGTGATAAATAATCAAAAAAGTGTAAATTCTTTAATTACTAATGATAATAGTTATCAATATCTATTGTAATTAGATTATCTTTTGTTACACTACGCAACGAAAACTGCATCTTTTATTCTTTTTCTATCATTTTTAGCCGCTCTGGAATACTTTTTATGCCAAACCGTATTATCCAATCTGTATTATCTCTTTCGGTATTATCATTGATGATGGGAAGTGCATACGCAAAAGATTCACAAGAAAATTCCCGTGAAGTTCAGGCTAAAAATTCAGAACCTGTACAATTAGAAACGGTGGTTTTAACAGCGTCTGGCTATAAACAAGATAAAACAAAAGCACCAGCCTCTATGACGGTGATTACACGTCAAGAATTAGAAAATCGACAATATAGTGATATTACAGATGTACTTAGAAATACCCCGGGTGTTGTAATTTCAGGTGCAGGTTCAGCGCAAACGGTCAGTATTCGTGGTATGGGCTCAAGTTATACATTATTTTTAGTCAACGGAAAGCGCCAATTTTCTAAAGATGTGAACCCAAATGGCGATGATAATGGTTTTGAAAAAAACATCTTACCGCCAGTTGCTGAAATTGAACGTATTGAAGTCATACGTGGTCCTGCATCTACTTTATATGGTACAGATGCCATGGGTGGTGTGGTAAATATCATTACCAAAAAGGTCAGTACAGATTGGTCAGGAACAGCAGAATTAGGTGCTGTGCTACAAGATCATCACCAATCTGGAGACATTAAAAACGGTTCTGCATATTTATCAGGTCCGCTTATTGCCAATAAATTAGGCATGCAATTGGGTGTAAGTAAGTCTAAACGTGATGAAGATCGTTATGTGGGTGGCTTTAGAAGTACTGATGTTGAAAGCTTAAATTCAAGATTTACATATTTACTCAATGATAATCATGATCTTGAATTTGAAGCAAATTTCATGAAACAAGAATCTGAGTCAACTGCGGGTAAGACCATTGTAAGTACAGGTGCAGATTCTTATGGACGTAATTATCGTCAAGTCTATGGCTTAACCCATAATGGTCATTATGGCGATAATTTAAGTAGTAATTCTTATATTCAATATGAAAATTCAAAAAATCCAGATCGTAGTAACAGTTCAACAGGTTTAAGTGGGATTGAACTGGAAACTTGGTTGGCAAATAGTCAGTGGCATTGGAAATTAAGTGATCATAACTTAATTGGTGGGCTATATTTTAAAAATGAATCTTTAGTCGATAAAGCAACCAATCAAAATGCCGACATGCCTGTAACAGAGTTAGAGCGTTGGGCATTTGCTGTATTTGCTGAAGATACCTGGGCGATTACTGACACATTTAATTTGACGACTGGATTACGTTATGATCATGATGAAAATTATGATGGTAATTTTTCGCCACGTTTATATGGTGTCTACACCCCTACAGATGCTTGGACATTTAAAGGTGGGGTATCAACAGGTTATAAACAACCTGATTTAAAACAGTCTTCAAGTGATGTGCATTCTGTTACAGGTAAAGGCAGTGCCTTTATTATGGGGAATGATAATTTAAAACCAGAAAAATCTGTCAGTTATGAGTTTGGTACAGCATGGCAAGGTGATCAATCTAAAGCCTCTGTGACCGCATTTTATACTGAATTTAAAGATAAAATTACTGAAATTCGTGAATGTTCTTCGCCAAATGGCAGCAATACAAATGCTGCGACTTGGGCATGTAAAGACCCATTTGGTCGTTTAGATGCTGTAACGGGTGATGTTCGTTTATGGAACTTCATTAGTTCACGTATCAATGTTGATGAAGCAACTATGCAAGGTGTAGAAGCAACTTTTGATACTGAACTTGCTGATGGTGTTAATTTAAGTACAAACTATACTTATACTGAAACAGAGCAAAAGTCTGGCGATTTAAAAGGGCAGCCTTTAAATCAAGTGCCTAAACATATGTTTAATGCGACAGTTGATTATACTATTAATGATGCTTTAGACATTTGGACACGTTTACATCATCGTAGTGAAACTTCATCATATTTAGGTCGAGCTTCTATGTCAGCACCGACACCAGCATATCAGTTTTTAGATGTTGGTTTTAACTATCAATTTACAGCAAACTTAAAAGGTAAATTTGGTGTTTATAATATTTTAGATGAAAAAGCTGAAGATGCTGATGGTGATCAAGTTCTTGATGGTCGTCGTTATGGGATTAGCTTTTTAGCAAAATTCTAATAATATGATGAAAAGAAAAAGGCGCTTAAGCGCCTTTTTCGATATTTAAAATCGCTAAAGTTTCATCAGCATAATAAAACTTTTCTAAATGAATACGCGCACGAGCTTTTAAATGCTCAGAAGAAATCATTTTTTGAATGATAGGTTCAAGTAATGCTTGTAGTTCATTTTGAATCAATGCTTCATCAATATTTAAATCACGCAGCAATAAATCAAAAGGGCGCTCTTCATTACGGACATACCAAGCAAAAACACCATCATGAACTTGTTGTTGTAAATATTCAGTTTGGCGAATATATTCCCAAATTTCGTGCCCTAAACCAACCGTTTGTGGTAAGTCCTCAATTTCAATATAGTTGCGTAAAGTGTTTAGAGGCACTTTTTTAATCTTATGCCAAAGATTTGCTTGGAAATGATAAAGCTTATGATCATCAAACTGTTGATTTAAAACTTGTTCGCTTAACTGACTAATCTTAATAATATTTTTTTGTAAATAATGCTTTACGGTATCATCCAAATTGGTATCAGTCACAGATTCCAAAACAGATTTTCCCATTTTCATAAAACGACCAACACCAGGCACTTTTTTATTCATGACTGAGTTATCAATGTAGTCTTGAATAGAATGATGAATGAGTTGAGTGAGCATCTGAGAAAATGAAGCATTATTGACAATACGTTTGATCAAAGCTTGGCGATGACTAGATTTACTTGCAACATATTGAGCTGCTTTATCAATCGTCGTAACAGGAATAATATCCTCAATTAAGGTTTGATCATTACTTGGATGAATGAGTGCAATACGAATATGTTCAGCAATTTGTTCAATTAAGAAGGAACTTGCTGGCGTTGCTAGAATTTGCTTTTGTAGCAAATCATTGATTTGTTGAAAAGTCCAAATATCTTTGAGATTTTGCTTTCTAAACCACTGATAAAATTCGGTAAATTCTATTTTAATGGTTTCAGATTGAGCAAACTCTTGATCTAAAAATGCCAATTGAGCATCAATCAATTGTTCAATCATGGGATGAGTCATGATAAATAAGCCTTAATTATAAAATTTTCTGTTCAAGTAACGGATTCTTTTGTGATTGAATCTTAGTGAGAAAAGAAAGATAAGCATCTACCACTTTATCAGGTGCTTCTAACAGCGGCATATGACCGATATGATCTAATATAATCGGTTTTTCACTGCGTTTGATCATTGATTTCAACTCTTGCGCAACTTCAACATTGACAATCTGATCTTGTTTACCCCATAAAATTAGCGTAGGTGCTTCAATATTTCTAACCATGGTGGCAAATGAAGTTGTGGTATATAACTTATTTAATGCATCAATTTGATCAATGACCTTTTTAGTATCTTGTGCTTTAAGAATTAATAATTTTTCACGTTCAGCATTGATAATGGCAGGTGTAAAAGGTGGATTATACATGACTTTTTTCAGTACAAAGTTCAGATCACCCGCTTGAGCAACAAGTAATTGTTTGAGATATACAGGATTTTTTAAATAATTGGTATTGTTACTTTTAAATACACCGCCTGAGCTGAGTAAAAATAAACTTTTTGTATCAAATGGATATTGCGAAGCATAAAACATCGCAATTGAACCACCTAAAGAATGTCCAACGACATTTAAGTTATTTTGAATATGTGCAGCCTCAATGAAGCGTCGCAATTGTTCAGTGACATTTGGAACAGAAATATCAAAATTTGTTGGAACCTGCGTTGTGCCTGCAAAAGGTAAATCAGGAATAATCACATGATAATGTTGTGTTAATTGATGAGCTACATCATTCCATGTATCGCGGCTACCACCTAAACCATGAATCAATAAAAGTGTAGGTTTACTGCGATCACCACCTTCACTATATGACCAAACAACATCACCTACACGTAAGGTTTTACTCGATAAACCTGCCCAAGCTCTTTCTTCTTGTAATACTTTTTGATAGTCAACAAATTCAGTTGTGGCATATGCATTTGTCAAACTTAGACCAGAAACTCCTATTGCCATACTACTAAAGATGAGCGCTGCTCTACAAAATTGGAGAAAAGTTTTTGAGGGCATTTGAGGCATTTAACGGGTTCCTTCTTAACAATCCACTATTATATAAAGCAAATGCAATTTATTGATGACCTAATTTCAGCAATCAATTGGCATCTTTTGCATAAAGTGTTATTTTTTATAAAGTACTGTCTGTTTAATAAGCGATTCTATAATCTAAAGTGTTAAATCATTCAAATTATGTGCTTATTATGTAGATTTGTTAAACAATTACCTTGTATTTGAATGAAAAAATAGCATTTAACTTAATTTGTAACAGAGTTTATTTTTAGTCAGTGACATTCAAATTTGACAGTATTAAAATTCAATATCATCTCCACACAATGGAACAATACACACATGCTAACCGCTCAAGAAGCTTTAGAACGATTGAAACAAGGCAATGAACGCTTTGCACATGGTGAAACAAATCATAATAAGTTTTTGACACACCAACAGCGAACAGAGATGGTTGGAAGTCAGGAGCCATTTGCAATTATTTTAGGATGTTCAGACTCGCGTGTACCTGCGGAGATGGTATTTGATCAAGGTTTTGGTGATTTATTTGTGATCCGTGTAGCAGGGAACATTGTCGCACCATCACAAGTGGGTAGTGTCGAGTTTGCAGCAGACAGTTTTGGCTGTCCGTTGGTTGTGGTGTTAGGGCATAGTCATTGTGGCGCGATTCATTCTACAATTGAAGCATTAAAAAACCCAAATACACCGCCTTCAGCAAACTTAATGTCAATTGTTAACCGTGTGCGTCCTTCAGTTGAAATTTTAATGCAAACTGAATTAAAAGATGATTTGGAAAAATTGTCTATGCATGCAGTAAAATCAAATGTATTTGCTTCGGTGAATCAGTTACGTCATGGTTCGGCTGTATTAGAAAGTTTAATTGCTAAAGGTCAGCTCAAAGTGGTTGGTGCAGAATACTCACTTGAAACAGGTGAAGTGTCATTTTATGACTTTTAAATCATCATTTAAACGTTAAAAAATAATTGTAAGCTTTGATAAAAAATCCCACATGATGTGGGATTTTTTTAGATATAAATTTTTAGAATTTATAACCGATTTTTAAACCATAAGCGATGGCATTGTTATCACTGAAGTCTGCAACATAATCGCTACCACCTGCTTGTGCGCCAGTTTGTGCTTTAGCATCACCTAACCAGAAGTATTTTACGCCACCTGCAATGAAGTAATTTGCAGCAGGGCTATATTGAACACCCAAGCCAACGTTCCAATAACCTTCTGTTGGACCTAATGTTGATACTGGATTACCTGCACCTGAGTCCCAACCAACAGAAACGTTACCTGCCCATTGGTCATTCAGTTTACGACCTACACCTGCGTTAACAGACCATTGATCATCAGAGTATTCAACAAGGTTAAAGCCATTTGGACGATTGACTAATCCACCAATTGCTTGTGAAACTTGTCCAAATTTATGTGGCTGAATCGAGAAATTAGACCAATCAACCCAACGAATATTAGCAAAGGCAACAGTATTTTCCATAATACCTGTTTGCAAATCTAAGTTAACTGATTGAGGTGTCGTAATCTTAGTTTTACCTGAGCTTTTCATTGCAGCGATTTGTGCTTCAGTAACACCTAAGCCTGCAAGAACAGCAGGATTACGATCTAATGCCGCTTCTACAGATAAACTTTCTGTAGCATCAACATCATGTTCAATTTCAGAACGATAAGTGACAGATGCTTTTAACGCAATTTCTGGAATTTGGTATGCAGCACCTGCTAACCAGCCTACATCACCTGTTTCTTTAATTTCAGCATCGTAGCCATTATATAGGCTATATGCTGTACCACGTAAACTTACACTTCCTTTAATCGTCTGATAAACACCGCCTGCATAGAAGTTTAAATTTTTAATGGGTTGAAAACCAAAAATCATAGAAAGATTTTGAGTATCAACTTCAACTTTAGTATTTCCTTGACCTAAGTTTGCATTTGCATCTGCTAAGCCTTTACCTAAAGCAACCAGAGGTTCGCTTGCTTTATTTAATACAGCTTTTGTTGCAGCTTCTTGGCTTAAACCTTGTTTCATTAAGCCACCAATAGCAGCAGCAGCTTCAGGAGATTTCATAAAAGCTTCAACTTTAGCTTTACCAGCAGCAGCAAGAGCATCTAGTTTTGCTTGTGGTAAAACAGTATCTGCTGCTGAAGAAACAAAAACATTTTCGCCATGGTATTTTGCATCAGCACCAAAAGGTTGGTCGTAAAGTAGACCAAATGATATTTTGTCAGTGAGCTGTAATTTAAGAGCTGCAGAAGGGAAGTAGTAGTCTTCACCCATGTCATCAATATTACGGCGAGTTTCACTTGTTCCTGCTTCACGTCCTTCTACAGTTGGATCTAGAACAGAAAGACCAGCCTCAAAATAGTTATCTGGTTGTAAAAATGCAGAAATCGATTGACCAGATCGATCTAATGCAGCAGCAAAAACAGGGGTTGCTGGTAAGGTTGCAAATAACATTGCAGTTGTTAACGCTTTTACTTTCATTTTCGCTTTTTCCCTAGACCGTAAAATGAATAACTTGAAGCATTTGTAAATAAAAAATTAGAATATTTATGATTTACAAATAATGTTCGAAATTTACTTCTTTTTACAAAATAACATATAAAAAATAAGAGTAAATACTCTAAGAATTGAAAATATAAAAAAAGTGTAAACGCTGTAGTTTATTATTTGTACTGGAATTATTTAATTTAAAATGAATCAAATGTTTAGATGTTTTTTATTGATTGAAAATTCAAATGAATGATTTAATGTCTATTGCATAAGAACTAGACTTTTAAATGCATTAGAAAACGTTAAAAATAAAAGATTAAACATAATGGAGAAAAGATTTTGTTGTGATGATTAATTTTTTGATAGGGGTTGTAATGGTACGCTCTGCGGGACTCGAACCCACGTCGGTCGCTTAGGAGGCAACTGCTCTATCCGGTTAAGCTAAGGGCGTCTAAAGTTCAGTGATTAATGTAATATAATTATATTTAAATATAAAGTTGAATTTTATATATAAATTAAGTATTAAATAAAATTTATTTTAAAAATAACTAACCTCTTTAAAGCATAATATAAATTAAAATAATCATACTGACTTTAAAGAGGTTTTAGATTATAAAAAATTAAAATTTATAACCAATTTTTAAACCATAAGCGATTGCATTATTATCACTAAAATCTGCTACATAATCATTGCCCGCATTTTGAGAGGATACTTGACCTTTTGCATCTCCAAGCCAAAAGTATTTTACTCCTCCAGCAATAAAGTAGTTCGGTGCTGGACTAAACTGTAAGCCCACGCCCACATTCCAATAACCTTCTGTTGGACCAAGTGCAGTGACAGGATTACCTGCACCAGAGTCCCATCCAGCAGAAACATTACCTGACCATTGTTCATTGAGTTTGCGACCAACACCGACAGTTGCATTCCATTGGTCTTTAGAGTATTGCAATAAATTAAAGCCACCTGGACGATTAATTGAAGGAAGTTGTCCTACAACCTCTGAAACCATGCCAAATTTAACAGGGCGCAGTTCAAAATCTTTCCAATTTACCCAACGAATATTTGCAAATGCGACAGTATCTTTCATCACACCTGATTGTAAGTCGATATTGACAGACTGTGGCGTACTAATTTTGGTATCGCCTGTTGCTGTAGCGATTTGTGTAGCGGCAGCAGCAGCTTGTTCACCGAGTAAACCGAGTGCGGATATAGTTGGTAAATTTTCTTGTGTTTCAATATCATGATCAACTTTGGAGCGATACGTCACAGATGCTTTTAGTGCAATTTCAGGAATCTGATATGCTGCACCAACGAGCCAACCATAACCATCTGTTTCTTTTAGGGTTGCATCATAACCATTATAAACGCTAGTCGCTTGCCCACGAAGGCTGACCTGTCCTTTAATCGTTTGGTAAACACCACCTGCATAAAAGTTTAAATTTTTATTGGGTTGAAAACCAAAAATCATAGCGAGGTTGTTAGAGTCAACTTCAGCACGAGTTGCACCTTGTCCTACTAGACCATTGACTTGGGCAATGCCTGCATCAACCTGCGCAGCAACATTGGCATCAATAAGATCTTTGGTATTGCCCAAAGGTGTTGGTGTATTATTGTTATACATGCCTTGTGCTTGAGCAACTGAAAAGCCTGCTTTTTGTGCAAATGCTTCAATAGCTAAGGGTGTACTACTCGCAATTTTGGAGCTACGTAGCGCACTCATTGTTGCTGAAGATAAAATAGTCGTGTTTGCATCTGTTACAAAAACATTACTGCCAGTGTATTGAACATCTGCACCAAAGGGCTGATCGTATAAAAGACCAAATGATATATGATCGGTGACTTGAAGCTTTAGGGCTGCTGAGGGAAAGTAATAGTCATTGCCCATATCCTCAATATTTCGATGCGTTTCACTTGTGCCAGCATCTCGTCCTTCAACGGTTGGGTCTAATACAGAAAGACCTGCTTCGAAATAATTATTGGGCTGTAAAAATGCTGAAATAGATTGTCCAGAGCGATCCATTGCGGCAGCAAATACACTGCTAGTCGGTAATAAACTGAGTAAAACAGCTGAGTAAAGAGCATTTATCTTCATCGACCTATTCCTTGATATTATTTTAAATTTCTTTTCTTTTGCTTTTTGTACAGGTCTTAATAGAATTGTTTTGATTAATCACTGCACTTTTTGAAGATAGCATGTTTCTAAATAAGCACAATATATTTTTTGGCAGAAGTGACAGGCTTATTTGTCAAAATAATCAATAAATTAAGTGAATGTGCATTTTTTAAAAATAATTGAAATAATAAGAAAAATGATATTTTTCATAATATTAGGTCATATTTTAATCAAAAAAAGAGATATTGGTCATGATCCAATATCTCTTTTTAGTCGGTCTATCAAGCTTTTGATATGAGTATTGTCTGTATTTTTGATTGATTATTACAGCAATATATTTTTTCCAAAACTTTGATTCAGTACCAATATTTTTCTATTGTTGTCGATTTAACATTTTATATAGCCCAAACATCAGTACAATCCATATAGGAATCATTAAAACTGATTCTTTAAAGCCTTGAGTCCACATAATGTAAAGCACAGTTGCAATAAAAATCAGCACCAGATAATTACTAATTGGTGCCCAAAGTGCAGGAAATTTAGTTTTTGTTCCTTCACGTTGCATTGCTTGTTTGAACTTTAAGTGCGTTAAGCTGATCATTGCCCAGTTTAAAACCAGTGCGCCTACAACAATATAAATTAAATGGCTAAGTGCTTCTTCAGGTGCTTTATAATTTAAAATCACACAACCAAAAATTAACAAAGCGGACATCAAAACCGCAGCAATTGGTACACCTTGCTTATTCACTTTCAATAAAAACTTAGGCGCATTACCTTGTAAGGCTAAACCGTAAAGCATACGACTGTTGGCATACATTCCGCTGTTATAAACTGAAAGTGCAGCAGATAAAATGATGAAATTAACAAGGTTTGCAGCCCAACCGATCCCGATCAGTGTAAAGACCATAACAAATGGGCTTTTATCTAAACTACCACCATCAAATAAATTCCAAGGCACCAACGACAATAAAATAATGATTGAACCAATATAGAAAATAAGAATACGTGGAATAATTTGGTTAATTGCTTTAGGAATTGTTTTTTCTGGATCTTTTGCTTCTGCTGCTGCCATACCAATTAATTCGATACCGCCAAAGGCAAACATAAGAAAGGCAAGCATATAAAATAAGCCTTCAAAACCATGTGGAAAAAATCCACCATGTTCCCAAAGATTACTAAAACTATAGCCTGCTGTTGGATCTGCGGTAAAAATCAAATAAATACCGAAAATAATCATCGCAATAATGGCTGTAACTTTAATAATAGAAAGCCAAAATTCTGATTCACCATAAAACTTAACATTTGCTAAGTTAATTGCAGTAATCGCAACGAAAAAGACTAAAACAGTGACCCACGCAGGAATGTGAGGCCACCAATAGTTAATATATTTTGCAGCAGCAGTTAACTCTGACATTGCCACCAAAATATATAAAATCCAATAATTCCAACCTGCTAAGAAACCTGCAAATTTACCCCAATATTTATTGGCAAAATGGCTAAAAGAACCCGCAACAGGTTCATGTACAATCATTTCACCTAATTGGCGCATGATTAAAAATGCAATTAAACCACCAATGGCATAACCTAAAATGATCGATGGTCCAGCAGATTGTATGACTTGAGCGGAACCTAAGAATAAGCCAGTACCAATTGCACCACCCATAGCGATGAGTTGGATATGACGGTTCTTTAAGCCACGCTGAAGGGTAGTTGACTCTTTATTCAAAATGATCAGCCCAACAATGGAGAAGAAAACAGATTGTAATTCATTGATTTGAGATATCCTAGTATCCCCAGTTCATCTCTGATTGTTTAGAATATGTATACTTTATTATTATTGTGAAAATTTATGTAAAATCAAAGAAATACTTTTTTGGGCTGATATGAAAAATTCTTATTTATTTTCTTTGGGTTATTATATTTTTAGACTTAAGTCATGTAATGAATGATTTTTATTGAAAAAACAGAGTAATATAAAATTGAACTACGATTCAATATTTGCAACAACAACGATAAGCTGAAGGAATAAGACCAATGAGTTTTGCACCGCAAATTAAAATACCTGCAACTTACATGCGTGGTGGTACGAGTAAAGGTGTTTTTTTTAAACTTGATGATTTACCTGAACGTGCACAAAGTGCAGGTCAAGCACGTGATCAATTGTTATTACGTGTGATTGGTAGCCCAGATCCGTATGCAAAACAAATTGATGGAATGGGTGGCGCAACTTCAAGTACCAGTAAAACAGTGATTTTGTCTAAAAGTCAGCAAGCAGAACATGATGTGGATTATCTGTTTGGACAAGTTTCAATTGATAAAGCATTTGTCGATTGGAGTGGTAATTGTGGCAACTTGACAGCAGCAGTAGGCTCTTTTGCAATTAGTAATGGTTTAGTCGAAGCATCACGTATTCCTGAAAATGGCATTTGTACTGTGCGTATTTGGCAAGCCAATATTCAAAAAACGATTATTGCTCATGTACCTATAAGCAATGGTCAAGTGCAAGAAACAGGAGATTTTGAACTTGATGGCGTCACTTTTCCTGCTGCTGAAGTTCAAATTGAATTTTTAGACCCTGCGGATGATGGCGAAGAGGGTGGCGCAATGTTTCCAACAGGAAATGTTGTAGATACTTTGGAAGTGCCTGAAGTTGGTACTTTTCAAGTTACTTTGATCAATGCAGGCATTCCAACAATCTTTTTAAATGCTGAAGAGATTGGTTATCAAGGTACAGAGCTGCAAGAAGCAATAAATAGTGATACAGCAGCGTTGGCACGTTTTGAGAAAATTCGTGCATATGGTGCAGTAAAAATGGGCTTAATCTCAGATGTAAGTGAAGCTGCAAATCGTCAGCATACACCTAAAGTGGCTTTTGTTGCTCAGCCAAAAACTTATACTTCTTCAAGTGGTAAGGTTGTTACAGAGGCAGATACAGATCTTTTGGTTCGTGCTTTATCAATGGGTAAGCTACATCATGCCATGATGGGAACCGCAGCCGTTGCAATTGGAACTGCGGCAGCAATTCCTGATACTTTAGTGAATTTAGC
This sequence comes from Acinetobacter sichuanensis, assembly GCF_003024515.2. Classification (GTDB taxonomy): domain Bacteria; phylum Pseudomonadota; class Gammaproteobacteria; order Pseudomonadales; family Moraxellaceae; genus Acinetobacter; species Acinetobacter sichuanensis. The sequence goes on from NZ_PYIX02000007.1 coordinate 72,053, forward strand.
TGCTGGTGGTGGTGAGCGTGAAGCTGTACGCTTTGGGCATCCATCAGGAACTTTACGTGTCGGTGCACAAGCATTACAAGAAAATGGTCAATGGGTAGTAAAAAAAGCGATCATGAGTCGTAGTGCACGTGTGTTGATGGAAGGTTGGGTGCGTATCCCTGCTGATAGCTTCTAAATTTTAAAATCACTTTTAAATTATTTATCATGAATGAGATCTCTAATTGTTATCATGCAGTTAGGGATTTTTCATTTTAATATAAAAGATGATAGTGATTATTTTTTAATCTTTTCTTAAATTAGATATATTTTTAAAGTATAAAAAATTATAATGAGCCGCATTCAAAATCACATGACTTTTCAGAAAGATATTTAAAGCTATTTCTTACGCATTTTTTTGTGCTTTAAGTCAAGATCATAGAAGACCAATAGGCATGCAACGAAGTCTAATGTATTTGAATATAAATAGAGAATAGTTGGATGAATCCTCATACTGAAGGGGTAATGTATGGAACACGAACAACCACAGATTAATCAGATTTTGTCTGATATTGATTTTATACAAGCTTTAAAAAATCTAGAAAAATTGATTTAGTTTCGTTTATTTCAAGATTACCTTTACCGATCGCAATTTTAGAAATGGATTCGCGTTTAATTGGTGTAAATCAGCAATTTGCAGATATTTTCCAAAGTGATGCATTATATTTAAGTGGCAAATTGCTGAATAATTTTTCGAATATTATTTATTCGCATTTCATCGCGGCGATTGAAAAATTTCAAGATGGTGAAGAACAAGCAAATTTTGAGTTTTATTCTAAAGGACATTTTTATTTATCTTATTTTAAGATATTGCATGATATTGAACAAAATATTAATGCAGTGATTTTAATTTGTGCCGATGTCACGCGTTTAAAGCGCCGTGAAAAAGTTTTAATTTTAAATAATCAAAAGTTACATGATCATTTATTTATTGATGATCTTACAGGTTTGCCAAATAAAATGGCTTTTGATCGTTTTATTCAAGAAAAAGTTGTAAAAAATAAGCAAACTTTATATGCATTTATGAAAATTGATTTAGATCATTTTAAAAAGTTTAATCAAGTGCATAGTTATACCTATGGTGATGAAATTTTAACGGAAATTGGACGGTTATTAAATGATGAGTTAAACGCAGATTATGCACATATATTTCGTTTAAATTCAGCAAGTTTTGTAATCGTTGTACAGGGAATGACACCGTGGGCTGTATTAACTTTAGCAGAGCGTTTAAAAATTAAAATTATGCAGGAAAATATCGTTTTAGATACATTAAAAAACGAAATTTTAACAGCTTCAATCGGCATTTATCATCTGAGTGCTGAACAAGATCATGATATTTTACAACAGTTAGATCTTGCTGTGCGTCAGGCAAAAGCACAAGGTCAAAACTCGATTCATGTTTTAAGTACATAAGTGAAATAGGTTAACTAAAATAACCATAAATAGATTTGAAGATGATCAATCTAAAGCCTAAGAATGCGTTGCATCTTTATACGATAAAAGCGCAGAAACATAACAAGAGGAATTGTTTTGAAATAGATGTCTAGTCAGGCATTTCAGGGTAGAATGAGCAAGGCTAAAATATTGAGTTAAATGACTCACCATTTGAATTTCGAGGCAAAAGTGACCGCAATTTCTAATGTGAATGCAGATGTATTAAAGCAAGCGCAACAGCGTATTCAGCAGGATTTACAAACAGCATTAGAGGCTTTTTCTCTTCCTGAACCTTTAAAGTCGGCAGTACATCATGCTGTAATGTTAGGCGGGAAGCGTGTTCGTCCTGCTCTATGTTATGCAACTTCACAATTACAGGAAAATAATCCTAACTTTGCAGCAGTGCGCCGTGCGGCTATTGCGATTGAATTAATACATTGTTATTCGTTGGCACATGATGATTTGCCTTGTATGGATAATGATTTATTACGTCGAGGACAACCGACATGTCATGCTGCTTTTGGTGAGGATACCGCTTTATTGGCGGGTGATATTTTACAATCAATGGCTTTTGAGGTGTTGGGAAGCCGATTATTTGATCAGATTCAAGCAGTGGATGCTGAAATTGTATTAAAGCAAATGCAAATTTTAGCGACAGCATCTTCAAAAATGGTTTGTGGTCAAGTCCTTGATTTACAGGCTGAAGGTAAGCATGTAGATCAGGCTCAGCTAGAAAATATTCATCGTAATAAAACAGGTGCTTTAATTCAGGCAGCAATTATGATGGCTGCAGTTACTATTTTTAAAGGTACAGATCAGGCAATTCCTCAATTAAGACAATTTGGGCAAAGCATAGGTCTTGCATTTCAGGTGCAAGATGACATTTTGGACATCATTTCAGATACTGAGTCTTTAGGAAAAACAGCAGGTAAAGATGAACAAGTTGATAAATCAACATATCCTGCATTAATGGGTTTGGAACAAGCAAAAATCTATGCTCAGAGTCTGCATAATCAAGCCTTTGAAGCACTTTCTTATTTTGGTGAAAATGCCTTAGAGCTCAATCAAATTTCTCAATTTTTGCTTTCACGTAAAAGTTAAAGCTGAGTTTTAATTTAAAAAAGTTGAAATCTAAAACCGATTTAGATTTCAACTTTTATTTTTTCTAAGACTCGATTTATTTGTGATTTTCTATAAAACTCGTCAATGTTTGATAACATGATGCAGCATCTAAGTGTTTAACAGTCTGGACAATTTTTTGAATTTCTCCCTTTGTCCATTGTTCTTTTTTTGCAATAAAAACGAAAGAAGCAAGCCAAATAAAAGGTGGGTCTTGTGGTCTAAGATATAAATGTTTAAGTTTTTTCAATTTTATTTTCCAACGTATGTTTATGATTATATTTTAAGAAATTCAAGTTGTTTGAATTAAAAATAGGGCTCTTTTGAACCCTATTTTCAATAACTTATAGAATACGCTTTTATTTTGATTCTTGGTAGAGTTGATCTGCTTTTTCAAAACGCTCAATAATTGCAGTATTTGGTTTTTTACTCGCTAAACTCACCACAATAATGGCAATCATAGAAGCCATAAAGCCCGGAATAATCGAATAAAGATCTGTCTGAATGAGTTGAGGAACAGTGACCCAAAGAATCACAACCACAGCACCCACGACCATACCCGCAATTGCACCTGACAACGTCATACGTTTCCAGAACAAAGATAAAATAATCAGTGGACCAAACGCTGCACCAAAGCCTGCCCAAGCATTTGCAACTAAGCCCAAAACTTCTGAATCAGGATCATGTGCCAGTACAATCGCTAAAATTGCGATCAGTAAAACCATTAATCGACCGATCCAAACCAACTCTTTTTGTGAGGCATTTTTACGAATAAAAGCTTTATAAAAATCTTCAGTCAAAGTGCTTGAGCAGACCAACAACTGACAGCTTAATGTACTCATAACAGCAGCCAAAATTGCAGCAAGTACAATACCTGCAATCCATGGATTAAATAAAATCTTGGTTAATTCTATAAAAATCGTTTCATGATTTGCTGTTACATTGCTCGCTAATTCTGGATTTAAATAGAAGAATGCAATACCAAAGAAGCCTGCTGTAACTGCACCACCTAAACAGAGAATCATCCAACTCATTCCGATACGACGTGCATTTGGAATAGATTTTACTGAGTCAATTGCCATAAAGCGCACAAGAATATGCGGTTGACCAAAATAGCCTAAACCCCAAGCCAAAGATGACAACACAGCAACTGTACTTAAATTGGTAAATAAATCTAGAGCTTGTGGGCGAGCAGCTTCAAGTGCCATAGTGACATGTGATAAATCACCAATGCTCAAAATGGTAACGATAGGGGTCAGTAATAAAGCAAAAATCATCAAAGTTGCTTGAATGGTATCTGTCCAACTGACTGCTAAGAAGCCACCAATAAATACATAACTGATGGTCGCAATCGCACTAATCCAAAGGGCATTATTGTATGACATGTCAAACATACCTTCGAAAAGACGAGCACCTGCTACCATGCCAGAAGCACAATAAACTGCAAAGAAAATCAGAATGACCATTGCTGAAATGATACGTAAGACTTTTTTGCGATCATCAAAGCGATTTGAAAAATAATCAGGTAAGGTTAACGCATTGTTTTGTATTTCAGTATGTACACGTAAACGACCTGCCACCAACAGCCAGTTGAGCCATGCACCGATGATGAGACCAACAGCGATCCAGATTTTGGATAAACCAAATAAGTAAATCGCGCCTGGTAAGCCCATGAGTAACCAGCCACTCATATCAGATGCACCTGCCGATAAGGCAGTGACGAAACTTCCTAAACGACGTCCACCTAAAATATAGTCAGAAAAATCTTGAGTTGCTCGGTAAGCCATTAAGCCAATAACCAACATGGCGACTATATAAAAAATAAAGGTAATTAAGGTAGGGTCTAGGGAGCTCATACGCAATCCAAGTGTATGGTGGACAACAATTGAAATGATTAAATTTCAAAAATAACGTGAAATTTAAGCATAAATTCACAATTTTTGCTGACTATTTATTGTGCAAAATAAAAATAGGTCATTTGAAAATGACCTATTTATTTGAAAATTATATAAATTATTGATTTCGACCCATAACGCCACGAATCGTATTTAGGATATCAGCAGGCAAGACAACAGTTTTGGCATTGTTAGATTTTGCCATGTCTTGCATGGCTTTCACATATTGTTCACCCAATAAATATGCGACAGGAATTTCTTTATCTCCAACTGCACTGGTCACCATTTCGATGGCTTTTTGTGATGCTTCAGCTAAGACCACTTGGGCTTCTGCATCACGACGAGACGCTTCTAAGCGACCATCTGCCTCTAAAATAGCAGCTTGTTTTTCACCATCTGCTTTGGTCACTGTAGCACGGCGTTGGCGCTCGGCTGCGGCTTGTGCTTCCATTGCTGATTGCATGGTTGGTGAAGGCTGAATATCTTGAATTTCAACAGTTTTTAGCGTAATACCCCAGTCGGAAATGTCATCTGAAATCGCTGCTTTTAGCTTTGCTTTAATATGGTCACGTGAAGATAATGCATCATCTAAATCCATTTCTCCCACGATAGAACGTAGTGAGGTTTGTACAAGGTTTTGAATCGCCCATGTATAATTCTCAATACCATAAACTGCTTTTTCGGGAGTAGTAATATTAATATAGGCGACAGCATTCATTAAAAGTACAGCATTGTCACGTGTAATCACTTCTTGGGAGGGAATATCTAAGACTATATCTTTGGTGGTAATTTTATAAGCAACTTCATCCACATAAGGAATGATAAAATTGAGCCCAGGATTTAGAGTACTATCATATTTTCCTAAACGCTGCACAATCCATTTATAACCTTGGGGAACAATACGTACACCTTTAAAAATAGTGACACCAACAAAAACTAAGAGTGCTAATACAATAATTGAAGCAACTGACATTTTTTATTCCTCATTTTTAAAAATCATTATAAAGATGATGTGCTTTGATGGGGCTGAATGACTAAATCATTACCCAAAATATCAATGACACGAACCCGATCACCTACAGCAACAGGAGAAAGTGTTCGACAGTTCCATTCATCAGCACCTAAAACAGGCATAGGAAAACGAACTTTGACTTGATCATGTGCTAAGTTGATTTGAATCACCATGCCAACTTGACCAATTGTGGCTTCACGCGGTAAACCCGCTTTAGTTTTATCAATGGAAAGCGGTTTAATGAATTTAAACCAAAGTACGGTGCATGTGATTGAAAAAATAATCCAAAGAATGACTTGGGTTGAAAAAGATAAGGATGGAAAAAGCCAAGAAAATACGGCAACAAGCATAGCTGCAATACCAAATAACAGAGCAGCAAAAGAAGGTAAAATGAGCTCAGCAATCATGAGCAAAACGCCCAACACTAACCAGTGCCAAGGTTCTATAATAAAATTCATACATCTACTCGAATTGTGATCATTGATATAGATGACGGATCATCTATATCAATGTAACAGATCAAAACTAGATTGAGTATTAAAAAATCAGTTTATTTGAGTAGATGTATTACATCAAATTTTCAGCTTGAGCAAAATTAAATTGCTGCTTTGGGTGCAGGTTTAAAAGCTGCTGGAGATTTTTTGAAATTGTTAATCGCAGCTTGAATGGCAGTGATCTTCAATTGTGCTGCTTTTTCACCTTCTAAAATGGCTTGATTACTTGCTTTTAAATCTAAAGTACCTAAATGCCCAACTTTAGGTTGAATCACAATGTTGGCTTGTGAAAGTTCAGAGTTAATACTTTGTTGCCCCATAATATTGATGGTTTGGTCGAGTAAACCCCACATATTGATCGGTTGGCTGCCTGAAGGGCGTGCGGAAATATCAACAGCAATGACGATATCAGCCCCCATATTTTTGGCTGTTTGCACAGGAATAGGGCTGACTAAGCCACCATCTACATATTGAGTTTTACCAATGGTCGTAGGTACAAAAACATTGGGAATACTACAAGAAGCACGTACAGCTTGACCTGCATTACCTTTAATAAACTCAGCTTTTTTGCCGTTATCTAAACGTGTTGCAACCGCAGCAAAGCGGATTGGAAATTTTTCAATTGGTTTATTACTCACATTACTATTGACATAGTTTTGGAGTTTTTCACCTAATACAATCCCTTGTCTGTTTAAGGTTAAATCACGAAGATCTGACTCTTTAAGCTGTTGAGCAATTTGTTGCATTTGATAAGGTGTTTTACCGCTTGCATAAATACTACCAACAAAGCTGCCTGCACTTGTACCTGTCACAATTTTAGGTTTAATTCCATGCGATTCGAGCACTTTAATCACACCAATATGCGCAAAACCTTTAGCACCGCCGCCGCCAAGTGCAAGGGCAATGATAGGTTCACGTGCTTGAATTGTTGTAGAGGTTTTGGGTGGTGTTTGTGTCGTTTTATCACAACCAACAAGGGCTAAACCCATTAAACCAATCAGACCGAAATGTTTCACTTGCATGGTACTTGTCTATTCATCAATGAGGCAAAATATGGGCATCATCTGAACAGATTACGCCGCTATTTTCTAGCGCTTTTTAAACAGTTTTTGTAACGGTTTTGCCAGACGCTCAGGGTTTTTAGGTGAAAAATTACCTTCATAATACTGAAAAATACATGCTAAATCGGCTTCATAATCTCCGCTTGGGTGTAATACACCTAAACAACGAATCACTTTATGGTCATAATCTAAAGCAAACATTACAATTGGAATGTGTGCACCTACTGCGATGTGGTAAAAACCACTTTTTATTTTTTCAGCTTTGTTACGCGTGCCTTCAGGTGCTATTGCTATCCAAATTTTTTCAGTATGTTGTATCACCTTAACGATTTGCTCGGTGAGACCATGCGGCGAGTCACGTTGTACAGGAATGACACCAATCCATTTAAAAATACGGTCAAAAGGGGGCTTAAATAAGCTATCTTTTCCAAAAATAGTGACACGCAAGCCAATGCCAAGCATGGCTAAAAAAGCATATAAACCATCAAAGTTTGAGGTATGTGGTGACACAATCGCAACTGCTTTAGGCAAATTTGGAAATTCGCCCTCAAAGCGCCAACCTTGTGCAAGATATAGTTTTCTAAATAAAGCTCTACTTTTTTTGGTTCCTCGTTGGGGAACTTGATCGGGTAGTTCTGGAAAATGTAATGTCATTGTTTTTACATCAAGCTAAAACTATTTGTAAATATTAAACTTTCAAGTAAAAGATTACATGGATAAATTGTAATAATTGGTCAATATAAGCGTGTTGGAGCGCAGCTCAGGTGTATGAAAAGGTCAATCTTAATATAGCAAAAGCATCACATTTATATGTTTTGCTCTTTTCTTTGTATTGGGCACAAGGTTTACCTGTGGGTTTTATGACGCATGCACTGCCTGTGATTTTACGTGCGCAAGGCGTGTCATTAGCACATATCGGTGGCTTTGGTTTATTGATGGCACCTTGGGCAATCAAAGTTTTATGGGCATCTTGGGTTGACCGTTTTGGGGGATCAGCTTGGGGGCATTATCGAAGTTGGATTGTACCTAGCCAGCTTTTGATTGTGATGATCTTAATCATTTTGTCCTTTTTACCCATTCAAGCACTCAATCAGCCGATGTATTTGTTTGGGTTCTTTATTGCTTTGTTACTCATGAATGGCATTGGTGCCACACAAGATATTGCAACAGATGCTTTGGTAGTCAATATTTTAAAAGGAGAGCAACAACACTGGGGCAATATGTTTCAGGTTGTAGGTTCTCGACTGGGTTTTATTGTTGGTGGTGGGGCAATTTTATGGGCACTTGATCGTTTGACATGGCAAACGACATTTTGGGTTTTGGCAGGTATTGTATTACTGAATATTTTTCCTATTTTATTTTATAAAGAGCCTATTCATCAGATCAATTTTGAAAAAACCAGCAAAAATGACAAGCTCATTCCGCATGACGTATTACCCAAACTAAAAGCATATTTGCATTATTTTGTTCAAAGTAAAATGATGTTGTATTGGTTGATTGTGCTTTGCAGTATAAAAATTACAGATGGCTTAATGGGACCCATAACGAAACCTTTATTGGTTGACTTGGGGCTATCTTATGCACAAATAGGTATTTATATCACCATGCTTGGTGCTGTAGCTGCGTTAGGTGGTGCTGCTATAGCAAGTGTATTTTTACACTATTTTTCTCGTGCTCAGGCTTTAATTATCTTTTCACTTTTAAAGTTATTGAGTCTTTTCGGTTATGTCGCTTTGGCATATCAATTTGAATATCAACAGCAGATCAATACGCATTTGATTTATTTGATCAATGCCTTAGAAGACATGTTTTCTGCAATGCTATTGGTCGTTATTTTAACTTTAGTGATGCAATATAGTCGTAAAAGCCATGCAGGGACTGACTTTACATTTCAAGTATCAATCATGGCATTGGTGAGTGGGTTGTTATATAGCCTAAGTGGTATTTTGGGCGATGCTTTAGGTTATTTCCATTATTTAGTGGTAATTTTGGCGATCGGTTTGGTTAGTTTTATACCATTAATATTATGGTATCGTATTTTTTTAACTCAAGAAAAGATGAAAATTAAACCAATGTAATAAAATGGCATCTAGAAAAATTGATTTTTTTCATGGTATTAAAGTGTTTTCTTAAAGCCAATTCAGTTTAAATTAAGTGATTCTTAAGGTTCATTTTTTAAAGTAAAGCATCTTTTATGAGTTGATCAGACCGAGATGTTAGGCTTTATTCAGAAAATTACAGATAAAAAAAGAACAGTTTCTCTTACAGTATTTAGTTTATTAATGGCTGTGTGGCTGGGTGTATGTTTAAATTTTGCATTTTATCAACAAATTCATCGGTTAACGCCTTATCAAGGCTTTAAATCTTATGTTTTTTTAGCAGCAACAGCCTGTATTTTAGTTGCATTATATAACTTAATTTTACAAATTTTTGCATGGAAATGGACGCAGAAAGTCATCACGATAGTGTTGCTTTTTGTAGGCGGATTTAGTGCATATTTTGTGAATTCTTTAGGTGTAGTGATTTCACCTGATCAAGTCCAAAATATGATGCAAACGGATCCTGCTGAGGTTCGTGATTTGATCTCATTACGTTTTATATTATGGGTTTTTGCTTTTGTTGTTTTGCCAATCGCTTTTGTGTTGTGGATACAGATCGGTACAGAATCATGGTCTAAAGTTATCTTAAAAAAAGTGGCGAGTGCTTTTGCATCTATAGCTGTAATTGGTTGCTTTTTGTTTATTTATTATGTCGATTTTGCAGCTATTTTCCGCGAGCATCGTGATTTAAAAGGGATGATTTCTCCGCAAAATGTCTTTGCTGCAACCAGTTCTTATTTTCATAAAAGAGCACCTAAACAAAATTTACCTTTGATTCATTATGGTGAAGATGCTCATTTAGTTGAAGATACTTCAACACAACGCCATCCTAAACTTATGGTGTTGGTTGTGGGTGAAACGGCACGTGCTGAAAGTTTTTCTTTAAATGGTTACGCTAAAAATACCAATCCAAATTTATCAAAACAGACAGGAATTTTAAACTATAGCCAAGTGAGCTCATGTGGCACAGCGACAGCAGTTTCTGTCCCATGTATGTTCTCTGGTATGCCAAGAAAGGAATATGATGAGCAATTGGCAAGTCATCGTGAAGGTATGTTAGATATCGCGCAACGTGCAGGTTATAAAGTAACGTGGATTGATAATAATTCAGGGTGTAAGGGCACATGTAATCGTGTAGAGCAGTACAAAATTCCTGAAAACTTAAAACAAAAATGGTGTAAAGATGAGGAGTGTTTAGATGGTATTTTGGTTGATAGTTTAAAACAATATTTATCTGAAATTCCAAAAGATGATAAAACACCACGTTTAATTGTATTGCATCAAATGGGCAGTCATGGTCCTGCGTATTACAAACGAGCATCAGCGCAGTATCAAAAATTTAAGCCTACTTGTGATACAAATGCGATTCAAGGATGTACACGTGAAGAATTATTAAACAGTTATGATAATACGATTGTGTATACTGATGATGTACTGAATCAAGTGATTGAATTATTGAAAACCCAAACACAATATCGTACTGGTTTTTGGTATCTCTCTGATCATGGTGAGTCGACAGGTGAACACGGAATGTATTTACATGGCGCGCCCTATGCAATTGCACCAACACAGCAAACACATGTACCTATGATTCTTTGGTTTTCAGATGATTGGAAAAAATCTCATGCTCAACAAATTGAGTGTTTAGCGGCACAAAAAAATAAATCTCTAAGTCAGGATAATTTATTTCCAAGTGTCTTAAGTTTGTTAGATGTGAAAATCCAAGTGATTAACCAAAAGAACAATATGCTCAGTCAATGCGCTGTACGTAGCTAAAGGAAATCAAACATGACCAAAATCTTAATGATAGAAGATGATTTTATGATTGCTGAATCAACGCTGACATTGTTGCGTTTTCATCAATATGAAGTGGAATGGGTCAATAACGGTTTAGATGGCATCAAACAGTTAACTCAGCAACAATTTGATTTGATTTTACTTGATTTGGGTTTGCCTCTGATGGATGGCATGCAGGTGCTAAAACAAATCCGTCAACGTGTAACAACACCTGTATTAATTATTTCAGCGCGTGATCAGTTACAAAATCGTGTGGATGGTTTAAACCAAGGAGCAGATGATTATCTGATTAAACCGTACGAATTTGACGAGTTAATTGCACGTATTCAAGCCTTATTAAGACGTGCAAACCAAACTAAGTCTTTACAGGCAAATGCTGAAATTCTTAAAAATGGTGATCTTGTTTTAGATGTGGAACAGCATCTAGCCATATTCAAAGGCGAAGCTGTAGAGCTTTCTAAACGTGAATGGGCAATTCTTATTCCATTGATGACTCATCCAAACAAAATATTTTCCAAAGCCAATTTAGAAGATAAGTTATATGCTTTAGATAGTGAAATTAATAGTAATACCATAGAAGTTTATGTACATCACATTCGTTCAAAATTAGGTAAAGATTTTATTCGTACAATTCGTGGTTTGGGATATCGACTAGGGCAAAGCGTAGCTTAGTATATGAAAGAAAATCAGCACTATTCCCTTCGAAAGCGTTTAATCGCTTATGTTTCTTTATTTAGTGTCATCTTAGGATGCGTGCTTATTTTCACTGCATATAAAATTTCTTTACATGAAACGACTGAAATTTTAGATGCACAAATGGTGTATTTGGCTGAACGTTTGGAGAAAAATGTTCGTCCTTTAGAAAGTCAATTTAGTCATCAAAAACGTTATCATGAAGAAGACTTATTTGTTGATGTTTGGGCATATTCTGAACGTAAAGATTTAACCCATGAAAATCATTATCTGATTGAACCTAAAACTAAAGCAGGATTTTATACCCAAGAAACTGAACATGGTACATGGATCGCTTATGTGCTGCCTACTGAACAATATCAGATTCAAATTAGCCAACAATTTAAAGTCAGAGAACACCTCGCTTTTGAATTAGCAGGGACGATGTTTTTGCCCTACTTAGTGATTATGCCACTGGCTTTATTGGGTTTGATTTTAATTATTCGCCGAAGTTTAAGACCTTTGGATACGTTTAAGTCTGAATTATCACGACGTGATCCGAACTCTTTATCTTCTATTCAAAATAATGATTATCCTCAAGAATTAATCCCTACGATCAATGAAATGAATCATTTATTTGAACGAATTTCGTTATCGCAACAAGAACAGCGTCAATTTGTAGCAGATGCGGCACACGAACTCAGGACACCAATAACAGCTTTAAATTTACAAACTAAAATTTTAATGAGTCAGTTTCCTGAAGACCCTAACTTATTAAATTTAAGTAAAGGTTTAGCCCGCATGCAGCACTTAGTTACACAACTTTTAGCACTTGCAAAACAAGATTCATCTTTAAGACATGAACGCATCGCAACTCATTTTCAGTTAAATGATGTGGCATTAAATTGTGTTGAGCAATTGGTTAACTTAGCCATGCAAAAGGACATTGATTTAGGTTTTTTAAGAAATGATACTGTGCAAATGTATAGTATTGAACAAAGTGTTCATTCGATTATTTTTAACTTAATTGATAACGCAATTAAATATACGCCTAATACAGGTATTATTAACATCTCAGTTTTTGAAGATCTACATGGCTTTGCATGGATCAAGATAGAAGACAGTGGAGCAGGCATAGACGCTGACTTATATGACAAAGTGCTGAAACGTTTCTATCGTGTGCATCATCACTTAGAAGTTGGAAGTGGTTTGGGTCTATCAATTGTAGATAAAGCAGTACAGCATTTACATGGTGAGTTACAGCTTTTACGCAGTGAAGAGTTGGGTGGGCTTGAGGTTTTAGTAAAGTTACCTACACAGTTGATTGAAAAGTAATGAAAAATTGATCAATTTTGTATTTACAATTTGATAGTGATATTTTTCTATGAGATGAGGTAAAAGGGCTCAAACTGAACCTTTTTACCTATCATGACGTTTGATCTAACTTTTGAGTATAAGGGTAATTAATCATAATATTTTTCAAATTACTGATATTTAAAAGAATGGTGGTTTTTCCTAGTAATCATTAAATTATGCTGCTTTAAATTTTTTATAGAAAATAAGATATAAGAATGCATTGATCGCAAAAATAACCCAAGCAGTCCAAAGGTTATGGCTGAGAAAATGTGCACCTCGCATCATTTGTCCCCAACCCATCACAAAACCTAAAATGAGCCCTAAACCAAGAAAAATATAAGCACGTCGAGCTGAAGCCAAACGATAAACGAAATACCCTGTCATTAAGGCAAAACCTGAACAAGCATGTCCCCCCGGAAAGCAATGTCCTTGTGTTGCAGAAAAATCCCAATTAAATCCAGAGCTTGTCGTTTGAATCATATTCCATGGGCATGCATGGCGAGATTGTGATTTTAATAGACCAATCACAGCCATTGAAAATAAACTCACCCAAAACATATAACCATAAAGCCAGCGAGAAGGTTTTAGTTTTTCTAATTTAAAAGAGGCAAGCCATAAAGATAGAAAACTCACATAAACAATAATGAGTAGATATTTTAAATACTTATGGTTCCATTGTACTAAATAGTAATTATCACGATACAAAAAATGTCCAGATTGATCCATCCAAGGATGAATAAGATATTGATCTATTGCACCACCAATAGGAAAAAAGAACCATAATATTGCAAAAGTGATTAGGCTAATAAATATATAGGTTAATGCTATTTTATTAAATTTTGATAGAAGCATATCGAATTAAATGTAAAAGATAGATGGAAATATAGTTGATCATTTAAACAGTTTAAACTTAAATGAGGATTAATCTATCTGTGCATTTTGAATAGAAAATGCTGTTTTATTTTGATGAATGATTATGAATATTCAAGCGGTAATTTTTGATTTAGATAATACTTTAACGCATAGAGATCAAAGCATAGTGCGTTATGCCCAAAATTTTTTACAATATTATTCTTCTTGTTTAGTCGAGCAGGTAGCTCCATCAGTAAGCTTATTAGAGCAAACTGTACATATTATTCGACGGATTGATCAGGGAGGATATCCTAAAAAAGAGTTTTTAACTCATCCGAGTATTGCCGCATCCGTTGGTTATGCGCTCACTCAAGAATTACTTTGGTCAAAAACACCTCATCTTGAAGAATTAACACATTATTGGTTTCAACAGTTTGGTTTAGCAGCAGTTGCCATGCAAGGTGCTGTAGAATTATTGCAATATTTACAAGGGCAACAGTATAAATTGGCTGTAATTTCTAATGGTGGTCATGCAACACGTTTAAAAATTTTAGAAGGTTTAGCATTTAGTCATTATTTTGATGAAATTATCAGTTCTGAATTGGTTGGCGTAAGTAAGCCTAAACCTGAAATTTTTTTGCAAACTTGTCAGCGTTTACAGGTTCAGCCAGCACAAAGTTTATATATTGGTGATCATCCTATCAATGATTATGCAGGTGCAACAGGTGCGGGTTTGAATGCAATATTGTTAAATGGTTTTCATCAAGATGTTGAGCATATTCCTCATCGCATTGATTCATTACAACAGGTTTTAGATTATTTATAAATAAAAACAGCAACATCCATTGTTGCTGTTAAATATAGAAAGTCATTGCTAGAAAATAGCATCTTCAGAGTTTGCTGAAATTTTGTGAATGGAAAGGTCTGCACCACGAAATTCATCTTCTTGGCTGAGGCGAATACCCATTGTGACTTTTAAAATACCATAGACAGTAAATGCGCCAGCTAAAGCAATAATAATCGCAAAAATAGTCCCTAAAATTTGTGACATCATTGCAACGCCACCTAAACCACCTAACCATTTTTGCCCGAATAAGCCCACAGCGATGCCACCAAAAGCACCACACACACCATGTAATGGCCATACACCAAGTACATCGTCAACTTTTAGTTTATTTTGTGTATAAGTAAAGAGTTTGACAAAAAAGAATCCTGCACACATACCAATCAACAATGCACCGATAGGATGCACAATATCTGAGCCTGCACAAATTGCAACTAAACCTGCTAATGGACCGTTATGTAAAAACCCAGGGTCTTCCTTACCAAAAAAGTTAGCAGAAATCGTGCCGCCGACCATTGCCATGAGTGAGTTGATGGCAACTAAACCTGAAATTGCATCTAAGCGTTGTGCGCTCATGACATTAAAGCCAAACCAGCCTACGATTAAAATCCAAGAGCCAAGTGCTAAAAAAGGAATAGAAGAAGGTGGATGTGCACTGACACGACCATCTTTCTTATAACGACCATGACGAGCACCCAATAAAATGACAGCAGCTAATGCCATCCAACCACCTACAGCATGTACGACCACGGAACCTGCAAAGTCATGAAAAGATGCACCAAATGTATTTTTTAGCCATTCTTGTAATCCAAAATTACCATTCCAAGCAATTCCTTCAAAAAAAGGATAAACCAAAGCCACTAAAAATAATGTTGCAATGGCTTGTGTTCGCATTTTGGCGCGTTCAGCGATTCCACCTGAAATAATGGCAGGAATTGCAGCAGCAAAAGTCAGTAAAAAGAAACAGCGCATGAGGTTATAGCCATGTTCAGCAGAAAGTTGCGCACCTGAATGGAAAAAATGCTGACCATAAGCAATATAATAACCTACAAAAAAATAGGCGATTGCGGAAATAGAGAAATCAGTCAAAATTTTACTGAGCGCATTCACCTGATTTTTATGGCGAACCGTGCCAAGTTCTAAAAAAGCAAATCCTGCATGCATTGCAAGTACAAGAATTGCACCGAGAAGAAGAAATAGAAGGTCGATATTTTGCATAGGGTACTTATTTGGTGCTATATGTCACAGTTTGGTTCAAGTATAACGAGCTATTTTGAGTCGTGAAGAGGCGAAGATAAGGGAAAAATTGATCAAAAATCGAGAAGACAAGCCAAGACTCGATATAAAGCAAAGCGTTGCACCAAGTCGGATTTTATGCACTATAATGGTGCATTTTTGTGATATGATTTTTAACTTAAACTATTGAAAAATAATCAATAATTTTTTTTCATAATATTGAATATCACATTTTATGTTTTATGAAAGTGGAAGTATCAGTCAAAACTTCGATAAGTGGTGCGTGATTTTTGATCATATTTACTAGAAATGATGCATAAACGGCAGAAGTTATAGGTGAATAGATTTCATTTTGTGCATTTAGGACTTTAGCCAGAATATGATTTTGGGTGATATAAGATCAGTCTAAATGTTGAAAAATTTATATATGCCCACAAAAGTATTGAAATAGTTGAATTTCTAAAAAATCACTTATTTTCTGGTGCTCTAAAATAGATGGTGCTGCAAATATGAAAAAGGTGTCTAAATAACAAAATTCATCCATAAAATAGAAAATAGTATTTTGAAATTCACTACTTTCGAGTAATAGGCATGAACTCATACCTGAAAAATATAAAATGATCTGTCGATGTTGTAGTACACGAAAATTGGCTTGTTCTATAAGTTGTTGCGTGATTTGAGCGTCAATTGGAGTAAAGAACGGAAATTCTATTTTTTGAACAGGTGTAGTCGAGCAGAGTTCCCAATCAATTTTGCTTGTTGAACCACGCCAAAAAGGTGTTAAAGAGTGGTTAATATACTCAGTGATTTCAAAATCTAAGCTTTGATATGAAATCGAAAAACGCTCTAAAAAAGTACATATATCAGATAGAAGTTGTGTTTGATGATGAGACATTTTATTTTTCTGATTTGAAAGGGTGAGTGTTTTTCATAAAAAAGCTCACCGAAGTGAGCTGATTTAAATATAAAAATTATTTAGCTTGTCCAGATTGTTGTTTAATCTCAGCAGTAGAAGGCTGTACAACAATTTGGTCAGATGTATTGGCTTTTACACCACCACCTAAGGTTTTGTATAACTCAACTTGGTTATTTAAGTTTGCTTGTTCAAGCAATAACAAACCTTGTTCCGATGAGTATGAAGAGCGTTGAGCATCTAATACTGTTAAGAAGCTATCAATACCAGCACGGAAGCGAGCATTTGAAAGCTTATAAGTTGTATTGGTTGCATCAACTAAACGGCGTTGTGCTGCAAGACGCTCGCCGATATTTTGACGAGTTGCTAGAGCATCGTTTACTTCACGGAAAGCCACTTGAATTGATTTTTCATAATCAGATAAAGCAATTTCTTGATCGGTTTCTGAAATTTTTACATTGGCTTTACGTGTGCCCCAGTCCCAAAGTGGAATATCAAGACTTGGACCTAAAGACCATACAAATGCACCTGATTTAAATAAGTCACTTAAATCAGTAGAAGCATAACCTGCCGAACCTGTTAGGCTAATGGTTGGAAATAAACGTGCTTTTGCTGCACCGATATTTGCACCCATTGCTGAAAGTTTATATTCAGCAGCGCGTACATCAGGACGATGTGTTAATAAATCACTTGGTAAACCAGCCGCTAAAGCGGAGTTATTGGTGATTTTATTAACACGTTGAGTTGGCAATAAGTTTGCAGGAACAGTTTGTCCTACTAACAAATTAAGCAAGTTTTGCGCTTGAGCAATTTGCGTTTTGTAGTTAGCCACATCATTACGCGCAGTTTCTACAGAAATTTGTGCCTGACGTACAGGAACTTCACTATCAATACCTACATCAAAACGTTTTTTGTTGAGGTTATAAGAGTCAAGTTGTGCTTTTAGCGTTTGATCTGCAAGTTTCAATTGAGCATTCGCAAATGAATAATTAAGCCAAGCTTGTGCCACTTGACCAATTAAAGAAATTTGCGTTGCATCACGTGCACTTGCTGTTGCCAAATAACTATCTAAGGCATTGTCTTTTAAGCTACGAACACGACCCCAAAAGTCTAATTCATATGCAGTCACACCTAAGCCAACATTATAACGTGTTTGTGCACCAACGCCTTGATCTTGGCGTAATACACTACCACTTGCGCCAATCGTTGGCAGTTGGTTGTTTTCAGTAATTTGATACTGTTGTTGTGCACGTTGAATATTTAGCGTTGCTGTACGTAAATCACGGTTATTGGTTAATGCAAGATCAATGACTTGGAGCAAGCGTTGATCTGCAAAAAATTCTTTATAACCTTGTTCAGCAATAGACGTACCCGATGCACTTTCAAGATAATTAGTCGGAATATTGGCTTGTGCTACGGGTTCTGGGCCACGCATGCTTTGACATGCAGTCAAAGCAAGCGCAAGTGCAGATACCGCAATGCCACGACCTGAAATAGACCATAGATTTTGCATCACGATTTTTGCTCCTGGAGATTTTGATTCTTAGGTTTGTATTTAAAGATACTACGGATCCATACGAAGAATACAGGAATAAAGAAAATACCGAGTAATGTTGAGCTAATTACCCCACCCAATACACCATAACCCACAGAGTGTTGGCTACCTGCACCAGCACCACTTGCTAAAGCCAATGGAAGTACACCAAAACCAAATGCTAAAGTTGTCATGATAATTGGACGTAAACGCATTTTTGCTGCATGAAGTGTTGCTTCAAACAGTTCTTCACCTTTTTCTTGTAACTCTTTGGCAAATTCTACAATCAAGATCGCATTTTTTGCAGATAAACCGATGACTGCAATAATTGCAACTTGGAAATAGATGTTATTTGAAAGATTTGGATCGCCTGAAAGCACCATACCTAACCAAGTTAAGCCCATCGCACCCACAATACCAAGTGGAACAACCAGTAATACTGAGAATGGAATTGACCAGCTTTCATAAAGTGCAGCAAGACATAAGAATACAATGAGTAATGAAAGCGCATATAAGAATGGTGCTTGGTCGCCAGACTCACGTTCTTCTAACGATAAACCTGTCCATTCATAGTCAAAACCTTGTAAGCCCATAGATGGAAGTTTTGCAACAATTTCTTCCATTGCGAGCATTGCATCACCCGAACTTACACCAGGAGCAGGTGAACCTTGGATGTTCATTGAAGCGATACCGTTATAACGCTCTAAACGAGGTGAGCCATAAGTCCATTGTCCAGTTGCGAAACTAGAGAAAGGAATCATTTCACCTTTATTATTACGTACATACCACTTGTTTAAGTCTTCAGGCATCATACGTGCATTTGCATCGCCTTGAACATAAACCTTTTTCACACGACCACGATCAATAAAGTCGTTAATGTATGAACCACCCCAAGCCATGCTCATGGTTGAGTTAATGTCTGCAATACTTACGCCCATTGCACCAGCTTGTGCTTGATCAATATTAATTTGATATTGAGGTGTATCTTCTTGACCATTTGGACGAACACCTGTTAAGCGTTTGTCTTGTGATGCCATTCCTAAGATAGCATTACGTGCTGCAAGAAGTTGCTCATGGCTTTGACCACCAGCCGCTTTTAACTGGAAGTTAAAGCCTGCAGTAACACCTAATTCAGGCATTGCTGGTAACTGTAAAGGCATAACATATGACGCGTCTTTGGCAATCATATTGAGTGCCATACCACGTTTAATGATTTCACCAATTTGTTGTTCAGGTGTTGTACGATCTTTCCAATCTTTCAACTGAATAAATGCTAAACCAGCGTTTTGACCTACACCTGTAAATGAGAAACCTGAAACACTAAATACAGACTCTACAGATTTTTTCTCATTTTCCATAAAGTATTTAGTCATCGTATCGATCACTTTGTCAGTACGGTCTAAAGTTGCATTTGGTGGCAATTGCACCAAAGTCATGACCACACCTTGGTCTTCTTCGGGAAGGAACGAAGATGGTAACATTTTGAACAATACAACTAATACTGCAATCACACCTGCATAAATAATTCCTGAGAATATTTTATGGTGTGTCATGAAGTTTACACCACCTTTGTACTTTTCAGCAGTACGATCAAAGGCATCATTGAACCATCTAAAGAAACGCGCAAAGATGTTATTGCTTGGTTTTTTATGTGGATCATGCTGTTTTAAAATCGTAGCACAAAGCGCAGGAGTAAAGGTGAGGGCAACGATCAAGGATAAAACCATTGCAGTTACAAGTGTAATAGAGAACTGACGGTAAATTACCCCAGTTGTTCCACCAAAGAATGCCATTGGAACGAATACAGCAGTCAATACAGATGTGATACCAATCAATGCACCAGAGATCTGTTTCATTGAAAGTTCTGTTGCTTCTACAGGGTCAAGATGATCTTCCACCATGACACGTTCAACGTTCTCAACAACAACAATCGCATCATCGACTAATAGACCGATTGCAAGCACCATGGCAAACATGGTCAAGGTATTGATTGAGAAACCAAAAACATTAATAACCGCAAATGTACCCAATACAACAACAGGTACAGCCATTGTTGGAATAATGGTTGCACGCCAGTTTTGTAAGAATAAGAACATCACCAAGAAAACCAAAATAATGGCTTCAATTAAGGTATGTACTACACTTTCAATGGATAATTTAATAAATGGCGTTGTATCAAATGCCAATTTATCTTTCATACCCGCAGGATAGTTTTTACGTAACTCGACCATGCGTGCTTCAACAGCTTTTGCTGTATCTAAAGCATTCGCACCTGTAGCAAGTTTAATTGCCACACCACCTGCAGGTTTACCATCAAATTTAGAGTCAAATTGATAGTTATCAGCACCGAGTTCAACACGTGCAACATCACCTAAACGTACTTGAGCACCATCAGCCGTATTTTTCAAGAAAATATTCTTGAACTGCTCAGGTGTTGTAAGCATGCTTTGTGCATTGACTGTGGCATTGAGAACTTGCCCTTGAATTGATGGTGCACCACCTAATTGACCCACAGCAACTTGTGAGTTTTGCGCACGGATTGCTCCTGCAACATCACTTGGTGTAATGCCTAAACTTGTCAATTTTGCAGGATCAAGCCAAATACGCATCGCATAAGAGCCACCAAATACTTGAACTTCACCTACACCCGCAACGCGGCTTAAAGGTTCAGAAATATTTGAGTTTACATAGTCTTTAATATCGTTTGCTGACAGACTATCTGACTCAGAGTAGAACGCTAAAACTTGTAAGAAACTTGCACCAGACTTCGTTACTCGTACACCTTGACGTTGTACATCTTCAGGTAAGAGTGCAGTTGCAGATTGCAATTTATTTTGTACTTGAACTTGCGCGATATCAGGATCGACACCTTGTTCAAAGTTTAAAGAAATAGAGGCTTGACCATTACCCGCACTATTAGATGAGATGTAACGTAAACCATCCAAACCATTCATTTGTTGTTCAATGATCTGTGTCACTGTATTTTCAACAGTTGCAGCAGATGCACCAGGATAAGTCGCAGAAATTGTGACTGTTGGTGGCGCAATCGTTGGGTATTGCGCAATCGGCATTTTTGTTAGCGTGAGAACACCCGCCAACATAATGACTAACGCAATCACCCATGCAAAGATTGGGCGATGAATAAAAAATTGAGCCATTGAGTCTACCCCTTATGCTGAAGTAGCTTTTTGTTCAGTTGTATTATTTTGCTGAGCTGGTTGTGCTTTTTCATCTGCTTTTGGTTGACCCGCTTTAGGATTTGCTCCTTGTGGTGTAGCAGCTTGAGGTTGATAAGGCTTAGCAACAACTTGTTGTTCAGCTTTGACTTTAGCAATACCATCAACAATCACTTTATCGCCTGTGCTTAATCCTTCCGTCACAATCCAATTTTGACCTTGTATTCCAGAAGTCGTTACAGGACGAGATTCAACTTGACCTTTTGCATTGACAAGCATAGCCATAGCTTGACCTGTAGGCGTACGTGTAATCGCAGCTTGAGGGATCAAATAGGCATTTGGAATCACACCTTGTACGATTTGCGCATTAGCAAACATACCAGGAAGTAATAAGTGATTTGGATTTGAGAACACAGCACGTAATGTCACAGAACCTGTATCAGGGTTTACACTCGCATCAGAAAATGCAAGATTTCCTTCCACAGGGTAGATACTGCCATCTTCAAGCTTTAAGCGAACTTTCGTATTATTACTGCGGTCAATACTGCCTTGAGCAAGTTGTTGACGTAAACGAAGTAGTTCAGCACTTGATTGATTAATATCTACATAAATTGGATCAAGCTGTTGAATCGTGACGAGAGCATTTGCTTGACTCGCAGTCACTAAAGCACCAGCAGTCACACTAGAACGTCCAGATTGACCTGAAATAGGCGAACGAACAGTAGAATAGCCAAGATTGACTTCAGCACTACGCAGTTCAGCTTGTGTTGCATTGATATCTGCTTGTGTACCAGCAAAATCAGCTTTACTTGCTGCTAGATCAGCTTCTGCTAATTTTACTTGTGCAACAGCATCGTCATATTCTTGTTTAGAAATCGCATTTGAGCTAACCAATTGACGATAACGACCTTCTTTCACACGCAACACGCCTAAATTGGCTTGTTGACGAGCGATGGTTGCTTCTTGGCGTCCTAAATTTGCTTGTTGACGTGTTAAATTTGCACGAGCACTTTCAACAGATGCACGATTGATACGTGAATCAATCTCATAAAGTGGTTGACCCTCACGGACAAAACTACCTTCTGAGAATAGACGTTTTAAAATTACACCACTCGCTTGTGGACGAACTTCAGAAATTTGGTATGCTGCTGTACGCCCAGAGAGCTCTACAGTTTGTTCAACGCTTTGTGGTTGAGCAACAATGACACCAACTTCTGTCGGTGGCATTTTTTGAGCAGCAGCGCTACCTTGTTGTGCATCTTTTGGATCTTTGCTACAACCCACAAGTGCAAGACTTGTTGCTAGAGCACAAGCAGTAAGAGCAGGCGCCCAAAGCTTTGCCGACATCATTATTCCACCTCGTTTAGATTCTTATCTAAAAATAATTTGTTCATACTTAATATTTGTTTCGAAAGCAAAAGCCAGATCAAAGAAATCCAGATAAACCCGATACTCCAACCCGCAAGTACATCAGTTGGAAAATGAGCACCTACATATACCCTCGAAAATCCCATACTTAGGCACCACAAACTAGCAAATATGATTAAAATTTTTGCTTTAGCATGCCGATAAAATATAAAAATGATTAAACAAGCAAGTACAGCGGCATATATGCTATGAGCACTTGGAAATGATGCACCATAGGTTTGCACCATTTGATAAGCTGCCTCAGGGCGTGGACGCTGAATAGAATATTTTAATATCCAACCTACAGCGGAAGCACCTAAAAGGCTAAAACTAATCAACACAACATTTGCATATTTTTTGACATAGGCTTGTTGTAAGCACCATATCCCACAAACCAACAACATGGCAGGTAAACCACCTAAATAAGACAAACCTACAGCGATATGATTTAAAAAATCAGAACGATGTAAACTCATCCAGATGATAGAAGAACTATCAAGTTGTTGTATATACAAAATGTTGAGTCCAATACAACTTATACTTAATCCAATACAGCCAATAATGAAGAAAAAGATATAAGGCATATGAGATGACCTTGCTTTGGTTAATCACATGGTTGAGATTAATTAATGTGCTGAAGTGTACTAGCCAGTACACTTTTTTTCAAGTCACTATAAATGAGTAATTTATAGTAAGTTCTTTTTTTTCAAGTTGTAATCATTTGCACAAAATGATAACAATTTAACTAATGACCATTCTTATGCGTTAAAGAGGAATGTTCCTCTACTTGCAAAGGTTGTTTTGGAGGCCAAAAAAAGTCGAGTGGTCTTGTAAAAAAATGAGTAAATACCAATTTTGCCAAAGGTTTCCATTGTTCAAAACGAACTTGTCTTGCTTTGAGTGCGACAATAATCGTCAGGCTAAAACTAACAAATAAGTTTGTCATCCCAATCAATAAAACACCTAAAAATGAAATGACGATCAATCCAATATCAGGTGAGCCATTGACACACATTAAGCCTTGAATAAAGTTGGCTGACGCAAAAGCGATATGACGAATATCTAAAGGTAAACCTAATATAAAACCAATGGTTCCCATGCTACCTAGCATAATACCAAACAGAAAATTACCTGCTAAAGCACCTAAATTTCGCTCCATATAGTCTGCAAATTTATTTAGCCTGTTTTGACCCATTAAATTTTTCAATTTGACATGTGCTTTCAAGCGTGGACTGACCTTACGATAGACTGCCATATTGTCAAAATAGCCTGCGATTAAGCCAGATAAAAATAAACAAACACCCGCGATTGCAGCATGTGGCACAGCCAAAGATGTAAAAGGATTTAAACTATGCAAAACGACATTGGCTTTGGCATGCGAGAGTAACGGTTCATGCATCGCTATTTGCCAAAAATAAGTAATCAAGGCTGCCGTAGGAATAGCGATAGAAATATTGCCCAAGATCGCAATAAACTGGGTGCGAATAATATTGATAATTAAGGCAGCGAGTTCTGCAATCTGAGCTGTTTTAGAGCCTTTTCGATGTTGTACAGTTGAAGCAAGTGCTGCTGCTGTCATTGCAGGTTGTTTGGTTGCAACAGTAAAATGCAAGACATGAATAAACATAAAACCTAATGAATAATTCATGCTGAATAAAAAAGCTTGCATGAGTGGGGCAAGTGTTAAACGCGCTGTTAATATCTTTAACGTTGCCATTGTAGCAATAATAACGCCTGCACCCGCAGCCGCTTTATACATACCCAAAAATCCTTTTTTATCGGTACTTACATAATGCTCACCCGTTTTACTGGCATTTTCTGTTACTTGTAGCGCAATCAACTCACTATTGGTTTTGAGCAAATGTCGAACACTGGTTTCATTGTAGTGAGCATGTACAAGATCAATGATCAAATCACCACAAGAAACAGCACGTACTTTATCTTCTTCAACAATTAAATTGAGTAAAATTTCTACTCGATCAAGACATTGCTCAAGTAAAGATAATAAATACGTTAAACTTAAACTGACACCAATACGTTTGGTTGCACGACGAATTTTAAGTACGACATCACGACATTGTTCAATCATGACAAGAGCTTGGTCAGCATCTGGAGGAGCAAGCACCGCGATTTCATTGATATCTCGATGCTGTTTTTTATAAGCCTCAATAAACTCAATAATTTCACGGTTTTGAACTAAGAAAGGTGATTCATATTCACTGAGTTCAGGATAAGCATTAATAAATTCAGGATATAAGCCAATCCCACTGATTCGATAAGACAATACTGTAATGGCTGTGATCAATTCACGTTTGACATTGAGTTCAGCTTTTAGAAAATGACCTTGTGTCAAAATATGGAAAAGCTGATTCCATTGCGCGTCTTTAATATGTTCGAGCCAGTATTTATCGGTACGTTGATGAAATACATTGCCCACCAAATCACGTAAATCTGTTTCATCTTTCAATAAAGGTAAGAAATAAGCACCCAAGCGCTGTGAAAGCTGACTCCAAAAGCCATCAAGTGACAAAATGCCGCTATCTGCATATAAACTTGCTTGTTTATGTTGGTTAATAATTTTAAGTAAATAGCCTTGAACATTTAAAGCAGCGGTAGGCGTAATGAGTAAGGCTTGAATAAAAGCTTGTACATGTTGCTGTGTAAGTTCAGCATTTTGACTATGGGCTGGTCGAATACGATTGACCAACTCAATAAGGAGAGATTCATCAGGAATAGCTTGAGGAGACTCAAGCTGTTCCTGCATTTTTAAAAAGATATCATTAAATTTTATATGCATAGGCAAAAATGTAGCTTAAGTTTATTGAATTCTATGTAAAGCAAGTTGTGCCAAATTGAACAAGGCTTGGCGATAAATACTGTCAGGCAAATGTTCTAAAGCACGTATTGCGGCTTGAGTTTCTTCGGTAGCGCGTTGGCTGCAATATTCTAAAGCCCCTGAACTGTGAACAATTTCAATCACACGTGTTAAGTCAGAAGTGCCACCTGTTGCAATGCTTTTACGAATAATTTCATGATCATCGCCTGTTGTATTTCTTAAAGCTGAGATTAAAGGTAAAGTTGGTTTACCTTCCATCAAATCATCACCGATATTTTTACCTAATGTTTCTGCATCAGAGGTGTAATCTAAAATATCGTCAATAATCTGGAATGCATTACCAAAATGACCTGCAAATAAACGTAATGGTTCACGGTACTCAGGTTTACCCGCTAAAATTGCAGCACCTTCGGTTGCAAGTTCAAAGAGGCGAGAAGTCTTACCATGGATAATATCAAGATAGGTTTGTTCTGTGGTTTCAGGTTGATGCTGTGCTTGAAGTTGTAAAACTTCGCCTTCCGCAATTTCACATGTTCCTGTAGAAAAATCTTTCAGTAAAACCATATTATCAAGGTCAACCAAAAGGTCAAAGGCACGAGAAATCAGGAAATCACCCACTAATACCGCAGTTTGGTTATTCCATGTTGCATTGGCAGTCGGGCGACCACGGCGTAAACCAGATTCATCTACAACATCATCATGAACCAACGTTGCTGTATGCAACATTTCAATAATGGCAGCAAGTTTACGATACGGTTCCATATCTGTTGCACCACAAGCCTTTGCTGCAAGTAAGCACATGATTGGGCGCATACGTTTACCGCCAGCTTCAACAACATGTTTACTTACAGCCATCACGAGTGCGACTTTAGACGTAATCCCTTCATTAATAAACTGATCCATTGCAGCAAAGTCAGTGGCAACAGGCGCGAGAATATCTTGCTTAAAGTCAATGGTCATGTGAAGGAAGCCTCATACAAATGCATTTTTAAGTTGCTAGTGTAACAATTAACATCAATGAATGTTGCTTATGAAAACAGTCATCGTACTGAATCTTAATGATATGTTCTTAATTTGTCCAAAAACTGACGGAATTAGAGCTGTTCTGTAAGTCATTCTTTTGAGCTACATAGTAGCGAATTTAACTGAAAAATCTATTTTAATTTATGTAAAAATAGAAAAAATAGAGTTATTTCAAATATTAATAAAAAATACTGTATAAAATATCTGAATAAAGAATAAACAAATAGAATATTTAACTAAAATGGCTTGTTGTTTAATTCATTATCACTTAAAATCTTTGCCCTTGTATAACCCCCAGTGGCGTTCGTTTTAAGATCGGAATATTCCTTTTTCGGCACGACGACACGGGCAAGTTGGAGTACATTATGTACGCAGTAATCCAAAGCGGTGGTAAACAGCACCGTGTTGTTGAGGGTGAAACCCTTAAAGTTGAATTGTTGAAAGCTGAAACTGGCGCAACTATTACATTTGATGATGTATTAATGGTTGTGAATGGCGAAAGCATTCAAATCGGTGCTCCAGTTGTTGCTGGCGCAAAAGTAACTGCAGAAGTGGTTGGTCATGGTCGTCACGACAAAATCCGTATTGTTAAAATGCGTCGTCGTAAACATTACCGTAAACAACAAGGTCACCGTCAATGGTTTACTGAGTTGAAAATTACTAGTATTGCAGGCTAATCACGAGGAGTAATAGACATGGCTCACAAAAAAGCCGGTGGTTCGACACGAAATGGTCGTGATTCAAACCCTAAAATGTTAGGTGTTAAAATGTACGGTGGTCAAGCTGTGACTGCTGGTAACATTATCGTTCGTCAACGTGGTACAGAGTTCCACGCTGGTGCAAACGTAGGTATGGGTCGTGACCATACTTTATTTGCTACTGCTGATGGCGTAATCAAGTTCGAAGTAAAAGGTCAATTTGGCCGTCGTTATGTAACTGTTGAAACTGCATAAGTTTTAAACGTTCATAGCAATGCCAGTCAGTTGAAAAATTGACTGGCATTTTTTATATCTGAATAAAAATTATTTTAAATCTAAAAATGAAAATAGACCCACAATTACTCGAATTCGCCAAAATTATGCGCACAAATGCCACTGAGGCAGAGCATTTAATGTGGCAACTTTTACGTAATAAGCAATTTATGAATTTGAAGTTCCGCCGTCAGCATGTAATTAAACCCTATATTGTAGATTTTTACTGTCATGAAATTGGTTTAGTGATTGAGTTGGATGGAAGCCAACACAATACGGATGATGGAAAAGAATATGATGTTGAACGGACAAAGTTTTTAGAGGCTTTGGGTTTGAAAGTTGTAAGGTCTTGGAATCATGATGTGTTGGGGGAGACGGATGTGGTTTTAGAGCATTTATGGTCAATATGTACTGAATTAAAAAGCACCTCTCCCTAACCCTCTCCTAGAAGGAGAGGGAACTCCAGTGCGAAACTCATGCAGGTCTTAAATCAAATAACGCTCCCTCTCCTTATGGGAGAGGGTTGGGGTGAGGGAAATTAGTTATCTTGAGTAGTTAGTTCAGTTATATCTTTGGCTTACGTGGACTGAATGGCTTCAGCTTTTTTTATTAGCTACTCCAAAAGGAATATGTACAGAAGCTATGCTATCTGCAGTTTTTTCTAAATGTCCAACTTGATCATCGAAGAAAATATGTGGTTGTAATATCTCTAATACTTTACGTTTTTCAATTCCACCCAAGAAAAAAGCTTCATTTATAGTTTCGATACCCCAAGAACGTAAAGAGTTGATTACACGTTTATGTGCAGGTGCATTGCGTGCAGTCACGATAGAAATTCTCAAACGACTTTCATAATCTGAATGTTGCGATTGATATTTAAGCTCTTCTTTTTGTAAAGTGGATAATTCTTTCAAAAGTTTATGTAGTGGGCCTTCATTAGCGGGTTGATCTGCTAAGTTTTTTTCATTCTCTATGAAAGCATCCAAATCCTTTTCTTTATATATTTTTTCAGAAGCATCATCAGCTATTACACCATCAAAGTCGAATGCTATACGTAATTCTTCATCATGAGCGACATCAAATATATGACCTTTTAATATTAAACCAGCAGGATATCCTGCAATAATTGCTTGATTAACATCAGTTTCATTGGCTGAAAGGAATAAGCTAATATTAAAAGCATCAATGTATTTGTGCGGTGTGCGACCTTGTAAAAAGATAGCCCTTTTAATACCTAATCCATAATGCTCTATGGAATTCATTACACGTAAACCTGTATTTGGATCGTTACGTGAAAGTAGAATGACTTCAACGAATGGCTTATCTTTAGGAAAAATACTATTTAGACTAAGAAGCCGTTGAATAAATGGAAAAGCCACACCTTGATCTAATAGAGTATTTTCATGTTCATGCTGGTATTCACGATATGCTAGTTCTCCTTGAGTTCTAAAAATTTCATCTGATTCTTCAAGATTGAACAAAGCACTTGAAGCTAAACCTATAACTAGTTTTTGTTCTAAATCATATCCGCTCATAATTTACTTATCCTTAATATTTAATTTCTTTATTTCATCAGGATCATCGAAGCCATCTTGTCTGTTTGGAATAGCTTGATTTCTGATATCAATGTTAGTTATAGACTTTCCTGGTAAACCATTAATGATACCTGTGCCTTTCAAGTACTCATAACTATTGGCACCCCATTTAGTGGTTGTAAATAAAGTTATAAGCCAAATACATAGTAAAAATCTTCCAACTTGAATAGGAATTTTACTTACTGATGGTTTTGTGAGAATACGATTTCTCGTATAAGTAAAAGGGTTATAAGTTCGAAAAAATTTATATGGATTTGTGGAATAATATTTTGACCAAAATAGGCTAAACTTATTAATTTTTTTGCTGTGTAATTTTTCATATACTTCTTTTTGAACTATTTCTGTTTTTTTGTCAAAAAGTTGATGAAATTCTTTACCCTGATTTTCATAAAATTGCTTTAAATTTTTCTCTGATTTATTAACTTCTATTTCCCAGTATTCTTGCCAAAATTTAGCGCCTGAGGCAGCTTGCATTTGGTAAAAGGAAATGCCAATACCAACTAAACAGATTAAAGTGTGTATCAGAGGAACAGTATTATTGGAGTTGATGATACAAGCGATTAATACACCTTGAAATATCATAAAAAAATTATTGCGGTGTACTAACTGAGTTATTTCAAAATTTCTAGTTTCAATTGCAACTTCATAGATACGCTTTAAACGGCGCTCTTGTTCAGAGAGTGCTTTATGTTGAAATCTATTTTGTAAGATAGATTTTGATTCAATACTTTTGCGCAGGATTGAAGAGAAAAAATTTGGCATAATTATAAAGGGCTGAATAATCAGCCCTTTATACTACAAATTAGATTAAATAACAGCATCAAAGAGCCGCAATCTGCTCCATATTCGCTTTAATCTTCGCTAACTGATCCGCAAACTCAGCAAGTTTAACTTTCTCACCTTCAACCACAGCAGCAGGTGCTTTCGCCACAAAACCTTCATTGCCAAGTTTAGTCGCAATTTGGTCATGCTGCTTTTGAACCTTATCGAAGTCTTTTTGTAGACGACCGAGTTCCGCTTTAGGGTCAATCAAACCTTTCATAGGAACGAATACAGATACATGACCGACTACAGAAGACGATGACAATGGCGGTTGCTCGCTATCCGCAAGGAACGTAATGCTTTCAACTTTCGCCAAAGCTTTAAACAAAGGTTCAATACGAGCAATCTGTGCTTTTTCAGCTTCAGTGGTATTTTGTAGAAGTACAGGTAACAAACGTGCATTACCTAAGCCCATCTCACCACGAATATTACGCACCGCACCAATCAAACCTTGAAGCCATTGCATATCTGCTTCAGCTTGTTCATTGATCTTCGCTTCATCGGCAACAGGGTATTGTGCCAACATGATGCTTTCGCCTTGCAGACCAATCATTGGTGCAAGAGTCTGCCAGATTTCTTCAGTCAAGAACGGCATGATTGGATGTGCAAGACGTAAAGATGCTTCCATTACTACAAGAAGAACACGACGAACTTCTGCCTTACGTTCAACCGATACGTTTTCATCATTCAGTACAGGTTTAGTCAGCTCTACATACCAATCACAGTATTCATTCCAAATGAACTCGTAAATCGCTTGTGCAGCCAAGTCCAAACGATACGTCGCAAAGGCTTGCTGAACCGCTTGTTCCGCTTTTTGTAGACGGCTTACGATCCATTGTTCAGGCAGTTCCCAAAGGTCTTGACGAACTTCTTGACCAATGGTTTGACCTTCAACATTCATCAGAACGAAACGGGTTGCATTCCAAATCTTGTTGGCAAAGTTACGGTAACCTTCAACACGTTTCATGTCGAACTTGATGTCACGACCTGTATTGGCAAGCGCACAGAACGTGAAACGAACCGCATCTGTACCATAAGCCTGAATACCTTCAGGGAATTCTTTACGAGTGGCTTTTTCAATTTTTGGCGCAGTTTTCGGGTTCATCAAACCTGTCGTACGTTTTTGTACCAAAGTTTCAAGGTCAACACCGTCAATCAAGTCTAATGGGTCAAGGACGTTACCCTTAGACTTCGACATTTTTTGACCTTCGCCATCACGGACTAAACCATGCACATACACGGTTTTAAACGGAACTTGTGGCGTACCATCTTCATTTTTCATGAAGTGCAACGTAAACATAATCATACGTGCAACCCAGAAGAAAATGATGTCAAAACCAGTCACAAGAACATCAGTCGGGTGGAAAGTATTTAAGAAATAGTTTTCTTTATCTTTCTCAGCATCGCCTGTCCAACCAAGTGTTGAGAATGTCCAAAGCGCAGAAGAGAACCATGTATCAAGTACATCTTCATCTTGGCTCAGTGCAAGATCAGCAGGCAGATTGTGTTTTGCACGAACTTCGGCTTCATCACGACCGACATAGATGTTGCCATCAACATCATACCAAGCAGGGATACGGTGACCCCACCACAATTGACGAGAAATACACCAATCTTGAATGTTGTTCATCCATGCCATATACATGTTGCTGTATTGCTCAGGCACAAATTTAATGTCACCGTCTTTAACCGCTTTAATCGCAGGCTCAGCAAGTGGTGCAATTTTCACATACCATTGGTCTGTCAAAAGTGGCTCAACGATCACGCCTGAACGGTCACCGCGAGGTGGTTTCAGCGTATAAGGTTGAATTTGATCTAACCAGCCTTCAGCTTCAGCTTGTTCAACCAATTTTTTACGTGCAGCAAAACGTTCCAAACCTACATATTCTGCAGGCGCAGGAATAGTTTTAGAAATTTGTTCGCCCGCTTTCGCGATATATTCAAACTCAGCCAATACTTCCGCATTTTTGTTGAAGATGTTGATGATGGCGAGTTCACAACGTTTACCCACCTCATAGTCATTGAAGTCATGCGCAGGGGTGATTTTTACACAGCCTGTACCAAATTCTTTATCGACATATTCATCTTTAACAATCGCAACAGCACGACCTGTAATAGGGAGGATAATGTTTTTACCCACAAGGTGTGCATAACGCTCATCATCAGGTGCAACAGCAACTGCTGTATCACCAAGTAATGTTTCAGGACGAGTGGTCGCCACCACGATGTAATCTTTACCATCATGAGTGCGTAGCGATTTATCTTCAAAGAAATATTTGAAGTGCCACAATGAACCTTGTTCTTCTTTATCAGACTCAACTTCTAAGTCAGACAATGCAGTTTGTAGTTTTGGATCCCAGTTCACCAAACGTTTACCACGGTAGATTAAACCGTCTTCGTGTAGTTTTACGAAAACTTCTTTGACTGCATTAGATAAACCTTCATCCATGGTGAAGCGTTCACGTGACCAGTCTACTGATGAACCCAGACGACGAATTTGACGAGTAATATTACCGCCTGATTGTTCTTTCCATTCCCAGACTTTTTCAATGAACTTTTCACGACCTAAGTCATGACGGCTAATGTCTTGAGCGCCAAGTTGACGTTCAACCACCATTTGCGTTGCAATACCCGCATGGTCTGTACCCGGTTGCCATAAGGTATTTTTACCAGACATACGGTTATAACGTGTCAAGGCATCCATGATGGCATTGTTAAAACCATGACCCATGTGCAAGTTGCCTGTGACGTTTGGTGGCGGAATCATGATACAGAATGAGTCGCCTTTACGAGAAGGTTGGAAATAACCATTCTCTTCCCAAGTCTTGTACCATTTTTTCTCGATCTCAGTCGGATCGTAGGTTGTAGCAATATTTTGCGCTGAATCAGTCATAGTAAAAACAGATCAAAAGTGAGTGAAAAATTAGATTCATTGTAGCAAATAAATTTCCTAAGTGGGGGATTCTCATCAAGCGTATAGAACGCTCTGGTTGGGGAGTAAACTTCACTGAGCGAGTATCAAAGTTTGAGCAAGAAAATTTTATTGATGAATAGAATCATCACAACATTCATTAAAGTCAAAAAATAAGATAAAAGGTTGGTCAGTATTGCAATAAATATTTTAAAAAAATAAATGAATCAGTGGCTTAATATATTTTTAAAATGTAAAAAGAATCAAGAAAAGACAATGCATATAATGATAAGCTTTGCTAATATTTTGTCACCATTGATTGACCCATAATATTAACAAAAAGGCTGATTTGTATGACTTATAAAATTAACTTAGCAATTGACACTTCAACTTATCAAGCACTGCAAAATGTCACTGAACGTTTAAATCAGGGGGATAAAGAAAATCTATCTAAACAATTAGGCACGATTTTTACAGATATGTCTTGTCAGGTTTTAGATCAGGTTTTTGGACGTTTGATCGAAGAAAAACGAGGAAAAGACTTAGATGCCAAAGGACAAAAAAGTTTAAAAGAAGCCGAACAGATTTTTGAGCAAATTGAAAGCGCATTACGAAAATATATGCCTTGGTCGATTTCCTTTTTTGGGAATGATCGTTTAAAGCCCGTGGCAAATCATATTTTACAAAAATTTGACCCATCTAATCCTGAACAAATTTATATGTACTATGTGTTAGACCGTCATTTAGGTGAGCAAGCGAGTCAAAATATTCAGCAGGTTTTAGAGGGGAATATTCAAGCATTACCAGCCACCTTAAAAAATTTAGTTAAAATCATTGATTTGGGCATTTCTGAGTTTATTCGAGATCCAAAAACCTTATTAAAATTTAATTTTGTAGTCGATAAAACTTTAAATGGTGTCATTAATATGATTACCAGTACAGGTTATAAACGCCTAGAAAAGGTAGGAGATGACTATAAAGCAGGTGATGCAGAAAAAGCACAGCATTATGCAAAACATTTTAATCATTTTTTAGTGCGTAGTTAATTTCTGGGTACTTTGCATGAAATATTTTTCATGGCATATTTAAAATCAATTATTTAGGAAGATAGTTCATGGACATGAAGGTTGTTTGGATTACAGGAGCTTCATCAGGTTTAGGTAAGGCTTTGGCAAAAGAGTGTGCTTTACAAGGTGCACAAGTGGTACTGAGTGCACGCCGTTTAGACGAGTTGGAAAATGTTCGTGTAAGTTTGCTCAATCCAGATCGTCATATTTCGGTTGCAATGGACATCACCAATGAATCACAAGTTCGTCATGCTTATGAGCAAGTGCTCAAAGAAAAAGGTCGAATTGATTGGTTGATTAATAATGCGGGTCTCAGTCAACGTGCATTGATTGCAGATACGACCATGCAAACAGAACGTGCCATTATGGAAATCGATTATTTTTCACAAGTTTTTTTAACGAAAACCGTATTGCCTACATTCTTAAAACAGAAATCAGGTCGAATTGCCTATGTATCAAGTATTGCAGGTTTGCTGGGTACGCAATATCGTGCGTCATATTCGGCAGCAAAAGCCGCGATTCATATGTGGGCAAATAGTTTACGTGCTGAAGTTGCCAAAGACGGTGTGAATGTTTCGGTGATTTTTCCAGGTTTTGTCAAAACCAATGTATCTTTTAATGCATTGAATGGTGAAGGTAAGCCCCAAGGTCATCAGGATGAAGCCATTGAAAATGGTTTAGATGCAGATGAGTTTGCACAACAAACGATAGAAGCTTTACAAAAAGGTGAGGAGTTTATTGTAGTTGGAGGACGAAAAGAAAAACTGGGTGTATTGGTATCACGTATTTCACCAAAAATTTTATATAAAATGATTCGGAAAATGAAAGTGAAATAAGTTCATTGATAAAAACAGGGCAGGAGAGATTTACATGAATATTATTTTAAAAATAATATGTGGATTTCTCTCTGATGTTTTTCATCGCAACAAAAAATGATCCTAAAGTTTGATGGTCAGCAGTATCAAGTACTTGCATTATATAAACACGATTATGTTTATTAGATATAATTTATAATAGTTAGAGCTTTGTATTGTAAAGTTATTTTTATATGAAAAAATTGAATCAAGTGAAAAGTAGTAATATGTTAAATAACGAAATGACTTTAGAACAAATTAATCAATTTTTAGCAAGTAAAGCGCAGCATATTCAAACGGCATTTAAAAATCGTGATTATTTGAGTGCTAATCAACAACTTTTAGAACTGATTCAAGTCGTTCCTTCACATCAAAATGTGCTCTGTGATTTAGCGATCACAGAAATGCGTTTAGAAAATTATCAGGTTGCATATGATTATTTGCAACAAGCGATACAATATCATCCTCATGCTGTAGAAATTAATACTTATGATGCAATGAGTGAAGTATGTTATTTTTTAAATGACAGAAAAAAACAAAAACATTATGGGCGTTTAGCGAATCAAGCAAAAAAAGATGCAGTGCAACATGAAAAAAATTAAGCCTTCCTCAGACTGTACCTCCTAAATTTAATCCACAAGCACCCTCTGAAAATATTATTAGTTATTCTTTATATGGTGATTTACCACGTTATTGTGAAGGGGCAGTATTAAATACGCAATTTGCAAAGGAAATTTTTCCTGAATGGACATGTCGTTTCTATATTGATGAAAGTGTACCACGCAAAATTGTAGAACGATTAAAAGCATTAGGCGCACAGATCATTTATGTGAATGAACAGCAAAGACAGCTTTCAGGTTTATATTGGCGCTTTTTTGTCATGCATGATCCACAGGTAAAACGTTTTTTAGTTCGTGATGCTGACTCATTTTTATCTTATAAAGAGCGTGCGGCGGTTCAAGCATGGATTGATTCAGATTGTTATTTTCATTGTATGCATGATTCTTATGATCATGTAGAGTTATTATTAGCAGGAATGTTTGCAGGTTGTTCAGGTATTTTCCCTGATATTGAGCAAGATATACGCCAATTTTTAGCTCGGGATCGACATCTGATTGAACGGGTAATGGATCAGCACTATCTACGATATTGTATTTGGCCTACAGCCGCACAAAGTATTTTGATCCATGATAGTCAAGGTTATGATGCTACAGCCTTAGATTTTCCATTAAACATAAATGAATATGATGAAAATTTTCATATTGGTCGTATTGAAGCGAGATGGAATGTGCAAGTAGAACATACATTTGAGCCAAATACATGGTTAATTTGGTCTTTAAAAGATCAGACTCAACGCACAATTTGTGAATATGATATTTATGTGGAAAGTCAGCGATTTAATATCATGCTTCCTAAAGTTTATACAGACCATTTACAGCGTGGTGAATGGTATATTGAAACTCGACCTAAATTTTCATCTATGAATTAGATGACGTGAAACATCACAATAATATGGATGATCTGTTTTAAATCAGCTCCATTTTTACATGCACATTAAAGTTTTTTCCACTGTATATTTTCATTGCTAAACTGGAGTAAAAACGAAAAACCAGATTCATCTGCCACCAAGTAAGAAGATGGATTGACCATCAGCACTTTTAATAAAATACCCGCTTCTATCGTAATGGGTTGTAATTGATCTTTCGTTAAAGTTACAGGTTGAATTAATTCAACAATCTCCATCTTTAATCCTAACTCATTATTTTGCAGTAAATATCATATAAATTATGACATATTTATTGTATTTTTTATGAGTTTAAACTGAGCGTTTAAGTGGAATAAATGAATATTTTGATTGAATTTTATACTAAAATGTAAAAATACCTGTCTTGATATAATGAAATAAAAACAGTGTATTTTTACATGAATTTAAAAGCTTATAAATGAACTGTTGCACCTAAAGCTTGAATGAATTGTGCCATCCATGCAGGGTGTGCAGGCCATGCAGGTGCGGTGATTAAATGCCCATCCGTTACAGCTTCTGTTACAGCAATCTCCGCATATTGACCGCCTGCAAGTTTGACTTCAGCAGCACAAGCAGGGTAAGCCGAGCATAAGCGACCTTGAAGAATATCAGCCGCAGCAAGAATTTGAGCACCATGACAAACCGCAGCAATTGGCTTTTGTGCAGTATCAAATTCACGTACAATTTCAAGGATTCTTTCATTCATACGTAGATATTCTGGAGCACGTCCACCAGGAATCACTAAGCCGACATAATTTGCTGTATTGACCTCGGAAAAATTATAGTTGATCGCAAAGTTATGCCCACGCTTTTCACTGTAGGTTTGTTCACCCTCAAAGTCATGAATTGCGGTAGCAATGTGATCACCTGACTTTTTGTCAGGACAAACCGCATGTACTGTATAGCCTAAGCCAACTAAAAATTGGAAGGGTACCATTGTTTCATAATCTTCAGCATAATCGCCAACGAGCATTAAAATTTGTTTAGACATTATTTAGCCCTCTTTTATCCATTTGTTAAAATTATCTATTGAAACATAACATAGCCGATTGACAGAATTAAGGCAGACCGACACATCTTTAGTCGTAAATTTTATAAAATAAGCAAATTTCTATTTTGTTAGTGTCAAGTAATAAAAAAATATAATGACAAGTTACTAAAATACATAAAAATTATTGTGATTTCTTATTCTTAATTAAGCTTTTAGGATTAATATCAGGTCACTTAGAAAAAATATTAAGGATATCAAGCATCAATGTTTAAATCTTTTTTTCCAAATCCAAAATGGTTTTTTGGTTCATTGCTGATTTGGTTCATCATTAACTTAGTGCTGTGGTATAGCGGTGGTAAATCTTGGGGAGAGTTCATTGGTTTTCCTCAAGCTTATGCGACAACAGAGTTACCCATTAATGTGACACGTTTTTGGTCAGCACAGTTTCTTTGGTTTTACCTCTGGTTTTTTGTTTCAACTGCACTATTTGCGGCATTTTGGAAATGGAAATCGAATAATAAATGGCAAGCGTGGTCAGTATGGGGCTCAGCTTTTATTTTGTTTAATGTTTGGTTTGGAGTGCAAGTTGATGTTGTCATTAATGCTTGGTACAACCCATTTTACAATTTAATTCAAAAAATGGTTTCTAGTGGAGGAGGTGATTTAAACCAACTATATTTTGAAATGCTAACATTTATTTATATTGCGATGATTTATGTGACTATAGCTGTTTTTAATTTATTTTTTGTTAGCCATTAT
The DNA here is from genome assembly GCF_003024515.2 of Acinetobacter sichuanensis. Taxonomy (GTDB): domain Bacteria; phylum Pseudomonadota; class Gammaproteobacteria; order Pseudomonadales; family Moraxellaceae; genus Acinetobacter; species Acinetobacter sichuanensis. Next base: position 110,344 of record NZ_PYIX02000007.1, read on the forward strand.
ATTTTCCGTTGGCGTACTGCAATGAATGAATATTATACAGCACATTGGGATAAATTACGCCATGTAGAAGGTGCTTCACAACGTATTCAAGAAGATACTATGCGTTTTGCTAAAACAACTGAGGATCTTGGAGTTACTTTGATAGAAGCAATTATGACGCTAATTGCATTTTTACCAATCCTATTGCAGCTATCATCACATGTTAAAGAACTCCCAATTATTGGTGAAATTCCTCATGCTTTAGTTATCGCAGCTTTAGGATGGGCTATTTTAGGTACATTTGTGCTTATAGTTGTAGGTGCTAAATTGCCTGGATTAGAGTTTAATAATCAAAAAGTCGAAGCAGCTTATCGTAAAGAATTAGTTTATGGTGAAGATCACCTAAATCGTGCAGATCCGCTAACATTAAAAGAGCTTTTTTCTAAAGTCCGTTTAAACTATTTTCGACTTTACTTTCATTATGCATATTTTAACTTAGTTCGTATTTGGTATTTACAACTAGATAATTTATTTGGCGTTTTTATTTTAGCACCATCAATAGCAGCAGGAACCATTACGCTTGGTATTATGATGCAAACATTAAATGTTTTCGGTCAGGTAATAAAGTCATTTCAATATCTAATAAAATCTTGGCCAACGATTATAGAACTATTATCTATTCATAAGCGTTTAAAAGCTTTTGAATCTGTTTTAGATGAAAAATAATGATTTCATAACAAAAAAGAGAGCATCCCAAAAAGCTCTCTTTTTTTATCTAGGCATCAATAACATAGCAATGAATTAAGGCATTTTGCAACAGAGCAGCAAAGCTTTCGACTTCAATATTTTCTAAGACTGCAAAACAAATACTGTCATGATCTGTACTGATATAAAGCAGGCTTTTATGATGTGGTTTGAGATAATGTGCCAAAGACTCCATACCATCTTGCATAGATTCATCACCATCCATACGCGACCATTGCCAACCAGTAAACTCATCAAAATCAGCCAAATGATATAAACTTTCAGTATCTTTATAATCAAAATGATAAAGTTTTGGAGCCGCAACGTTTAAATATTGCCAATATAAGGTATAGATATTTTGACTTTCACAATAGACTAAAACATCCTCTTGAGAGATTTCAAATTCTTCGATAATAAAAGCATTCGTTGAATGAATCAGTTCAGTTGCTTGTTCTTGGTCTTGCTCACAAAGTAACAATGATATGTCATGCAACCATGCACTTGCTGTCACTTGCTCAAGCCATGCATTTATTTTAATTTCAAATTGTGCCTCGGTACTGCGACCTAGTAGTGCATCATGCAGGGCAGTAAAATAATCTGCGCGAGTCATTTCTTCGTTAACAATAAACTCAAAGCTATGAATATCAAAATAGCCACATTGCGCTTCGTCATTTAAACCATCAAAACATAAAATTTTATCGTGTTGTACATGCAAATAAGGCAGGGAATAGTAGTCGCTATGAATAAGCAATGTCCCTTTTTTATTGAAAATATTAATTTTTAGATCATGGTCAATGGCGACAATTTTTCCACCTTTGAAAATTTTAGGCGGTGAGTCTTGAAAGCCACGTTCAATATTTTGATATTCACAAGGAATGATCATTTCGCCATGTTTATTGATCACACCATAATTTTCACGCTGATCATCAGATTTAAATTGACGTAATGTTGCTAGACCATGCTTAGCGTTGATTTTCCCTAAAATGGCATGATCCAGTTGGAAAACCAAATCGCCTTGTGGTGTATAAACATTGAGTTTTTGATCACAACCTTCTGCACGAATAAATCCATCTTCATAACGACCATAATCAATAAATTTAAGATTATCTTGTAGTAAGCTTAAGCTTGGAAAATGTAGTAATTGTTGAATAATTTCTCCATCTTCTTTCAAAATACTGTGACTGATTAATGCATTGCTATAAACTTCAATGTTATTGAAACCTTTGGAAAATGGCAGAATTTCATTACCATTCAAGTCATAAAGAGCACTCGGATGTAATAAATCTTTTACAGCTTTAGATGCAACAATAAACCCTCCTTGCACAAATGCCATCTTAATTTCTAAACTCAGTGGTAAAATTTCACGACCATAGGGCGTAACTAGGGCTGAAAAAGCATGATCTACTGTAGGCTTTTTAGAGGATAGTTTTTTATTTTTAGGGTAAACGGTAAAAGCGTCAATCGCATCTTGGAAAAAGCGAGTTTCAGTGAGCGCCCATTGTTTAGAAAAATCTTCATTCCACCAAAAATCTTCAAAGTCAGCCTGAATATCCCAAATGCGTGCGATACATTTTCGATCCCACCAACCTAACTCAAATTGTGGGCGTTGTATGATTTGATTGGCAGTTGAGTGTTTAAACTCAAAAATATTATTTAAATTAAACTGTTTAGACAGCTCCGAAATTTGCTCTAATTGTTTTAAAAATTTCTTTGAGCCAAAAGTAGCATCGTTAAACAGGGTACAGTCCAACATTAACCATGTTTTATGTGTCGTTTGAATGGTCTGATCAATATGTTGCCATTTTTCAGCAATATCGAGAGGGAAATTTTGAATATCTTGTTGAAAGTGTAAATTTAAAAAATTCCAACGTTGTTTGACTTGAGAAATTGGCGTAATCAACGTAGATAGACTTTGTGTATCTACATAGGTATTGCTGGCAACTTTCTCAGGTAAATGCTCAAGATCTCCCATTAAATATGAAAATAATAGCGGAATATGAGAGAACCATTCAGCCCAAGCCTCAATTTGAGGATTATCAAAATGCCATTCTATGCTATTTGGTAAACAATCAATTGCAAATAAAGTACATGATTTTGCCATTTTTATAAGATTAAAAAGTGATATTGAGTCAATGAAGCTTAAATTTTATTCATTTATTTTTAAAGGGATTTCAAGTTGTTAATGTGTAGCATGATAAAAATTTAAAATCGGACGCATTAATTGCTGGTTATTTGGATTCAATGTCACATGAATATTGCGAAAATTAAAATCACCATCATTGCTATATTTTGCGACACCATGCGTTTTAGTCTTTTGCTTTGCAATTTGATAACTAAAAAATGCAGTATTTTTATTGGGATAAACCAAAGTTAACTTTTTATGAGAGTCTTGCATACCACCATATTCATATTCAATACTTTGTTTAAGCAATTGTGGGAAATATAAACTTGCTGAAGGATAACCACAACCTGCACAAACTGAAGAATCATAAAGTGTAATGGCTTCTTGATGATCTGGACTCATGAGCAAACTTGAACCTGTTCCATTTGCTCCAGCGTCTGTTTGGATGTCTTGCCAATGTCGAGGAACAAGAACGACACCAAGCTCAGGTAAACTTAGAAGCTTGAGTTGCTTAGCTAAATTTGTGTCTAAGTTAAAATTAAAATGACAAGACTGAGCATCACATTTTTTAATTCGAGCAATATAACCATCATCGACAGGATTCAGTGCGGTGACACCATAAAAGGGAATGCTGACATTGTTTTGAAATGTTGCATGCCCTAAAAAGTATTGCTGATTATTGATTTTTCTCGTTTTTTCATTATTTGAAAATTGAGGGAATTGTGGCTGAAAAGTTTTGATTTCAGCACGTACGGTGTTTGCCAATAATAATAGAAAAACAGGAATGGCTATTTTAAACATGATGGTTTTGTCCTGATGTAATCTTTGCTCAAGTTAGATTTAAATAAGCAGTCATCTTTAGGCATCAAAAATTCTAAAAATAAGCATAAAGAATCCTCGAATGAGAAACCAAATCAACTGTAGAATTCCCATGAAAATCATTTCAAAGAGAACTTCAATAAGAAATTTTATAATTGCTTTGATGATGCGTTTTAATTGTTGAAATGGAAAATAAAAAATCCCTAAACAAAATTGCTTGATTGGAGAGAGTGTATTGCCCAAAAATGTAGTTGGAAAATTATTCTCATTGGCATAAATCAGTGCAAATAACCACATGATTATAAAATAAGCCAAAATCATCAAAAAAATATAGCTCAGCATGATATTTACCTAAAGATTTTTAACTTTTAAGCATCACAATTTCCTGCGTTATCAAGTGCAGAAAAATACCATTTTCCATTAATTTTGCTGAAAAATAGAAGCATATCATCACCAATATCTTTACTCTTGCCTACATACTGTAACTCAACTAATTGTTTTTCAAAGGGTAAGATTTTTTTAAGTTCCAGATCGAGTTCTTGCTGAGACATTTCAATAATATCTTGATTATTCTTACTTAACTCTGAAAATGGCTTACGGTTATTTGTGGTATAAAATAAACCTGATTTATTCCAAGAGGTACAGTCCATTGTGGGTAGTTGTGTGCTTTTGATCAGTTTTTGATTGGCTTTAGGTGCTTGATAAAACCACATATTTGAGCCATTCGCTTCGTATTGAGGAAATGAAAATTCTGAACGCGTATAAAAACTTTGATTGATTGGTACCCCAATTTTATTCCAATAAATATAACCATATTGTGGGTGAATATATTGTCGAATCGTTTGAACATCTTGGACGTTAAAAGCGTAGCTCACCGTTTGGATGACGTGCTCAAGTTCCGTATCAATAGCAGCAAAAGAGACAGAAATTTCTAATAGATAAATGATAAGACTATATTTTAAAAATTGAATTTTAGACATGTTTTTGTACCTTCATATTTTAATCTTTTCTTTATTTATAGTGAGGAATAGTAGTAAAAAATGAGCGCTTTCAATGCATGAAATTTGTAATCTATTCAAAATTATTATGATGTTTGTGAAAAAAAGCAGGTCGATAAACAACCTGCATGGGGTGTTCTACTGAATATTTAACGCAATTTATTTATGTGTACTGACCTGCGTCATACGTGGAATTTTAGGTAAATCTTCTAGAGCTGGATCAATTTCATCTTCTTGGGCATGTACCAGAAAGTCTACACGTTTACGTAAATTTTTAAACTCAGTTGTTGTCATTAATTCTGGATGACGAGGACGTGGTAAATTCACTTCAATAATTTCTTTGATTTCACCTGGATTGGCTTTTAATGCAACAATGCGATCTGCTAATAAAATGGCTTCATCCATATCATGTGTTACAAAAATAATTGTAATATCAATGTTTTGCCATAAGTCCATAAGGTGTTTTTGCATTTTTTGGCGTGTATGTGGATCAAGTGCACCAAAAGGCTCATCCATCAGTAAAATTTTAGGTTCATTGACTAATGCTCGTGCAATGGCGACACGTTGCTTCATTCCTCCAGAAAGTTGGTGTGGATATTGGTTTTCATATTTTTCTAAGCCAATAATATTAATCCATTCTCGTGCGGCAGCTTCGGCAACAGGATTGCTCGAACCTTTCATAAGTGGTCCAAACATGACATTTTCTTTGACAGTTTTCCATGGGAACAAGGTATAACCTTGAAATACCATACCGCGTTCGGGGCTAGGACCGTGAATTTTTGTACCATCCACTAAAATTTCACCACTACTATAGGGGTCAAGTCCTGCAACTATTCGACTCAAGGTTGATTTTCCACAACCAGATGGACCAATGATACAAATGAACTCTCTTTTATGAATTTTTAAATCAATTTGCTTTAATACCGTTCTTTCCTGTTGCTGATATTTAAAGATTTGGCTGAGTTTTTTGGCTTCTAAAATGATAGGACGTTGATAAATTGCATTAAAATAAGCATTTGCATCAAAATCAGTCGCGTATTGAGGATGATGATTCATTATTTTGCTCCTAATTTCCATTTAAATAGACGTTGCCCTAACTTCATGAGTACAACATCGCACAGTAGACCAATGACCCCAATAATGAGAATGGCGGCATAAACATTGTCAAAATTTTGATAACGTGCTTGTTGAGTAATAAACCATGTAATGCCTGAGGTCGTACCAATCAGTTCTGACACGATTAAATAAGTCCAAGCCCAACCAAGTAATACGCGTAAATCACGATAGATATCAGGTAGGGCAGCAGGAATTACGACATTAAATAAGCTTTTGAATGGGTTTGTACCCAGTGTGAAACCTGCTTCAATTAAACTTTTATCAACTAAGCGTGTGGTATTGGCAATAATTAAAATTTGTTGAAAAAGTGTGCCGATGACAATAATGGCAATTTTAGGTGCATCATTGATTCCTAAAATAGCCACAGCCAAAGCCCCAAAAGCAGGTGCAGGTAAATAACGAAAAAATTCGACAAAAGGTTCGGTTAGTTGGGAAATTGTTTTAGAAAATCCACATAAAATCCCCAATGGAATGCCAATAAGCGATGAAATAAAAAATGCAGTAAAGACAATTTTAATACTATGCCACAAGCTTTGATGAAACCAAGGTGCATCTGCTTGTACTGGTGCTGTAGTAAAGGCAGTTACTAAAGCAAGCGCAACTTCATGTGGTGCAGGTAAATAAATAGGATTGACTAATTTTCCTTGAGGTGGTGCTTGGTCATGATTGACTGCATTTTGGGCTTCACTATAGAAAATAGCTTTGTCTACTCGGCTACCTACTTGTAGAAAAGTTGTACTTCCTGAGTTTGTAATCTGAACTTGAGGATGCCAAATAAAAGGTAAATAACTGACCGCACACCACAATAAAATAGGAATCAAAAAAGAACAAAAACCTAAATATAGTTTTTTGCTTGCACTGAGTTCACTAGCAACATAAGCCATAACGTGTCGCCCCAATATTACGATTTTTTTAAAATGTAATACTGTTAAGCAAAATGAGTGCCATATCTATTTTTTAAGTTGAAGCATTGAGGTTTAATCGTAAAGCGCTGCATATTGCTCTGATACTGATGAAATGAGGTGCATGAATGCACAATATTTGCACTGTTTGGGATAATTCTGTTCTTGTATTTCGCTCAAGCTTAAATAGATTTTTTTTGTTATAGTAGCTGACTTATTTTATACATCTATTTTATATAGGAAATGTAGCGAATGACTCAGACGCACTCAACAGTCCCAAAAAGTAAGAAAAAGCTGTTTATGCTTTTGAGTTTAGGCATCATTATTCCAGTATTACTTATAGTGATCGCATTTGTCGCTATTAAGAATGATGCAGAAAATCAAAAAGAATATGACCGTATCCGTCAGGAACAAGCAGCCCGAATTGAATTAAAAAAACAACAGCAAGAGCAACAAACCATTCATGAAAGTCATTCTGAATAAAGCAACATTTTTCATAAAGTAAAAAAGTGTACGATAAAAAAACCGCTCAAATTTGAGCGGTTTTTTTATATCAAATAAAAATTATTTGTTTTTGTCTTTTAACTGAGGAACAGCAGAACCTGTACCTACAGCAAGTAAACCTGCACCTGTATAGATACCCAATTTTGCACGAGTATCTGTGATGTCAAGGTTACGCATAGTTAACTGACCAATACGATCCATAGGAGTAAATACAGAATCACCTTTTTCCATCGTTAAACGCTCAGCTTCATAAGTGAGGTTTTCAGACTCAGTGTTCATAATCGTGTAATCATTACCACGACGAAGTTCTAAAGTCACAGTACCTGTGATCGCTTTAGCCACCCAACGTTGTGCAGTTTCACGCAGCATTAAAGATTGAGAATCGAACCAACGACCTTGATACAATAAACGACCTAAACGTAAACCGTTGATGCGGTATTGTTCAATTGTATCTTCGTTGTGAATACCAGTCACTAAACGCTCATAAGCGATGTGAAGAAGTGCCATACCTGGAGCTTCATAGATACCACGAGATTTTGCTTCGATGATACGGTTTTCGATTTGGTCAGACATGCCTAAACCATGACGACCACCGATACGGTTTGCTTCAAGAATGAATTCGACTGGATCTTCGATACGTTTGCCGTTTAATGCAACAGGGAAACCTTCTTCGAAAGTTACAGATACTTCTTCAGCTTCGATTTTTACGTCATCTTTCCAGAATGCAACGCCCATGATTGGATCAACGATTTTGATACCAGCGTTTAGGTATTCAAGATCTTTCGCTTCATGAGTAGCACCCAACATGTTTGAATCTGTTGAATATGCTTTTTCTTTTGACATTTTATAGTCAAAACCATTGTCGATGAGGAATTGTGACATTTCCGCACGACCGCCCAATTCGTCGATGAATTGTTGGTCTAACCAAGGTTTATAAATTTTAAGTGCAGGGTTGGTCAATAAACCATAACGATAGAAACGTTCGATATCGTTACCTTTATATGTTGAGCCGTCTCCCCAAATGTTCACATCATCTTCTTTCATGGCAGTTACAAGCATTGTACCTGTTACTGCACGACCCAATGGGGTTGTGTTGAAGTAAGGAACACCACCAGTGCTGATATGGAATGCACCACATTGAATTGCAGCAATACCTTCTAATGCAAGTTGTAAACGGCAGTCAACTAAGCGTGCTTTTACTGCGCCATAAGCTTCTGCTTTACGTGGAATTGCATCATAGTCATCTTCATCAGGTTGACCTAAGTTTGCAGTATATGCATAAGGTTCTGCGCCTTTTTGTTTCATCCACAATAAAGCTGCTGAAGTATCTAGACCACCAGAGAAAGCGATACCCACTTTTTTGCCTACTGGTACATTCTGCAAGATCGTTGCATTATCAGTCATTGCTAGTCCTAACTATTTTGAAATAGGCACCACAAAATCGGGTCACCCAAGAGAATTTTATAAACGCAGTATTATAGCACTTTTATTTATGAGTTTTTAGAAAAAATGAGCTTTGAGAGGCTTTAATTTTATAATTAAAATATAAGATATTTATCTTGTATTTTTTTTAAATTAAACCAAGAAAAAAATAAAGATGAAAGTTTAGACATTTTTTTGATGGTTGCAGGATTGTGTGGTTTCTTAAGTTTTGCATTTTTTATGTGTAGTGGTTCACTTTCTAAGAGAAATAAGCATTTAGACAAATAAAAAACATCCCTAAATAGGGAATATCAAGTTTTAATTGACTGAATACAATCATTTAATGGGCAAAGTGAAATTAAATAAAGTATGTGAATGATCCGTACTTTATTTGTTTTATTTTCAAGTGATTTAGTCAGACTTTATGCAAAGTCTAAATGAATGTGATGACGAAAGATTTCCTAATCAGTCATTAAAACTCATTTTTTAATATGTTGTTTAACCTAATATTTTCAAAAATATATTTAAAATTAATTTATTCAGGGGCAGTAAAATGGTTGATATCAAGTCTGTAAATATTACAAATGGACAAAGCATTGAGCAAAACCTTGCAGTTTCTCAGCAGGGAAATGTGATTACAACAAAATTAAGTCAAAATAATGCCATTACTAAATTAGGTATTTCACCTGATCAAATTTCAAATACGACACGTGACGGACAAAATTTAGTTATTCATTTAAAAGATGGTAGCCAAATTGTTATCCAAGACTTTTTTTTACAACCAAATCCACAGCTTGCATTACAGCAAGGGGATTTATTGTGGAATATGCAGGTTGCAGAAACAGCAACAGGCTTAGAAACTAATTATTTAGCCTTAAGTTCTTTAAGTGATTTAGCACCAGTAACGAGTGCAGGAAGTGCTTTTAGTATTCCAACTTGGGGAATGGCGATAGCAGGTGCAGCTGGTTTAGGTGGTGTTATTGCTGCTTTGAGTAGTGGTGGTGGAAGTAGTAAATCAAATGATGAAAAAGATATTACTCCACCTAAAACTGGCACTTTTGGTCTCAATGATTATCAAGATACAGGCATAAAAGCAACTGACTTCGTTAGTCAAGATAAGGATTTTGATTTAACTTTAACAGGGCAAGAAGCAGGCTCAACTGTTATTTACCAAGTTTCTAAAGATGGTGGTAAAACATGGGTAAATACGGATGCGAAGCAAAGTAATTTAACTGATGGAACTTATCAGTTTAGAGCAGTAGTCAGTGATGCCGCAGGTAACACCGCAACAACAGCAGTACAAACGATAGTAGTTGACACAACTGCACCAAAAGCAGGGGTAATTAGCTTAACTGCGTATGAAGATACAGGTGTGAAAACGGATGACTTCGTTAGTCAAGATCGTAACTTTGACTTAACTTTGACAGGACAAGAAGCAGGTTCAACCGTTATTTACCAAGTTTCCAAAGATGGTGGTAAAACATGGGTAAATACAGATGCGAAGCAAAGCAATTTAACTGATGGGAGTTATCAGTTTAGAGCAGTGGTGAGTGATGCTGCAGGTAACACTGCGACAACATCAGTACAAACGATAGTAGTCGATACAACAGCACCAAAAGCAGGAGTAATTAGCCTAACTGCGTATGAAGATACAGGTGTGAAAACGGATGACTTCGTTAGTCAAGATCGTAACTTTGACTTAACTTTGACTGGGCAAGAAGCAGGCTCAACCGTTATTTACCAAGTTTCTAAAGATGGTGGTAAGACATGGGTAAATACAGATGCGAAGCAAAGCAATTTAACTGATGGGAGTTATCAGTTTAGAGCGGTGGTCAGTGATGTTGCAGGCAATGTTAGTACAACGAGTATCCAAAAAGTTACTGTCATTTCAGATGAAGATACAACTGCACCAAAAGCAGGGGTAATTAGCCTAACTGCGTATGAAGATACAGGTGCTAAAGCGGATGATTTCGTCAGCCAAGATCGTAGCTTTGACTTAACTTTG
>NZ_PYIX02000070.1 GCF_003024515.2 Acinetobacter sichuanensis
AACTTCAGAGACTCAAGCCGCGCTTACAGGTGCAGAAGAAACCTGAGCAAAAAACTGTAGGTAATTGGCGTAGTGGCAAGTCATCAACTCAACGTGGTTATGGGTACAAATGGCAGAAGTTTAGATTGAAGTTTTTACAGTTGAATCCGTTATGTGTTTATTGTCAGCGTAAAGGATTGACTGTTGAGGCTACTGTTGTCGATCACATTACTCCACACCGTGGTGATATGGTTTTGTTTTGGAAAAATGGCAATCATCAATCGTTGTGCCAATCATGTCATAGCTCGGTAAAACAATCGGAAGAAAATCAAATATTTTGAGAATTATTCTCAAGTGGGTGGGGGAGGTTGAAAGTTCAGAGCTTTTGCTCACCTAGACCACGCCCTCTCTCACTTATAAAAAAATTTCTGTTTTCAAAAAAAGTTAATCAAAAAGTTAACTCAAAAGTTAAAGGTGAATTATGTCATTAACTGCAAAAATGAGAAAATTTGCTCAGGCTGTAGTTGATGGTCTAAGCAATAAAGATTCTGCAATTACAGCAGGTTATGCAGAAAAAACAGCAGCCCAAGCAGGTGCAAAACTTGCGAAAAACCCCGACATTATTAACTATATCGAAAAGTTAAAGGCTGACAAAAAGTTAACTTCTGAACCTGAAAAAGTTAAAGCTGAAAATCCTGTGCAGGTTATTCAAGTTGAGCGTATTGATCCACAAGTTGAGCAAGCATCAGGTCAATTTGTTGGTCGTGATGATATTGCTGTTGGTGGTGTTGATGATCCGCTTGAATATCTTAAAAAAGTTTGGACAGATGAGGGTGAAGATCCAGATTTGAGACTTAAAGCTGCTCAAGCTGCTATGCCATATGTTTATGGGAAAGTTGGCACCAAGGGTAAAAAAGAATCTCAGAGAGATGATGCTCGTGATATTGCAGGTGGTGGCGGTAAGTTTGCAACACGAGCGGCACGTAAAAGATATAGCTAGGTAGATTATGGACTGGACAACTTCTTGTAAGGATTGGGAAAAGAAGATTGTCAAAGGACAGTCTTTAATTCCATGCAAACCTCTGTTTCAAGATGAAGCAGAGATGGCGCTCGATGTATTTAAAAGCCTGATTGTGACCGATGTGATGGGTCAACCAACTATGGGAGAAATTACTCGCCCATGGGTATTTGAATTTGTTGCTGCAATCTTTGGCGCCTACAGTGAAGAGGAAAGTCGTCGATTAATTCGTGAATTTTTCCTTTTAATTCCTAAAAAGAATTCAAAATCAACACTCGCAGCATTCATTATGCTTACAGCATTGGTGATGAATGATCGTCAGGCTGCGGAACTTATTATTTTAGCGCCCACCAAAGAAGTCGCCGACAATAGTTATGTGCCAATTCGTGAAGCGATTAATGCTGATCCTGAATTGAAAGCTTTGATGAATATTTCAGAGCATACAAAAACGATTACTCATCGTGAAACGAATGCAACTTTAAAAGTTGTAGCTGCGGAATCAAACACGGTCGGAGGTAAAAAAGCTTCTTGGATTCTTATTGATGAGCTTCATCTTTTTCAAAAGAATGCGGGTGCAGCAGCAATGTTTCGAGAAGCAACAGGTGGTTTAGCAAGTCGAAAAGAGGGTTGTATTATTTATTTAACAACACAGGCGAGTGAGGTTCCTTGTGGTGTTTTTAAGCAAAAATTAGATTACGCTCGTGATATTCGGGATGGCATAAAAACTAATAAAAAATTCCTCCCTTTGATTTATGAATTTCCGAAACAAATGATTGAAGATGATGAGCATCTTAATCCTGAAAACTTTCATATTCCAAATCCAAACTATGGGACCAGTGTCGATCCTGAGCAATTAAAAGATGACTTTGAGCAATCTAAGGATTCTGATGAGGAAAACTTTAGAGATTTTTTGGCTAAACGATTAAATGTTGAAATTGGCATGAACCTTCGTGCAAATCGCTGGGCAGGCGCTGAATTTTGGTTGCAGCAATCGAAACAATTCACACTTAACAAACTAATTGAACAATCAGATGTAATTACCATTGGTATTGATGGTGGTGGTCTCGATGATTTACTTGGATTCGCTGTACTTGGTCGTCATGCTAAAAGTCGCAAATGGTGGTTGTGGAACCATGCATGGTGCAACACAACAGCGGTCGAAAGACGTAAAGAAAATGCACCTAAATATAAAGACTGTCAGGATGAAAAAAGCTTAACAATTGTTGATCGGGTTGGTGATGATATTGATCAATTAGCAACGATTGCTAAACAGGTTTTTGATTCAGGAAAACTTGACAGAATAGGGCTTGATCCACTTGGTTTGGGGGGACTTCTGGATGGCTTGCTTCAAGTTGGTATACCTGAAGAAAAAATGATAGCTGTGCCCCAAGGTTTAAAATTAATGGGCTATATCTTAACCACAGAACGAAAATTAGCAGAACGTAATTTATATCACCAAGGTTCGCAGCTTATGACTTGGTGTGTAGGTAATGCCCGTGCTGTGATGAAAGGTAATGGGATGATGATTTCTAAACAAGAATCAGGTGTTGGGAAGATTGACCCATTAATTGCAACCTTTAATGCTGTGGCTTTAATGAGTATGAATCCTGAGCCTAAAAACTATGATATTGACGGATATTTAGAGGACGTCGTGATAGCATGAGCGATTTACAAGATACGGGATTCTGGTCTCGTTTCTGGTCACGATTGACTGGAAGAACTCAACTAAAAAAAGGTGATACTTCTTATCCGTTTGATTCTTATATGTCATCAGGCGGTGCAGCAGTTACTCCTGAAACATCATTAAAACTATCCGCGGTGTGGGCATGTGTGAAACTACGTGCTGAAACAATTTCAACACTCCCTTTGCATCTTTATGATTCAAATAAAAAGATAGCAAAGGATCATGGTTTATATCGAATTTTACATGACTCGCCCAATGCTGATATGTGTGCAAGCGAATTTTGGCAAATTCAGTCGGCATGTTTGGATTTGTGGGGAAATGCGTACAATTATATTGCCCGAAGAGATGATAAGAGCATTATCTCTCTTGAGCCGCTTTTCCCAAATGAAATGGTAAAAAAACGGTTAAAAGATGGAAGTTTTGAATATCACTATACTGAGAATGGCAAAATAACCATTTATACAGATGATGAAATCTTGCACTTCAAAGGGTTTACTTTGGATGGCTATGTCGGATTGTCAGCCATTCAATTTTTTGCACAAACTATCGGTATGCAATTTGATGCAAATAACCAAGCGCAAGACTGGTTTAAGAATGGATTGAAGGTCGGTGGATTTTTAGAGACTGGTGAGCAAACTTTAACTAAAGAACAGCGTGAGCGAATGCGAAAATACCTCGCTCAATTTAGTCAGCCTGAAAATTCAGGCAAATACATGATTTTAGAAGCAGGAATGAAGCTCTCAAGTGCTTCAAACATTCGAATTAACCCTGTGGATGCACAGCTTTTAGAGTCTCGATATTTTGGTATTGAGGAAATTTGTCGTGCCTTTGGTGTGCCTCCTCAATTAATTGGGCATACAAGTAAAGCAAGTTCATGGGCATCAAGTCTTGAGCAGACCAATCAGGGGTTTTTAACCTACTCATTAAATCCATCATTGGTGCGTTATGAGCAAACCATTGCTCGAAAGTTATTATTGCCTCATGAAAAATATGAATATCGCCCTAAATTTTCAGTTGAGGGCTTGTTAAGAACAAATGTTGGAGCAAGAGGGGACTTTTACGTAAAAATGGCGCAAAACGGCATGTATACACGTAATGAGGTACGAGATTTGGAAGATATGCCAAGAAGTGATGACCCAAGTGCCGATAAGTTGATGGTACAGATGCAGATGGTTCCGCTTAGTAGCGAACAGGGTGAAATAAATGAATAAAAGAAGTTTTAATTTAGAGATAAAAGCCGTCCAAGAGGACGGTTTTTTTTCGGGCTATGGCGCGGTTTTTGGCAATCTTGATTGGTATAACGACATCATTTTACCAGGTGCATTTAAGCAAACTCTTTCAGATTGGGCTGCTAAAGGAAAGTATCCACCTGTGCTTTGGAATCACAGCGTTAATGAGCCAATCGGCGTATACACCAAGATGGTAGAAGATGAAAAGGGTTTGTATGTTGAAGGGCAATTGTTAATCAATGATGTGCCTCGTGCTAAGTCTACCCATGCATTGCTCAAAGTTGGTGCGATTGATGGTATGAGTATTGGGTATAGCACAATTAAGTCAAGTTATAACGAAAGTACTGATGTACGTGAGCTTATTCAACTTGGCTTAAATGAAATCTCAATTGTCACCACTCCTGCAAATGAAAAAAGCCTAATCACCTCTGTTAAATCCAAATTAGAAGATGGTCAATTACCATCTTTACCAGAATTCGAAAAGTTCCTGAGAGAGTCAGGCTTTTCTAAGTCGCAAGCCACTGTTATCGCTGGCAATGGTTTGCGTCATCTTTTGAGCGAGTCAGAAGGTGAAAAAATACAAGCGAAATCAATTTCCAATGCTTTGAATATTTTAAGAGGATAGGTCGAATGACTGATCAAAATTTAGAACAACTCGCTCAAGAGTTTAAAAAACAAGTTGATGAAGTGAAAGGCATTGCTGAAGATTTTAAAGGCAAGCGTGAACGTGGCGATAAAATTGCAGAAGGTGCAAAACAAACAGCCGATGAAGCCATCACAAAACTTAATGAGCTTAAATCTCGTGTGGACGAAGTGGAACAAAAGGCTGCTCGCCGCACACAAAGTGGTGGTGATGAGGTTAAATCACTAGGTCGTCAATTCGTAGAAACAGATGGCTTTAAGAGTATTCTTGCAAACGGCAACCGTGGTCGCGCAAGTATGGAAGTTAAAGCAACTATTACATCATTAACTACTGATGTAGCAGGTGCGGCAGGTGATTTGGTTCAAACCACACGTTTGGCAGGCATTATTGCACCACCAGATCGCAAGTTAACGGTTCGTGATTTGTTGATGCCGGGGCGTATGGATGGTAACTCTCTCGAATATGTTCAAGAGACAGGTTTTACCAATGCGGCAGATGTGGTTGCAGAAGGAGCCTTAAAACCACAATCAGATATTAAATTTGATTTAAAACAGACTGCCGCAAAAGTTATCGCACACCACATGAAAGCATCACGTCAAATTTTAGACGATGCTTCGCAATTACAGTCCTATATTGATGGGCGTTTACGTTACGGCTTGGCTTTCAAAGAAGAGCAGCAAATTTTAAATGGTGATGGTACTGGTCAGAACTTACTTGGCATTATTCCGCAAGCCACTGCTTATGCTAAACCCACAGGTGTTGCTACCACTGCTGAAAGCACATTAGATACTTTGCGCTTTGCAATGCTTCAAGCGATTTTAGCTGAATATCCTGCAAGCGGACATGTATTAAATCCAATCGACTGGACCAATATTGAAACTCTTAAAGACACTTCTGGTCAGTACATTATTGGCAACCCTCAAGGTGCGATTAACCCAACTTTATGGGCGTTACCTGTGGTTCAAACACAAGCTTTAACAGCGGGTAAATTCTTAACCGGTGCATTCTCTATGGGTGCTCAAATCTTTGACCGTTGGTTGTCTCGTGTGGAAGTTGCAACAGAAAACGAAGATGATTTCGTTAAAAACTTAGTGACTATTCTTGCCGAAGAGCGTTTGGCTTTAGCTGTGTATCGCCCTGAAGCATTTATTTATGGTGACATCAAACCTTCTGGTCCTTAATTTTTTATGACATGAGGGGGAGAACCCCTCATTTGGGTATCTACATGAAATATCTTGTTAAGCGAATTCATCTTGGTGACAAGATGTATGAGGTTGGTGATGAGCGTGAAGCTAATCCAAATGATGTTGCTCATCTGGTGACAAAAGCTGTTCTGGAGCCAATTGAAGACGCGGAAAGTAAAAATAAATCACCAGTTAGAAAGGTGAAATCAAATGATCGATCTACTAACAGCTAAACTTCACTGCCGTATTGATCACGATGATGAAGATATTTTAATTGAGCGATATATTGCCGCAGCAAACGAGCATTTAATTGCAAATCTTGATCGAAAGATAATTAAAGATGAAAGCGAGCGCCAATCTGAATGTGATCTTATTGATAATGCCGCTTTGGATTCTGCTCGACTGCTTCACATTGGGCATCAATACGCAAATCGTGAATCTGTTTCACAGGGTTTGAGTGAGATGCCATTGGGTTATTGGCGTTTGATTCAACCTTATCGAATTATGGGGGTGTGATGTGCCAGTTAAAGCAGGCGAACTTCGCCACCGTGTCACAATCCAACACTTTGTTGAACAGCGTGATGAATACAATAACTTGCTTGATAAGTCTTGGATTGAATACAAAAAGCTTTGGTCAAAAGTGGAATTTCTTTCCGTAAAAGACACATTAGCAGCCAAAGCGGCAAGCTCAGAAACCACAGCTCGCTTAAAGATTCGCAAGCGAACTGATATCACGACTGAAATGCGTGTGCTTTGGAAAGGTCAAGTTTTTCAAATAACTTCACCGCCAAAACCTGACAATGAAAACGCTGAAATTTATGTGACGTTTGAGCTGAAATTATTGGAGTAGATATGTCAATCCAATTCCAAATCCATGGTCTTGAAAACCTGCAATCCAAGCTTGAGCAACTTAATAACCCACGTAAAGTAAAATCCGCAGTCAGAAAAGCTTTGCGCCAAGGTGCGAATGTTGTCCGAGATGCAGCACGTGCAAATGCAAAGATGATTGATGATCCTGAAACTAAAGAGAAAATTTGGCGAAATATTGCTGTTCAAAGCGGTAAAAGCCGAAATGCTTCTGAAATTAAGATGCGCATTGGTGTGAAAGGTGGTGCATCTTTTTCAAATCCAAATCCACCAAAAGAAACAGGCGGGGACACGAGGCATTGGCGCTGGATCGAATTTGGTTCGGCGAATAACGTGGCAGTCCCATTCATGCGTCCTGCTTTATCAAACAATATTCAACCTGTAACAAACAAAGTTGTTCAGATTCTCAATGATGAAATTGATAAAGCTTTAGCGAGTGCAACATGAACATTTTACCAATATTCCAAACGCTTCAAGACTCACCTGTTAAAGACTTGGTTCAAAATCGCATCTATGAAGATGTTGCACCACATAAAACCAAATTTCCCTATGTTATTTGGCAGCTTATAGGTGGTGTACCTGAGCACAATTTAGATTGTCCACCTCAGATTGATCATCTAACTTTTCAGCTCGTTGTGTATGACACGCAAGCAACAAGAGCTTCGACTACACGAAAAGCAATCAGCGCTGTTTTAGACCCACTTTGTACAATCACCAATATTCACCCAAATTATTACGAGCGCATTGGTGATACTGATGTTTTTGGGCGTGGATTTGATGCGAATTGGTGGTTTGATCGCTAAAACACACAACCAAATTTAACCAACCCTGATCTTTAATTAGTTCAGGGTTTTTTAATGCCTGAAATATGGCATCCAAGCCGACTAGGGTAGCTCCTGAAAAGAAAGATGGTCGTTTCGACTATTCATTGCATCTTTCAGTCGGCTTTTCTTTTTTAATGAATAGTTGGAGTAAAGCAATGAATGCAATTGTAAAAATTAAAAACCAAACACCATTTATTGAAGTTGAATTAAATGGAAAAGTTCAGCTTGGTGTGAATGCACGAGATTTGCACAAGATGCTTGATGTGAAATCTGATTTTTCGCATTGGATTAATAGACGAATCAAACAGTGTGGCTTTGAAGAAAATTATGACTTTACTAAGGTCGTCAAAAAAGACGAGCTTTCAAAAACAGGTCAATGGATAACTGAATACATTATTTCTGTGGATATGACCAAACATCTTGGAATGATGGAGCGCAATGCAAAAGGACATGAAATCCGCAAATACTACATCGAGCAAGAGGAATTGGCTCGTCAACTCAAAGATGGTTTGCAAGTGCGTATTGGCAAACTTTCAGCACAGCTTGAATTAATTACACAAGGTTTATCTGAGGCAGGTCGTTTCCTTGTGGTGAATGGTAAACAAACTAAGCCAACCATTCTTAAAGAATTGGATGAACTGATCAAAGAGGCACAACCATCCTTAGATTTTGATCAGGACAAAAACAATGATAAATAATCCTCCTGATTATATTGTGGTGGAGTGTAGACCAAGCATAGAAGAAGATGGTTATGCTGATATTGTTATTCATAATGACACTTATATTTTTGAAAGTATTGAACCTGCGGAAAATCTGCGTGCAGCAATGCTAATAGCCATTGATATTGAGCGAACCAAGCCAAACCATCGACAT
>NZ_PYIX02000071.1 GCF_003024515.2 Acinetobacter sichuanensis
CGTTGTTTATAATAATGCTATCACTATCGAAAATATCCCATTAGAAGCCTATGACTACGTTGTAAATGGCAAGCCTGCACTCGAATGGGTTATGGAACGCCAAGGCGTATCTACGCATAAAGACAGTGGCATTGTGAATGATGCGAATGATTGGGCAATCGAAACAATGAATGATCCATCATACCCTCTCAATCTGTTTTTACGAGTGATTACTGTCAGTCTTGAAACAATGAAGATTGTTAGAAACTTACCTAAATTAGATATTTAGTATTAAAAAATGGGGGTGAACCCCCCCATTTTTTTTACAAAAAAAACCTAATAATAGTTTAAAAAATACAACTATTATTAGTTACAATATTAGTTTAACTTATAGTTTGGATATTGATATGAGTAATAGATTTAAAAAAGCAATGGAGAATACTGAGTTTACTCAAGATGACGTAAATTCAGATGCAAAGGTATCAGATGGTAAAGAAAAAAAAGATAAGGAACAAATCGTCACACGCAATAAATCAATCATCAATATTGAGAAAAACACACTACCAATAGCTAAACGTGTTCGTACTAAACATGGTCGCAACCTAACTATCCCACTCTTTGTTGAAGAACTTAACGTGATTGATGAAGCTGTTAAAAAACTTGGGCAAGATCAGAATATTTCGATTAGCGTATTCATTCGTGAGAGTATCTTGCAACAATGTAAAAAGGTTTTGGGTGCTAAAGAATATCAAGAGATATTGAATAATCAACTTAATGTTACTAAACCTAAAAAAGAACAATAAATAATAGTTGTATTTTTAGGTGTATAAACAGTTTTATGTATACAGTATTTTATAGTTTAATTTATCAATTAAATAATACGACTATAAATACAAACAAATAAACGATTATTTATTAATTTAAAGGTGTTTGTTAATGGCTAAGATTATAACTATAGCGAACCGAAAAGGTGGAGTTGGTAAGACTACACTAGCTACTAATTTAGCTGTATCGCTCAATCAAAAAGGAAAAAGCATACTGATTGATTGTGATGAACAACAATCATCTTCAAAATGGGCTAGACAACGTGGAGATATTGAGTGTCAGTGTATTCACGAAAATCTATTACTACAGCTTGAGAAATTAGATGCGGAATATGAGTACGTCCTAATAGATGTTGCAGGGCGAGATTCAACGGTCTTTCGTGAAGCTCTACTTGTATCCAATGTGCTAATAATCCCTACTCAGCCAAGCCTACTTGATCTGCAAGTATTGGACTACATGCAAGAGAAAGTTGCTGCTGCTAGAAAGACTAATAAAGATTTAGACGCATACGTGTTGATTAATAGAGCTTCAGTACGCTCAAATGAGCTAAATGACGCTGTGGAGCTTATTAACGAATATGAGCAGTTCAAACTACTAAAAACAGTGCTATTCGAGCGCAAACAGTATCGTGATGCGATTCTTGAATCAAAGTCAGTAACAGAAATGAATAGCTCGAAATCGAAAGACGAAATGAACGCTTTAATTATCGAATTGTTGTGATCGAGTCCACCAAGAACAACACCTCCATGCGAGGTGTTTTTTTGTAGAAACCTTTTACTTATAAAAAATCATTCTACAGGCACACACACAAAACGGATAATCAAACATAAATATTTGATTTATTTGTATTTTACTATTCCAATTTCCGCACTAAGTTTAAAGGTGTTGTATAGTAATATTGATAATAAATAAACAATAAATATCAATAGCTTATAATTAAAATCTTGCATGAAAAAAATAAATAATATAAAACATGTTGGATATATATGAATAATTGTAGAAATACTCAAAAATAGAATGAAAAATAAAAAAACATCAAAAAAATAAAAAAGCGTGTCAAAAATAATTTAAGTATTTGAAATATATCATTATTAGTGATGACCTGTTAAAAAAAATACATGTCACTAAATATAAATAAATAAATAAATATTTATATATATTATATATTTATGTCAATATTTTTTGTGACACACTATTCTGACACACTATTAAAAAAACTGACACGCTATTGTTGACATGGAAAAATACGTGTCAATAGCAAGTCATAGATCGTGTCATTAGAATGATTGAAATAAGTATTTGAATTTGTTTTATATTTTTATTTTAATGACATGCTTTTTTGTTGTGACATGTTATTAATCTATATCCTATTTTCTGTATTCTACGGAAATGTATATGTGCATTTTTATATGCAAACTATTGGGCAAACTATTGAACAAACTATTGGTTGGTGATAGTATTTTTATTGTTTAGGCGTTTATATCAAGCATGGAGTCTCATGTGGATACTATTGAAAGTTCAGTTGTTAAGCAGCTCCCTATATTGACTGATCGCCAATATTTGTTATTGGAATTTCTAAAAGAGTATAGGGTTAAGAATCGGTACATGCCGACACATCGAGAGATTGCTACTTTTTTAGATATTAAATCAGCCAATGCAGCCCCTTATTTGGCTGCTTTGGAGAAAAAAGGTTATTTGCGGAGGAGTGCAGATCGGGTGAGACGTAATTTGGAATTAACGACTGCTGCTTATGAAAAACTCAGTTTGCAAGAATCTATTGGCGAAACCATATAAATGAAAAGTCCGGCACTGTTGAAGCAGTACCGGACTTTGAAAGTGTTTATCTAACTGTGCAGGCTAGATTTAATCATTTTCGCACATTTATATGCGTGTTTCAAATTTGACATCCTATTTTTTGGGAGTAATTTGTGTATGCGTAATTTAAATGAGTTGAATAGTAACTACCTTTTAATAGTTCGAGAAATTGAGGATAATTGTCGTTACTATGTTGAAAAAATAAGTAAAAAAAATGGGCGTAGTGATGCGTACATTCGTGCTTTGAAAAATAGTTGTTTGTTCTGTTTAGAATTTTCAATCCGTGAATTTAATCTAAGAACCACTGATGATGTTCTTAACTTTTTTTATTCATCTGAAGATAACCTACAGGTTTTTTTGGAGAAATATAAAGAATATTATGGTAGGAATAGAGTTGAGATTAACCATTCTGGTTTGATTAAATCTATATCTCCATACAGAATTGCGTTTAATTTTATTACGGATGAAATATTTGCTTTATATGGTACTAATCTTTGGTTGTCTTTAGGTGATAATGTATACAACAAAAACTATAATGCAACCGAGAGGTTTTTGTTTTGCTTGGATTGTATTTTTGAATTTAATAAGCCTACTGTTTACGAGTTAAAATCAAATAAGAAAAAGTTTCAGATTGTTGCAAGTTTAATTAATGATTATTGTGGTCATCAATTTATAACCTTTTCTATGATTACCAAGTATTTTGAAAGACAGTTTTTCCCAAATTTTGTAGAGTATTGTGATGGAGTTAATTACTCTGAGAGATCAAGTAAGCCTTATGTAGTGCTAGAAGCTATAGAAGCTTTAGCACATGCTCCACAGGGTTATTTAACTTCAATAATACCTAAAACAAATGTTTTAAACACACATAAATTATCGGATAGCGGTAGTGTTGTTGATGGTTCTTCTAACTTTAAGTACGTTGAAAGATTGAATGTTTCTTTACTACCGGATCAGCTTAGGTTGGAGCTTTATAATTATTGTTTTTATAAAACAGAGCCATTGCTAGATAAAAAAATTAATGAGCAATGGAAAGTTAGGAAATGCAAAGGGGATTTACCTAAAGAAACGGTTTTAGATGCTAAATTAATATCTAATTTTTATGTTTATACAAAGGACTTATACGTCCCCTCTTATTCTTCATTTGTTGGAGTAACAATTGCTCTTTTAAAAAAAGTATTAGAATTAGGTCTCCTAACTTATGGTGAATTAACTTTATTTAATGTTTATCAGCCTGATATTTTAAGGGCGGTGTTAGCTAATGACATTAAGAAAGACGGTTATGTGCTTATGTCTTTTTCTATGGTGATGCAGTATGCTAAAACTATTTGGCATCCTGACCATTGTTTTTTCTGTGAATTTTCTCGTGAAATTATCTGTGATTATTATAATGTGTCATCTGATGATGTTATTGAAATGTCAAAGAAAAATTATGACAGCTTGTTTACTATTTATGAAAAAATTAAACCGTTTATAAAGACAAGTCCAAGATCGCATAATGCTAGAAATGAAAAAATTATTGAGCTAGACAGTCCTGCTAGTTATGTTTTTGATGCTTTAAAAAAAGCATACTTGGATTTAGATATTTATTTAAATTCAAATAATCATCAAATAAAAGTTAAATATTATTGTGTTGTCAGAGATATTATTCTTGTTGAATGTCTCCTTATTTGTCCTTTAAGAGTAAGAAATTGGGCAGACATGAAAATTGGTTTTCATAAAGAAGATGAATGTATTTATAAAGATAAAGATGGGATATATAAAATAAGCATCCCGAAATCCCAATTCAAAAACTATAAACAAAGGAATATCCCTGAGAGGTTTCAATTAAGCATTCCTGAGAATCTAACGCATATATTAGATCTTTATGTCGATACGATTCGTCCATTGTTTATGAGCGAAACCGAACCCCATGAGTATTTTTTTGTTTCAAGCCTTGGAAGAAAACAAACCGGCACAGCTATTAGCACATGTACTCGGAAATTTACTGCCTTATATGCGGATCAATCTATTAAGTCGGGTGGGATTGGCGCACATTATTTTAGGCATATAGTAGCGACCACCTATTTAAAGATACATAGAGGGGCATTTGGTTATGTCGCTTTAATTTTGTTGGATAGCGAGGAGGTTATTAGGCGACATTATGGGCATCTTGACCACGAGGATGCTATTGGAGATTGGAAGAAAAATTTATCAAATATTAGAAATGCAGCGTTGGGGTAATTATGAACAATTTAGATATTCAAAATATTGTTGATGGGTTTAATTCTAATATTTTACATTACGCACAACTGTTGTTTCCTAATGGTAAGAAACAAGGGAGTTATTGGGTAACAGGTGATGTTTATGATACCCCTGCTACCAACCAAGGATCGTTTAAAATAGGTTTGAGTGGACGTTTTTTAGGGATGTGTAGAGATTTTAGTGGTGATGCTGCTAAAAATTCCACGTTAGAAAGTTATGATCTTCTTGAGGTCTTGAGTATTAGGTTGAATGGAGATAAAGCAAAAGCCATCAAAGAAGCTCAGGAACTTTTAGGTATAAGTAGTAATCAAAACTTTAAGACCAATATAAAAACCAAGCAAAAGCCTTTGGTTAAAAAAACCGAAACAGCGCAAGAAGTTAAAGTAGAGCCGTTGGATGAAAAGTCTAGGAGTTGGCAACAGACCCTACATAAGGAATTACTAAATAATGAATCTGCAATGGAATATTTATATGCAAGATCATTAAAGAAAGAGACTATTGTTGAGTTTCAGCTCGGATTGACAAGAAAGACCACCACTCCCGATGGCGAGGTTAGATCTAAAGCTTTAGCAACACCAATCCGCTTGATGAATGGTGAGTTTGCAAAGCAACAGTATTTCTATGTTATCCCCCATGTCACTGAGAATCCTATCGCCTCAAATGGGTGGGGCAAAAGTCCGGTTGGTATATATTTTTCACACACCCACAATAAACAACGTAATTTGATTGTTTGCGAGGGCATGAAAGATGTGTGGGTTCTTTATCAAAATTTAAAAGAAAATGACTTATTAGATGATTATCTAGTTTGCTCAGGAACGCATGGTACAAGCATTCCTGAACAAATGAAAAACCCCGATTTTTGGGCTAAGTTTGACAAAATCTATCTAACTCAAGATTTCGATAAAGCCGGTGACACGATGGCTGAAAAAATATCGGAATTTATCGTTGGAGACTGCTATCGAGTCAGATGCCCGGCGCATTATGCTAATCCAAAATTTGAAAAAGACGGTACAGAAAAGCCGAGTGACCAATGGGGGGCTGATTGGACTGATTTCTTTAGATCGGACGGCTGTATTGATGAATTTTTATCTTTACTTGAAGAAGCTCCTGTTTGCTCTATTACAGTTGAAACGATTGATAACAATGATCCGTTCAATGTAAAAAATGCGGTGGGGCGATTCCACGTTGCCCCGATTGACATCAATGGGGCTTACATTAATCGCAAAATGTACTATCCGGTGCAGACATTAATGAGAAAAAAAGAGACCGATGAATACGGTCAGGAATATATTAGTGAACGCTATGAAACTGTGGTTGTTAGCTCAGATGGTGTGATTAACAAATCAGTTAAATCCCCTGCACCTCCCGGAACACCGGACTCTGAACGTGTAATTAGATTGACCGATGGCACGTTAATTCGAGCAGAACCAAAGCCAAATGATTACAGCTCTTGGAGTTGGAATAGCATTGAATCCTACATATCAGGCAGATCAAAAATTAGATCTGCTAAGGATATTTATACTGATATTCACAATGTACTAAAGCAATCTGTATGGCTTCCTGTACCTGAAGATTACTGCATACTATCACTAACGGTGATTGCTACTTATGTTCAAAACATCTTTGAATCTGTACCCATTATATTCCTAAATGGACGAGCCGGCTCAGGCAAATCTCAAACAGGGATTGTGATGTCTAAGCTTTCATGCAATGGCTCAGTGATCGGACAAGTCAGTGCTGCAACTGCTGCAAGGCATATTGACGCATCGAGAGGTTTTGTTGTGTTCGATGATTTAGAGGGTATCGCAAGCAAAGGTGGTCGAGACGGAACTCAATTTAGTGATCTAGTTCAAGCACTTAAAGTATCGTATAACAAAAACACTTCGGAGAAAATTTGGACTGACGTTAAGACGATGAAAACTGAGCGTCTTAACTTTTTCGGCATAAAATTAATATCGAACACCCAAGGATCTGATGATATTTTGAGTACACGTATGTTGCGTATTCAAACACTTATCATGCCTGACAGTGAAAAAGGTAAGATTAAAAAAATGGGAGCATCTGACTTCTTGCATGTTGAGAAGTTACGACAAGAATTACATCAATGGGCTTTTGCTAAATGTAATGAAATTGAAGATATTTCACTTACACATACAGAAAAAACAGGTCGATTCGATGAAATTGCACTCCCCTTGCGTGTGATCGCTTCGCTCGTTGGCAAGGAGTGTGCAGATGAACTTGAAGTCGGTCTTAATAAGCAGAAAACAGTCAAATTTGAGAGTAATGACCCCATAGAGGTGTTGCGTGAAGCTGTCAAAAATCTAATTAAAAATGGGTTTATCCGCTTTACTGTTACTCAGCTTATTCTTGAATTACGAACAATGCTTGACGATAACTATGGCGCAAGCATGACAAACGAAATCCCGGAATGGGAACGCCCTGAATGGGTTGGTCGTCAATTACGGACTCTTGGTTTGCTTGATAGTGTTGATCTAGGTCGAGCAGTATTGTACGGTAAGCGGTTAAAGGTGATGCAGTTCAATGACTATGCTGTAAATGAAGTGATCGAAGAAATTGGCTCTACTATAGACAATCTTCAAGAGCCATTCGCTTTCTGTGCCGGATGCGCTTCATGCCCTTATGCGAATACCAATTGTGGGTTTCGTGAGGAAAGACTCAAAAAAGAGCAAAAAAATATCAATGTTAAATATAACTAATATTTAATGTAAAAACAAAAACCATTTATACAACTAAAAATAGTTGTATAAATGGTTTTTGTTTTTATGGTTTTAGTGAAACTATTTATAATGTTTAATTATGCCACCATTTGTACATGTTAATATTTATATTCTTTTATAATTAGATACTTATATAAAACATAATAAAAAATAATGGCTTGTTGCACAGTGAAGATTATCGTACTCGTTATGCAGACAACTTGACTAAAGAGTTACCACGTATCCCATGCGTAAAAAAAGCCGAAGATTTCTGGGCATTCTCGAAAGCCGGGCGTGATTTAGCTCATTGGCACTTAAACTATGAAACCGTAGAGCCATATAAAGCTAAATTAGATCTAAAAGGTAGAAGTGTCCGAGAGCTTCAGGAACATGATTACTATGTGACTAAAATGAAATTCATTAAAAAAGATCAAAAAGATACCGTTGTTT
>NZ_PYIX02000072.1 GCF_003024515.2 Acinetobacter sichuanensis
CTTTTTCAATTCTTGACCCTTGTAGAAGTTTTTACTAAACACCTCCCACTCTTTACTGGTTAAACTACGAGTTTTTGGAATTTTGTTTTCATCATAAAACTCAGATACTGCTTTAGCCATTTCCAAGCCAAGTAGTTTAATATTCTTCAAATCGAAATCGATACTTAGATTTTTCTTAGCATAGGTTTTATTTAAGTCGTCTAGGGCTTCTTTTGCAGTTTTGGCTGCTTTTTCCGTCTCAGTTAAACCCTCTGCAACATCAACCCATCCCTTTCGAGCACCAACACTTAGTTTCGCACTCTCTTTTAACTCCTTATTGGCTTTTTCCATCGCAGTTTTAGAAATATCTGTTTTCTCTGCTAGGTTGTCAATACTATTTAGGATTGAGGTTTCGACTGGTAAATATTTGCGCAATTCTTTAGCCAACTGTGTTGCTGTAATTGCTCCATCACCATAGCCTTTCAGTAAGTCATTGACTTTCTGTTGGTTGTCAGCATTGACTTTTAGTGACGAGTCTTGCTGTAAAAGCCAATCAATTGAATTTCTCAACTCTTTGTTTGATGATTCGTAACTGTCAGCTAAAGCATTAACTATAATTTTTTGATCTTTTAACTTTTTAGCTGCTTTATCCGCCTCATCTCCAAACAATCCCGTTTCTTTTGCAATAAATGAAAGCTGTCTTTCCATTTCGGAAACACCACTTTTGGATTCATTAAACTGCTCGAAATACTTAGCAGCATTAGCAATTTGTTTGTCAGAAAATAAGCCACTTTTGACCATTTTTTCCATAGCCAACCCTGTATCTGTATAACCATCGCGCAAGCCTTTAGCGATTGCAGACATGATATCTTGTTGTTGCTTTTGCTTTCCTACTGCTCTCTGT
Organism: Acinetobacter sichuanensis; assembly: GCF_003024515.2. GTDB lineage: Bacteria > Pseudomonadota > Gammaproteobacteria > Pseudomonadales > Moraxellaceae > Acinetobacter > Acinetobacter sichuanensis. The sequence continues at coordinate 884 of NZ_PYIX02000072.1, forward strand.
GATGTACCAGCTAGCTTGGCAATCGCCAGTTCCGCAGATGTTGCATCACTTTTAAAATCTTTTAACTTTTGGTTTACAAGTTCCTGCTCGCTAATTAATTTAGCCGTAGTGAGTTCACGATATTTTTTAGACAACTCGGAAACGCTTTCGATTTGAGTTGAAAAACTATCATTAACCTCGTCAGATTTTGATTTTAGGTACATGTAACCCGCAGCTAAGGCAGCTACACCAATGGTTAGAACTCCAACCGTACCACCAACAGCATTAAAAATTCTTGCTGCGCGAGAACGTGCTGCTGTATTTGCATTTTGCGCCAAGGTGTCTGCATTTACTGCTGCGGTATGAGCTGCTGTAGCGGATGTAGAAGCTCTTTCAAGCGGCAACAACGTTGTTTGTACGTAGGTGAGGCGCTGCATGCCTGTTAATCTTGCTGCTGTTGCTTGAGCATCTGCTAATTGCATTGCACGAAGTTGAGCAATAGCACCTGTTCTTGACACTTCTGCTGCTGTAGCTTGAGCTGCTGCTTGTAACTCACCCAGCATTGATGCACGTCGTGCAATTGAGCTTGTTGTTGCAGCATGTATAGAAACTGTTTGTGTGAGAATTGCTTTGGTCAGCATCGTAACGCCACCCAAAACAGCAATATGAGCTATCGAATCAAGATTGTCTGCTAATCCTTTAATTGAGGATGATAAGAATGACGCTGCACCTGATGCTTCACCTGCACCACCAATAAACTGTGTTGCAGCATTATTTAACTGAGTAAATGATTGTCCAATCGTAAAGTTAGTTTTTCCAAAATCTTCTTCGATAGCACCTGACATTTTTTCAATCGCTTGAACCATCTTTTCGGTAGTTAATTCACCTGCAGAAGACATTTCCTTTAATTCAGCACGAGTAACACCCAAACCTTTAGCAAAAACCTCCATTAGATAACCTGCATTTTCGGACATAGATACGAACTCATCGCCATTTAAGCTAGATTTATCAAAAGCTTGTCCTAGTTGGTATAAAGCTGCACTCGCTGCCTGAGCACTAGAACCTGAGTTACTAATAGACTTTGAAATTGATTCTGTAATCTTTGCCACTTTTTCTTGGCTTAGACCCAGCTTTTCACTGTTGTACTGAACCTTCTGGTAGATCGTTGCTGTACCACCCCATGCTGCACCTGAACGTTGAGCAATATCAAAAGTATCTTTCATTGCTTTATTTAGTTCTTGCTGGCTATTGGTGACTAAACGAAGACGATTGTTTAAGTTTGTGTGATCATCCATTTTTGAAATAGCTGCGCCCGCAGTAACTACGCCCATCATGTACCCAGCGAGTTGGCGACAGGCTACAGAAAACCCATCCATAGAACGCGATGCAAAGTCACCATTACGCTGAATACTTCTCAACTCGCGATCTAATGCTTGCGCGTTTCGTTCAGCATTTCGTGAGTCAATCACGATTCTTAAAATTGATTCTTGAGCCATGTTTACTTTCCTGCGGACATAAAAAAGCCCGCAGATGCGAGCTATAAATTAGGTTATAAAAAACCCACTCAATTGAGTGGGTCTTAATCTACTTAAAACTATATAGGTAATTTTTGCTGATAAGCTCCAGTGATCCAATCAAAACTATCTACGCATTCTTTTAACTCTTGCTTCTTTTCAATTTTAACGAACTGCCATGCAAGACATGCCCCATCATTAAAATGATTGGTGGCTCTACTATAAACAGCTGGGTTTAACTTTTTGACAAAATCACTAAATTCTGACCACCAGCTACGTGCCCAAATCATGTGGGTTGCTAAAGCATGTAAATTTTGCAGATCCCCTTCGCTAAATTGTTTTTTCTCCGCATTGCTATACAAAGCAATCAAATGATGCACGTATTCAACTGCCACAGGAATAGCATCGTATGGAATCTCATCAATACTTTTCACGTTAAAGCGCTGATGAACCAATTTGTAAGCATCGCTATAGTTTAAATGCTTGGTTTTAGCGACAAGCATATTCACAGCATTGGTTAATGGTTCGCGTTCAGACTTATGAGTTTTAGCTAAAATCTCTTGACGATTGAAATAACAATCTTCAAGTTGCTCAAAGATATCCCACGCTTGATCAGTATCAAGCATCTTTGCATGACGAGCTGCGCCACGTTCTGTCCATAGCGTTAAAACACGAGTTTTGCTTGAAATTTGTGCGTGAACATTATTCACGAGCAAATCACTTGTAACTGTCTTCAAGCTAGTCATAAAGTCCTTTAATTCCTGACCAACGATTTTGAAGAAGTGCTTACCCTCAATAAAACGAGCCTTATTATTTGAGTAATTTTTACGAATATTACTTGCATCCGTACCATAAAAATTAGCCAACATTTCATTAGTAACAACTGGAATGGATTTGAAGTTAATGATTGATACTTGTGTATCATTAATTTGTGCTATATTTGGCATATCAATTTTCCTCTAAGAATGTTGATAGAAGCCCTGATTCCGTCGAAAGTGTCAGGGCTTTTTCTTGTAAATTTTAAAATTAACACCTAAAATAGGTGCATTGAATTAATTTAACATGCAACTGTTTTAGGTGCAATATTTATTTTGGAATAGCTATGAGTAGACAAAACGATTTTGTTAAAACACAAGTGCGCTTGCCATCAGATCTCCATCAGGAAATTTTAAAATTTGCTAGTAATTATGATTTTTCGATGAATACAGCAATAATTGAGGCTATAAGAGCTGGCTTGATTGTGGATTCAGATATTGGGATTAGAACACCATTAACACCTAATGATCTCTCTAAGGTCTCTGATGAAATAGCCGACAAGGTTGTTGAGAGATTAAAAAAAGCACCCTAGGGTGCTTTTAATTATTTTGCAGCTTTCAACTCTTCAAGATGTCGTAAAACAGAACCGATCTTTTGGAATAGATACCACCAAATTGCACCACCTATAGCAATAGATATACCCATCAATATTTGAGCAAATGACCAACTGGATGTTGCTATTTCTCCCGCATATTCCGAGTATCGAATTGTTTCTACTTTGCCAAAAGAAACAATATAAACAACTGATAGAACTATACATAATATTAAAATAATATTAGCTACCAAGTTGCAACTGTCAGATTCACTCATTCCTTGTGTGGTTGATTCATTATTATTTGACATTTTATTCCACCTTATTAAAGTTCTTTAAAACCTTATACTTAATACTTTGATTGTTGGCATCTTCGATTTCCAGGAGAGCACCTTTATAACCGATTTGTTTCGACTCACTTAAGTCATATTCAACATCATTGTTAAATGCGGGACGAGCTAGATTACTGGAAAACTCTCTATAGCCGATATTAATTTTATTTCCCACCTTACCACTATAAATAAGGGTTTGTTGAAATGAATTATCTGTCGCAATGCCTACAGTTGATAATTTTGCTGAGTGTTCTTCCTTTGAGCAAGATCTTAGGTTTAAAGTGGTAACTATACATATTTGATTTTCCACATTAAGCATTACAGCCTGAAATGGATCGTTAATAAAACTTTTTTGCACATTCCCGCCATTTGGAATCATATTTAATGGCTTGAAGTAATGTCCTTTTTTATCCTCACCAGTCTTTAAATAATATCCCTCTGAAATTGTATACCCACTATGCTTAAATGTTGTTGGAACATATAAAGCTTCTCTCTCAAGAAAAACACCCTGCTCTAACATTTTATCTCCCACAAATGCCTCATTTGTAGATCCAATTGGTGGCTTACTAATATTTTGTGGAGTTGCTTGATAGTTGTGCTTTGGTGTTGCACACCCTCCAAGAGCTAACCCAAAACAAAAAACTCCAACCCAAAATATATTTTTCATCATGCCCCCTCCTTAATTTGCTTACAAAATATCAAGTTATGAGCAAAAAAACCACCCGAAGGTGGTTTTTATAAGCTGCCTACATGGCAGTGAACCCTAATTTTACAATACAAAGACATGAAATAACATGTAGTTAATTATCAACCAGCCAAACAACCATAGTTTTTTAATATGTGTTCAATCTATTAATTTGTAAAATAAAAAAGCTTCTTTTTTCGGAAGCTTTTTTATTTTACAACTGATAAACAGTATGCCATCAATAACAGATGCTACTTCTTTATTCTCCAATTACAAGCGTTTGGAACCAATATTCCATTTTCAGGAATTTGAGATTTGGTCAGAAAATTTGGGTCTACAATATGGTGTGTATAATTATACTTTGTACTATCAGTTTGATGTATTGTAATTTCAACCTCTCTACAGGTTGAGCTCAAAAGATTATTCCCCACATTCTTTTGTTTTAAGTCGCTAAAAGGAATTGAAGACGCGGAAATAGGCTTGTAAATAACCTCAATACATTTCTTGCCATTGTTTCCTTCAATTTCAACCACTTGACCTTCAATAGGGAGGGTGCTTGGAGGAACAATAGAAATTTTATTAGTGTGTTTAATACATTGTGCTTCATTTAATTTAATATCATCCTCAGTCATATTAGGCTTAACTTCAGGTGCACTAGGCTCAGGTCCAATTGTTGCCGGGATTATAACGGGAAGCAAAGCAGCTATGAATCGAACAAATTTCCCCCCAAAATCAAATATTCTATCAGTTAAAGGTATTGTTTTGCTTTCTATTTCTACGATTTCCCCTGAGATACCGCTTTTAGCAATCGTCAAAATTAACTTATCACCGAATACCGCATTATCAACTTTTCCATAAACTTCTTTATTATAATCTTGGTCTAAAAGGTTAACAACATCTGGTTTTTTAAATTCGAACCTACCCGTCTCCTTATTAAAACCATCACCACTCCTAATCTGCAGTTCCTTAGACTTCATCAATGGGTAGCTGAATTGTATTTCAGGATCTGATGGATCATTAGAATAAATTACATCAGCCGACACGACTGAGGACATCATCCCCATTAAGACCAATAAGCTTACTTTTTTCATGGTTGTCACTCTTTGTATTATTTTAAAAATTATATTACAAGACATCAAAACAAACCATGTGTTTTCAAAAAAAAATATATATAAATCATATATTTTACCAAATATTATAATTTGAAATTTTCTCAGCTTTTAGTTACTTCATTTTTAAATAAATACAGCAAAAAACCACTCTTTCGAGTGGTTCTATACTTATTTACATTTAAAATCCAATGCATATCGCTCTTGAAGGCTTAAATTCCAAGAATGATATTGCAGTTGTTCTTCGATCTGTAAGCGAGTTCCTTTATCAATGAAGTGATAAGCAAAACACGCCCCATCTTTGAAATGGTGATTGACTGAAGCTGCAATGTTTGGATTAAGTTTTGCAATTGCACCACCAAACTCTTTCCACCAGTCATTTAACCAGACCATGTGAATAGCCAAACCCTGCAAATTGGTTTTCAAAATATCATTTAATTCTGTTGCGTTTTGAGCTTTTGGGGCTGCTTTTTCTTTTATCTCAATATTTTCAAGATAAAACTTCGCATCTTCAAAGTGGTAGGCTTTTAACTCACGGTAACTCGCTGAATATTTAAAATGATTTTTTAAACGACTCCACATACTCGCAATAATTCCACCATTGCCTTTGGCGCGAGTGTGAACAATATTGTAAAGAACGCCTGCTTGCTCTGGTGAGATAGTTTGCTTATCGTTAATTTTCCAGTCCATAACTAAAGCATCATAAGCGCGAATCACAATTAAATGGAATTTCGCAGAAATCCACATTGCGTATGCATAAACCATTTCCTTTACTGCATATGTTCCGCGATTTGCTCCACCACGGATAATATTTAGTGCTTTATTCCCAAACCTCATATTTGAGGTTTGGGAATTTTCATCAATGCTCACATTTGAGCATCGCTCAATTTCTACAACTAACTCTTGTGTTTGCTCCACACGAAGAAAGTTGGTGATTTGATGTTTTTTCAAGCCACCACTTGCGTTATGAAGATCATTTAAGCAATAACGCCCATCCTCATCCTGACGAATAGTAAATTCACCAAGAACTAATGGCTTATTGTTTGGGTTTAAAAAGTTTTGTGTTAAACTAGTCATGTTAACTTTCCTTTGTGTTGACAATCAATCAAGCCCTGCTCTCCAAAGTCATGGGCTTTTTTGTTGTCTGTTAATTTCATGCTTTCGCACTCTCTATTTCATCTTTCATTTGCTTAACAGCGTGGTTAATCAAATAATTTACTGGTCTTTCGTATTCCCGACCAAGTTCTTTAAGCCAGTCCATCAACTCAGGTTCAATCCGAAGATTGTATTGAATCTTGGTTCTTTGGGCTGTGGTTGGTTTTGTTAGCATCTCCATCATAATCACCTTAAGTAATATTGTTTTGGTATTACTTAATAATATCGAAATAATATTATTAGTCAATATTATTTTAATACGAATATTAAAACAATACCTAGGGTGCTAGAATTTACAAATATTTAACTTAGGTAACGACCATGACTGCAAGTAGTGGAAACCTGACTACCCAATATAATTTGCGGTGGTCTGAGGATCTGAAAGAAAAAGTTGTTGATGCATCCAAGGAAAATTCACGATCTATCAATCAAGAGATTGTCACAAGACTTGAGCAGAGTTTTTCCCTATCTAGAGAAAAGCCCACTACCAATAAAAAAATTGATGTATGTCTCCAAATATTACCATGCCCTGATTTCGATCTAGAGGAAGATGAGTATCAGAGCTTAATCCTTCAATTTGATCCTTCTCAAATTCCTATGAAAGGAGATGTTTTGGAGCTTGAAAGTGTAAATGGAGACCCCAAAACATTTGAGGTTAATAAAAGAATTATCAATACATCCATAAGTGGGCATATAAGTTTCACTCTTGAGTTACAAAGATCTACTGACTGGTGATAAGTATAATAATCAAAGATGCAATTATGTAAGACCAAAATCTTAAAA
>NZ_PYIX02000073.1 GCF_003024515.2 Acinetobacter sichuanensis
TTTCGCATAAGGCCCATTATGTTAAATGGATGTATATTCTAAGTAATATTTAACTAAAAATGTCTATAAAATTGGTGGTTATTCACATGAAATATCAATCATCATTTTTTACATCGATACAGCCAAAAATCAATAAATTTTAATTTATTAGTCCGATATTTTCTACTACATAGCTTCTAAAACTATGAGATAATATAATATTAATTATCCTATACTTAACAAAAAAATGATGTTTTCAATACTACATGCACTCATATTTTACACCATTGGTATAACTCTCCTTATCGCTATATATTTTAGTGGAATTGATACTCATGATAGTTTCGATATGAGTTTTAGAATTATTCCCACAATCCTTGGAATTGCATTTACCTATTCTGGGGCACATTCGCTTATCGGTGCTTTTAAGTCGCGTTACAAAGTACTTGAGTACCAAAAGATTTGCAGTGTAAAAACGATTCAAAGTTATATTCAAGCAAATAAAGATTGTTATAAACACAATCAAATTTCTTGTAATCAATGTGGAAGTAAAAGCATTCATTTTCAAAAATTTTATGGCGCTGAAGAAAATATACCATTTTCGAAATATAAGGCAGCTATTTACAACCGACATTTCTGTAAGCAGTGCTCAAATACACTCTTTTATACCCCACTCAATTACTAAAAAGAATAATCCAAATGACTATTAAATGTTTTTACGGTGACTATAGCTCACATGAAAATGAACAAAAAATGTTGGATCAATTTCTAACGCAACTAGAACCAAGATATAGAGACTCTGATGAATGGGTCTACGTTATTTACAATACGATGTGGAATGGTCAAGAGGTAGATCTTGTATGCTTAACAGCACACTCAATCATTGTATGCGATTTAAAAAACTACTCTGGAAATTTACAAGGACAAGAAAATGGTGAGTGGCTAATCACTACACAAAATAATGAAACGATCATTGTGAAAGGTGGTGGACAGATCAATCCATTTGTACAAGTCCGTAAGAACCGTTATGCAATTATGGATTGGTTTTCTAATGAAAAGCTATTGGAATCAGAAAATATTGGCCACATAGCTGGCCTCATTATGTTTAGCGAAATTACCGAGATCGATTTAAAATTGTCTCGCTCAGTGAAGCAATGGTTCCATGTTTCTGACTTATCACATACTGAATTCACTTTAAATCATATTCATTCTAATGAAATCAACATCACGCCTAGTGATGCAGACCTAATTGTAAAAACCTTAAATTTGCAAGAATACAATTGGAATACTGCTGTGTTTATGGCAACTAAATATGAAGCTTTTAATAATTATTATGAAGATTTAGAAAAACTAGACGAAAGTCGCGTTAATTACGCTCAAATATTGAATTCCCCACAAGATACTCAGAGTGTTATTGTGGAAAAGACAAAGACTATCAGATTCACTCAAGTCTATCTTCCATCTTTTACTATTTTATTAAGCGTTGCATTAACAGTCTTTCTATTCTTTTCTAGCTTGAAGAGTGGTGGTGCAGTTTATAACTGGTTGGTTGGTGACACTATAAAATCTAAACACACTTTTTTAGGCATGCTTAATCTCTTGCCCAGTCAAGAAGTACTAATCAAAAAACAATTAGAAGTAGAAAGTATAAGTGATCAAAGTTCTAATCATGAAAATAAGTCTGAAGTAACTTTAGAAGATAAGTATCAAGATAAAAAATCTACATCAGATAATGAAAAGAGATACCAAGAAATTAATGTAGAAGATGACGATACTATCAAATCATTAGCTCAATTGTTTGATGAAAAGGAAAAAAGTATTTATGGGGTTAAAATTGGTCAAACCAAATTAGATACAACTCCGTTTCTTAAAAAACTTAAAAAGTATGATGACTTAAATTCATTTCAAGGTATAACGCAATACCAATTAAATTCTAATGAATCCAATAGATTTTTTGATATAAAACTTGAATCCATGAATACCAAGTTTCCACCTATTGATATCGCCCATTTTATGCAAACAAAATTTCTTTATAATGATAAGGGTACATTGAAAGCAATTATCTTTGTAATAGATATTTTAGATGCTAGAGAAAGCTTTCCTCTTTATTTAAAAGACTTTATGAGATTGGGTTATGAGGTGATAGATTCTAAAATACCATATTCTCTTGGTGATCGATATGTAGTATTAGAAAAGAACGGACAAATAGTTGTAATAAATAAACCGCATGTTGGGAATATGGATATAGCGATTCTTAGTAAATCAGACTTTGATAAACATAAGAAAAGCCTTGTATCAAAAGGTATATATTTATAAAAATGTAACTTATACAAAATAAGTTACAGGCTCTGAATAGCAACCTACTTTGTAGGAGTTTTATAGGTTGACTAAAATTAACATAATACGCCTTATGCGAAGTTAAAAATGGGAGCTATAAAGCTCCCATTTCTATTAATTATTTTAAATAAGACTTGGATGAGCATCTAAAATGCGAATCAAAGTTGCTGCTGGACCAGTCGGGTATCTACGACCTTGTTCCCAGTTTTGTAGGGTACGAGGACTAATATGAAGACGTGCAGCAAACTCATTTTGGCTCAAACCGGTTTTTTCACGTACTTCCTTAATATTAGGTAATTCAAGTTCTGTGACTCGACTTGCCTGAATCTCTTGACGCTTAATTGCCCCTGCTTCTTTAATAGAAGAAACGAGGTCATCAAATAAATTATTATCCATGAAGTTGCTCCTTCACTAACTGACGCAGAATTGCTGTTTCCTTATCCGTTAAATTATCTTTCACAGACTTGGGATAAGCCACTAAAAAGAAAATATGGTCATCCTCTGAAACCCAATAATAGATTACACGGATACCTCCACTTTTTCCTTTGTTACCTTGAGAACAACGTACTTTACGTATTCCACCACCATTTTTAATTACATCACCTTTATCAGGTTGTACTAAAAGATCTTGCTGTAACTGACGATATTCATCATCAGTGACAAGCTCTTTGATTTGCTTGGTAAAAATACTGGTTTCAATAAATAACATAGATTATTATACGTCAATGGCGTATAAAAAGTATAACAATTTGAAAGTAAAAAAACGAGAGCTATAAACTCTAACTTTGTATAACAGCCATTATGTTAAGTGGGAGTACTTATGGGAGGATTACCCTGTCTTTTTTAGTTGTATGTATGTTTTAAAAAGTAGTATATTTTTTATAAACAATCTCACAATTACTGAGTTTGTATTTGTTCACGCAATCCTCCATTCCAATCACTTCGGCATTTTTTTCAGAATAAGAGTTTGATTGGAAAAATGTTTTCTGACCATTTAAACCATATCTAAGATTCAGTTGGAATGTACCATCTGGAAGTTGTCCTTTAGTAATCACTGTACCAGGCTCTTTGTCTTTTGTGTATCCAGAAACACTAGAAATAAGTTCGGAACATCTTCTTTGGTTCTCATTTATTTGTTTGCACTCTTTTGCTGCCGAGCGCATAGCCAGTTCACGAGATGTGGCTGTATAGATGGAGAATATGCCATTTTTCGGGTCGTAAGCAACACCAGCATACCAATATTGAGGCTTATAACTACTGCTATTTCCCCCCCAACCGCATACACTACCGTCAACTGTCTGGCAGTAACCTTGGGTAGGGTTTGCTTGAACTAGTGGACTAAGACTGAGCAATCCAATTACACTTAAAGAAGCAAAAATATAATACTTCATCTTCATTCCCTAAATTATTGTGTTTTAATTAAAAAAAATATGTCTAAATCAGGTAATTAACCCGAATAGCGGATAAGAAATTGCCTTAAAAAAATAGGAGGCTGAAATCCAGTAGTTGAATTACCAAACTAAACCTTAAGCTTTAGTCCACATGTCTAATAATATCGAATTATTCTGCGTGGTTGATGACTTTTTTCTTAAATTTGCAGCAACTTATTGGAAATTCCTAAAACAAAGCCCTAGCTATCCAAAAACCCGATAGGGACAATTTTTTCCCCCCTCAAAAATCATCTTTATCTCCATTTGGTACAAGTGCTCTCAATTTAATAATTTCAAAGCTCTTATTCAAATTATGAAATTATTTGCTCAAACAGAATTAGGATTAATACAAAATCTCCTCAGAGTCTAAAGATAAATAATTTTATAGATTTTTGAAAAAAATTTTCTTTTATTTAAAATTGAACTAAAAAGAAAATAACCAAGATATTATATAAATTGTTAAATTTTCACATTTTTTATATTTTATACAAAATCAAAATATGAAAGAATAGCTCAATATTTGCTCGCTAAATGGTTTTTATTAATCCATAGTAAATATTACAAACACACTTGTTAAGGTGGGTACTTTTAAATAACGATTAGCAAGAGTGTTTTATTTATATTAATTTTTTATATTTCAATTACTTGTTTTTAGGATTAGTTAACTAGAGGGAAAGCAATGTTATTAAAAAAGAGTTTATTAGCACTTTTAATAGGGGCATCTGTATTTTTGACTGCCTGTGGTGGAAGCGATTCAGACGATTCTGAACCAACAACTCCTAAACCTACTGAACCCAAACCAGTTGAATCAACAGTTCAAACTGAAGCAACTTTGACCAGTGAAAAAGCAAATATTGCTGTATTTGGTAACGTCGATAAAAAGTACTTTACTGAAGCAACTTTGGCTACAGGAAATGGTGTTTTACTTTTAGATGATCCTCAATTAAATTCAGTCGGCTTTGCATTAGATTTAAAATCAAAGGCAACTGATTTGAATGCATTTTCAGCAGCACAATTAGAAAGCTATATGAAAATATTAAGAGATCATGGTGCCACCGTTAATGTTTTAGTAAATAAAACATCTAAAAATGCGCAAGGCAATGTTACAAATATAACTTTAGATGTAGATTTTAAAAATGTAGAAACTCTAAATAGAGTTCGTGAAGTTTTATTGCTTGCAATTAATCAAGGTAAATCTATTAGCTTACCAACAACTGTTACAGCAAAAGATACTAAACAGCGTTTAAACTTAGCTTTTTGGCTCGAAAATGGTACAGGTTTTGTATGGGGGAACAGTTATGCTGTAAATCAGGCAACGGCGATTGAAAAGCAATATGGTGATTTGAATATAGCAAGTGCATTGAGTAGTAATGCAAAATTGCAAGTTAAAACAATAACGAACAGTTTTACTCAAAATGCTCAGGGTTCAAATGCAGTTGATATTTTATGGAATATTGATTCTTCAGGTTCAATGTATGAAGAGCAAAAAAATCTAGCAAATGGTGCTTCACAATTCTTTACTGCTTTAAATAAAGCAGGTATTGATTATCGTTTAGCTGTAAACACACAGGATGCCTACGATTGTCAAAATTTAAGAACTTTAAGTGATCAAAAGTCGGTATTTATTGATCGTAAAACTCTAAATGCAGAAGAGGAATGGAAAAAACTAGCCCAACCAGGTACAAGTGATTCTGCCACAGAAACAGGTTTCTACTGTGTGCGTGAAGCAAATCTTACAAATTTTGATCGTACAAATGCGAAAAACTTGATTGTATTTGTTTCAGATGAGCCTGAAAATGAAACAGTAAATCAAGCTCGACCAATACGTAGTAATGGTTACCAAGCTCGAGATTTTGCAGACTATAAGAATTACTTCTTGAAAACGGGAGCAACTTATTTTTCTATCGTAGGTACAGCTAATTCAATTCGTAATACATTTGCAGATAATTATCCAGGCTATCAGGATAAAGCATGGGGATGCCGTGGTGATGGTGGTTCGGCAGAGGGTGGAGCACATTTTAAAGAAATTTCTCGCGTAACAGGTGGAAGTTCAGCATCTATTTGTGCAAATGCGAGTAGTTGGAATGTTATGTTTAGTGAGATTATTAAAGCTGCATCAGGTTTAGCAAGTAGTTTTACATTAACTCAATTGCCAATACCATCAACAGTTACTGTCAATGTATCTGGTAAAAATGTACAGCGCGACTTAACACATCAGAATGGTTTTGATTTGGTTTATAGTGCAACAGGTGCAACGATTGTGTTCTATGGTGAAGCTTTACCTACAGCAAATAAAAAAGTAGATGTGAGCTATAAATATTTAAATAAATAAAAAATAGTAAAAACAGGTTCAAATGAACCTGTTTTTTGATTTTATTTATTTTAAAGTAATTAGTGCATAAGTATCTTTTATAGGAAAAGATATGAACTAAAAAACATTTATCTATCCATGTTTGTTTGGATTAGCTTTATTTACTCAGTTTAGTTTTGCAAATCCAACAAATCGATATTATCAACTTGTAGATGGTAGTGTTTGCGGTACGAGAGGGGGATACTGGTATGTAGGAGTTGCATAAAATCCAAATAGGGTTATATGGTCATTTATATTGCAAATAAACGTGATTTGGCTGCTAGATCTGCCGAAAAAGAATGTAAAAACATAATACAACTAACTTAGATGTTCTATTCAATAAACAAAAAAATTGTTAGCGTACATGGTTATACCGCTGATATAATTCAACTTGTTGTCACAAAATGACAAATATCAGTTTAATTTAAGGTATTGTCAATAGACTTTCTTTCCTGCAACCTTCTTTTCTGAGGGGGATATTAAAGATGTTGAAATAAATATAGACTGACAAATTGTTCAATTATTTACGCCCAGTATACCTCATATATTTTGTAGTAAACTCCTAATAGATTCTCCCATAATTTAATTAAAATATAGATTAAAAAGAGGTGTAATTTAAAAATACACCTCAAAATATAAATAGTCCTTGAAATCGAATGCAACTGTTGATTATTAGAACAGTATAATCTTATTCAGAAATTGAAAAATCATCTACTTTATTGTTTTTAAAATATATACTTAATTGTCTTTGTTTACCCTCTTGTAATGCCTGATTAGTATTTCCTATATTTCCATAACCAATAGTACTTAAGGCTGAGCTTAATAATGCATTTGATTTTGTTTCTCCCTCCCTATAAGAGAAATAGTCTGGTCCAGATCCACTAGATGTCTGGTAGTTAGGTTTTCCAAAAATTCTAATAACTTCTTCAGAAGTAGTTATACCCTTTTTCAGGTTTGCTTTTACATAACTCATATCATATTTACTGTCACCTCCTATGCCTAAGATACGAGTATTATCTTGTATTGTTTGGCAACCAATAAAGGGTATAGAAAATATACTAATTAGTAAAAAACGAGATAATTCTTTTTTCATAATAGACCTATAATTAGTAAATACATGTGTTAATTACATTTACCATAAGTAAGTATATGGTATTCAAAATACCCTTATACCATAAATGAATATCTTCCTGATTAATATCAATACTTTTATAAAATTTGATGAAGTAGGAGCTGTTGAGAATCAATATGAGTCAAGTACATTTGTACAAAGATAAATCAAGCTTGGAGAAATGTAAGCAAATGGTCAAGGCATAATCCTCAATAGTGTTTTATCAAACGATTTAAAGTCAGAAAAAAAATGGGCATACTCAAGAAAAATTGATATTAGTTGGCTTATAGTAAATAATTCAATTTTTATAAAACCAACTTAATATGCTTTAAGCGATCATCTTGAATGAGATCATCTAATTCATCTTCTAAATCTTCAATCTTACTGTTGAGAGAAAAAATAGAGTTTTTTAAACGTTCATTTTCAGGAGCATGAGGATTTTTTAATCTGTTGAATATCTCTAGTTGCCCTCTACGCTCTGTACGTAGTCTATCAATCTGATTTTCAAGCGCCATTCTTGGTGTCCACAGCT
>NZ_PYIX02000074.1 GCF_003024515.2 Acinetobacter sichuanensis
GAAATCAACTTATCTTTATTTAAATCATTGCCTGAATAGTTATTAAAACTATTTAGTATAAATTTAAAATACACATAAAAAAGTAATCAATAATATATATAAAAAGCAATATTATTTGAATTACAAAAAAGAACAAAATCAAATTATGATAAAAAAAGATAAATGGATTATTTATCAAACGAAAAACTAAGGAATTTTCATGAAATTAACCTATGGAATTATTTTACCATTATATATTTTAAGCATGCCTGTCATGGCTAATAGTTTTATTGATGATAGTCAAGGAAGCTTAATGTCTCGAAATTATTATTTTGATCGTGAATATACTGATCCACAAAAAATTGGTAGAGCGAAGGACTGGACTCAAGGTTTCATTTTAAATTTAAAATCTGGATATACTGAAGGAAAAGTTGGTCTTGGACTTGATTTACAAGCATTAACAGCCATTAAAATTATTGGTGATTCTGATTATATAGCCTCTGGTTTAATTCCAACGGATAAAATAACTCGAGAACGTGCAGATACTGCAAGTGAATTAGGTATTACAGGAAAAATTAAATTTGAAGATTCTGAATTAAAAATTGGCACAGTAATGCCATTTAACCCAATAATTTCTAGTTCAAGATCAAGATTACTGCCTCAAACATTCCGTGGTACATTATTTGAATCTAAAGATATTGATAATATTGAACTTTATGCGGGTTATATAGATAAGGTGAATCATAGAGATTCTACAAATTATGAAACTATGAGTATTACAACCAGTAATGGTAGATTTAATGCAGCACAGGCAGATAATCTTTCTTTCTTAGGCTCAAAATATAGTCCATCAAAAGATACTCAGTATAGTTTATATTATGGCATAATTGATGATTTATACGCTCAAGCTGCATTTACTTTTAATAATACTTATATGCTGACAGAAAATACACGACTACTATCAGATCTAAGGTTCTGGAATAGTAATGAACATGGGCGAGCATTAGCAGGTAAAATTGATAATACCTTACTTACTGGAAACTTTGGTTTTAATTATAATAATCATCTCCTTACATTAAGTACAATGCAAAATTTTGGTGATACAGCTCATCCTTATTTATCTGGTGGTGAGGTCCAATTATTTGTTGAAGGCTGGGGAGTTGACTTTCTAAATCCGAAAGAAAAAGTCTACTCTATTCGGTATGATTATAATTTTCAAGATTACGTTCCTGGTCTGCGAGCAGCTATACGTTATATTAAGGGAACGAATATAGACTTACCTCAACTTGGAGGAAATAATCTAAAAGAAGATTCAAAAGCATTTGAACTTCAATATAATTTCCAACAGAGTTATTTAAAAGGATTAAGTTTTAGAACACGATATATGACTTCTGATAATAACTTTGCAAAAAATACAACATTTAAACCAGCCAATGAAACGCGTATAAATATTGACTATACGTGGAAATTCTAAAAATATAAGAAAGGTCAATTGACCTTTCTTTTTTTATATAAAATTATGCCTAAAAAACAAAATATAAATATTTATTCTATCTTGCTAACTAATAAAAAGTCAGCAAGATATATCAAAAATTTACTTTAACCCTAAACGAGCTAAAACCCATGGAAAAATAATTTCTTTAGAAATTGTTTTGTCATCCCATTTTATGTTTTTACCACGTTCACGCCCCATATGAATACCATTTGGATTAATCCAAGCTTCACGCACATCACCTTCAGAGAATAAAAGCGGTAATAAATCTTCCTGAGGAACTAAACTGTCATGTTTACCACCAATCACTAAAATAGGACTATCTATTTTTAGTGGTAATGGAACTAAACGATCAATCGCCTGTTCCTGCATAGCATTTAATAATTGTTCTCGACCATTAATACCATGTATCAAATTTGATAATGAAGGTAAACTGTCATATAAATACTCTTTACCTTCAAATACAGTACCTAGTTTATTAGGTTTGAAAGTTTCTGAATATGGTCCTGACTGATCAACAACACCTGCTAGTTTTATTTTGTTTCTTGCTGCTAATAATGTTGTCCAATATCCACCAAAGCTTCCTCCATAAAATACTACACGATTTTGATCAATATCATTACGTTGTAGAACTTTTTCAATTAAAGTAAATAAAACAGCCTCAGCATCTGTACCCATTTTAACCTCTGTTTGCCCTGTACCTGGCATATCAATGGATAAAATTGCGACACCTTTATCTAATAATGGTGATAATTGGGTAATTCGTGCTTCTTTCCAACCATCTAATCCACCAATAGAAATAACAATTGGTAATTTGTCATTATATTGTTTAGGTTTAACCAGATAAGCAACTGAATTATAATTTTTATATTTACTCTCAACTCTCTCTAAATTAATACCTTTTAATCGTTGTACAGCCTCAAATGCTTTGATTTCAAGTTTATAAGATTGTTCTCTACTTTTCGTTAAAATAGCAGGCCAACGTCCCATATTATATAATCGTTGCGCCATACCAAAGTTATATATCGCTTTTTCCTTATCACTATTTTCATAGCTCATGCCTTTGGAAAAATATGAGTCACCAACTTTAATATATGCTTTTGTCCATTCATCAATATTTAATGTTTTAACTTCATTAGCAATACCTTTCATAATTTCAGGAGGAATATTATAAACTGGATATAAATTAATCTCTGAACGATGAATCATTTCTTTTTTTAACTCATCTACAGACATTGCTGTTTGTATATCTTGAGCAAACAAAGAAGAAATTGGCATCATAGAAAAACTACTTAGCATTAAAATCTTCATCATTTTATTAAAATTAAATTCTTTTTTCTTTAAAAATGCTTGGCATCGAAAAACCATCATAACACCCACTTTTCCTTTAAAACATCATCCGATGTATAGATCCATAATTTAAGGTTCAAGTTCAGAAATTACATACTGAATAATGACCTACTTTATTATTAGAGCTGTTACATTATTTTGTAAAATATATTTTATCTATCTTTTAATACACGATTTAAATATTATGCGACATGTATTTTTCTCTATATTCTAAGGGGGTTACTCCCATTTTCTTTTTAAATAATGTAGAAAATTGGCTTTGATCATTAAATCCTGACAAAAATGCAATCTCAGATAAGGCGAAATGACCAATCATCAAATATTCTATAGATTTTTTAATTTTTGCTGCAATGATATATTGATAAGGAGACACTCCATGTTCAAGCATAAATTTTCGACTAAAATGTCTTTCACTCATTTGTACTAATATGGCTAAATCTGTAACTTTAATTGATTGTAAATTTTCATTTTCGACATAGTTATAAACTTTTTTCCAAAAAATACGATCACTTTTTTTCAAATCGTGATATTTTTCATCTTCATTTATAAATACATTAAGTATAGCTTGTATTATATTATCAATAATTTTTGTTTTTTTAATATTTCCTCTAGAGATATATCCTAAAGAATCCATTAATGAAATTATAAGTTGTTGGTTATATAGATCTAATTGACTATTTATTTTTGAATAATCATAAAGGCTCATTTTTTGTTTTAAGACAGTCTCTACATAAGCGTTAGAGATCATTAATATTTGTAAATGAGTTGGACTCAGTATTTCAAAATTGGTGGTTTCGCCAGGTTTTCTTAAAAACACACCCTCTTCAATAAAAATTTTACTGCCTATTTTTTTAACAGCTTTGTTCTTTAAGCATATAATTGTTAATGCATTATGATGAACATCTATCACATTTCCTTCATTTCTTATAACTTCTGCGAAGAAAAAACCTAACTCTGAATCATTAGACTCAATTTTGGTTAAAAATTCTACTGGATATTTTGACATCCCATTCCATGTTTCATCAATCATAACCAATACCTTTTTCCCTAATCGATCACATAAATAATATAAAAGAAGAAGAATATGATTGCAAAACTAGCGATGTCTTAAATCTAAAAATAATGTCTGTAATCAAAAATATCTTTTAACTATTTAATTATATAATTCTATTAGACAGGATTTGTTGACTAAGTTTAATACTATTTTAAAGGTAGCATATATGGAATTAAGACATTTAAAATATTTTGTTATGGTCGCACAAGAATTAAACTTTAGTAATGCAGCGATAAAACTTCATACAGTACAACCTTCTCTTAGCCAACAAATTAGAGATTTAGAAGATTTTATTGGTGTTCAATTATTTATTCGAACAAAAAGAAAGGTAGAACTTACGCATGAAGGTTCTATTTTTCTTCAACATGCAAAACTGATATTACAAAGTGCAGAAAAAGCAGTTTCTATTACAAGGCAATCTAAAAAAAACAGTGAAAATCATCTTAAAATTGGTTTTGTTCCCGTTGCTGAAATAAAAATATTACCGCTACTCATTCCTATTTTAAATAAACTTTTTCCACATTTAACTACTGAGTTAATCAGTCTAAATGACACTCAAATGCTTTCAGCTATTGATAATGGTCATATTGATATTGCGCTATCAAGAGCTGATATGAATAATGAGGAAATATATAGTCAAAAAATTTTTGAAGAACCTCTTATTTTCCTGATGAATAAAGATCATGCTTTAGCTAAATTAAATGAAATTCCAATTAAACTATTAGAGGATCATAACTTTATTATTCCATCTAAAGCATGCTCACCACAACTACATCATAAAATTATTGATTTTATGCAAAGTCAAAATGTTGATTTAAATATTATTCAAGAAGCTGATAATATTTTATTTAATATTAATTTTTTAAATATTAATAAAACCTGTACTATTTTACCTAGCTATGTAACTGAAATTTTGAATGAAAATATTATTTCTAAACCTTTAGATATTAAGCTGCCACATATAGAATTATTTTTAAGTAAACGTAAAAGTAATGATTCACAAAAATTTATAGATTTTTTTAAAACAATAGATAATTTTCAATTATAAAATTTTAACTTATGAATGAATAAGAATTTTAAAACTTAATCATCACTAAATCGTATAATCATGACCTAACCTCATCATATTATATCCTCGGGCAATCAGCCCGAGGTTTTTCATCATAAATCTTGACCTAGCAATAGCTTTAAATAAATTTGAAAAACTTGAATCTCTATAATTTATATGTCGATAATAACAAACTGGTTTCTGTATTATAAATACCTGAAATTTTTCTAATTCTCCCTAGAATCACATCAAAATTTTGCAAACTATCTGAATGTATTTCAACTAATAAATCCCATTTTCCATTGGTTGTATGCAATTGTTGTACAGCAGGATCTATTCTCAACTCAGCAATCACCGCTTGTGCTTTGTTTCCTTCTACCATGATGTTCATCCATGCTTGGATCTGATTCCGTTCAACATTGGGTTTAATTCTTACGGTATAACCTGTAATGATCCCAGTTGTTTCCATATATTCAATTCGTTTTTGTACTGTTGCTCTAGAATTTCTAATTCTCTCTGCAATTTCAGTAATTGAAATACGTGCATTTTCCCTGAGTAAACCTAGAATTTTACTATCCGTTTCGTTCATTTTGAAAAACTCAATAAGCAATTTGATAAAAATAAATAAAATTCAATCAATTTAAAAGCTTTTTTTAATCAAATTGATTGCCAATAATATTACTTATTCGAGGCAACTCAGTAACTTAGTTCAAATCATCAGGAAATTTGAGCAAAGTATCACATTTGGAAAATGTGTAACTTATACCATAACTTTTTAGAGAAAAAGAATGTCTATATCGGCAAATGCATCGAAATATGATCCTTGGTTAGCTTATTTAACGCAAGTGGAACGCGTGACACCTTATTTAGGAAAAAGTATTCAACCCTATGTAAATACATTAAAAGTTGCAAAACGCGCTCTAATCGTAGACTTACCTATTGTCATGGATGATGGCTCTATTCGTCATTTTGAAGGTTACCGTGTTCAGCACAATTTATCTCGTGGTCCTGGTAAAGGGGGTATTCGTTATCACCCTGATGTTGATTTAAAAGAAGTTATGGCTTTATCTGCATGGATGACCATTAAAACAGCAGCATTAAATTTACCTTTTGGTGGTGCAAAAGGTGGAATTAGTGTAGATCCAACAGAATTATCAGCACGTGAACTTGAACGTTTAACACGTCGTTTTACCAGTGAAATTGGTCCTTTAATTGGTCCTCAGGTCGATATTCCTGCACCAGATGTGGGGACTAATCCACAAATTATGGGTTGGATGATGGAAACCTATTCAAGTATTAAAGGTCATACCGTCACAGGTGTGGTAACAGGAAAACCTTTACATTTGGGTGGTTCTCTTGGGCGTGTTCGTGCCACAGGTCGCGGTGTCTTTATTACAGGCGTAGAAGTTGCCAAAAATATTCAGTTAGCGATCAAAGACTGCAAAGTTGCTATTCAAGGTTTTGGTAATGTGGGTAGTGAAGCCGCTTATTTATTTGAAGAAGCTGGGGCAAAAGTTGTTGCTGTACAAGACCATACAGGCACTATTTTTAATGAAAATGGAATAGAAGTTGTTGAACTACAAAAATATGTCCACCACAACAAAGGCGTAAAAGGTTTCCCTAAAGCACAAGAAATTTCGAATGAAAATTTTTGGACGCTACAGATGGATATCTTAATTCCTGCGGCATTAGAAGGGCAAATTACAGCTGAACGTGCTCAGAATTTAACTGCAAAATTAATTTTAGAAGGTGCCAACGGTCCAACTCATCCTGAAGCTGATGATGTTTGTTTAGAGCGTGGCATTACGATTGTTCCTGATGTCATTTGCAATGCTGGTGGCGTAACTGTCAGCTACTTCGAATGGGTACAAGATATGTCAAGTTACTTCTGGAGTGAGGCTGAAATTAACGAACGTTTAGACAAGCTCATGATCAATGCGATTGCAGATGTTTGGCAAAAATCAACCGATCAAGATTGTAGTTTACGTACTGCCGCTTACATCCTTGCCTGTGAACGTATTTTAAAAGCACGTCAAGAACGTGGAATTTTCCCAGGTTAATACTTCATTTATTCCCATTTAAACTTAATCAGAGACAGCAAAATGAATGCAAATTTAAAAGTAAATCGTGAAAATTTTAATGAGTTAATTGTACCCGTTTATGCACCCGCTGAGTTTATTTTAACTCGTGGCGAAGGCTCACGTATTTGGGATCAAAACGAAAAAGAATATATCGATTTTGCAGGTGGTATTGCAGTAAATGCTTTAGGACATTGTCATCCTGTTGCTTTAAATGCTTTGATGGAACAAGCAAAAAAACTCTGGCATTTAGGCAATGGTTATACCAATGAACCTGTTTTAGCACTTGCAGAACAATTAATTAATCATACTTTTGCAGATAAAGCATTTTTCTGTAGCTCAGGTGCTGAAGCCAATGAAGCCGCTTTAAAATTAGCACGTAAAATTGGCAGCTTAAGTGATAATCCAAACAAAAATGAAATTA
>NZ_PYIX02000075.1 GCF_003024515.2 Acinetobacter sichuanensis
CGCGAGTTCAGTAGTAACCTCAGGCTCAACAACAGTTTCAACTTCTACAGCTGGAGCTTCAACTTCGATAGGATCTAATGAACCGCCGTTTAACGTGATAAATGCACGTGCATGCGCAATTGCATCATCAATTAAGTCATCAAAGCCTTGAATACACTCAGGTACTTCTAGATCCAATTGACCAATCGTCATAAAACGAGGTGCAAGGCAAAACTCGTAATCAGCACCGAAGAAGACCGTAGCAGGGAATTGACTCAACTCGCCAAAGTCGAGCAGTTGCCCGACTGCACGACACAACACTGCTTGACCAGATGACATTGTTTCAAAAGCTTGTTTAGCGTTTAAAATATCCATTTGTTATCCCTCAATGATGCATCGGTTGCTGTGGCGAGTTTTGGTTTCGTTGGGTTTGTTTGGTTGGCCAACCCATTTGATCTGAACGAGCTCGACAAGCTTTATTAATACTTGTTTCATATTTTGTGCCTTTAAACGTTCTGGCAGCTTTGAGTAGAACATCTCTATCTTCGGTTTTTTGGATAGTCGCTAAGGCAGAATCATAAATTTGTTGTTGTGTTCGAGTATCCTTAGGTTTTGGTGGTGCAGCTTGTTGTTGAACAGGCTGTTGCGTGTTTTGGTTTTGTTGTTGATTAGGCTGTTGTGAGCCTTGATTTTGCTCGTGCATAGTTGCTTGTTTTTCTTCTTCTGGTAAATCCTCACCAGCGTAGATATAAAGTCCTAAACCATGTACAGCAATTCCTTTAACAAGGCAACGCATCATTGCCTTGTTAATATCGACAGCATTAGGGTTAGCAATTGCCTTATTGCTATAGTTCATTACAGGTAAAAACATATACATTGTTTTCCCATAAACAGTGATATCGCAATGAACCATCATTGATCCATCAGGATAAACAACTGGCTCACGAAAGACCCAATTCGCTTGAGGATCTAGACGCATTAATTGGTCAACAGCCCAAGCCCACGATAAATAGGACAAGCCATTTTTCTTTTCGATATGCTTAGAAACATTAATAGCAGCGAGTTTTGAGAAATTATCTAGTTGTTCTGGAGTAGTAGATTCAGTCATTACACAGCCTCCACTAAATGATTACGCTCAATAAAACCAATCAACAAGTTATTGATATTGCGGTGGTCGAGTTGATCAGTGAAGTCGCGGTATGGATTGCCTTTCTCGTCAAAGACTTTGATTTGACCGAGTTCTTTAATTTCTACAGCAGTGAAGCCATAATTTACTGCGCCGTTTTCATCTTTATGTGCTTCATAGCTAAAAGGGAACTTTAATGTGAACTCATCAAGTTGAATCACAGCATAGCCAGTGCTTAATGAAGTGATTTCTACTGTTTGCACGGCATAAGTAGAAGGGATGTATTCAGATGCTAGAGGTGGTTTGTATTCAGTGGTTTTTTGGTCATATGCTAAAGCAACGATACCCGTCGTGAATAAAGCACTGAGTGTGCAAACTTGTAAAAAGCGTTTTGGCTGTACACGATGTGTAACAGCAGGGTTGATAGGATTTAGTTTTGCATTCATAATTGATCTCGCTAGTTGTAAAGGCACATCGAAGGTAAGAGAGCGATGTGCTTTTATTTTGTCTCATAAATATAACTATAGTTATTTTTATAGTCAATACTTAAAGCTATTTTTTATTTCTTTAGTTATATTTTTAATTATATTAGTCAAAAGAAAACCCCGCAATTGCAGGGTTTTTTGTTTCAATATTTAATTATTTTTTATTTTCTTCTTTAAACTCTTCAAAGTCTGCTTTACGAATCATGGCATGAATTCCTTTAGTTTTGTCTACAACTTGAGAAACTTGAAAATCAGTTGCTGCACTTAAATAAGCGTAAGCTATTTCCTCTTCTATACCAAACTCATTTTTAAGGAATGCAATAGCTTCACGAGTAGACTTCTTCATTGCTTCATCAAGGTCAGCATCTAAACCAGGAGTAATCCAGAATTCTGCATTTTCTGCTAAGGGTTGCTTAATCTCTTTACCAAGTATTTTGTCTCGACCTGATTTGAGTAGCGTAATTTTAAATGTAGCGCGAGTTGAGCCTTCAAGGGCAGTTAAAGAAACTTCACCATCTCCTTGAACAAAATGACCATCTCCAGTGTAAAACATAGCACCAGGTACTTGGACAGGGTAGTAGGCTGTTGCGCCAGCACCGAGTTCATTAATATCAATATTACCTCCAAAGAATGATGGTGGTACTGAATTCACAGGTTCACTTGTATTTGGCGCAACTCCCATGGTTCCCATAAATGGATATAACGGAAAGCGAATAGATTTTCCTGAAGCTGTTTTCATGACACCTTCATATTCACCTTTCACATTTTTTTCGATAGGGGTAAAGATAGAAACATTACCGAATGATGCAGGGTTATCAACTGAAGGGGTTGGACTTGCTGGTGTTTTAGGAAATTCACCAACCAGTGTACCTTTACCGTGTCGGTTTGAAACTACTCCATAAGGAACGCGAGGCTCAACTTTAAGAATCTCTACTTTTAGCACATCACCAGGCATGGCACCTTCAATCGCTACAGGACCTGTAATAATGTGTGGACCATCTTTAAAGAAGTCATGTTTTAGTTTTGATTGGGTAATTAATTTAGCTTCATCCAAAATAGAATCTGATTTTACACCTTTAGATTTAAAATACTTTTCTGCATCACGTCCTTGATCCTCAAGTAAACCCTCATGAGAAACTGTATCAAATGTTACTGTACTGCCAGATGGGATAGTTAATACAGATTTAGAGTCTTTGTTTGGCAAGTAGCCCCATTGAATTGTTGAAAGTGTAGATGGAACATAATAGTTACCAGCATAAGGTCCACTTTTAAGAATGGTAGGTTTATCAGAGATTTGTTTTAGTACAACAAAATCATCAGCATAAGCAGAACTAAAGATTGAGCAACCCACAACGAATAGTGATAAAAGTGACTTTTTCAAAATAAAAACTCCGTTCTTAAGTAAATTTTAAGATTTGTAGTTTTCTAATTGCAAATTCGATGCCAATTTAATATTTAAGAAATACACTCAAATTCTGGGATGAGAGTGAGACATGGTTATCGGTATTTTATCGAATATTATTATTTTGTATTTGATATTGCACAAGATTTGTATGGAAACTATTTTTTGATGCATAAAATGCACCTTTTAGTTACTTTCTGATTTTATTTACCTGAAACTAAAAAAGAAAAACCCGCAGAAGCGGGTGAGCGAATGATACTGAGTTATTACAGGCTATCCTTCAGTAGCCTTGGTAGTGATTATAGTTTTTCAGTATTACAGGTAAATTAAAACCCACACCGGGTGTGGTGAAATAAGCGATAATCGTAGATTCTAAACTTTCATTTTGTTAAAATCCAAACCAATTTTAGTAAGGGTGCTGAAATTTATGAGAGGTACATTAAATGCTTAATTTCGACAAAGCACTTGGTCCCATTGAAATTAGAGATCAACTAAGTTCATGGATTAAAACTAAACACAAAGCGAAACAGAATGATGTTTTAATTAATGAGTTAGGTTTTTATAATAAAAATCCTCACTCCTCAGTAGAGTCTACTTTTCGTGCTGACTTAGTACTTGCTAATGGGAGATTAGTTGGGTTTGAAATTAAATCCAAGGCAGACAATCTCAAGAGATGGGATCGTCAAATGCTTGCTTACAGCAATGTCTTTAACGAAATTTGGTTATGTTGTCATAGTTCTCATTTAAAAAAAGCTATTGAGACTACAGCATCTCATATTGGAATTTTAATGATTGATGATTTAGGATCTATTGCAATTTATAAAAATGCTTCTCCTAATAAAAATATAGATGCTTTTGATTTAACAAGTTTCTTATGGAAAGATGAGCTTCAAAATTTTGCGAGAATTCATAATATAGCTATTCGTTCATCTGATAATAAAAAGGTAATCAGAGAGCGAATAGCTACATTGATTGATATTAGCTTAATAAATAATTACGTTTTACAGTGCTTAAAAACTAGAGAACGCGCTTATCCTGTTTTAAGTTAATCCTCTTCTTCTTTTGGTCTTAAAATATTTTCAAAAAGTCCATTATTTAAAAGTTCATGCATCAATGTAATATGTTGATTGATTCTAATTTTATTCCAAACTGAGTTTGTTTTAGGTTCTTCAGTTTGTTGGCTAATTGCATAAATTCTACGATTTCCCCAACAGAAATCTGCACCATGTGATTGAAATTTAGAACTTTCTACAATTTTGTTAGCAATCCCGATAAATTTATCCCACTCACCACTATTTCCATATCTATATTGAAACCAGCCAAGATCATAAGCATAACCAGCAAATGGGATTGGTAAGCTCATAACAGCAGGATCATAATCATCAGACAAATCTTTCATGGGATTTGTAGAGGCATAATCTCCATAAATACAGTTGATATTAGGATCAATCTTATGAATTAACTGAGAAAAATAAGCCTGCCAAATTGGATCTATATTGGGTATTGTTAGTTCCTCATTTTTACCTGGGCGATCGTTTGGCCAAGAAGTACTTAAAGTTGAAATATGCTTAACATTGTATTTTATTGCAGCACTAGCACATTTCATTATCACCCCATCTGGACCCAGATTTGGAAGGCTATCAATTGAACATGTATCAATTATGATAAAGATTTTATTAATGAATTCATCAGGTATTGCATTCATAAGAGAGGAAAAAATGTTTAATTTTTTATCTAAATTAGAACTGTCTATAGAGTCAACTTCTAGTCTTATACCCAAATAACCAAAGTCATTTAAAACCTTTAGACCAAATTGGGTAACTGATCGCACATTATCTAAAGCTCCAAAACCTACTATTGGCTTAATTCGATTGTTTAAGTTGAATAATTTTTGAAAAAATTCGTATTTAAAGTGGTAATGATTTTCTGAGTTATTCAGTAGTGGAGCTATACCTGAGACACTATCAAGGGTATACCGCGAGTTATCAATCCACAATGCACCGCCTTCCCAGTCATTTAAAAATCGTTCTATATCTTTAATTGAATCAGAATTACTTCTTAATAATAAAAATGGAGATATTTGATCTTTTACATTCTTATCAAGCTCGGTTAAAGCAGCCAATTCAAAACGACTTGTTCTAATAGCAGGTAGATATTTAATATTATTTAATAAATTATACATTTCTTCTCCACCCGATCTGTTTGAAAGAGCTGCGTCGGGTTCGCAGTTTTAATTATCCATTTTCTTAGGAAACATTGGTTTTCCCAATTTCCCTTCATTACACAACTGATTAATTTACTCCATCGTATAAACAGGGATAAGTCTGAAGTCACCGATTCGATCAGCAAGCACTTTAACCTCATCCACTAATAGCTCTAAACTTGTTTTATTCTTAGATGCTTCACGAATCTTGTCTAAAACATTATTAATTGGATATTGATTAGTCATATTGTTGTTTCCTTAAGGCTTAACCAAAGCCAACTCTAAACGTCCTACAAAATTAATTTCATTAAGCTGTTCATTCGTTATAAATTCATCTGGATATCTATTCTTATCAGGATTATCACTCGTAAGCTTTACCGTATTAGATCCATAACTCACAAAAACACGCTTCATTCTTAACTCATGATTGTGAGTAAACACGTAAACATTGCCATTTTTTAAATTATTTGGATCTTTATCAGAAACATCTACAAACAATGGGCTATCTGGAGCAACAGTCGGGTACATGCTGTATTCAGCAGAATAGATAATTTTGAGATGACTAGGATTTATCTGTACACCCATAAGTTTTAACAACACAGGGTCAATTTCAAGATAATCGCTTGCATCTTCTAGAAAATTTTCAATACCTGAACCACACGATGCTTTTACATCCTTATAAATAGGAATACGCACATTACCAGGGCGACCTTTTGTATCTGCACTTCTAAACTCAACTGGAGCGAAGTGAATATCACCTTTACAACTACTATTAGATTTATTTCTCGCTATTTCACTTTGATTAGATTCGGAAGTAGTTCCTGTTGTTAGCCAATATGGATCAACTCCTAAAAAATCTGCGATTAGTGGCAAAAAAGCAGACTTTTGATTTCTACCTGATTCCAATGCTTGGTATGCAGGTTGTGACATTTTTACAGCTTCAGCAACTTCAAGTTGAGTCTTTTTAGCTTTTTTTCTCGACTCTTTTAGACGCTCTTTAAGTGACATAAGACTTACACCAAATAATTTATAACAATATATAACTTTGGTTATATAGGATCAAACAACTATAGTTATTGATTTAATATAGCTATAGTTATATTATTGGTTATATCTAAGGAGATATAACTATGACTGAATTAGGCAAAAATAAGTTTCAACGTTTAGTTGAGCATTTTGGCGGACAAGAAAATACAGCGAAAGCATTGCAAGTAAGACAGCCTGCCGTATCAGCTTGGGTTCGTGGAACTAGAAAAATGTCTGAGTTAGTAGCGATTCGTGCACAGGCTGTAACCAATGGTGAATTTAAAGCAAGTGAGCTTTGTCCTTCATTAAAAGAGAGTTTAGAGCAAATAACCATATAGGAGGTGACAATGTCATCAGTATTAACCCAGCCTAAGTTAGATGTATCAGCATCAACTCGATTACCACCTGATTGGCTTGAAGCTATCAAAAGTAGCGGTAAAAGCCGTAGTGATTGGATTCGTGAGGCGATTAAACAAAAACTCATAGATGAGAACCTTCTTGATTTAGACGAATCTCAGTTTTCGCATAAAAGTGAATGTATACCAACGTATACATTGAATACTTTGTATACATCAAAGAATACAAATGTATTCGGAGCATTATTAAGTTTTTTTAAGAAACAACGGGTACAAAAAAAGCCTGAGTTCGCGGCTCAAGCTTTTTCTGCTCATCAATCACAAGGATCAATGAAATGACAAAGCCTAATATATCAAAACACCCATGCACTAACAAGTGCAGCGAGTTCCAATGCAATAACTGTTTCATTATGGCGAATTCGCCAGAATTAGAATCGGCTGAAAGTGATTTCTTAGTTGGTGATGTAGTTGTGTACATTGATGCATTCATGCCTAACGATCTTATGACAGTTCACAAGGTTCAAACTAGAAACGATCATTACTGGTTAAACGGGCAGTGCATTTATAAATCATGGATTAGAACTGCGACAGTCGCTGAACTTCAC
>NZ_PYIX02000076.1 GCF_003024515.2 Acinetobacter sichuanensis
GGTTAGAAGGTCTAAAGGACGAAGGGCAAGCAATTACGATTACTGAGCTTGCTGAACGTATTCAAGTGACACGTCCACTACTTTCAAGAATTATTAATGGTAAAGCACCAATAACAGCAGATATTGCTTTGCGTTTACATGATGCTTTGGGAATCAGTGCGGATCTGTTAATGCGAGTGCAATCTAAACATTCACTTTGGATGGAATCACAAAAACAGCGTCCACAGATTCAGCCATTTTTTGTACAGTGTTAATTTTGATTTATGCAGAACATTCAAGATATAGCAGATTGCTTGTTTAATTTGGAATCACAGTCCTCAAAAGTCAGGTTTAAAAAAGGTTCTAGAATCTTTTTTCTATTTGATACGCATTTAGGTATTTGGCGTGAGCTTTTGCTTAAAAAAGATAGAGATGAACTGTTAGAAAGGACAAGAAACTTTTGTAAGTTTTTAAAAGAAGAAGGAGTTCAAGTCTATGGTTCTCATAAGAAAAAAGATGAATACTTAAAATATGTTGAACATTATCTGATTTCCCTTAAAGAAGAGATTAAATAGGTTTAAATGGTTTCTAACACTTTTATGTTAAGTAAATGATCAAAGACCTATGAGTAAAAATAGAATCAATGTTATGAAACTTAGCTCAAATATTAGACTTAATTAAATTTTAAGGTCAAGCTAAGTTTCAAACAAAAATAGTGCTTATTTATGCCATTCATCTACGATTTGATCGAATTTAAGATTGATCCAATCCTTTTTCCATAACTCCCAATAAGGAATATCGTTAGAGGATGGTTTTGGATTACATCTATCTATATATACAAGGGATGGTAAAACAATTGAATCTCCTATCAGAAGTGCTTCACCTTGTTTTAGGTTGGGTAAAGTATCAATGAGAGAACCTAAAGAATCAGGCAATAATTTTTTTACATAATTCTGATCAACAGGATTCGTTAGTCGCATAGCAATGAAATTGTTGCATTGTGAAAAAATAGTTTCTGAAATTTCAGAAGGCCTTTGACTTGATAGTAGTAAAGTAACTCCGTATTTTCGTCCTTCTTTGGCTATACGTTCAATAGATTTTTTTGAGGCTCTAAATTTAACTAAATCACTATTAGGAACGTACTTATGTGCTTCTTCATAAACTAATAGTATTGGAGCATCATTATTTATGGTCTCTTGAGGTTTACTATTATGACGTAATCTTTTATAAATATATCCATATTCAAATACTAATCTAGAAATTAATGAAACAGTTATACTTAAAACCTCAAATGGAACGTCACTTAGATCAATAATAGTTATATTAGATTCTTTTTTATCTTCATAACCTAGTAACATTTTAAGAATATCTTCAAATGTAGATTTTCTTGCGTCTTCTCCAAACATGAATTTCAATCTATCCTGTTTGATTTTTTCTGTAAAACGAATATAAAACTTATCTAATGTACCGTCAGCATATGTTCCTTTATTTATATGGCTGCTTTTCACACTATGAAATTTAAACTTTTCATTAAAATAAGCTTTTATCTTTTCCTCTTCATTACTAAACTCAATACCAGAATCCTCTTTAACGTTTCCATTAGACTCTAAAAAATAATCATCATTAACTATCATATGTTTATTCTGATTTTTATAATTCTTTGTCTCATTTCTTAAATTAAATAGAGCATTTTCTATTTCTAATATTTCAAATTTTATAGGAGAATCATAATGTATTTTTGTTTTTTCAGGGTTATATTTATTCTTATTTAAAGTTACTAATTTTCTAAATATTGAAGATTGATTATAGTTGTCCCTCTCACCCGTATCTAACAATATTTCTTCTAGTTCCTCACTATTTAGTAGCCAATAAGGTAGCTTTAATTTATTAACATCAAGGAAATTCGCATTTGGAAATGCTGTTTTATATTCAGAGTGTATATCAAATATTATAATATGTGAGTTGTTTTTTAATCCTCCATTGTCTCTAACTGTTTTTTGAATAATACTAGCCAAAGTATTTGATTTTCCAGAACCTGTTGAACCAACAATAGCTATATGCTTGTTGAAAAAATTATCACCATTTACAGGAACTTTTATTTCCTTTCGCGCAGTCAACTTCGAAAAGATAAAGCTTTTATCAGAATCAAAATTCTGATAAATATTTTTCATATCCTCAATAGTTGCTGGTTCAACCCTTCTAGGAGGAATTGCAATTGAATCACCTCCACGAGTGAACTTCCCATCATCTAATATACCTAAAGGTAGTGCCTCTATTAAATAAACTCTCTGATTATTATTATCATATCCGATAGAGAAATTTTCAATTATTGCCATTAAAACTGCTGAATCATTACTTGTTACTTTTAAGTATGATCCAACTTTTAAAGTTTCATTAGCCAATTTAAAACTTTGTAAGTCTTCAACTTGAATCGTTATCTTATTTGGTTTAACAGAAATAACTATAGCGCTATTTTCAGGTTCTTTAAAATTTACCATAGTATCATCTCTTTTATACATTCGAGGTCTTGAAAATAAATTTCATGGTTTAAAACTATTTCACTAGAAAAAAATGGGGAACTTCTATAAAATTGAAATATGATTTTATATTTTGTTTCACTTTCTTGTAACACAGAATTTAAATCTTTTAAATTATTCAAAATTTTTAAATTTGTTCTGTATTTACACGTGTTTTTAGTAGGTTCTCTGATAAAAAGTTTTGAGTTGAACGAAGAATTTAGATAATAGTAACCATCTTCAATTAAATAGTTATTATCAATTAATTCATTCTTTATTTGAGCTAGTTCATTTTCACAATAATTGTGTATATATATATAGGGGCAAAATAATTCTATACTCTTAGAAGTGTTCATATTAGACCATTTTTCGGAGATATCCATTAATGTTTTTAATAATTCACTTTTTTTAAAACCATGACAGTCAATAAGAAATATTCTAAGTTGATTTGAGCTTCTGTCATCAAAAATTGATTTTCTTACATATTTATTATAATGGCTCTTACCTCTAATTTTAGAATACCAAATATTGAAAATTCTTTTATTACTTTTAGATATCTTTTTTTTGAAGTCTTCTTTAGATATTTTTCTGGAAACGATTTCTTTAGATTTAGCTAACTCCCTTATTACAGCTAAACTATTATTATAATAATACTCAGCCTCAATTTCACTACAGTCTAAGTTTTCTATTAGTTGGTCTATAACATGTTTTTCTAGTTCTTCGAAACTCTTACCTCTAATATTTATATTTACTAATGAAATAAAATCTAAAATATCTTCATTTGTAAAACCTAATTCTTGATCTTTATAAGTTATTTTATCGATTTCTTTTGTTTTTTTACCATCTACATCTTTTACTTCTTTATAAGAAGTTTTCTTAAAAAAATGTTTTTTAAAAAAATCAATATTTAAGTTTACATCTAACTTTTCATGTCCTGATTTATAATGGCCATATAGTTTATAACTAATTTTTTTATCAGGTGAGTTTTTAACAGAAGCATAATGTTCGGCGAAAAATATAATAGCATCTTTTATTTCTGAATGATTATAGGTTGTACCTTGATAGTATTTGCACTGAATGGTTGTATTACCATCTATTGAAGCAATATCTATATCTTCGATACCTTCTATTGTAATAATGTTTTGTTCATTTTTCTGCTCTAATATTTGACTAATAGTCAAATCAAACTGGTAGTAATACCCCCTGATTGTATCTATGGCTTGTCTAGATTTAGTCATATCTGACTCTTGTAGATAAATTTGAAAATATTATAAATTTTAATTACTTATTGGCAACCATAATAATTTATTAATTTGAGTATTTCTACTCTTAGTCATAGTAGTAAAAATGATTAATGTAGATTTTCTAAAATTAACATAATGCACGTTATACGAAATGCAAAAAATTATTTCATATAAATCATTATTTTAGACTCCACAAAAAAGCCCAATCATACCTGATTGGGCTTTTTTGTGGATTTTTCATGTTCCACGATTATTTAGTGAACAATGTTCCACGACTTTGTTAAGTCAAAAACAACAATGATCGCCATGAATCAGCGCCAATTTCAGCCCTTTGGACTGAAATAATGACCCTGATCCCTGCCAATCGACTTAAAAGGGCTTAGAGCGCATTTAAGACGGTTTTACGTTCACTATTTAGTATGTCTTTTGGGGTTAAATAAACTCAGTAATTCATCACTCGGTCTTGAAGCCTGATTCAAACTTTTTTCACAAGGTAAATTAAAGATTGGATTATCTGAAAAATCTTCAATGGTCGTTTCTACAACTGGCTGGGGCTTATTTAAAGGTTTTTCTGTTTTGAACTGATCAGAATGCTTAATCCTAATATTCACGACATCGTTCGGCAAAATCCTGCTGCTGCCTTTCAAGAAATTTTTATAGAACCGTTCAATCGAAGATCTCACCACATCAACACCAAATTCTGCTTTGATTTTTGCTGATATTTTAGGGAAGGTCAGTCCATCTTCTCGTCTTAATTCGAGGATGCGTAAGCCTATTTCTTTGGTGATTTTATAGTTTTCAAACATTGTATGACCCTAAAGTGTGTATAGAGCATTTTAGCGCACTATAGAGCAGTATTCAAAAGTATAGGGGGCACTATAGAGCAGTATTAAAAAATATAAGGGGCAGTATGGGGCACTATAGAGCAGTTTGGACGTTATCCATTGCTATTAAGCGAGTCAAAAGCGGAAAAAATAGGTTTTAAGGGCATATTTTTCTATCGCAGGATAGGCTGTCGCCGCATAAAATGCTATCAAATGAAAGTGACATGTTAAAAATTATCTGGGGCGTTCAATCTGTATGTCAAAAATTACCATCGTAGAAGCAGCAAAACAGTTCAACGTCACTCGACCTCGAATTTATCGATCTATCAAAAAAGGTGAACTCACCACGACGTTAAGCGATGATGGTGTGCAGCTTGTTCAGGTACAAGATATGATCCGTCTTTTTGATAATGTGACTAAAAAAGACGTTCGAAAACTTGTTCAGGGCAGTGTTTCTGATACAGAACTGAAACTAGTAAAATTACTCGAAGAACAGCTTAAAAAAGCCGAAGATGACAAAGCTTTTTTAAAGCAACAAATAAATGATTTAAGAAAAGATTTTGATGAATATAAACTCAGAATTGAACATCAGCCCTCTACAGAATCAAAAATAGACATTACAAGTAACGAACATGCTCAAGAAACAGAATCGTTACAGCTAGAACATAGTGAAAAACGAACAAGTGAGCAGCCTGTTCTAGAACAACAAAAAAAAGAAGCTGAAAATAAGCCAACTAAAAAAGGATTGCTGCGTAGATTGGTCGGTGAGTTTTTAAAGTAATTAGAGCCAAAATCGGTGATATTTTTGCCGTTCAACATTCATTTTTGAAAATCAGCAATTTAAACAAAAGAAAAAGCCCCAAGTGTCTTGCAACACTCAGGGCTTTCGCTTTATATTCAGCGGTACGCAGTTATTTGATGTTGGACCATCGAATAACGAAGATCATAAGGTTTGGCGACCGTTATGATTTCACCTAAGGCTTGTACCTGAACTCTATTTTCACAATAAAAAGTGTTTAGTTCAAGTCCTAAAATGATAAGTCTTCGTTAATACGTGTTTAAAACCATCAAATAAGCATCCTAGATCGAGCTTTGCCCGCTTCTGCGTGTCCGTTGCATACGGTTGGCATGTGGTGTGGGTGGAAGGAATAAGTGACGCTAGCGCACCACAGCGATTGTTTTAGAGCGATTTAAGCGTATCTAAGGCAGGAGTTGCTACTAGGGGAAATCGACAAAGCAACAACGTCAGCGAGTAGTTCAGGGAAGCTTTAAATTGTATGTTGGGGAAACCCTCGCAGAGAAAAGCAAACTGTTCGGTTTGAGAACGTGTCGATGCGGTGTGTGAAATCGTAATCTCAGCCTATGTAGGAAAGCACAATTACCTACTGTCGTGGACGACCGATGCGTGGCTCCGTC
The DNA here is from genome assembly GCF_003024515.2 of Acinetobacter sichuanensis. Lineage (GTDB taxonomy): Bacteria > Pseudomonadota > Gammaproteobacteria > Pseudomonadales > Moraxellaceae > Acinetobacter > Acinetobacter sichuanensis. The sequence goes on from NZ_PYIX02000076.1 coordinate 5,980, forward strand.
AGCCCAAAATTGGTTCTCGGCAATACTCTGAGGGCTTTGTCTTTTAACAAGCTCTTAGGGTGAGTATTGCCGAAACTCTCTCAACGTTCACCATCAGCCCCAAGGGCTTGCCCGACGGCTGTGGGGAATGTGAGAGAGTTGAGATCATTATTTCAGTATAGTTTTACTGAATGATTTGCTGTATATTAAAACTATACAAAGGTACTTGTTGTGATTATAAATTTTAAACATAAAGGATTAGAAAAATTCTTTGAAACAGGTTCAACAGTAGGGATTCAATCTGTTCATTCAACAAAGTTAAAACGTCAATTAACAGCTTTGAATGAAGCACAGAGTATTGATGAAATGAACTTTCCTGGATGGAGGTTGCATCCGTTGAAAGGTAATTTAAAGAATCATTGGGCAATTACAGTCAATGCTAATTGGCGTATGACTTTTGTTTTTAAAGATGGTAATGCGTATATCGTAGATTATCAGGATTACCATTGAGGTGAATATGATGATGAATAATCCAGCTCATGCAGGTGAGTTAGTTGCAGAGT
>NZ_PYIX02000077.1 GCF_003024515.2 Acinetobacter sichuanensis
TACTATAAAAAACTGTATATACATACAGTTTTTTATAGCGCGAGATACTGCTAAATGACCACACTGCTCAACTACGGCCGCAGATAACTACCGTATAGCCGTCTCTGAGGAGCAGCGTTAAAGGGGGAGAGGGCATACGCTCACTGTTGCTTTAACAGAGCCAACTGAAATTTCCGGAACCGGACGTTAGATGATTTTCCTGCGCATATACCGGAGTCGGCACAATGCGGACATACGGAGCGGCCTGATCGATGTCTTTAGCTGCGATTTAGCTGCCGCTATAAAGGAAGATTGAAAGAACACCTCTCATCTTATGATGCTGAGGTGCTTAGTACCCGCCAAGTTGCCTTAGTTATAAGAAGCGAAAATTTCTCTACCTATTTTGGCAATAGCTTTATTTCTCTCGTCAAACGAAGCTTCAGTCTGGGTGAGATATATCGCAACAATTAATGGCTGCTGTTCATTTGACCAAATCGCAGCGGTGATTCCCCTAGACCCAAAACCACCAGCACCCGACCTATCAGCAATTGACCACCCCTCTGGTAGCACTGAACGCAACAAGCTATCGGACACCTTGTTGCCAGCCATCCATTCAATTAATTGTTCTTTAGAGCCACTTGAGAGTTTCTCGCCATAAAGCAGTTTCCCGAGGCTTTTTACAATCGCGTTAGGTGTTGTTGTATCACGCTCATCCCCGCTTCGCGCTTCATTTAAATGAGGCTCTATACGATCCAGTCGCGTTACTTCATCACCGAGTTCTTTCATGAACAAGGTCAATTCAGATGGGCCACTAATACCGTCCAGTACTATATTAGCCGCTGTGTTGTCACTCATAACCAGTGCAGCCGTGCAAGCCTGCTTGAGGGAAAAGCTCTCTCCAACAAGCTTTTCTGTTATCGGCGACCAAGTAATAAGGTCTTGTTCCTCAATCTTCACAGATCGATCAATCGACAGCTTCGCCGTTTCAACATCGTGGAGCAATTTCGCACATGCAAGAGGTTTAAAGGTGCTCATCAACGGAAAACGTGAATCGCCGTTGTAATGCCAAAGGTAACCATCAGAAACGCTGTAGATTGAGACTCCTACTTTAGCACCCAGGTTTTGCTCTACCTCTTTGATGCTGTTGACTATCAGGTCTGGAGAAGAGTTGGCAGGAATGCTGAGGGTTAAGCTGCTTAACAGCGATACAAAAACAACAAATTTGGAGTACATACGATAGTTTTTTCCTAGATATAAAGAAAGGTGTTTCCTGCTCGCGATGATACATCAAAACGAATATCGATTAAAGAATTAGCGTCTGTTATGGGTCGCGACCTGCGGTTTAAAGCAGCTTCGAGTGAAAGAGAATTGCGTCTGCTTTACCAGTTTGTTTAAAAACTCTCACGGTTCGGAGTGGGCCAGCGCTTATCGAGGCCACCGAAGTTGTTCCGTCTCGCCTGAGTCGGACAAGGCCATTTATATTATTTAGTTAACTAGCCTAACTCAACTTTGCTCGGATGAGCGCTAAGGCAACCAATTAGGGGATCCCAGCGGGGATCAGTGAAAAAACTCGACCGAGTGATAGTTGTCAACGCCGTAAAAGTAGGTATGAACGAGATTTATCTTACTATCTTATTATTTTTTCGTTATTTATTAATAGATTTCAGAACATTGACAAAAAAGAGCAATATGGGAAAAGGGCAGGTGAAGGAAATCCAGCTGATAATAATTCAGCTGCAATAGGAATTTGTAAAAGCGAGTTAGATCTGACGTGCTCGAGGTCAAGAATATCGCTTATCTTTTTATTTGCACCGCTAAATGCGATAACTTTCGTTTCAGGTTTTCCTGACGTTGAACTGCAAGTAGACATGAAAAAAACCTTACTATGATTTGAGACCCATTGTATTGAGAGCTGTATGTTTGTTCAAATATTTCTTAAAAGTTACCAATACACAATGGGTTATCCTTGGAGTTAGAATAAAGATCGTCTATCTTATGAATAATAAAATTTACACGTAATATGTCAGAGATGATGCCAATTATTCATTACTTAACAGTACAGGTTTGCAAACGGGTATTCATAGAGCCTAACTACGGCGTAATGCGTTCTAATGATCCATTAGTTATAGATCCTGATCTATCAATGCAGCCATTATGTTTACTTGGCATCTCCGTCAATGATTTTCCATTAAATTACACGGAATATTATGAAAAAAATGACAGTAGTTGTTCCCTGTCAAAATTCTTGAAGACTTTTTGGAGCCGTTACTACAAGACTAATGGCCCAAATATTCCATTAGTTTTTGGAATACCAGATATCCTGGTTATCGATCATCGTGTGAAGGATATTATTAATCAATCATTTTATAGTTGGTTAGACTCGAATAATATTCAATATGAGTTTTCTGATAGTAAGAATAAAAAAGCTATTGCTAATTTTCGTCAGCATCAACACTATCCTTATATTGAATGTTACTCTGAGATAGACGTCCTAGATACATATAAAACTAAAAATGAAGAATATGCCTTACCTTTATCCGTTCTAAACACGATGACTAACTATTTAGATAGTGTTTTTCTCTTATCAAAGCATCGTAAAACTTTAATAGCGTATACCAGCAGACCTATTAAGCATCCAACATTTACAGAGTGCTGTCCTAACGATCTCCGACTATTTGACATTACACCTTTAGAAAGTAAAGCCGATAGAACTTTACAGGATGCATATTGGGTTAGCTCCGATTTAGAAAATGGCAATTATGGATACTTGCGGAATAGACAAGTGAAAGAAGACATAGATTGCACCAGAGAAGATAAAAAAGCTTTTTTGGCCCTAATAAAATCATTGCCAGTTACTCAATGGATGGATATTTTTACAAGCAATCAGATTGAATTATTGAATCAATTAAAAAAACAACGATACAAAGACACAATTGATATCGATCAGATTAATTACGCAGATATGTGTTTTAAATTAGGGTTAAGTAGGGATTCTCAATACACAGTTTTAGCACTGGAGACATCTAAATTAAAACGTTCTGAAATGATTGAACTTTGGGATCAATATTCTCATGGAGGTGATGTTAAGTACTCTTGTGAAATTATGCTTCCTGACTGGTACTCTTCGCGAAATGATAAAATTTACAGATATTTTTATTTATCTATGTGGAACAGCAGCATTATTTTCATAAGTGAATCAGGATCTCCAGCAACAAAATGTTTTGATCAAGATGAATGCATTAATTACATGTCAAAAAATCAATTCAAAATACATAATTTAAGTAATATCGTTGATATACGTCACTTTGATGAATTGCTATTAAACAACAGGCAATATTTATTGAACATCGTTAAAGAAATGGATGCTTTTGAACTTTTAAAGGACCTAAATACCGTATAAAACAGAGTGTGGAAACACACTCTGTTTTATAGAAAATGATTTCTATTGGATATAATTGGACAAGTAATTATAAATACTCGGATCTTCAATATCCGATGGGAATCCACGATCACAGACAAGGATAAACTTATTCCCCTGCTTTATAATTAATGGCTCTGTTCCATATCAAAGGCTTTTTAAATACCCAAAATGGAATCTCAGCTGGAAGTGATGTGTTGTACAACCAGATCCCACTTGAAGCTGGTAGAACGGTTTGGGACAGTAAAGCAAATTGGTTTAAGTGTAATTATTAATTTTATTATCTAGCTTAAAAAGAGGTCATTAGGGACCTCTTTTTTTAACTCATAATTTATAGAATGCAAATAGCCTTATGAGGCCAGACTATATTCCTGTTCATGAGTAAAGTTGGCCAGAACCAGTGCATAAGATAAATCAGGTGGTACTGAGTTACCGACCATACGATATTGGTCTTGTTTAGTTAACTTCAATTGTTGGTTATTTTCATCATGTCCATAACTGAAAATATAATCATGCGGAAAGCCTTGAGCCTTATAAAGTTCAAATGGTTGAAGCATTCTAAAGCCAATATCTTCAATACAATAGCGTTCACCATTGATTTCAATGATTCCAAATTTTTCAAAAAGTTCATTTTTGAAATTTAACCCTTCAGTAAATCTCGTTAATAAAGCTCGTACCTCTGCAAATTGATTTACTGTTGTGAGTGTATGCATAGGTTCATTTAACTCTTGGCCAGTACATCCATTTTTCATTTTTGAAAGGTGACAAACATATAGTGAGTGGGTACCGCCTTTAGTTTCAGCTGTAATTGTCCTCAAAGGCTCATCGATCGGCATTGATCTCCGACTTGATCCATTTGCACATTCTGTAAGAATTGGAGCAGCTGCATCAACGATATATGGCTCTGGATTATGAACGATATATTTCAAAATACCGCGAACAATACGCTCTAACGTAGCTGGTGCCAGTGCTTTTTTTCTTTTAAATATACTAGGGCAATCAAAACTTAGATCTACGCATTCAGCAGCTGTACGCCATGGCAATAAACGTCCCTTTTTTACAAGACTGGTATTAGGATTACCATGGGTTTCCTTTGGCCATACGATTGGCAATCCATCACGGCGAGCTATTAAGAAAAATCGATTTCGTATAGTTGGTGAACCGAAGTCACATGCTTTTAATTCTTTGTATTCAACTGAGTATCCTTGATATTTCAATGCATTTACAAAGCAATTAAACGTTCGTCCCTTACGCTTTGGGCATGGACGTCCATCTTTATCAAGGTCACCCCATTCTGCAAACTCCGTTACATTTTCAAGCATTATTACACGAGGTCGAACCTTTGCTGCCCAGCGCAATGCAATCCAGGCCAATCCCCTAATGTTTTTATTGAGAGGTTTACCTCCCTTAGCTTTGGAATGGTGTTTACAGTCTGGGCTCAACCAGACTAATCCAACGGGTTGATTACCAGTGATTTCAACTGGATCTACATCCCAAACACTTTCACAATAATGTTTTGTAAGAGGATGATTTACCCGGTGCATCGCCAAAGCTTTAGGATCATGATTAATAGCAATATCAATCGGTCTCCCAAATGCACGTTCTAAACCGGTTGATGTTCCACCACCCCCGGCAAAATTATCAACAATAAGTTCGTGTGGTAATAAATTAAACATAATATAAACTCCAAGTTTTTGGCTTTTTGCCACTAAATTCGTGTACGCGAATACTGTATGAATACTTAGGCAAGCATTAGTTCATTTATAGAATCAATGGCTGCCAAATCATCATAATCATAGTAAGCATCATCGATGGCAGACGAAATTTCATATTCAGAAACTCCTGAATTCAGAGCGAGTTTTAAAAGATTCCGGTCTAATCGGTCATATTTGTTTGAAAATGCCATCAGTTTATGGTCATGCGCGTTATTGGCCATAAAGAATGAATATGCAAAACCAACAGGCGTTACACTTCGAGCATTTTTAGTGGCCAAGCTTTTCCCACCATATAACTTGTGCATTTTAGATCCCTCTATAGGCTCTACTGGTGCAATAGGTAGGTCAGCATTAAATCTACCCCATAATAAGGTTTTCTTAGTGTAAGTATCCCCAAAATGAAACGGATCAAACGACAGACGCCACGGCGACAACCCGGTTAAGCTCGCAATACGCCCTACTGGATTCTCAATTGCCCAAATATTCGGTTTAAAAAATTCAATTGTTCTTAAAGTTTGGTACACCAGCTCAATACTGCTTAACGTGCGACCATCAGCATCTTTGGCGGTAAAATGTCTTGCACCAGAAACAGCAAAGTCAGTACATGGGCATGCAGCTAAAATCGCATGAACGTCCAAACCATCAAAGCATGCAAAAAGCTCGTTAAAGAATTCCACGCTGAAGTTATTAATATCGCCAAAATAAGGATCTGCCTGTATATCAAAGCGAAATACTTGATAGCCAGCATCAACCCATGGTTGAGACCATGTGCCAGACAAATCAAAAAGAGAAATGACAATTTTTTGGTTGTTTTGGTTGCGGATCGTTGGATCTAGATATTGGTTAAACGCAACGTTTTTCCATTGTTCTAAACGCTCTAATGCGGAAGATCTGGACATCCAGCCATT
>NZ_PYIX02000078.1 GCF_003024515.2 Acinetobacter sichuanensis
CAGCGGCGTGAACGCTGGCCGTCCTTTCTGATCCGGCGCGATCCGCGCGACATCAGCCGTATCTGGGTCCTGGAACCGGAGGGACAGCATTACCTGGAAATTCCCTACCGTACCTTGTCGCATCCGGCTGTCACCCTCTGGGAACAACGGCAGGCGCTGGCGAAACTGCGGCAGCAAGGGCGCGAACAGGTGGATGAGTCGGCGCTGTTCCGCATGATCGGCCAGATGCGTGAGATTGTGACCAGCGCGCAGAAGGCCACACGCAAGGCGCGGCGTGACGCGGATCGCCGCCAGCACCTCAAGACATCAGCTCGGCCGGACAAGCCCGTTCCGCCGGATACGGATATTGCCGACCCGCAGGCAGACAACTTGCCACCCGCCAAACCGTTCGACCAGATTGAGGAGTGGTAGCCGTGGACGAATATCCCATCATCGACCTGTCCCACCTGCTGCCGGCGGCCCAGGGCTTGGCCCGTCTTCCGGCGGACGAGCGCATCCAGCGCCTTCGCGCCGACCGCTGGATCGGCTATCCGCGCGCAGTCGAGGCGCTGAACCGGCTGGAAGCCCTTTATGCGTGGCCAAACAAGCAACGCATGCCCAACCTGCTGCTGGTTGGCCCGACCAACAATGGCAAGTCGATGATCGTCGAGAAGTTCCGCCGCACCCACCCGGCCAGCTCCGACGCCGACCAGGAGCACATCCCGGTGTTGGTCGTGCAGATGCCGTCCGAGCCGTCCGTGATCCGCTTCTACGTCGCGCTGCTCGCCGCGATGGGCGCGCCGCTGCGCCCACGCCCACGGTTGCCGGAAATGGAGCAACTGGCTCTGGCACTGCTGCGCAAGGTCGGCGTGCGCATGCTGGTGATCGACGAGCTGCACAACGTGCTGGCCGGCAACAGCGTCAACCGCCGGGAATTCCTCAACCTGCTGCGCTTCCTCGGCAACGAACTGCGCATCCCGTTGGTTGGGGTAGGCACGCGCGACGCCTACCTAGCCATCCGCTCCGATGACCAGTTGGAAAATCGCTTCGAGCCGATGATGCTGCCGGTATGGGAGGCCAACGACGATTGCTGCTCACTGCTGGCCAGCTTCGCCGCTTCGCTCCCGCTGCGCCGGCCTTCCCCAATTGCCACGCTGGACATGGCTCGCTACCTGCTCACACGCAGCGAGGGCACCATAGGGGAACTGGCGCACTTGCTGATGGCGGCGGCCATCGTCGCCGTGGAGAGCGGCGAGGAAGCGATCAACCATCGCACACTCAGCATGGCCTGTCGACAACCTCTCGCGCAACCAAGACATCGCGGTCGGACTGCAAGTGATCTTGAAGCCACGGGCCCGTCCCACCCCGACATGGACCTCGATGCCCGAACGGACGTTAGATTTCGAGTTCTAGGCGTTCTGCGATGAAGGTTGGATCCCAGCCGGGATTGAAAGTGTCGACGTGGGTGAATCCGAGCCGCTCGTATAGGCCACGCAGGTTCGGGTGGCAGTCGAGCCGCAGCTTGGCGCACCCCTGCGTTCGCGCGGCATGGCGGCAAGCCTCGATCAGCGCGGAGCTGACACCCCGGCCCGCATGTGTCCGTCGCACCGCGAGCTTGTGCAGATATGCGGCCTCCCCCTTGAGGGCGTCGGGCCAGAACTCGGGATCCTCGGCCGACAAGGTGCAACAGCCGACGATGCCGTCGCTGCAACTCGCGACTAGGAGCTCGGATCTCAGGACGAAGGTCTCCGCGAATGTCCGGTCGATCCGCGCGACGTCCCAGGCGGGCGTTCCCTTGGCGGACATCCACGCCGCAGCGTCGTGCATCAGCCGCACAACCTCGTCGATATCACCCGAGCAGGCGACCCGAACGTTCGGAGGCTCCTCGCTGTCCATTCGCTCCCCTGGCGCGGTATGAACCGCCGCCTCATAGTGCAGTTTGATCCTGACGAGCCCAGCATGTCTGCGCCCACCTTCGCGGAACCTGACCAGGGTCCGCTAGCGGGCGGCCGGAAGGTGAATGCTAGGCATGATCTAACCCTCGGTCTCTGGCGTCGCGACTGCGAAATTTCGCGAGGGTTTCCGAGAAGGTGATTGCGCTTCGCAGATCTCCAGGCGCGTGGGTGCGGACGTAGTCAGCGCCATTGCCGATCGCGTGAAGTTCCGCCGCAAGGCTCGCTGGACCCAGATCCTTTACAGGAAGGCCAACGGTGGCGCCCAAGAAGGATTTCCGCGACACCGAGACCAATAGCGGAAGCCCCAACGCCGACTTCAGCTTTTGAAGGTTCGACAGCACGTGCAGCGATGTTTCCGGTGCGGGGCTCAAGAAAAATCCCATCCCCGGATCGAGGATGAGCCGGTCGGCAGCGACCCCGCTCCGTCGCAAGGCGGAAACCCGCGCCTCGAAGAACCGCACAATCTCGTCGAGCGCGTCTTCGGGTCGAAGGTGACCGGTGCGGGTGGCGATGCCATCCCGCTGCGCTGAGTGCATAACCACCAGCCTGCAGTCCGCCTCAGCAATATCGGGATAGAGCGCAGGGTCAGGAAATCCTTGGATATCGTTCAGGTAGCCCACGCCGCGCTTGAGCGCATAGCGCTGGGTTTCCGGTTGGAAGCTGTCGATTGAAACACGGTGCATCTGATCGGACAGGGCGTCTAAGAGCGGCGCAATACGTCTGATCTCATTGGCCGGCGATACAGGCCTCGCGTCCGGATGGCTGGCGGCCGGTCCGACATCCACGACGTCTGATCCGACTCGCAGCATTTCGATCGCCGCGGTGACAGCGCCGGCGGGGTCTAGCCGCCGGCTCTCATCGAAGAAGGAGTCCTCGGTGAGATTCAGAATGCCGAACACCGTCACCATGGCGTCGGCCTCCGCAGCGACTTCCACGATGGGGATCGGGCGAGCAAAAAGGCAGCAATTATGAGCCCCATACCTACAAAGCCCCACGCATCAAGCTTTTGCCCATGAAGCAACCAGGCAATGGCTGTAATTATGACGACGCCGAGTCCCGACCAGACTGCATAAGCAACACCGACAGGGATGGATTTCAGAACCAGAGAAAGAAAATAAAATGCGATGCCATAACCGATTATGACAACGGCGGAAGGGGCAAGCTTAGTAAAGCCCTCGCTAGATTTTAATGCGGATGTTGCGATTACTTCGCCAACTATTGCGATAACAAGAAAAAGCCAGCCTTTCATGATATATCTCCCAATTTGTGTAGGGCTTATTATGCACGCTTAAAAATAATAAAAGCAGACTTGACCTGATAGTTTGGCTGTGAGCAATTATGTGCTTAGTGCATCTAACGCCTGGCACAGCGGATCGCAAACCTGGCGCGGCTTTTGGTACAAAAGGCGTGACAGGTTTGCGAATCCGTTGCTGCCACTTGTTAACCCTTTTGCCAGATTTGGTAACTATAATTTATGTTAGAGGCGAAGTCTTGGGTAAAAACTGGCCTAAAATTGCTGGGGATTTCAGGAAAGTAAACATCACCTTCCGGCTCGATGTCTATTGTAGATATATGTAGTGTATCTGCTTGATCGATCAGGCTTTTGTATATCTCCCCACCACCTGAAACAATGACATGATCCGTTATTTTCTTTAGGTTGGTTAAAGCATCTTTAATTGATGGAAAGATCAATACGTTCTCATTGTCAGATGTAAAACTTGAACGTGTTACGACCGCATACTTTCGGTTGGGTAATGCTCCCATTGATTCAAAAGTCTTGCGTCCAACCAACAGCCATTGGTTATAGGTAATAGCTTTAAACAGGAGCTGTTCACCTTTGGCACTCCATGGAATATCAGGGCCATTCCCGATAACTCCATTCTTCGATATAGCTACCATTAGTGATAGTTTCACAATTCTTCCTCAGAGGTTAACACCTGAATTAAGCCGCGCCGCGAAGCGGCGTCGGCTTGAATGAGTTGTTAGGCAACACCGCGCTTTCTCTCGAAGGCTTGTCGTGTTTGAACCATGTAAACCGCCGGCCCGTCAGGCGTGGTGATGATCTTCTCCCGCACGAATCCTGCCTTCTCATAGCAGCGTATGGCTCGATGGTTGTTCGGAGTCGGGTCGGTCTGAATCTTCGTCACGGTGGGGTCCGAGAACAGTAGTTCAACGAGAGCGCGGACAAGCCTTGTTCCTAGGCCTTTGTTCAACTGTGTCGGGTCAGCCAGAGACTGGTCTATTCCTCGCACTCCTGGATCAGTTTCATCTTCCCACCAGCCATCACCGCTTCCGAGCGCGACGTACGACTGAGCATAGCCGATCGGTTCCTCGCCCAGCATTGCGATGTACGGTGTTACGGACTCTTCCGCCATCGCTCTGGGCAGGTAGTGTTCCAGCACTTCATCAAGAGTCGGTCGCTCTTCGTCACCACCCCACCACTCAACGATGTGCGGCCGGTTGAGCCAATCATGGAGCATCGGCAGGTCGCGCTCGGTCATGAGGCGAAGAGTTATGGGGGGGGTGCTCGCGGACATGAAATGGTCGCTCTGTGCTGCCTAACTTTGTTTTAGGGCGACTGCCCTGCTGCGTAACATCGTTGCTGCTCCATAACATCAAACATCGACCCACGGCGTAACGCGCTTGCTGCTTGGATGCCCGAGGCATAGACTGTACAAAAAAACAGTCATAACAAGCCATGAAAACCGCCACTGCGCCGTTACCACCGCTGCGTTCGGTCAAGGTTCTGGACCAGTTGCGTGAGCGCATACGCTACTTGCATTACAGTTTACCAACCGAACAGGCTTATGTCCACTGGGTTCGTGCCTTCATCCGTTTCCACGGTGTGCGTCACCCGGCAACCTTGGGCAGCAGCGAAGTCGAGGCATTTCTGTCCTGGCTGGCGAACGAGCGCAAGGTTTCGGTCTCCACGCATCGTCAGGCATTGGCGGCCTTGCTGTTCTTCTACGGCAAGGTGCTGTGCACGGATCTGCCCTGGCTTCAGGAGATCGGAAGACCTCGGCCGTCGCGGCGCTTGCCGGTGGTGCTGACCCCGGATGAAGTGGTTCGCATCCTCGGTTTTCTGGAAGGCGAGCATCGTTTGTTCGCCCAGCTTCTGTATGGAACGGGCATGCGGATCAGTGAGGGTTTGCAACTGCGGGTCAAGGATCTGGATTTCGATCACGGCACGATCATCGTGCGGGAGGGCAAGGGCTCCAAGGATCGGGCCTTGATGTTACCCGAGAGCTTGGCACCCAGCCTGCGCGAGCAGCTGTCGCGTGCACGGGCATGGTGGCTGAAGGACCAGGCCGAGGGCCGCAGCGGCGTTGCGCTTCCCGACGCCCTTGAGCGGAAGTATCCGCGCGCCGGGCATTCCTGGCCGTGGTTCTGGGTTTTTGCGCAGCACACGCATTCGACCGATCCACGGAGCGGTGTCGTGCGTCGCCATCACATGTATGACCAGACCTTTCAGCGCGCCTTCAAACGTGCCGTAGAACAAGCAGGCATCACGAAGCCCGCCACACCGCACACCCTCCGCCACTCGTTCGCGACGGCCTTGCTCCGCAGCGGTTACGACATTCGAACCGTGCAGGATCTGCTCGGCCATTCCGACGTCTCTACGACGATGATTTACACGCATGTGCTGAAAGTTGGCGGTGCCGGAGTGCGCTCACCGCTTGATGCGCTGCCGCCCCTCACTAGTGAGAGGTAGGGCAGCGCAAGTCAATCCTGGCGGATTCACTACCCCTGCGCGAAGGCCATCGGTGCCGCATCGAACGGCCGGTTGCGGAAAGTCCTCCCTGCGTCCGCTGATGGCCGGCAGCAGCCCGTCGTTGCCTGA
>NZ_PYIX02000079.1 GCF_003024515.2 Acinetobacter sichuanensis
TTGAAAACCCCTCTAAGTTGCAAGACTTAGAGGGGTTTTTGTTTATAATTTTAAATTACAAGTTACTTATCCTTGTTTAAAGCAAATTTTCGCTTCTTAATTACAGTAATTGGCTTTTCTTGTGGAGCCATATTTTTCTGAATGGTTCCCTGCTTCATCTCTACTGGGACAGCACTATTTTCAGTAGTCTTTGGACTAGATTCTTTAGGCTTTGACTCTGTTGGCTTTTGCAGAGTTGCTTCCTTATTTTTAATTTTTATATAAATTTTATGAGCAACTGTATTGTGCTCCTTAATTTCCCTGTTCTTATCAGCCAATTTTTTATACTGTTCTTTAAAAGGTTTTATAAATTTTTTGATGGCTGATAAGAACACGGCTTCTTCAGGATATATGTCCGCTAATGTCTTAGGTGTTTCCTTTTGCACGAAATTGATGAGATCGGCTGGAAATTTTTTAAGAATCTCTGGAGTAGCAAAGCTTACAAAATCATAGTCATGATAAGAAATTACAGCATATCGGGTATTTTTCTTAGTCGGACTTTTAATATAACCTTTGACTGTTGCCTCTCCTTGATCAAGTAACTTTTTCAAATAGAAATCTTTGATTTGGTTTTCTATAAGCGCATTACCTCTATAGAACCTAAGCTTCTGACTGATTTCCGCCTGTTCTTCCAGATTGTCTTCATCAACAAGTTTTAGCTGTTCGGATTGGTCAAGGAATTGAGCATAATTATATTGAGCAAGTTCGGATGTCCAAATCAGCAACTGATCAAGATTTTTAGGCATAGGAACTTTCAAATCATTCAAATCAAGCTTTTTAATGGGCGCAAGTTCTTCTTCCTTAAACTCTGTTCTTTCTAAACTTGATTGCTTTAACATAATAATTTCCTTAACTTCCACTAATTTTAAACATAATAAAAATTATAAATGAGTGCTTAGAGCCTTCATTTTCAGATTCAGCTATTTGGGGTCAATAACGCATAAATCCCCATGCTTCCCATAGCCACACTGCTCTTTCATCACTCGGACGCAAGGCTTGGACTCGTCTCCAACGGCACAACTTTGAATATCAAACTGAATACCTTGCTGCTTTAAACTCTCGATCTTTGGAATATTCTCTAAAGGCTTAATATAAGATGCAAATAACCATGTCATAGTCAGTATGAAAACTGAAAAAACACCTAAGAAAGTGGTGATTAACTTCCATGAAAATTGATCACTGGCTGATTCAATCGAGTTTTTCAAGCGTCCAAGCGCTTTAGCGGTCTTAATAAGTTCTGCTGTACCGTCCTGTAAGCCATCATTTACCGCTTTTGATATAGTGTGGTGGGTTTGCCCAGCAATAGTGCTTTGAATGTGTTCTTTCGTGATTTGAAGCTCTTTAACGGCCTGATTGACTAGGTTCTGCTGTTGTTCTGCAACTGCCATCAGTGCATATAGCTTTTTTTCATCAGGTGTCATCGGCTCATCCCTCTAAACTTCATTGTTTTCTGTTGCTCTCTTTCTAATTTCTGCTGTTGTTTGTACTGTTCCAAAGCAAGCTGTTTAAAGCTGTCAAAATCAGCCTTAAAGCTCTCAATACCCTGTTTAATTTCTTTGTCTGAAATTGGGCTGTTTTTGAGGTCTTTCAGGTCTTTTTTAGGGTCGCCTAAATCTAGTTGCTCAAGCTCTTTATAGGCTATACGTGACTGTTGCAAGGCTTCCCTGATTTCAGGGTCTTTAGCTTGGCTTGGTAATAGTTTCTTTTCGGGTTCTTTCTCTACGCCTTGCTCTTTGTAGCTTCGCATATCAATACGGCTGTCAATTTGGTGTTTTTCTAAATGGCTGTTGCATAAATCTGCCCATCTTTGGCGTAGGTCTTTAATATCGGTTTTTCGTTCCTGGTAAGTCTTGCCTGTATTGTCTTTTTTAGCTCCGCCACGTTCAGGATTCTTGCTGTTATAGCGTTTAAAATATTGCTCTGGATCTCGCTCGATTCCATCTTGTAGACGTTCATTAAACATGAGGTGAACGTGAGGCTGATCGTTGCCGTCCATTGCTTTAGGGTTATGGATCGCAAACTGATACGGATATTTTGAGCCAATTTCAGACTGAATGAAGTCCTCAACCAGTTCTAGGCGTTGCTCGGCATTCATCTCTCTAGGCAGGGCAATTTCATATTCTCGATAGGTACTGCCATTTTTGCGCTCGTAAAGGTCGGCTGCCTGCCAAAAGTTAATCGGATTATGTTCTGCCCATTTCGGCATGTTTCCATAAGCACTATGTTCAAGATCGGTTTCTGCCTGTTCCTGTTTCAGCTTCTTTTCTTCGTCCCGATCTATATATTCGGCATGCGGTGCTGCCTTGCCTGCCTTACCAACTTTGACACTTAAACGAGCAATCGCCATTAGGTTTTATCCTGTTCCTTTTTTTGGTTGCGTTCCTTCTTAAACGCTCTTTGATCGAATATCGAAGCAAGTACCATAATGAGGATGAGTAGCGGTGCTGCGATCACGCCAAAAATAATATCTTTGATCTTTCCCCATACCTGTTTTAGTTGCATGTTGTTGCTCCTAGCGTTGGTACTTCTTTTTTTCATTCAATTTTCAATTGAATGAAAAAAAGAAGTTTCAGGGTTTTAGGGATGAAGTCCCTAACGTGCTTAGGTTTCTCAATGAAATTGAGAAACGTCTAAGCGCGCCATCAAACTTTTGATGGAAGTACAGGCGAAATTCTCTAGAACGAACTTTAACAAAATTGCGGACATCGGACGTAATTATTTTGTTATCGTTCTTTGAGAATTGAGCCTGTGCTTTTGCGGCATCTGAATTAATGGAATCAAATATGAATAATGATTGGCTATCTGAAAAAATCACCTATATTTCTGCTTTAAAAAGTCCTAGTGATGTTCAAAAACTTTTATTGGAATTAGCCAAAATCCAATACCGTACACCCGACCAAGAGAAAAAACTGAATGCTTTGATTAAAGCCGAAAAAGCCATAGAACGAGCGAATAAGCAAAAAGTAGCAGTTAGAAAATTACTGAATGCAGAGAAAGAAGCTGAACGTAAAGCGCGTACACGTCACTTGATTCAGTTAGGCGCACTGTTTGAAATTGCTAACCTGGATAAACGGGACCCCGCCGAACTGCTCGGTATACTACTTAAAACAGCGGAGATTGATCCTAACGATATGAAATGGCAGATTTGGAAAGACTTAGGTCAAGAGGTGTTAAATCAACGTAAAAAGACTGAAAAACAAAGTAATTGATTATGCAGTTAAGCTACTTAAAACCGTGGAACATTGCTCACTTATTGATCGTGGAACATGAAAAATCATTAAAAAAGCCCAAGTAGGCATACTTAGGCTTTTTAGGATACGATAAGGCTATGAATTATAAGAAATAATATTTTGCATTTCGTATAATCTGCATTATGTTAATTGTAGGAAAACTTAAATTAAAATACTTAAATAAGCTATTCTTAGTATTTCATGCACACCATCTAACGAATAATAAATTTCTGATATTTGAATCAGAACATTTGTAATATGAAACTAAATATTAAGTGCTACTGAAAGCTATCTTATTGCAGATAAGATTAAAAATAGTAATGGTATAGCTTAACTATTTAAAAAAATGAGAATAAACCCTCATTAAAAAATCTATTTTTATTAAATTTTAACGATATGAAAACGAAAAATTTATCAATATTTTTAACGGTATTATTGATAGCCTGCTCAGATGTTGATGACAATCCGAAACCAGATAGAACGCAATTTGAAATACTGTTAGAAAAAGCTCAGCAAAATGATGCAGAAGCTCAATATAATTTAGGCCGTATGTACCACTATGGTGAAGATGTTCCCCGGGACTTTGCCACCGCTAAGGCTTGGTACGAAAAAGCTGCTGCTCAAGGTCAGTTAGATGCCCAAGTTAATCTAGGCGTTATATATAACAACGGGAGCGGTGTTCCTCAAAACTTTAATACCGCTAAGGCTTGGTACGAAAAAGCGGCTGCTCAAGGTCATGCAGAGGCTCAGTATAATTTAGGTACTATGTATTACTATGGTGGAGGCGTTCCTCAAAACTTTGCTACCGCTAAGGCTTGGTACGAAAAAGCAGCTGCTCAAGGGGATATAAGGAGTCAGAATAATTTAGGCTTTATGTATACTCAAGGCCAAGGTGGGCATAAGGACTTCAATACCGCTAAATTTTGGTACGAGAAAGCGGCTGCTCAAGAGGATACAGACGCTCAGTATAATTTAGGCCTTATATACTTAAATGGAAGAGGTATAGGTAAGGACTTAAATACAGCTAAAAAGTGGTTTAAACAATCCTGCGACAATGGAAATCAACAAGGTTGTGATGAATACCGAATCCTAAACCCACATTAATAAAATTTATTAATATTTTTAGTTAACAATTAACAAAAAATGGTTGAATCTGTGGACGCTGTTTTTGTGATTCCATCCAAAGTGAATACTTAGATTGAACACGCATTAACAGGTCTGCACTGATTCCCAAAGCATCATGCAAGCGTAAAGCTACATCTGCGGTCACTGGCGCTTTACCGTTAATAATTCGAGAAAGTAAAGGACGTGTCACTTGAATACGTTCAGCAAGTTCTGTAATGGTGATCGCTTGTCCTTCTTCTTTTAAGCCATCTAACCATTCTGACACTAACTCACCTGCATGAGCTGGATTATTCATCATCATATTCACCTCAATGGTAGTCCTGATAGTCCACGATATACGCATTACCATCTTTAAAAATAAAAGTCAGACGCCAATTGGCACTCACAGTGATTGACCAATGATCTTTTAATTTACCTTTCAAAGGATGAAGCTTCCATCCAGGAAAATTCATTTCATCAATGCTTTGCGCTTCATTCAAAGCAGTTAATTGTCTTTTTAACTTGGTTGAATGAACAGACTGAATACCTGCTGTAGAACTGGTTTTAAAAAATCGTTCCAGTCCCTTATGATTAAAATCTACAATCACAAAAAATCATCCTTTGTATAGTTTTAATATACAGCAATTCGTTCAGTAAAACTATACAGAAATATAGAATCAAATAAAATCAAAAGCCTTAAAAACAAATGTGCTCACTCTCTCAACTCGCCCCCAAAGCGTCGCACTTCGTGCTTTGGCTTTGGTGAACGGTTGAGAGAGTTTCGGCAATACTCACCCTAAGGGCAGTCATTTAAAAAAATGACCTATCCCCTAAGTATTGCCGATTTACCTGTATATATTTGGCTTCGGAGCCACGTATATCGGTCGTATCCGCACATAGTTTTGCTGACTATGCAGACAAGGACTCAAAGTCTTGCACTTCGCTCCACGCGCTCCCTGTCGTTACATTGCCTGTATCTCTGCGAGGGTTTCCCCAACATGCAACTTAACAAGTCCTATGTAACTACTCCCAACGCTCCGCCTATGTGAAGTTCCCCTGTAAGCGGTTTAGCCTTTCGACTATAGCTACAATACGCCAGTGACACTTATTCCTACCACACGTAATGCATGCCGACCGTAAAACGGACACGCAGAAGCGGGCAAAGCTCGATCTAGGATGCTTATTTGATGGTTTAAAACACGAATTAACGAAGACTTATCATTTTGAGGCTTGATATAAACACTGTTTATTGTGAAAATAGAGTTCAGGTACAAGCCTTTTGGTGAAATCATAACGGTCGCCAAACCTTATGATCTTCGTTACTTGATGTTAGTTCCATCAAATAACTGCGTACCGCTGAATTTAC
>NZ_PYIX02000008.1 GCF_003024515.2 Acinetobacter sichuanensis
GGCAGGACCTGCGCCTACGATCACTACGTCAAACTCCATCGATTCACGTTCGATGTGTTCCATGTAGGACTCCTCATATTTCTAAGGGTGGCAACCGTATACATTTATTGAATATGATGAAAATGACAATAAAGCGGTGCTGCCATGAGTGTTCTAAAAATCTCGTGATACGAATTAACGCTCGTATCGATAATATATTTTGCGCTAGTATAGTTTCAAACCTTGATCTAGCCAATTGGCTGAGTCGTATTATTTTTTAGTCAGCAAGGCATAAACCATGGTAAATCAAAATAATTCAACTGTAGAAGCACAAAATCAACCGAATGTTGATAATAAAAACTTAATGAGTATTGCACAATACTTAAAAGATGCACAGGCGGGTCACAAAAGGTCAATACCTCCTTTAGAGCAATGGCAGCCAAAGCATTGTGGCAAAATGGATTTAACCGTAAAAGCCAATGGAGAATGGTGGCACGAAGGTCAATTGATTCGTCGCCAAGCACTCTTAGACTTGTTCACTAAGGTGTTATGGAAAGAAGCAGGTAAATTCTACCTAAAAACACCTGTTGAACAAATCGAAATCGAGGTTGAAGATGAACCTTTATTGGTCAATCAAGTTGAAAAAGTAGAATTAGAAGGCAAGTTGTTTTTAACATTAACAACCACCAATCAAGATGTAGTGATTGTGGATGAAGAACATCCTATTTTTATGCGTGAATATCAGGGTGAATTACGTCCTTATGTGCATGTGCGTTTTGGGATCAATGCACTCATTCAACGCGCTGCATTTTTTCACTTAATCGAATCTGGTGAACTGTTTGAAAATGCGCAAGGTGACACGATTTTATCGTTACAAAGTGGTGATTTTCACTTGCAATTAGGCACTTGAGGTTTAAGCTAGTCTATAATTTTTGACTCATATCGTAGTGGATCAGATGAGCGCCATTCTTCCTTTATATCCTTTAGAAAATCCAATGCCAAAAGCGCAGGCAGATGCGCCTATTGGTATTTTTGACTCAGGAATAGGTGGACTCTCTGTTGCGCAGGAAATCGCAAATTATTTACCACATGAGCATATTCTTTATTATGCAGATACCGCACATGTACCTTATGGTCCACGTACTGATCAAGAGATCCGAGAGTTAACAGCGAATGCTGTTGAGTGGCTATACCGTCAAGGTTGTAAAATTGCTGTTGTTGCATGTAATACAGCTTCGGCTTTTAGTTTGGATTATTTACGTGAACATTATGGTGAAAGTTTTCCAATTGTAGGTTTAGTTCCAGCATTAAAACCTGCTGTCTTACAAAGTAAAAGTAAGGTGGTTTCTGTGCTTGCGACCCCAGCAACTTTTCGTGGAAAATTGATTAAAGATGTGATCCAACGTTTTGCTGAACCCGCACAAGTTGAGGTCTTAACAGTGACTAATCTTGAGCTTGTTCCTTTTGTTGAATCAGGACAATGTAATAGTGTGGAATGTAAAGCCAGTTTAAAAAATGTTTTAGATCCGATTGTGGCTCAAGGTGCGGATTATTTGGTTTTAGGGTGTACGCATTATCCTTACTTAAAACAAAGTATTGCCGATATTTATGGGGATCAATTAACGATGATTGATTCGGGTCTGGCTGTGGCACGACAAACAGCACGTATTTTGATTAAGCATGAATTATTGTTGTTGCAACCGTTAGAATACAAAGTACGCTTAGAATGTTATGTAAGTGGCAAGAATGCAGAAGCTTTAAGCTTTGTTTTAAAACATTTAATACACGAAAAAATTTCATGGTCAATCCATGACGTTGTTGATAAACTGCACGAGTGAGTCCAACATATGAAATTAAGTGTATTTTAATTTTATTTATTTATAAGTTGTAGGGCATATAACTTCAGGATCTGTTTGGGGCAGGTCGTAATTTAAGCTATATGAAAGGATGGGTTAACCTATGCTCGACAAGCGTTATCAGGTGTTTATTACAACGTCTGGCAAAGAAATGCAACCAGAACGAATGATTGTATCTCAGACTCTGATTGGAATGGGTTTCTTTTCATGGGGACTAGAGCAACGTACACCTTTAAGTACCGCTTTTGCGCGTCGACAAATTGATGATTGCGATTATGTATTGTTACTTTTAGGTAGTCAGTATGGGGAGCAGTCTGTCTCTGGCGTCAGTTATATGCATTTAGAGTATATTTATGCAGTGACCAAGCAAAAACCAATCATTGTCTTTTTACATGATGCGCCCGAATCTCGTAGTGATGATTTACAAGAGTCTAGACAAGAACTAAAAGAAAAATTTTATGAATTTCGTAACCAGTTGCAAAAAGAAGTTGAGCAAGTTGTTACTTATAGAACTTTAAGAGATTTAGAACTGAGTGTGCGTTCATATATGCCACAAATGTTAGAACGTTATCCTGTTGTGGGATGGGTGCGTCCGCAAAATATTCAAGTTTTACAAGATGAAATTGATCGTTTAAAAACTCAATTATTGCAAGTTAAAAACCCACAAGAACGTAAAGAAGCTGATCCATTTTTAACTTTACCAAAAGTATCAGCACATGATGTATTTAACTTTGATTATCGTGTTCATGCGTATCAAGACGGTAATTTTAAGGAAATGAATCCTATACGAGAAACGACATGGATTGAAATTTTAAAAGTTTTATCTGTTGAGTTTCGTGAGGCAACCCCTGAGGATAGTTTTTCTAAAGTCTTAAATGAATATCTCAATAAATCAGGTTTAGCTGACGTTCAAGTGTCTATGCCTAGAGCACATGCAGTTGCTCGTGCACAAATTAATATTCGTGCATTGCATACAATTAAACAACAAATGCGACAAAATGATTGGATCGCTCCAATAGGACGTGATGATCGTCAAAGAATGCTGTGGCAGATGACCAATAAGGGTTTGCGTTTACTTGAAGGTTCTCAAATGTTAGGTTCACGTCCATTGATTATTTAACAGGACATTTGGACAGATTTTAGGTAAGGTATATTGAAGTCAATAGATTTGAAAATAGCATGAAATCTGTATCGAAACCCAGAGTTCTAGTCATCGTTGCAAATTTAGGAACCCCAGATGCTCCTTCTGAAGCAGCAGTTCGTCGTTTTTTAAAACAGTTTTTGTCGGATGGGCGAGTCATTGAAATTCCAAAATTAGTTTGGAAAATTATTCTGCATGCTTTTGTTTTACCATTTCGCCCAAAACGTGTTGCACATGCGTATGCACAAGTCTGGTCAAATGACTCGCCGATGCGAGAAATTTTGTTTCAGCAAATTGAAATTTTAAAACAACAGTTGCTTCCACAAAACCCTGATTTGGAACTGCATGTTGTACCTGCAATGACCTATGGTAATCCAAACATTGCCAAAGTTTTGCAGGATGCTGAACAAAATTATTTTGACCAAATTATTTTATTTCCATTATTTCCTCAGTATTCAGCAACCTCTACAGCTCCTTTATATGATGCTGTAGCCAAGTGGGTGCTCACACAACGAAATTTACCTGCTTTAAGTATTATTCGTGATTATTATCAGCATCCTTTATATATTCAGGCTTTAGCTGAAAGTGTACGTAAATTTCAGTCAGTGCATGGCACAGCTGATAAATTGTTAATGTCATTTCACGGTATTCCTCAACCTTATGCAGATAAGGGTGATCCTTATGCTGATCGTTGTAGAATCACAGCACAAAAACTTGCACAAGCTTTAAATCTAAAAGATGAACAATGGCAAATTAGTTTCCAGTCTCGTTTTGGTAAACAAGAATGGGTGAAGCCTTATACTGATCAAACTTTATTAGATTGGGCGCAACAAGGCGTAAAATCTGTACACGTTTTAAGTCCTGCATTTTCAGCCGATTGCTTAGAAACTTTAGAAGAATTAGCCTTGCAAAATGCTGAGCTTTTTATACAAGCAGGCGGTCAGCATTATCAATATATTCCTGCTTTAAACACAGATCCATTGCATATGGAACTTTTAACACAGTTGTTACAGGCAAACTTAGATCCATTAACCACGACTTTAAGTGCTGTTGAATCAGCTTGAGAGAAAACTATGTTGCAAGTCAAAATTGTACCCGTTACAGCTTTTGCTCAAAATTGCTCGATTGTTTGGGATAGTGAAAGTTTAGAGGCTGTTTTGATTGATGCAGGGGGTGAGCCTGAAAAACTGAAACAAGAAGTTGAAGCTTTGGGCTTAACTGTTAAGGCATTATGGCTAACGCATGGTCACTTAGACCATGCAGGTGCTGTAGGTGCTTTAGTCAAAATATGGGATGTACCTGTGATTGGTCCGCATAAAGAAGATGCTTTTTGGTTGGATATGATCCAAGAGGTTTCTGCGCGTTATGGTTTTCCTATTCCTGAGCCTGTAGTGGTCAATCAATGGTTAACAGGGGGTGAAACTTTAACTTTAGGTGCTGAAACATTTGAAGTACGTTTTGCCCCAGGTCATACACCAGGTCATGTGATGTTTTATAATGCAAAATATGGCGTACTTTGGACAGGTGATGTGTTGTTCAAAGGCTCCATTGGGCGTACTGACTTTCCAAAAGGTAATCATCAACAGTTATTAGACTCGATTCAACGAGAATGCTTTAGTTTACCTAATGAGACACAGTTCATTTCAGGACATGGTCCAATGAGTACAATTGGTTTTGAAAAACAGCATAATCCTTTTGTTGCGAGTAAAGCAGGTTAAAAAACTGTATTCATATAGTGAAAATTAGGTGATTTAAAACTAAAAAACCTCTATTTGAATATGGAGGTTTTTTATGGAATTTTAATCTAAAGAACTAGAAAATCTTTTTTTAAGTTCGAAGCCAATCAAAAGTGTAGCAATGACAAAAAGAAAAGCGATGGCAAAAAATAGACCATCAAGTGTGTATAAACTTAAAATAATAAATAATAAGCTTAAAATAACTAAGATTATAAAAATTGTTTTTAAGACAAAATGCATGATTTTTTTCTCAATTAGAAAAAGGGACGATGCTTTTAATAAAATAATAAAAATAAAGTAGATTATTTATAATACAAACAGTCTAATTCAGGTGAATTGAATTGTAATTAAATTTTACATTAAGGCTCTTCTGCTTGTGGAGCATCTTCAGTAGGCAGCTTATATTCATCACTTGCCCATGCGCCTAAATCAATCAATTTACAACGTTCAGAGCAAAATGGACGAAACTCGTTGCCTTCCCATTGAGACGCTTCACCGCAACGTGGGCATGGAAATGTTTTAGACATGGTGAACTCCTGTTTTTGATGTTGAATCGGCACAGCAAAAAAAGCCAAGACTTGTTAAACTTGTCGCGATTTCCACTAGTTTGATCTGATTATGCCGATTCGTCAATTTCAAGCGCAGCGTATGCATGCACCCCGTGATTTTCAACCGATTGAAAATAAGCCTGTTTGTGTTGAAATTGGGGCGGGTAAAGGTAAACATGCTTTGCTTTTTTCAGGGCAGCATCCTGATCTGCAATTGATTGCGGTTGAACGAACCCGTGAAAAATTTGTGGCAATGCAAAAACAGCATCAACTGGAAGGTCAAGCCAATCTGACCCCAATACATGCAGATGCCTTACCGTGGGTAGTGCATGCTTTGTATCCGCAGCAAGTACAGCAATTCTTTATTTTATATCCAAATCCTGAGCCACATAATCCCGCTCAGCGTTGGTTAAATATGCCGTTTTTTGAGTTTCTGATTTCACGCTTGCAGCCCAATGCTACAGTGACATTAGCCAGTAATATTCCTGAATATATTGCAGAAGCTGAACAACAATTGAAAAATGTTTGGAAATTGCCTTATGAAAAACAGGTGATTGCTCAGGATTCAGCACGGACGCATTTTGAAATTAAATATCTGGAACGTGGTGAATTGTGTCAGCAACTGATCATCCAAAAACCTGAAACCTATACAACGCGCTTTGATGATTTTCAGCCTTTAAATGGGCAAAATACTCAGACTGTAGATGAGTCAAACGATGCCCGTTAAAAAGATTGCCATCGTTGGTGCAGGTCCTGCGGGTTTGATGGCGGCTGAAGTTTTAAGTCAGCATTCATCAGATCATTTTGAAATCCATGTTTTTGAACAAAAACCTTCGGCTGCACGTAAATTTTTAATGGCAGGCAAAACAGGTTTGAATATTTCCCATGCCGAACCTTTTGAGCAATTTATACAGCGTTATGATCAGGTGGAATGGCTTAAGTCTTGGGTCAAAACATGGGATGCGACATGGATTCAAAATTGGATGCAAGGTTTGGGTATTGCATCCTATGTGGGAAGTTCAGGGCGGATTTTCCCGATTGAAATGAAAGCAGCGCCTTTACTGCGTGCATGGTTAAAGCGTTTGGCTGAACAAGGTGTGAAATTTCACTATCGTCATCAAGTTTTGGATTTAAAAAATCAAAGTTTAAGTGTTCAGGATCTGAAATCGGATCAAATCATTCAACACAATTTTGATGCGATTATTTTGGCATGTGGTGCAGTGTCATGGGCTCAACTTGGCAGTGATGGTGCATGGCAAAAATGGCTGGATGCAAATGCCATTGAGCCTTTTCAGCCAAGTAATGCAGGTGTAGAGCGTGCATGGTCGTCCTATATGCAGGATGTTTTTGGGCAACCGCTGAAGCGTGTGGATGCATGGGTGGCAAGCTCAGCCAAAACGCAGGGTGATATTGTCATCACACATTATGGTTTGGAAAGTGGTCTGATTTATAAACAAAGTCGGGCTTTACGTGCCTTACAAAAACAAGGTCAGGCATTGACTTTGCATCTGGATTTATTGCCTGATTTAAGCCTTGTACAATTGACACAAAAACTACAGCCTTCCAAAAAGCAGTCGATGAGTAATCTTTGGCGTAAAGCAGGACTGGATACAGCGAAAGCCAATTTAGTCCGTGAAATTGTCGATAAAATTTTGTGGAATCAGCCTGAACAACTGGCTGCCAAAATCAAGCATTTAAGCATTTCACTGACAGGTTTTCGCCCCATTGATGAAGCGATCAGTTGTGCAGGGGGTGTCAGAAAAACGGTATTGAATGAGCATTTACAGCTCAGTTCAAATCCTTATGTTTTTTGTTGTGGGGAAATGCTGGATTGGGATGCACCGACAGGTGGCTATTTATTGACGGCTTGCTTTGCGACAGGACGGGCTGCGGCTGAGGGCGTCATTCACAGTTTGATGCATACAAATTGAAAAGATTAAGTTTCTGTTAAAACAGGCAATCTATGCTAATTTTGACTGATTCATTCATAAGAGATCAAAGGCATGTCTGCTGAAAAATTATATACAGGAAGTTGTTTGTGTGGCGGGATTCATTATGAAATTCATAGTGAAATTGGTGAGGTGATCGAATGTCATTGCAAGCGTTGCCGTAAAGCCAATGGGACAGCCTTCGCCACCAATGCCCCGATTCAAAAAGCAGACTTTAAAATTGTCAAAGGTGAGGCTCTACTGAAAAAATTTGCCTCCACGCCAACTACAGACCGCTGTTTCTGTGCTGAATGTGGCTCACCGATTATCAGTATTAAAGCCGAAACTCCTGATACTTATCGTTTGAGACTTGGAACTTTGGATACGCCACTTGAGCATAAGCCGAGTATGCATATTTTTACGGCATATAAGGCGGAATGGGACACGATTTGTGATGGTTTGCCACAGTATGATGAAAGACCTTAAGTATAGTGCATTGATTGAATACAAAGGACTCAGCAGAGATAATGCGTCTGTTAAGTTAATCCTCCCCAACCCTCCTTTAAAAAGGAGGGAGCTTTCCATGACTAAAAATTACTTTATTTGCTGAGTCTTTTTCATTATTTTGCGACTAAAGCTGTACCTTCAAACTTGATGCCATCCCAGCCATTTTGCATAAACTGACGAATGTTTTGATGGTCGCTGGCTTCAGGGCTTGCCAAAACAGAAGCATAATGTTCAGCAAATAAACTCAAGGTTTGTGCCTGATCCAGATCATTTAACTTGGCAAAGGAAAACACTTTGGCGCTGCCTTGGTTTTCATTTGCAGCATTGTGTTGTTGTCCGTTTTGAAACGCAGTAGGAGTGTGGTTATAGCATGCTTCAATAAACGCAAGTACATCTGCAAATTTTACTTCGCCTGTTTGCAATTGAGTCAAAAGTTGTTGAGTCATGATGTTTCTGTCCTAAAACTTTAAAATTGCGTGTGACAATATCATATTCCATCTTAATTTCACTTGATAATAAAATGCTCAAAAGTCAGTTTTTTGTTAATATAAAAATGACCTCAGCGTTAAAACCATAATTATTTATATTCTATGAATCGTCATCTTTTTAAATATCAACAAAATCAAATATTTTTTCGCCTTTTTGGACGTTTTCTTCAGTCAACATGGATTTTAAATTTGCGTCGTTGGCTGATGCGTTATTCACCATTTTTAAGGCTTGAAAGCCAAGCGACTAATACGGTGTATATGTCTTGGTTAGTTGATATTGATTTGGTTAGACAACGTTTTCCAGAACCGATCCGTTTATGGGAACATCAAGGAAAAACGATCTTCAGTATTTTATTTTATCATCACCATCACTTTGGTTTACATTGTTTAGGACCTGCTCGAAAGATATTTCCCTCGCCAAGACAAAGTAATTGGCGATTCTATTTGGCAAATGATCTTTTGCCTAAAACGGTGATTTTTGAGCAGATTGTGGTGGATAAAATGTTGCATGTGATGGGAGGTCGCATGTTGAGTGATGCAATGCCTGCACAATATGATCCCCATTTTCAACATGATGTGAAACGCGAAAATGATCAACTCGATATCCATGCTCAAATACACATGGATGATCGTTATTGCTTAGAAGTCAAACTTAAAAATACGCAAGATCGGCAATTAAAAGGGGAGTGGGCAGAAATTTTTAGCACATGGGAGGATGCTTTAGAATTTTTTGTACCACAAGAGCATGTTTGGGTGGAGTGTGTAGATCAACCCGAAAAGCTTTCACAGGGAAATATTAAAATTGTCAGTGATTTTCAAAAGATTCGCCCTTTGATGATTGATCAGATCGATTGCCCATTATTAACAGAATTTGGCATTGACGCCTCAAGTTCACCGCTATGCTTTTTTATTCCCAATTTAGACTTTCATGTATTGGGTGAGAATCCTGTTGAATCTTTACCCAATGGAGTCGAGGTCAATGCATCCGTAGAAATGAAAAAGACAGAAAAATAATAAGCTGGGCATGGCACCTTAAAATGAAATGTTTTTCTTGTTTGACTTAGATGGTTTTAAATCAACAACCTGATTAGATTCTTGAATAATCGCATGTTAATCTGTGGATAAGTACCTAGTTATACACATGAGGAGTTCTGAAAATGAATTGGCTGTTAGTTGCGTGCGGTGGGGCAATTGGTGCGAGTTTACGTTACGGCGCAGGATTCATTATTTCAAAACCTCATAGCTTATTTCCATGGACAACATGGTCTGTGAACCTTTTTGGATGCTTTCTTGCGGGTGTTTTTTTTGCTTTTACTCAAAAATATCCAGTGTTGCAAAGTGAAGCTCGTTTGTTGTTGATGGTGGGAATTTTAGGTGGATTTACCACATTTTCGAGTTTTGGATTGGAAACATTTCAACTCATTCGACAAGGGCAATTTCCAATTGCATTGGCATATACCGTGTCGAGTGTGGTGGTTGGAGTGGTATGTTTGGCGATTGGTTTTTATCTGTTTCAGATGTTGTTATCTACAAAATAATCATTTTGTACTTATTTCCATACAAAAAAGAAGTCTAAGCAGGAGGATTAGTTGCTTAGACTTCAAATATAAACTCAATATAAAATGCAATACTTAAATGAAAATTAAGGAAAAATATTCTTAACGTTTAAAGCGAGCAAAACGTTTATTGAAGTTGGCAATACGACCTTCATTATTCACCTGACGGATTTCACCTGTATAAAAAGGATGTGAGGCGCTCGAGATATCCAGTGTGACATATGGATATTCTTTACCCTCATAAACTTTTGTATTTTTGGTGTTGATGGTACTGCCAATTAAAAAATAAGCATCAGCATTGGTGTCGTGGAATAAAACTTGGCGGTATTCAGGATGGATGTTAGGACGCATATTATTCTCCAATGAATTTTTTGACTAAAGAAATGTTATAACATAACAATTAAAATGTAAAGCGCATTCTAAGTGTGTTAAAGACCATGTCGAAAAGATACGTAAAAAATAAGGCAAAAAAAAAGAAGCCTAAGCAGGAGGATAGTTTGCTTAGACTTCAAAATATGGTTTTACTTTAATAGAGGTTGCTTAAAAAATAATTAACCAAACATGAATAAAATCTTAATTTTACTGAGGAACCAATTCTTCAAAGACATCGCTTAAATCATCATGGACTTTAAGTTGGATCAGGTTCCAGTAGTGACCTGAAATGGTACGATTCACCATCAGCGTATCTGGTGATGGTTTAAATACATCCCAGTATTTTAATGATTTTTTTACCAGTTTCATGCCATCATGATGTGCTGAATTTTCAGCAAAATCATAATGTGTGGTGAGTGGACGTAATAAAACTTCTAACCATTCTTTATATAAATCGTCAGGGAATTTTCCTTGTTCTGCTAAAGCATCTAAAGCAATTAAATGTTGTTCTATCGTTTTAATATCTGCTGTTTTTCCAGCACGAACCAACGCTTTAAAGTGACCGATAATATCTGTAGAAAGTGTTTTTACACCCCCAAAGTCATAAATAATTACACTGCCATCTTCACGAAAAGCAAAATTCCCTGGATGTGGGTCGCAGTGAAAACGTTTCAAAAAGAAAATTTGTTGTCCTAAAGCTCGAATTAAACGTTCACCGATTTCATTACGAACAGCTAAGTCCCAACCGCTTGCTGTTTCAATGCTTTCGCCTTTTTCCATACTCAGGGTTAAAATGCGTCGGCTTGAATATTCAGGGTAAACATTGGGGATGATGATTTTATTGTCAAGCGCCTGATGAAAGGTTTTGAAAACCTGTAAATTTTGCGCTTCGATTTCGTAATTTAGTTCTTCGTGCAAACTGTCCTGAATTTCTTTAAATAAACGATCTTGTAGCTTTTTATCGACTTTTAAAACACCCATTAAACGTAGGGCTAAACGAACTTGTTTCAAGTCACTTTCACAGGCTTCATCTACACCTGGATATTGCACTTTAACTACAACTTCTGTGCCGTTGGGAAGTGTGGCTTTATGCACTTGCCCAATAGATGCTGCTGCAAAAGGTTGTTCATCAAAATGTTGAAAGACTTGCTCTAAAGGTTTGCCTAATTCTTTTTCGATTTGTTTTTTGATGTCTGCAAAAGGCATAGCAGGGGCTTGGCGTTGCAGTTTTGCAATGGCTTTAGCTACTTCAGGTGGGAAAATATCTTTGTACTGAGAGGCGATTTGTCCGACTTTCATTACAGCGCCTTTCATTTCACCCAACGTGTCTGCGATCTGAATGCCAATG
This sequence comes from Acinetobacter sichuanensis, assembly GCF_003024515.2. Taxonomy (GTDB): domain Bacteria; phylum Pseudomonadota; class Gammaproteobacteria; order Pseudomonadales; family Moraxellaceae; genus Acinetobacter; species Acinetobacter sichuanensis. Next base: position 11,460 of record NZ_PYIX02000008.1, read on the forward strand.
TCCTGAAAGAGTTTGCTGCGTGCTTCATTCTTTTTTTCTTCATCAGCATTAAAGTTGCGAATAGAGTTGGACACGGTTTTGGTCGCAATGCTTGCGGTCATCCCTGCAAGTTTCATAAAACGACGACCTGGTGTACTTGAATTTTTAGACATTCAGACAAATCCTTAAACTTTGATGAAGTTTTTTCTCATTTTGATCATAGGCGACTATTCTTAAACTGCCTACTTTAAATTGTTAAGATATTGTTTCTACTTTGCTATTTTTCTAAAAGCAGTATGGCTTATATTTTTCATTGTGTACGCCTTGTTTGGCGTTACAATGATTTTAGTTGAAAATGTGCTGAGTGACTATGAAAGTTTATCGTTATTTAACAGGTCAGGATGATGTGAATTTTTGTGCCAGAGTCACCAAGGCTTTAAATGAAGGTTATGAACTATATAGTTCACCGACCATGACTTTTAATGGTGAGAATGTGATTGTTGGGCAAGTCATTGTGAAAGAAGTGGCGGATGAAAGTGAAGTTCCGCAAGGGTTGAAGGATGCGATGGCAAAATTATAATTGCTACCACATCCGACAAAACAGAGTGGATCATATTACAGGTTTAATGGGGCTGCTGACTGAGTCTTTTATTATTCATAAACAAACGCATCAGCAATAACACACAAGCAATACTTAAACCGACAATCAAGCCCGTCCATACACCTGCTGCACCCAATTCGGTATAACGTGCTAGATAAATTCCGACAGGGAAAGCAATCACCCAATAGGCAAGCATGGTCACCCACATTGGACCTTTGGTGTCTTGCATGCCACGCAAACATCCTGCGGCACTGACTTGCCATGCATCCATCAGTTGATATGCAATTGCGAATAAAATTAAATACACTGCAATTTGAGCAACTTCATAATCAGAGGTGTAGACCGCCACAATTTCATTGCGCAGCAACCACATGAGTAACATGGTAATGAATGCAAATACTGTAGCAGTCAACATTCCAACTTTTTGCACCTTACGCATGGCAACCCAGTTCTTTTCACCATAATAGGTTCCGATCCGAATCGTTAAGGCAAGTGCCAATGACATTGGAATCATAAACAATTGTGATGTCACCGAAATTGCAATTTGATGCGCTGCAATAGTGACCTCACCCAAGGTACTCAGCACAATAGCCCCTGTACTGAAAATACTCACTTCAAAAAAGATCGCAAGTCCAATCGGGAAACCCAACTTTAAAATCCGTTTGATCAAAACAGGATTAATTTTTTCAAAATGTGTGAGGGGTTGAGTCTTTTGATAGCGTTTGGCTTTAAACACATAAATGGCTAAAACAATAAACATCAGCCATTGTAAAATGGCGGTAGCAAAACCGCAGCCTGCACTGCCTAAGTGTGGAATGGGACCAATGCCATACATAAAGATGAAATTCAGCGGAATCAATACCACCAAAGCCACCAGACTGAGCAACGTAACAGGACGTGGATAACCTAAAGCTTCTGAATAATTACGCAGCGCTGCATACATAGTCACAGCAGGCATACCGAAAGCAATTGCATGTAAAAACAGACTTGCTTTAGGCAATAAAGAGTCAGGCACACCAAACAGCGGCAGTAGTAAGGGCATGGCTTGTAAAATCAGCATGGCAATAATACCAAGCACCAAAGCCACCCACAGGGATTGGCGGACGATACTCGGAATTTTTTCAGGTGTACGTGCACCATTGGCTTCCGCCACCAAAGGTGTGGTTGCAATCATGATGCCACTGAACAACAACATGATCGGAATCCACAAGCCCACACCGACAGCAATCGCGGCGAGGTCTTCGGCAGACATATGTCCTGCCATAATGGTGTCAATCAGTCCGAAACCTGCGTAGGCAAACTGAGTGACCAAAATCGGGAGCATCAAGTGAAACAATTGCTTTAATTCAAAGCGGGTAGTTGTGGCTTTTATGGATTCAGACACAGAAATTACTCGTTTTAAATGTGCTTAGAATAAAAAATGGTTAGCGTTGTAGAGTGAGAAGCACACCAATAAAAATCACCACGCCACCTAAAAGACGTTGCCAATTGAGTTGTGTTTTTTCGACACCGAGTAAACCAAATTGATCAAACACCATCGACATCAAAATTTGCCCAAAAATAATTAGACCAGACAATGTTAAAAAGCTGAGTTTGGGCGCGGTATAAATGCTGATACTGATGGCATACACGCCTAGACACCCACCTAGCCATAAATACCACGGAATTTGCCCCAAATTTTGCAATGTGGGTTTGGGTACAGACTGAAAAAACACAAAAATAGCGAGCACTATTGTACCAACTAAAAATGACAAAAGGGCAGCTTGTATGGGAGAGTGTAAATATTCTCGTAATTGTGAATTCAGTGCAGTTTGAAAGGTCATGGCAATGCCAACGCCCATCGCAAGAGGCAATAACAAAAGCATTTGGCTCGAGAGCTTCATCATATTTTTATTGTCTGTGTTCCCTGTCTGAATTTTAGTCTAATGGAAAGTTAAGCAATGTGCGAATGATAGATTCAGTCTAATAGTAAAAAATCAGTGGAAGCAGTGGTGTTCTAAAAAAGTATGCTAACTTGATCATCAAAGAAATGAGTAGAATATTATTCTGCACTGCCTCATTGATATTACAAAGTTCGAATTTTTTTGCGTAGGCGATGCCTTACTTTTTAGGGATAAAAAGTAACAAAAATCCCTTGTTGGACAAAGGGGATATCCATATCACCCTTGCCCAACGGCGACATCCATGTCGCCTGCGATAGCACCGCATCGTTAAGTTCCAATTTTGGAGTGTGGTGTAAAATATGATCGATTTCCATGTTTCCGTGCTCTTTTCATTATTTTCTGAAATTATAACGATCTTGGCTGAAAAATCATTTTCATTTGTCTGATTTGAATCACTCTGACTCATGCTAAAATTCACCATTCTCCAAATTTTTCTGAGCTTCTTCCTTGGCTGATTTAAATCCTCAAAATATTCCACTTTCTCTCTATATTCATATGCCGTGGTGCGTGCGTAAATGTCCTTATTGTGACTTTAACTCGCATGCTGTGCCTGATGGAAAATTGTCTTTAGATTTGGAACAGGAATATTTACAGGCATTGGTTGAGGACTTTAAAACACAAATTGATTTTGCGCAGGGACGTGAAATTCATAGTGTATTTATTGGTGGTGGTACGCCCTCACTCATCTCAGCGCAGGGTTATCAATGGTTATTTGCCCAATTAAAAGCCCTGATTCCATTTCAACAAGGCTGTGAAATCACGTTGGAAGCCAATCCTGGTACGGTGGAGCATGATCCATTTGCAGATTATCTGAATGTCGGCATTAACCGTTTATCGATAGGGGTGCAAAGCTTTAATACCGAACATTTAAAAAAATTGGGACGTATTCACTCCAATGATGATGCAATTTTGGCGATTCAACATGCCAAACAAGCAGGCTTTGAACGGGTCAATGTCGATCTAATGCATGGCTTGCCTGAACAGACTTTAGAGCAAGCGTTAAATGATCTAAAACTTGCGGTGGAAAGTGGTGCAACGCATATTTCGTGGTATCAATTGACCATTGAACCCAATACCGTATTTTTCCGTACACAGCCGATTTTACCCGTCGATGATGTACTTGAGGATATTCAGGAACAGGGTGAAGCGTACTTAAAAGCCAATGGATTTATCAACTATGAAGTGTCTGCTTGGCGTAAAGAACAACCTTCTGCACATAACTTAAATTATTGGCAGTTTGGCGATTATTTGGCGATCGGGGCAGGGGCGCATGGCAAAGTGACTCAAGCGGATGGCGTGTATCGTTTTCAGAAAACCCGTTTACCGAAAGATTATTTGGCAAAAGTGCCTGCGGAAAATTTGCAATTTAAACGCATTGAAAATGAAGATATGCCTTTTGAATTTATGATGAATGCACTGCGTTTGATGGATGGCGTAGAAGCGGATTTATACACAGAACGTACAGGTTTGGATTTAAAAGATTTACAGATTTTAGATTCTTTAAAACAACGTCAGTTGATGGTGAATGATGCTGATATTTTGAATTGTACCGACAAAGGACATTTATTTTTAAATTCAGTTTTAGAAGCGTTTTTGTAAAATTCTTCCTGTTATTTTTAGCATTTTGCTATGATGATCAGGAAAATAATCAATCAGCGTTGTTTCTAAAAATGCAAAAAATAATCAAAAAAATCCTCATCGTACTGTCATTCTTTGTGTTGGGAATGACAGTGGCTTATTCCAAAACTAATGTTCCTCAGTTTAAGGATTATCCTGTTAAACCCTATACAGGCAAAACAGCACAATTGGATATGACGGATGAAAGTGCCCGAATGTTTCGCACTCGTTTACGTGATGCATTAAAAGAAAAGCCGAATTTTGCAGGTGAATATGTCATTACTATGTGGGGTTGTGGTGCGAGTTGCCGTAGTTATGCCTTTATCAATAAACGCACAGGAAAGTTGTTAGAAGGTGGTTTTGGTGGTGAGGGAAGTCAGGAAGATGTGATCGACTCACGGGCAAACAGCCGCTTATTGGTCACTCAAGAAGAACATAATAATGAAAACTGGGAAGTCGAGAGTATCACCACTCGATTTTATCTCTTTGAACATAATAAATTTAAACTATTGAAAACATTGAAAGGACCTGCACTGAAAGATAACTAAGGAATAGACTGAAGGTAGAAAACCATTCTGTCAATCATATAAAAAAGACCGCCGAAGCGGTCTTTTAAATTTTCAAATGACTGAAACTTAGTAATCAAAGCTGAAATGATCTGCTTCAAGCGCCATCATGGTCTTAGATGGATTCACCATAGACTCTGCATGACCTTGTGCACGTGGTAACAATTGTTCAAAGTAAAAATCAGCCACTTTGATTTTTGCTTTATAGAACTCAGGAGTTTCTGAACCTGTACCAGACGCTAATTTTTCAGAAGCAACAGCAGCTTGTTGTGCCCAATAATACGCCATCATTGAATAACCAGAGAACATCAGGAAGTCTACAGAAGCAGAAGATACGATGTCACGGTCTTTACGTGCAGCAAGCATGATACGAACAGTCAACGCATTCCACTGTGCACAGATCTTGGTTAGATCCCATGCAAAACGACGCATGTATTTATTACGTGCATGTTGACCGCAGAATTTCAGGATTTCACCTGTGTATTCACGAACCACTTTACCTTTAGAAGAAAGCAGTACTTTACGACCGATCAAGTCAAGTGCCTGAATACCTGTTGTACCTTCATATAAAGTTGAGATACGCGCATCACGTGCGATCTGTTCCATACCATGTTCTTTGATATAGCCATGACCACCAAACACTTGCATACCTAAGTTTGCAGACTCCAGACCCATTTCAGTCAGGAAGCCTTTCAAAATTGGGGTATAGAAACCAAGTTTGTCATCATATTCTTCAAACTTCGCTTGGTCGCCTTGAAGCAGGGCATCGGTCATTTTATCTGCAAGCTGAGCTGCATGATAAATCATTGAACGACCACCTTCAGCAAATGCTTTTTGAGTCAATAACATACGGCGTACATCAGCATGGTGAATGATCGCATCTGCAACACGTTCAGGATCTTTTTTACCTGAAAGCGCACGCATAGACATACGATCTTTGGCATAAGGTAAAGCACCTTGGAAAGACAACTCAGCATGTGCAAGACCTTGAACTGCAGTACCGATACGTGCTGTGTTCATGAAGGTAAACATTGCATGTAAACCTTTGTTGATTTCGCCAATCAGGTAACCTGTTGCTTCATCAAAGTTTAATACCGCAGTTGCAGAACCACGGATCCCCATTTTGTGTTCAATTGAACCACACGTTACAGGGTTGCGCTCACCTACACCACCATCCGCAGTTGGAATGAATTTAGGTACGATGAAAAGAGAAATACCTTTAGTACCCGCAGGCGCATCTGGAAGACGTGCAAGTACGATGTGAACAATATTTTCAGTTAAATCATGCTCACCTGCAGAGATAAAGATTTTTGTCCCTGTGATTGCATAAGTGCCGTCTGCTTTAGGTTCAGCTTTAGTTTTAACCTGACCTAAGTCTGTACCACATTGTGGTTCAGTCAAACACATCGTACCTGACCAAGTACCCGCTGTAAGGTGAGGCATGTAAGTTGCTTTTTGTTCATCTGTACCAAATTGCAAGATTGTATTCATACAACCCATGCTCAAACCTGGGTACATGGTGAATGACCAGTTTGCAGTTCCCATCATTTCAGATTTGATCAAGTTCAAAGACATTGGTAAGCCTTGACCGCCAAATTCTTCTGGGTAAGACAGACCTTGCCAGCCACCTTGAACAAACTGATCGTATGCTTCTTTAAAGCCTTTCGGTGTAGTTACTTCGCCATCTTTAAAATGACAGCCTTCTTCATCACCAGACTGGTTCAGAGGAGAAAGAATATTTTCACAAAAATCTGCTGCACCTTCCAAAATCATATCAATGGTGTCTGCATCGGCATTTTCGCCAATCGACAATGTTTGGTAATGCGCTGGATAGTCTAAAACTTCATTCATTAAGAAATGAATGTCACGGAGAGGAGCTTTATATGCTGGCATGTGCTTAATCCTAATTTAGAAATAGTTTTGGATTTTCAATCGATACTTTCATTATTCATAAACAAAATAAAAATACATTGATAACAGCAACTAAAAGAAATGTCAGAAAAGCTAATTTATCGGGTGAACTATAAGCAAATTTTATTATTTTTTGCTACAATTTTAACCGTTTGTAAAATGATTATTTTAATCGTTTTTTTTGGTAATTATAATTATTCAAGGTGTTAGACAATTCTATGCGATTAAAATATTTAAGCTTAAGTCTTTTTAGTTTGAGCCTGACAGCATGTTCATCACATGTCATTAAAACCAATTCTCTACATTCTAATTTAGATACAACGCAGCGCGCGACTCAAGCGCTCAATGCGATTTATGAAACGCCAAATTTTGATTATTCAGGAAAGATCAAAATAGATCTAAACCAAAATAAGCAGGGTATTTTGAATCAAAATGAAAAACAACAACCACGTTTAGATCCTGAAATTGAAAAAAAACTAAATCAATATTTGGTTACACAAAAGATTAAGTTGAGTGAAACAGAGAAACAAGCATTGTATCAACAAATGGCACAGCCAAATGTCATTGCTTTAAGTGAAGTCATGGGCAAAGGCGCAGCTTTTGTTGAAACGATGCTGAATGACTTAAATATCCATTATGATGGGACGGTGAATTATCGTCAAAAAATGGCTTCTTTTAACCTGATAACGCAGTATAAAAAACCAAATTTGTCAGTTGAAATGCGTATTCCCACGATTATTGACTTTAATAATTATAAATTTTATACCCATATTTTTTCATTGATGCCTTATTTAGCAAGCCCTGAAGATCAAGATAAATATGTTTATTTTGATTTTTCAAAATACAAAGATCAAATCTCTAGTGTTGACCAAAAGGCTTTACTTGAGTATTTAAAACAATCGAGTGTAAGTACATACCTTGTGGCAGATCAAAATGATCTGCGTCAGCTTAATGTAAATGGCACAGAGCGGCAGCAGGGTATTGTTGAGAAAATTCGTTTGCAAGGGAATGTTGAGGAATTATTTTTAAAAGCAAATTTATACAGCGCAATAAACCGTGAATATTTGATGCAATCTGTATTTAAAATGGATGCAGCATCAGAACAATCTGCGATAAAAAATTTAGCTGCTCAAGTGGTTTCAGACGAGTTAGAAGATACAGCTTTAAATGAAGATGATGATCATAATGAATATGATGAAGCCACTGCTGCAATGTATAAACTTTATAAAGCAGTCAATAAAACCTTTTTAAATCATGATGATGAGGCTGAAGCGCTTGCGATAACAGAATCAGCAAGCGCAGTAGCAGATGCAACGGATGCTACAATTCAACTTGCAGACCATGTAGATGATGAGGATGACTCAGTACACGAAGCAAGCTCAGCAGAGAAAGTATTGCTGACTTCAGCGCAATGTGAAAGCTTAGCGCAACGGAAAGCCAATATTCGTATGGGAGATGTCGTTTATTGCCAGTCTTATTATGATATGAATGTACTAGATACTGCTGCGACGTCCTCTTTAACAGAGTTACAGAACTCTGCACGTATACAAGCATTAACTGAAAAATTTAAAACATTCGGTCGTAAAGATCACTTGGTGGATGCTCAGCAATTTAAACAATTATGGTTGGCTCATCAAGATGAGATCGAAGCAGCTTTACCGATAAAAAATAAAAGAAATCCATTTGTTATAGATTTTTATATTGACCAGTATGGGCGTATGGTCAAAATGGACTATGATTTAAAATATCACATGGCTGATTTGCAACGTCAGTTTAATGTCAAATTTGATATGCAGATCCAAAACTATGGCAAGGCAACGCAGATAGACCGTCAAACTTTAAAACAAGCGAAACCATTTGCTGAGATTTTTAAAGATGGTTTTATCAATCGAATTTTTGGTGGTTTATCAGAGCAAACACCAGATTCAGCAAAACAAGGCATTGATTTTTCCCAACAATTAACTCAGTTGGCAAAGACGGCATATCAGCAAACGAAGTCCTATGAAAAAACCTATCAGATTGTTTTTATAGCGAAATTAACCCATGATTATCCTGAAATTGTAAAACAATATACAACCCAAGATTTACAAGAAATTGCTGCTGTGTACGCTTATGCATATACGGATGAAGATATTTATAACCCTAAAGGTCAAGCTTTAAAATATATTCAACTCCTGAAGAAAAAACATCATTTGGAAGAAGATGATCAATTTGATCATGATTTGGGCAATGATGTTGATGATTTAGTAGAAGGTGTATGGACGACAAGGCAGGGAAGTCTTGAAACTGAAAATTTGTTAAAAAAACATAAAACGGTTGAAGCTGCATTTGCCTATGAATATATGCAAAAATTTGAGGCAGAAAATACGATTGATGATACGCAGCGTCAGGAGTTTAAAAAGACAGCTCATATTTTAGCAAAAGCATATACTGCTTTTAGGTCTCAAAAATTTAATCAAGCGATCGTGGCAAATTTGACTGAAAACTCAGTCGAGTTTATTGATTATGCGTTATTTAAAAATACTTATGAGAAATTTAGTCAGGCAAATTTAAAGTAACGGGTTAAACGGGTTTGAGCATAAAAAAGAACTTGTGATCAAGTTCTTTTTTATTTTTATGGAATTTGGTCGATAAAAATTAAAGATAATCTTTGATATTAGGTTTTACACCATTCCAGATTCGAAATGCTTCTAGTGCCTGTCCAACAAGCATTCCAAAACCTTCTGTATGTTCAACACCACGAGCTTCGGCTTGATCTAAAAAACTTGAGGGTTTGCCATATGCCATTTCATAAGCATAATTAAACTTTAAGTTTTCAGGTAAAACTAAGGCATCGCCTGACAAACTTGCTGATGTTGCATTGATAATAATATCAAATTGCCCTTTTAAATCATCAAGTTGACACGCTGATAGTTCAGCTTCAGGTACAGCATCTTTTAAATCTGCAATTAATTGTTCAGCACGAGCCAATGTGCGATTTGCAATAACAATTTTTTTGACACCTGCTTGTACTAAGGGATAAATGACACCACGTGTTGCTCCGCCTGCACCTAAAATTAAAATAGTACAATCATCTAAAGGCCAATCTAAGGCTTGAATGGCTTCAACTAAGCCTTGACCATCGGTATTGTCACCATGTAATTGACCATTTTCCATCCATAATGTGTTGACGGCTTTGGCAATTTTAGCGCGTTCAGAAAGATGTTCACATAAGGCAAAAGCTTGCTCTTTAAATGGAACAGTAACATTCATCCCCGCGCCATTTTCGGCAAAAAAGCAACGAACACTATTTTCAAAACCATCTAAAGGCGCAAAGCGTTTTGCATATTCCAACTCAATGCCTGTTTTTTCTGCAAAAGCATGATGTAGCTCAGGTGAGCGAGAATGTTCAATGGGATTACCAATAACGGCAAACTGTTTGCGCATGTTGCAAAATCCTTAGACTGAAATTGAGCCTTAATATACGTCAAAAAGACGATGCTCTAAAGTCTAAAGTCTTGCTTATGTGAGGAATGAGAGGGAAATTAAGGATTACAAATATCAACAAGAGTATTAATAAAAATATAGGTCATGTTTAAACATAAGCCAATGATGGCAATGAACATTAAACTAAAGCCAAAATGATCATTAAAAGGCTTTTCTGAAAAAATCACTGTACTAATCGCACTGAGTAAGGCAATGAAAAGACTGAAAAAAACGATTCCATTTAGGCTGATATTTTTTGCGTACATATCAATATCCTGAGTATTGGAACTACAAAATAAGTCGATAAATTTGACCTTTTGTATTCCATTCAATTCGAAAAGTAGCGTTATGTGTAGTGTACGTGATTTATCTTTTAAAAGAACCAGAAAGCTGTGTGGAAAGTGTCACAAACTATGAATTCAAAACGATGAGATACTGACTTTTTAAGATGGTTGAAATGAAAATAAAAAACCCAAGTACATAGACTCAGGTTTTTTATAACAATAAAAAATTAATCTGCTTTTAGTTCAGCCAACCAATCTTTTGGTTTTAAATAATAATCTGTCAGGCATTTTTCAGGCGAATTTTCATCCCATTCGGGGCGATACGACCATGCAGCAAGCGGAGGCATACTCACTAAAATAGATTCAATACGCCCACCAGTTTGTAAACCAAACAATGTGCCACGGTCATAAACTAAATTATATTCTACATAGCGCCCACGGCGGTAAAGCTGAAAGTCACGTTGTGCTTTGGTAAAAGGTTGATTCTGATGTTTTTGAAAAATAGGTAAGATCGCTTCTAAATAACCATTGCCAACAGCTTGTATATATTCAAAGCATTTCTCAAAACCCCATTGATTTAAATCATCAAAAAATAAACCTCCAATACCACGTTGTTCATCACGATGTTTTAAATAAAAATAATCATCACACCATTTTTTATGTTCAGCATATACAGTTTCACCAAAAGGCGCGCACAGATCAAAGGCTTTCTGATGCCAAGCTAGCACATCTTCATCATTTGGATAAAATGGTGTGAGGTCAAAACCACCACCAAACCACCAAATGGGTTCTTGCCCTTCTTTTTCTGCTACAAATAGACGAACATTGGCATGCGATGTAGGTACATTTGGATTTTTAGGATGAATGACCAATGAGACACCCATTGCTTGTGCCTTAGCACCTGCAATTTGTGGATGACGCTCTGTTGCAGATGCAGGAAGTTTAGAGATGTTAATGTGTGAGAACATCACACCACCTTTTTCAATTACTGTACCATTTTGTAAAACACGTGAACGACCACCACCACCTTCAGGACGTTCCCAATCATCAATTTCAAATGTTGCTGTACCGCCACTTTCGAGTTCTCTTTGCTCTAAGCCTGCGCAGATACGTGCTTGTAAGTCGAGGAGAAATTCGCGAACACGTTGAATATCTGCTGAAGTCGGATTCTGCATGATGAACCTCATTGGAAAAATTAAAATGAGAAAATTGATGTACTGTTTATATCAAAACACAAAACCATAAAAAAAATAAGGGATTTTTGAAAAAATTCAATCATCCCTTATCGTCTTGGTTTTTATTTATAGAAAATAAATTAAAAATCATCTTTTTCGTACATATGTGACATACGATCATGTTTGGTTTTTAAATAATCTGCATTGAACTCATTTAAACCGACTGTCAAAGGTACACGATCAATTACATCAATACCTAAATCAGTCAAAGCTTTTAATTTCAATGGGTTATTGGTGATTAGCTTGACTTGTTGAACCTGTAATTGATCAAGCATAATGCTACACATGTCATAAGTGCGTGCATCGGCAGGTAAATTTAATAATAAGTTAGCATCTACAGTGTCATGTCCCTGATCTTGCAACGCATAAGCACGGATTTTATTGGTTAAACCAATACCACGACCTTCCTGACGTAAATATAAAATCACGCCTTGACCTGCATCATTCATCATTTTCATGGTGTTATGTAATTGGGGACCACAATCACACTTCAAAGAACCGAAAGCATCCCCTGTTAAACATTCAGAGTGGATACGAACTAAAACGGGCTCAGTAGGCGCATTTTCCAAACCTTTAGAAAGAGCAACATGCTCTTCACCCGTCTGAGGATCCTGAAATACAGAAATTTTAAAATCACCATAAGCTGTTGGTAATTTTGAAGTTGCAACAAACGCTATTGGCACAGAATCTTCCATTTTTGTTTAGAAATTAGCTAAAGTATAGCGTAATGCTTGGACATTAGTAGAATTGTCAAACATGTTTTTATAGATAACTTTGCGATAAACTTTTCTTTTTTGTATAAAGCAGACAATAATAGTTGATCTAGAGATAGATTATTCAGGATAATTGTCATAACGAACACAATTGCGAAGTTGGATTGACTCTAATGACGCATCATTATAAATGTGGCTGATTGAATATGATATGATTCGATCTCACAATCATGCTAACCCGTGTCCCTAGCTTAGATTTGCCAGGCTTTAGAAGGCTTTGCCACATATGTTGTATACTGAAATACCTAGTCAACGTCCTGTTACGCCATTGTTGGATGCTATTGATCATCCACAACAATTACGTCAGCTTGAGCAGAGCCAATTGGCACAGGTCGCGGACGAATTACGTCAATTTATTTTGTATGCTGCTGGTCAAAGTGGCGGGCATTTTGGTGCAAACCTTGGCGTTGTCGAATTAACAATAGCACTCCACTATTGTTTTAATACTCCAAATGACCGATTAGTTTGGGATGTAGGGCATCAAGCTTATCCCCACAAGGCATTAACGGGTCGCCGAGAACAATTGACCACCATACGTGCTAAAAATGGTTTAGCTGCTTTTCCTGCACGTGAAGAATCTGTCTTTGATACTTTTGGTGTAGGGCATTCATCCACTGCAATTTCAGCAGGTTTGGGTATGGCACTAGCACGTCGCTACCAAAAAGACCCATGTGATGTCGTCGCCATTGTTGGTGATGGTGCTATGACAGCAGGTATGGCATTTGAAGCGATGAATGATGCGGTTGCTCATCATGCTGACTTGATGGTTGTACTCAATGACAATGATATGTCTATTTCATGTAGTACAGGTGGTTTTGCTAAACACCTTGCTGCAATTTGGGAAAAAGGGCAATTTATAAATATTGATGAGCAAGGTCAGGCTTTTGTTCAAGACTGCCCAGAGTGGGATTACAATTCTCGTTTACATCAATCTGCAACTGATGCAGCAGATAACTTATTTAAAGCGATTGGCTTTGATTATTTTGGACCGTTTGACGGTCATGATGTCAATCAATTAGTCCAAGTGTTTAATGCGCTGAAAAAACGCAAAGGACCACGCTTAATTCACATTTATACGGTGAAAGGTAAAGGATTTGCGCCTGCGGAAGCAGACCAAATCAAATATCATGCAATTGGCAAAATAAATGCAAGTCCTGCAAAAGCGACTGCGCCAAAGTACTCAGATGTATTTGGTCAATGGTTGTGTGATCAAGCTGCGCAAGATGACAAATTACTCGCTATTACACCAGCGATGTGTGAAGGTTCGGGAATGGTGCAGTTTGCCAAACAATTCCCTGAGCGCTATTTTGACGTGGCGATTGCAGAACAACATGCTGTGACCTTGGCAGCAGGTATGGCGTGTGAAGGCTTAAAACCAGTTGTGGCGATTTATTCAACCTTTTTACAACGCGGTTATGATCAACTGATCCACGATGTTGCATTACAAAATTTAGATGTGACATTTGGTATAGATCGTGCAGGTTTGGTTGGTGAAGATGGTCCCACGCATGCAGGTGCATATGACTATGCCTTTATGCGTACTGTGCCAAATATGGTGATCATGGCACCAAAAGACGAAAATGAATGCCGCCAAATGTTGCATACGGCTTATATTTATAAAGGTCCAACGGCTGTTCGTTATCCGCGAGGTAATGGACTTGGTGTTGAGATTCAGCAGCAACTGACTGCACTTGAAATTGGTAAAGCAGAATTATTGCTAGAGTTAAATACTGAACATGAAGAATGCATCAGTATTTTGGCTTTTGGTAGCAGAGTACAAACTGCATTGGATGCTGCACATCAATTAGCTTCTAAATTGGATATTACAATACGTGTTGTGAATATGCGTTTTGTGAAACCATTAGATGAGCAAATCATTCGTGATTTAGCAGACAAAACCAGTTTATTTGTCACTGTAGAAGAACATGCTGTAATGGCAGGTGCGGGTAGTGCTGTGAATGAATTCCTTGTGCATGCTCAAATTGTAAAACCAATCCTGAATCTTGGTTTACCTGATGAATTTTTGCCACAAGCCAGTCATGCTGAAATGTTGCAAGATTGCGGTTTAGATGTGCAAGGCATTCAAAATGCAATTGAACAAGCTTGGCTTAATTTTGTGCAACATGTTTGAAGCTTTTAAATACTCATAAATAAATGAGTTAAAAAAATAGCAACAAAATTTCCCTAAAAGCCCCAATATTTGTTAAAATGTTGGGGCTTTTATGCATTATTCTTTATCAGTATCTTCAAATTTGTAGTGGGTGTTCAATGGAACCTATGGTGGTTATGGCTGCGCGTGCGGCTCAATTAGTTGGTCAAGAGCTTTTAAAAGCGCATCAAAATCGTCATAAACTCGATCTACAAGTCGAAGAAAAAGGTATTGATGGTCCAGTAACTCGTGTAGATCGCTACATTGAGCAACTAACAATTGATACACTTCGTAAAAGTTATAAAAATCACAGCTTCCTTGGTGAAGAATTTGGTTTACAAGAAGGTAAAGGTCACGATGCAGATTGGTGCTGGGTGATTGATCCGCTTGATGGTACGCTAAACTTCATTAATGGTTTCCCTCATTTCTGTGTTTCTATTGCAGTTCAACATAAAGGTGTAACTCAGCACGGCGTTATTTATGACCCTGTGAAAGATGAGTTGTTTTCTGCAAGCCGTGGTCGCGGTGCAATGTTGAACCAACGCCGTATTCGTGTAAATGTGAAAGACAACCTTGAAAATACATTCATGGGTGTTGGTCATGCATTCCGTAAAATCCGTAATGGCGAAGTGGTTTCTTATGCAAAAAACCATTTTGATTCATTGTTAAATGTGACTGAAGCTGGTGCGCAATATCGCCGTGCAGGTTCTGCTGCATTAGATTTGGCTTATGTGGCTGCGGGTCGTTTAGATGGTTATTTTGAACTTGGTTTGAAACCTTGGGATATCGCAGCAGGCGAACTCATTGTAAAAGAAGCGGGCGGTACAGTGGTTGATGCACGTGGTGGTTCTGATTCTATGGAAAACGGTCAAGTGATCGCATGTTCTATGAAAATGTTAAAACCATTAATGCAAGCGGTTGTTCCTGCTTGGGGTGAAGCTGCGAAGTAATTTATGCTTTTGTAGATTGAGTTTTAAAAAGCCTTCATGTGAATGAGGGCTTTTTTATGTGATATTGGAAATTATAAGATAACTAAAAATAGGGATTTAAAAAAATTGATCATACACTTTATTAGATTAGGTGGCTCAGGTAAAACGACTACAGCAAAAAGTTTGGCGATAAAAATGAATGTGCCATGCCTTGATTTGGATGAATATTTTATTGAAAATATTGGTGATATTGCTCAATTTATAAATAAGAATGGTTATGACGCTTATGCAGTACGAAATGTTGCATTGTATATTCAGCTAAAACAAAGTCTTGATAGTGATAATAGAGCAATTATTGTATGTTCATCAGGATTTATGATTTATCCAGAAAATATTCAGCTTAATTATTTACAACTAAAACAAGAAATTGAAAATGATCCTTTGACCTTTTTATTGATGCCATCTTTAGATTTAGATAAATGTATTGAAGTTATTGTGAAAAGACAATTGTCGAAATCGTATTTAGATACAAATGCTGAAAAAGAGGAAATGAAAGTTAGGAAAAGATTTGAGATTTATCATAATTTGAATTGTTGTAAGGTTTTAACAAATCAATTGGTAGATGAAGTTGTTGAAAAAATTAGCGTATTGATTGCTTTAAAAAGTGATATTTAAATAATCAGACGAAGCTGTATTTTTAATTGCTACTTTTTTATACATATTCCAAACATCACTCACAGGAAAAAACAATAAAACTTCGTGACATTATTTTAAATTCTGCTATACTCCGCCCACGCACTAAATTTCGTTCATTACCTGAACATTTCTCTTCTATATTGTGTATGCGCGTCCGGTCCAAAGAGAGGACAATATTTCGCGCCCCACCCAATCGCTTAAGCGATTCCTTCAGGTTGCGGCTGTAATCAAATGTGCGTTATACGCATCGTCGTTCTCGGATCGCCGCTGATTCTATATTTTCAGCGATTATTGCTGTACCGCTTTTTGCCGATGTCCAATAGACCATATTTTTAATGGAGCACCCACATTCGGGGTGAATATCTCTATGAGCAAAACTTTTGCTGATTTTCCTTTAGACGAGTCATTACATAAAGCACTCGAATCTCTTGGCTTTACGACACCTACACCAGTTCAAGAACAATCGATTCCAGCGGCTTTAGAAGGTAAAGACCTTTTAGTATCAAGCCAAACAGGTTCTGGTAAAACTGCTGCATTCTTACTCCCAACGTTAAATGCTTTAGCTGGACAAGAAACTTTTGTACCATTTAAAGAACGTATGAAAGCGGTTACTCAACCGAATATTCTTGTAATTTCACCTACACGTGAACTTGCACAACAAGTGTGCCAAGATGCAATTGCATTTGTACGTCATATGAAAGGTGTACGTGTTGCTGCAATCATGGGTGGTATGCCATTTGGTAAGCAAATCCAGCAGTTAAAAGGCGCGCAAGTTGTAGTTGCAACGCCAGGTCGTTTACTTGACCTTGTAAACCGTCGTCAAATCAAACTGGATAAAGTTGATTCTTTAATTGTTGATGAAGCTGACCGTATGCTTGATTTAGGTTTCTCTGAAGACCTAGAAGCAATTAGCGATTTAGCTGTAAATCGTAAACAAACATTAATGTTCTCTGCAACATTTGCACCACGTATCATTAATCTTGCTGAACGCATGATGAATGAGCCAGAGCGTATTGCAATTGAGACAGGTCATTCTACAAATACTGACATTACCCAAACTTTACATTGGACTGATGGTTTTGAGCATAAGAAAAAATTGCTTACACATTGGTTAAGTGAAGAAGATGTAGATCAAGCTGTTGTATTTGCTTCAACACAAGAAGATACAGACATGTTAGCTGAAGAGTTAGCTGAAGCTGGTCTTTCAGTTGTAGCACTTCATGGTGCGATGCCACAAACTGTACGTAACCGTCGTTTACGTTCTATCCGTGAAGGTCGTGCAAAAATCTTAGTTGCAACTGATGTTGCAGCACGTGGTCTAGATGTACCAACGATTTCACACGTAATCAACTTTGGTCTTCCAATGAAGAACGAAGATTATGTACACCGTATTGGTCGTACAGGTCGTGCAGGTCGTACAGGTAAAGCAATTACTTTAGCAACTTATCGTGAACGCGGTAAAATTCGTGCTTTAGAAGATTATTTAGATGCACGTTTAAATGTATCTGAAATTGAAGGTTTAGAACCATCTCCACCTCCTGCACGCGGTAGCCGTGATGGTGGCGGTCGTGGTCGTAACGGTGGTGGTCGTCGTGACGGCGGTCGTGGTGGCTTCGGTGGTGGTCGTCGTTTTGAAGGCGAAAGCAATTTCAAACGTCGTGAAGGTGGTGAAGACCGTCCACGCCGTAGCTTCGATGACAAACCTCGTGGTGATCGTCCATCTTATGGTGAAGATCGTCCTAAGCGTTCATTTGGTGGTGAAGAGCGTCCACGTCGCGAGTTCAACTCTGATCGTCCACGCCGTGAAGGTGGTTTTGAAGACCGTCCACGTCGCGAGTTCAACTCTGATCGTCCACGCCGTGAAGGTGGTTTCGAAGATCGTCCGCGTCGCGAGTTCAACTCTGATCGCCCACGTCGTGAAGGCGGTTTTAACGATAAACCTCGTTTTAACTCGAATGATGACAACCGTGGTAACAGCGTAGACTATAAACCACGTCGTGAAGGTAGCTTCGGTGACCGTCCTAAACGTGATTTTGGCGACCGTCCACAACGTTCATTCGGTGATGACCGTCCTAAGCGTTCATTTGGTGGTGAAGAGCGTCCACGTCGTGAATTTAACAATGATCGTCCACGCCGTGAATTCAATGAAGACCGTCCTAAACGTTCTTTTGGTGATGATCGTCCTAAGCGTGAGTTCAGTTCAGATCGTCCAAAACGTAAATTTAATGACTAATTAAATAAAAAACCAGCCTTTAGGGCTGGTTTTTTATTGTAAAAAATATGTCACATAAAATTGTTTTTATTTTGAAATTAATCACATTAATGTTAAGATGATGAGGAAGTAACTTGTAGGATGTAGAATGTGATTAAAGAAAGTTATGGAGAAGTGATGCTATATATATTTTCAATTCTTCTCATCTCAAATATTGTTTATTTTATTTATAGTATTCTAATTTAAGTAAAATTAAAGATTTAATGAGTCGTAAAATAAATAAAACTGATCTGAATTTAATCAATAAATAATCAATAAACACACCTTGAGCGCATTGATCTGTAAAAATTAGAACAAACGCTTCATCTTTAATTACAACAAATTACTGAATTTCAGAGTATAGTATGCGAGCTGATGAATGCAGGAAAACGTTCAGCTATGAATAATCAATCATTTCTCGATGGACAAGCTTTAATTGAAGTAAGCAATTTAAGTTTTAACCGAGGGGAACGTGTCATTTATGACAATGTAAGTTTAAAAATTCGTCGTGGGCAAATTACCGCAATTATGGGACCATCAGGTACAGGTAAGACAACTTTACTGAGATTAATCGGTGGTCAGTTGGCACCTGATTCAGGTCAAGTATTGCTTGATGGTAAAAGTATTGCCTCCATGTCTCGTACTGAATTATTTGCTGCTCGTGCACGTATGGGAATGTTATTCCAAAGTGGTGCATTATTTACAGACATGACTGTTTATGAAAATGTCGCTTTCCCGATTCGAGCACATACGAAGCTCCCTGAAAATTTAATTGCAGAATTAGTTGCGTTAAAATTAGAGTCTGTCGGTCTACGTGGTGCTGAAAAGCTGATGCCATCCGAGCTTTCTGGTGGTATGAACCGTCGTGTGGCACTGGCTCGTGCGATTGCATTAGACCCTGATTTGATCATGTATGATGAACCTTTTGCAGGACAAGATCCAATCGTGATGGGTGTGTTGACACGTCTCATTCGTTCTTTACGTGAAGCATTAGATTTAACCACGATTATTGTGTCGCATGATGTAGATGAAACGCTTTCAATTGCAGATTACATCTATGTTGTTGCAGAAGGAAAAGTACAAGGTGAAGGCACACCTGCCGAATTACAACAACATGCTTCTCCATTTGTACAACAGTTTTTAACAGGTTCAGTTGAAGGACCTGTGGATTATCAATTTAGTCATCAAGCTTATTTAAGCAATGAGGTTGGTTCATGAATGCAATTGCCTTATTAGGTAGACGCGTTCTAGAACGTGTTCAGGGCATTGGCGTTGCGACAGTCATGTTGCTTCGTATTTTATGCTCTATGCCGACCCTTTTAGGGGTAAAGCTTTTTATTTATCAAATGTATCGAGTCGGTGTTCTATCTTTCTTGATCATTGCTGTTTCAGGTTTATTTATTGGTGCAGTGCTTGGTTTGCAGATGTATAACATTCTCGTTACTTTTGGTAGTGAAGCAATGTTAGGTGCAGCCGTTGCATTGACGTTATTGCGTGAACTAGCGCCTGTTGTTGCTGCATTACTTTTTGCTGGTCGAGCAGGTTCTGCATTAACTGCCGAAATTGGCTTAATGAAAGCCACTGAGCAGCTTTCAAGTATGGAAATGATCGGGGTTGATCCTTTAAAACGAGTTGTATCACCACGGTTATGGGCTGGAATTATCAGTTTACCGATGTTGTCTGTGATTTTTGCTGCGATTGGGATTATGGGCGGTAAAATGGTGGGCGTTGACTTTCTTGGTGCAGATGAAGGTTCTTATTGGAGTGGGATTTTTAGTAGTACACAATTTTATAAAGATGTACTCAATGGCACCATTATTAAGAGTTTAGTTTTTGCCTTAATCTGTACATGGATTGCGGTATACCAAGGCTATACCTGTGAGCCAACTTCTGAAGGTATTGCAACTTCAACGACACGTACAGTCGTATATTCATCATTGTGTGTATTAGGTTTTGATTTTGTGTTGACTGCGGTCATGTTCGGAGGGGTTTAATGAAGTCACGTACTAGTGAGCTGGCCGTAGGTGTTTTTGTCATTGTCTTCGGTTTAGCTTTATTTTTCTTAGCAATGAAAGTCAGCGGTTTGGTGGGAAATACCCTAAAAGATAGCTATAGCATGACGGCAACTTTTGATAATGTAAATGGTTTAAAACCACGTGCAAAAGTGACCATGAGTGGTGTGAAAATTGGTCAAGTTGAATCTATTTCTTTAGATCCAGTTACACGACTAGCGACAGTTAAATTTGATTTAGATGGTTCTTTAACTAGTTTTAACCCAGCACAATTAAAGACTGTACAGCAAAATGCTTTAGAAGAATTACGCTATAGTTCAGACTACCAAGCTGCTGATGCAAAGAAACAAAAAGAAATGGAACAGCAACTATTGAGTAACATGAAATCCATCACCAGTATTGATGAAGATGCTTACATAATGGTTGCAACAAATGGTCTATTAGGCGAAAAATATCTTAAAGTTGTACCGGGTGGTGGCTTGAACTATGTTAAACGTGGTGAAAGTGTTTCAAATACTCAAGGTACAATGGATCTAGAAGACCTTATTTCTAAATTTATTACTGGTGGTGCAGGGAAATCATCAGAGGGTGCATCAGGTTCTCAAGATGCATCTACATCGACAGAAACGACTGATGCTCAAACATCTTTTGTGGAATAAGCATAAGCGGAGAGATTTAAAGATGAATATGTTATTAAAACAAACTTTCACTGCAACAGTATTGACAACAATGCTTGCGACTGCTGCAAATGCTGCCCCTGCCGAAGCACCTGCAGCATTTGTAAAACGTGTTGCAGATGGTTTAATTACACGTTTAAAAGCAGACCATGCGAAGTTACAAAATAACCCAGCAGCGGTTAAAGCCATTGTCCGTCAAAACTTAGATCCATATGTGGATGGTCAGGCATTTACACGTATTGTGATGGGTACTTATGCGACAAATCAATATAGTAATGCTGCTCAACGTGCTCAATTTGAACAAAATTTCCGTAATACGTTGATTGAGAATTATGGTTCAGCTTTTGCTAAATATACAAACCAAACATATAGCATGCGTCCATATAAAGACACAGGCAGTAAGAACCCAGTTGTAACACTCGACTTTAATAATAAAGGCGAAAAAATTCCTGTCTCATTCCAATTGGCGGATCATGGTTCACAATGGAAAATTCGTAATATCAATGTATCAGGGATCGACTTGGGCTTACAATTCCGTAATCAGTTTGCCGCTAACGTAAAACGTAATGGTGGCAATATTGACAAAGCAATTGCAACATTTGAACCAGATGCAGATGCAGCAGTCAATAAAAAATAAGTTGGTAGGTGTTGAATGATTGAATTTAAAAATCAGGAACTGTATGTCAGCGGTAAGATTGCTTATGAGA
Source organism: Acinetobacter sichuanensis (assembly GCF_003024515.2). Lineage (GTDB taxonomy): Bacteria > Pseudomonadota > Gammaproteobacteria > Pseudomonadales > Moraxellaceae > Acinetobacter > Acinetobacter sichuanensis. Next base: position 33,255 of record NZ_PYIX02000008.1, read on the forward strand.
ATGCTGAAAACTATTATTTAAATGGTTTGAAAATCATTCAGGCTGAAAATAAATTTCCATTAACGGTGAATTTATCACAGTTGGAACATGGCAGTACTTTGGCTTTGTCTGTTTTGGTGCAGTGGTTACGTCATACACCAAGTACGCAAGGCTTACAATTTAAAGCTGTTCCTGAAAAGATGATGAAGATCATTCAAGCTTGTCATTTACAAGATGATTTACAATTGATTTAAATTGTTAAAGTAAAAAGAAAAGCACCGAAAGGTGCTTTTTTTATGAATGGATACATAAGCAAAAAATCAAATCCATTTTTTCCATCTAAAGTAAATCAATGGTCCAACAAAGAACGCAACCAAAATACTAATGACCACATAAAAACTCGTCGTACCATGGGCAAAAGGTAAAACTTCAGTGTTCATCCCATAAATACTGGCGATAAGCATCGGAGGTGCAAGCATACTGGGTAAAATGGAGAATCGACGAATTGTATCGTTTTGTTCGGTGTTAATGAAGCCAGAAGTTGTGTCGAGTAGGAATCGAACTTTTTGAAATAAAAAGGCATCATGCTCAACCAAAGAGCGTACATCTTCGCTTAGCTCACGAATATCACCATCATAAATATGGCTGCCTAAAGCACGAGGACGAGACAGGAAAGTCAATACACGACGCAAATCGATTAAGCACAGTTGTGCTTTTCCGATCATATCTTCTTTTTGCGCTAAACGAGTAATCATGTCATCCAAATCTAAGATTTGTTCACGATGTCGAACATTCAGCACTTCAGTAGAATAGAGCTCTAAATCTTTATGCACATCTTCTAAAATATCAGCTAATTCATCTAGTTTTGCTTCAAGTAAGCCCAATAAAATCCAAGTTGGATCTTTATAGTCAATGTCATAGTCATTGCGTCGAGCACGTGCTCTAAAGGCACGAAAAGCGACAAGTTTTTCGCCACGTAGCGTGAATAGACGTTCTTTATGCAAAATAAAGGCAACAGTTTGCACAGTTGCTAACATATTTGAAGAATCTTCAGGATCTCCTTCCACTTGATAGTTTTTGTTTTTCGTTAAAAAATAAGTGCTGATATGTAAAATACCATCATCATCACGGTAAAATCGAGCCGATGATGAAATGTCTTCAAGTGATTTTAGCGTGGGGAAGTTTTGCTCATAGGCTTGTAGTACCCATTCTTGCTCTTCTTGTGAAGGTGCGATAAGGTCAATCCACACCAATTCAGGGTGTAAATCAAATCCTCCATTGATAGTTGCATCTTCTAAGCTACCGCGCTCTGTGGCATAAAAGGCTTCAAGCATAGTGTCTTTTCTCCCTTGCGCAGTATAGCGTTAAATCGATGCGTGTATTTTAGACAAGGATTTCATTAAAAACACTGATTTGATCATTCTTTTGCAAAAAAAATCTTGATCATTGATTTATAACTGTAACATGACAAAGTTAAAATTAGGTTAAATTTATGAATTCTATTGCAATTTTTTGTGGTTCATCGCTTGGTTCAGATCAAATTTTTGCTGATATTGCTAAACTGACTGGTGAAACTATCGCCAAACAGGGCAAAACTTTGGTTTATGGTGGTGGTCGTTCTGGCTTAATGGGCATTGTTGCAGACAGTGCTTTGGCGGTTGGTGGCAAAGTGATTGGCGTAATTCCGCAAGGTTTGGTAGATCGTGAGTTGGCGCATCCACATTTAACAGAGCTGTATATTGTTAAAAATATGCATGAACGTAAAACCAAAATGTCTGAGCTTTCGGATGGTTTTATTGCTTTGCCGGGTGGTGCAGGAACAATAGAAGAAATTTTTGAGCAATGGACATGGGCGCAACTCGGCATTCATTTAAAACCGTGTGCATTTTTAAATGTTGAAGGTTTTTATGATGATTTATTAAAATTCATTCAACTGACCACCGATAAAGGTTTTTCTAAAGCGCGTTTTACAGATCAATTGATTTACTCAGATTGTTTAGATGAAATTTTATTGAAATTTGAAAACTATCAAGCACCTGAGCCAAAATGGGGTGTGAAAGACCGTGAAGAATTGGTCAAATTGGATGATGTAGATAAAAATTTTGACTAATTAAAAGTACAGCGTTTATTTACATTTAATAATTATCTTAAACACAATATATTGCATGTTGATTGAATTAATATCACAATATATTGTGTTTTTTATTTTATAGCTGTCATGAACGTTATTACTGTTGCTGCGGCAATTATTCTCAATGATCAAAATGAATTGCTCTTGGTTCGTAAGAAAAATACTGAGTTTTTTATGCAAGTGGGTGGTAAGTTAGAGGAAAATGAAGCGCCTGAACGCACCATGTTACGTGAAATTACAGAAGAAATTGGTGCAAAAGCCGATATTCAGCAATTTATTGGTCGTTTTGAAACGCGCGCAGCCAATGAAGCAGGGCATCAATTGGTAAGTTATGTTTATCACGTTACATTGGAGCAAGCGCCTCGAATTGATGCTGAAATTGTAGAGATGAAGTGGATTGCTTTGGATCATGATCCGACATGGCTAGCGCCTTTAACAAATGAAATTGTGATTCCGTGGTGTCTGGAAAATATTGCAAATATATCTACACTCTAAACTGTGCCAAAAAAAGAGAGTGCTTCATTATTCAGCCATTGCAATACACGCATTATAAATCTGCTGACAACCTAAATCTGTTAAGGCTTGATTCATTGCATGAATTGAACTTCCTGTCGTCACTACATCATCAATCATTAACACTTTTTTATATTTTCGTTTTTCTGTAGTTATGATCTGAAATTGGTTTTCAATATTTTCCAGTCGTTCAATCCGACTTAAACCTTTTTGTGAATGCTGTGCTGCACGAATCACAGGTTGCCACACGGGTATTTGTAGTTCTCTTGCCATAATTTTGGCAATGACCAACATTTGGTTATAGCCACGGTCTTTGAGTCTTTCTGTAGAAATCGGCATGGGCACAATGGCTTGGACTTTGGGTAGTCTTAGATTTAACAAGCTGTGTGCAAGCAGGTTTTGATATTGCAGTTGTTGTTCATATTTATAGGTTTGGATAATGCGATCAATTGGAAAGTCATAGTGATGTGCACAGAGTATGTGATGTTCATGGCGTTCAATGGATTGTTGATACCAAGGCAGATGTTCCCAACAATCATTGCAGAGAGAATGTTGTTGTTGGCGGTCGATGCCACAAAGCAGGCAAGGGGAAATGCTTTGTACGCCTTTGTGGAGTATTTGGTTGATAAGTTGGAGCATGATGTTCTCTTTATTTTTATATAAGACGAATCATATTTGTTATGAATCAAGCCATTGTTTTGCTTTTTCTATGCCGTAGTCTATTGCTTTAATTATGTTAAAGAAATGCCAATCGGGTCGGTTTTCGCCATAAGATGTAATAAGTGAAAGTAATCCGTTAGATTTAGAAGATGATACAACAATGACAGGAAATGGAGGTTCGTTTGGATTGGTTTTGTCATTTTTAAATTGATGAATATTCCCAAATACATCAAGTATTGAATCACCCCAATGATAGGAAAGCTCTCGAAAATCTAATATGATGCAATCAGCATTAAATACCTGTAAACCAAGCATACTAATCGCTGCAATATATTCAGCATGCTCTTTTCCTGAAGAACCATCAGGATATTCACCGAAAAAAGCAACAATTAAAATTTTGTGATAATCCGTTTGTTTTTCATCTACAAGAAAAAAATTACTATTAATGCTGTCAGGTTTTTGAAATGAAACTCTGTTTATATTGTAAGTCATTTTATATCCCTTTTATTTACACATACGCATATCTCGGTGCTTCAGGTAACCATCTTTTTAGCAACGCTTCTGCATTTTCAGGATAGTCTTTTAATACTTGGCTTGCGACATGATGTGCTTGATTGAGCAAATGATCATCTCTTTCAAGTTTCGCCACACGAAAGCCCATATCACCTGTTTGTTTGGTTCCAAGTAGTTCACCCGGACCACGAATTTCTAAATCCTTTTCGGCAATGATAAAACCGTCATTGGTTTCCCGCATGATACGTAAACGTTCTTGCCCATTTTGCGACAGTGGATGCTTATAGACTAGGGCGCAGAAACTTGCCGTGGCACCACGTCCAACTCGTCCACGAAGCTGATGTAGTTGGGAAAGCCCTAAACGCTCTGCATTTTCAATGACCATAATGGAAGCATTCGGCACATCGACACCGACCTCAATCACAGTTGTTGCAATTAAAAGCTGTAATTCATTGTCCTTGAACTGTTGCATGACCGCTTGCTTGTCATCAGCTTTCATTTTGCCATGCACAAGTCCAATATTCAGTTCAGGAAAACGCTCTTTAATTTCCGCATACGTGGCTTCGGCAGCTTGTGCATCCAATGTTTCCGACTGTTCGACGAGAGTACAAACCCAATAGGCTTGTTTGCCTTCAGCACAGTTTTTGGCAATACGCTGTAAGACTTCTTCACGACGATCAAGTGGAATGGTCACAGTTTGAATCGGAGTACGACCGGGAGGAAGTTCATCAATCACTGAGGTATCTAAGTCGCCATAAGCAGACATTGCCAAAGTCCGTGGAATCGGTGTTGCAGTCATAACGAGTTGGTGTGGCGTAGTATTATCGACCCCTTTATTTCGTAGGGCTAAACGCTGATCGACCCCAAAACGATGTTGTTCATCAATGATCACTAAACCCAATTTGGCAAATTCAACATTGTCCTGAAACAATGCATGTGTCCCGACCACGACATTTGCCGTACCGTCTTTGATGGTCTGTTCCGCCGCAGTGCGTGCTTTGCCTTTTTGCTTGCCTGAAAGCCATGACACGTTTAAACCGAGTGGCTCAAACCATTTTTTAAAATTTAGATAATGCTGCTCGGCTAAAATCTCAGTCGGTGCCATGAGTGCCACTTGCCAACCTTCTTCAAGCGCATGACAAGCTGCTACACCTGCAACTAAAGTTTTTCCTGCGCCGACATCACCTTGTACAAGGCGCAACATCGGTTTATTTTGTTTTAAATCTTTGGCAATTTCATTGGATACACGTTTTTGAGCATTGGTCATTTCAAAAGGCAAACTTGCCAAAAGTTGCTTGGCAAAAGTTTTACTTGGTGAAAATGATGGTGCTGCAATCTGTTGAATATACGCTCGTCGAGTCAGTAAGCTGATTTGATGCACCACCAATTCTTCAAAAATAAGGCGTTGCTGTGCAGGGTGTGAACCTTGCGACAGTTGCAACATATTGGCATCCACAGGCGGATGGTGAATATATTCAAGCGCTTGTTTCATGGCATAGCCATTGGTAAATCTCTCAGGCAAGAGTTCAGGTAGGTCATCGGCATGATGATTGAGTGCTTGTTTGACATATTCACGTAGTTTAGGTTGGGTCAAACCCTCAGTTGCAGGGTAAATCGCTGTGAGTTCGGTCTGAGGTAAAGGCGTATGTTCGGTAATGAGCTGTATTTCAGGATGATATAACTCTAAACCGCGTGCGCCGACTCGAACTTCACCAAAGATTCTTAAACGATTGCCTGCTTTGGCACGGTCTGTCAGTGCTTTATAAATATGATAAAAACGTAAGGTGACTTTGCCGTAATCATCTTGTAGCAAAATTGCCATCGATTTGCGCTTTCCGGGTGGCATGTCTATTGATTTGACCACGCCTTCGAGCAAGTAGCTACGCCCAACCTGCAATTGGTTCATGGCAATGATCGTGCTACGATCTTCATAGTCACGTGGCAAATGAAACAGCAGGTCGTCTGTTGTGAAAATATTCAGTTTTTCAAGTAAAGCAGCGGCGGCATTGCCAACCCCTTGCAATTGATGGACGGCAGCCATGTCCCCTCTACTTAGGTTCTAGTGATCTTAATTGATCAGTTTTATGAATAGGTCATCTGATGCATATTCTATTTATCGGTTATGGTAAAACATCGCAGCGTGTTGCTAAACAATTATTTCAACAAGATCACCAAATTACCACAGTCAGCCGTAGTGCGAAAGAGGATGATTTTGCTGAACATTTGATTCAAGACATTCACCAATTAGATTTATCGCAGATTCAACCTGTCGATGTGGTTTATGTTTTGCTTGCACCATCTCGAAATACCACTTTAAGTTCTGTGGAAGCGTATCAGCAGACTTATGTAGATTCTGTGCAGCCGATTGTAAATGCTTTAAAAAATCATTCTGTAAAGCGAATTGTCGTAGTGTCGTCTACACGTGTTTATGGTGAAAATAAAGGTGAAATGATTAATGATGATTCACCAACGATTCCAAGTGATGAGCAAGGGCGTTTACTCTTGAAAATGGAGCAATTATGGCAACAGGCTTATCCTGATGAATGTGTGATTGTACGTCCGACAGGGATTTATGGAACGTCTACAGCGAGAATGGTCAAAATGGCTGAAACCACAAAGGCTTATCCGAATATTCATTGGTCAAATCGGATTCATATCGATGACCTTGCAAATTTCTTAGTGCATTTGCTTCACGTGGAACATCCTGAAAAATCATATATTTGTACCGATAATAAACCTCAACCTTTGCATGAAAAAATTTTAAAGATTCAGCATGAGTTGGGTTTATCTGAGTTGGTTTTGGAGAATGAGAGGGAGACGGGGAAGAGGATTTTTTCTGGAAAAGAGAAGGAAGGCTATAAAAAATTCTGATTGAAAGTATTTATAACAGGGAATAATGCTTAATTGTGGTTTAAATGTTTAGCTTGATTTGATTGTTAACCTGGTTGATAATTAACTTGGTTAATTATTTGGGGTATTTATGAACAGTTTAGAATTGTTAAAGGTGATGGAAAATTTTCAAATTTTTTCTGAACAACTAAAAAGCCTTCATCCGAAATATGCACATACATTGTCAATTACTCAACTTAAAATATTAACGATGTTGAAAGAGGCAAATACAGAAAACCATTTTAATAATGTCTATTTTAGTAAAAAATTTAATATTAGTTCGGCTGCAATCAGCAAGGCGATACGAGATTTAATTAAGAAGAATTTGATCACAGAGTTACGGAATATCGATAATGCCAGAGAAAAATTTTATTTGTTGACTGAAGAGGGTGTCGTAATTGCAGAGCAACATTTGGCATTTTTTCAAAATGTTAGTGAAAAAATATTAAGTTGGTTAAATGCAACATATTTAACCAGTGAAAGAGAATTAATTGCTGATTTCCTATGTCAATGGGAAGTTAAAAGTTTGTCAGTTATTCAACCCGAGAGTTAATCATGTCAAAAAAAATTCTTATTGTTGTTGGAAGTCTGCGCCAAGGTTCTTATAACCTGAAAATCGCAAAACACATTGTAAAAAGTAACCCGATTCAGGCAGAGTTTAAAATTGCTAAAATTGATGATCTAGCGCTTTATTCAGAGCTGTATGATGATGCTTCAGAAACTCCTGAAGCTTATACAAGAATTCGTGAAGACGTTGAACAAGCTGATGGTGTTATTTTTATCACACCTGAGTATAATCGTGGAACTTCTGCTGCACTTAAAAATGCAATTGACGTGGTATCCCGCCCTTGGGGGCAAAGCAAATGGAATAATAAACCTTGTTCTATTATTAGTTCAACAATTGGAACCAGTGGTGCGATTTCTGCAAATTACCAAGTTCGACAAACTCTCAATTGTTTGAATGCACCTGTAATGCCTGCGCCTGAAGTATGTTTATTTGGCATTAGTTCATCGTTTAATGAAAATGATGAGTTGATTAATGAGATCGTTGAAAAAATATTAGAAAACTTTACACAATCTTTTGATCGATGGATTGAAAAGTTTAAGCGTGATTTTTAAATTACTTAAATTTTGAAAAATCCCACTCATTCTCTTGTAGAGTAAGTTCCTTCTCCTAAAGGAAGAAGGAACTCAAAGACTTTTACTTCTTCTTCCGTTTCAAACGCTTCTTCGCTTGTTGTGCAGCAACTGCATCTAACGCTTCTTTTAATTCTTCATCAGTAAATGAAGTAATATGTTGAAGCATTTGCAAAGTCACATCATCCAAAACTAGGTTGGCATACTGTGCAACATTACGGAATTGCTCATCAAAAACAATCGAACCCTCATCATTTTTGGCAATATAACCTTGCTCAGTCAACACCTTAATAAAACTTTGGAACAACGCTTTATCAAAGAACTCAGGCGAGTTGAACTCATACAACACAGACAAACGCTGCCCCAATAAATGACTCAAAACCTCAACTTGATTGGTTGAAATATTGCCCGAACCACGCTGTGTGATCAGTGCCAAAGTCATGTAATAACGCTCAAGACTCTGACGCACAGGCGCAGCCAATACTGCAAGTTGATTATGATCTTCAGAGTTTGGTGCAGGACAGAAAATAAAGCCTTCATCATCAACAAAAATTAAATCTGCTTGCGCCAAAGCTTTGACGTATAGGCTGACTTGATCTTGAATCTCATCATCTTTCCATTTCAAGAACAATTCTGCTTTTAAGAACGGATAAAGTGTGCGAATGACATTGATCAAATCGCTATGACTGATTTTACCGTTATGTTCAACCAAAGCTGCAACAAGTGAAGGTAAAACAAAAGCATGCAAAATATTATTGCGGAAATAAGTCAATAAAATCGCTTGATTATCAGCAATGGCAATAATATCGCCAAGTACGTGTTGAACGCGCTTAATCAATTTCAGTTTTAGACCATAAGCAATAATTTCTTTGCCTGAAAGCGGTGTGACTTGTGTACGACTGTCATAAGGAATAGCAGTCAACAAATCACGATAGGTATCAAGTTGTTTAATGCAGATTTCTTCATCAAGTGTATGCTTCGGTGTTGCCAATAAAATTAACGATAGCAATGAAACAGGGTTGATGACCACAGCACGGTTAATATTTTCTAAAATCATATGTGCTGAAGTATTTACAGCCGCTGAAACTTGATCTGGCACAGGGTCATCATTGTGCGCAATCTGAACTTGGTCTGCACCATGCGCTTTTAACATATCATCAAGGAAAACAGGCTCACCAAAATTGACATGTACTTTACCAAAAATACGTTCAATCTTTTTCAACGTCTGAATGATGCCAAAAATAGATTCGGACTCTTTCGGCTTACCATTCATTTCACCAACATAGGTTGCACCTTCCATCAAACGTTCATAACCAATATAAGTTGGTACAAATGCAATCGGTTTGGTTTTACCACGTAAATGACCATGCACGGTCATCGCTAACATGCCCGTTTTTGGTGGCAATAAACGACCAGTACGTGAACGTCCACCTTCAATAAAGTATTCTAAAGGCGTGTTACGGGAAAGGATGCTATATAGATATTCCTTAAATACAGAGGTGTACAGTGCATTGCCACGGAATGAACGACGAATAAAGAATGCACCGCCACCGCGTAATAATTGCCCTACAAAAGGCATATTTAAATTATCACCCGCAGCGATATATGGCACCATCAAGCCACGTTTAAAGATCACATAAGACAATAACAAGTAGTCGATATGACTACGGTGACATGGCGTGTAAATGATTTCATAGTCTTTTGCCAGTTCACGCACAGTGCTAAAGTTATGTACTTCAACGCCGTCATAAAGTTGCGTCCATAAACGTGTCAGGGCAACTTCAGCAAAACGAACTGCTGAATAAGAATAATCCGAAGCAATTTCATTGACGAAGCCAATCGCTTTACGTTCTGCTTCAATCATACTGATTTTAGAGCGCACACTTTCTTTACGAATTGCATCTTGCACATCAGGTGACTTGATCAACGACAACATCACGTTACGTCGGTCTGACAAGTCAGGACCCAGAATCACTTCACGTTGACGATCTAAATAATCATTCAATTGATTGATAATATACGTTGCAGGTGAAACATTTGGATGCTGCATTTTTGCAAAGTTCACTAAGCCACGTAATGATTTGGCTTCATGAAACTCTAGGAACGACTGACGACCATGTACACCAATATTCATAAGCTGTTTGACTTTGCTTGGCGTTGCCCAAGTATCTGTAAATAACAGCTTAAACCAAGAGTCTTCTTTATCTGGTGAACGTCCCCAAAGTACAGTCACAGGAACCAATTCAATGTCTAATTCTGGATTTTGTTCTAAAGCATCAATTAAACGCAATAAACGTGGCGGAAATGGATGAGATGGCGGATTAAAATAATTATTTTCATCTTGATGCTGCAAAAATAAAATCGCGGCTTTTTCACGATTTGAGCCTACTTGTACAGGATCAAGCGCTGGCGCTAACTTCAAACGACGTGTTTCACCATCGACGACCAAAGCATTACTACGTGAAAAGTTTTGTAGTACATAGCACACTATTTTTTGAGTTTTTACTTGCTCTATTTCAGTGTCTTTAGGTAAATTTTCTTGAGGTTGTACTTCCGTTGGAACCTCGCCAAGAACATGTGGAGTTACCACAAGGTCAAGTAACTTACTCGAAAGTTTACGATACATTTGACCAAAACCACTCTTGGACATACTTACTCCTAGCACATAAGAAATATGGCATTAAATAAAAAGCCAATATTTTCTTAATATTAGCCTTAAAACAAAATGATATTTTCTGATAAATCGTCACATCAGTGTTTAACTTTATCGTTAAAAATCGTATTTTTAGAAATGATAACAAAAAAAATAAGTGACGGCATTGTTTATGAATCTTTAGTCAATCAGACTGAAATTATGGCAGAATAACCCTCATTATCTGACATTTCAGGCATGTAATGAATTTTACTTCAGGGCAGCCCAAATAAGAATAGGTTTTTTATATGAATGCTTTAACCCAAGAGCTTGTTGATCTTTTAACACTTGAGAAGCTTGAAGAACATATTTTTCGTGGGCAAAGTCGTAATCTTGTAGGCAAACGTGTGTTTGGTGGACAAGTTTTAGGGCAGGCTTTACGTGCAGCTTCTTATACAGCAGATCGTCCTGCACATTCGATGCATGCTTATTTTCTATATGGTGGCGATATTAATGCACCGATCATTTATGAAGTAGACAAGTTACGTGATGGTAAAAGTTTCTTAAGTCGCCAAGTTCGTGCCATTCAACATGGTCGTACTATTTTTTCAGCAATGATTTCATTTGCAACACCAGAGGATGGTTTAAATTATCAGGTTAATGAACCAGATTATCCTCGACCTGATGACTTAAAATCTGAACAAGAGTTAAAAGAAAATTTAATTAACTTTATTCCTGAAAATATTCGCACGGCATTTATGCGTCCAAGACAAATTGATATTAAGCCGATTAATATTAGTAATCCATTTCAGCCACAACCTGAAGCGCCATCAAATGCTTTCTATATGAAAACCTATGAAAAGCTGCCACCAGAACTTGCAGACGATGTAGCGTTAAATCAAGCGATCGTTGCATTTTATTCAGATTATTCTTTTATGGTGACAGCGCTACGACCTCATGGTGTAAATTATTTAACACCGAGTATTCAAATTGCCAGTATTGATCATGCGATTTATTTCCATAAACCTGTGAAAGCAGATGAGTGGATGCTTTACGATATGGATGCAACTGTGACAGCAAGCTCTCGAGGCTTAAATCATGGTCGTATGTGGCAAAATGGTCAGCTTGTATGTAGCACGACTCAGGAAGGCTTAATGCGTATGCGTGAAATTGAGCAACGTTAAAATCGAGTGAGCGAAATAACAAAATCATAAAACAAAGCCATCTGAAAAGGTGGCTTTGTGATTTTTATACTGAGCTTGTCACAAAAAAATGCTCGATTCATAAAAGTATCAATGGCATATTGCCCAATAAGGAAGAATTAAATAGTCAGCATAGATGAGCCTAAACACACAAATTTTAATCGCTGCCATTTTAGGTATCGCATTTGGATTTTTACTCAATCAATTTCCAAGTACGCAGTTTTTTGATGCCAGTATTTACGGCTTAGGGATCGCCAGTAGTATTTTTATTGGTTTGTTAAAAATGCTGTTAATTCCCCTGATTTTTAGCTCAATAGTTGTTGGTGTTTCTAATCTTCAGGCAGGCGGACAACTGAGTCGAACATGGAAAATCACTTTAGCGTGTTGTGTAACAACAACGACTTTGGCTTTAATTCTTGGAATCAGTTGTGCGCATCTATTTGATGTTGGAAAAGGGGTAGATATTGCTTTATTTCAAGATGCAATGAATCAACACCAAACACCCGATACCTTAACAGCCAGTTCTTTTTTTACGAATTTTATTCAAAATACCCTCATTAATCCATTCAAGGCATTTGCAGAAGGGAATGTGCTTGCAGTGGTATTATTTGCATTACTCCTTGGTGTTGCTCTGGTCAAAGGTGGAGAGCGTTTTAAGGGTATCAGACAACTGAGTACACAGTTTTTTGAAGTGATGATGATGATGGTCGGATGGGTAATGAAACTCGCACCGATTGGGATTTTTGCATTACTCGCAAAATTGATTTCTACAGAAGATATTTCAATATTAAGTCGTTTAGCTGAATTTGCGGCTGTCGTGACGGGAACAACTATTTTTCATGGTGCAGTTGTTTTGCCTTTGTTGTTGTGGATTTTTGGAAAAATGAATCCTATTACCTTTTTTAAGGGAACACGTACCGCCTTGATTACGGCATTTGCAACCAGTTCTAGTTCAGCGACGATGCCTTTATCCATGAAGTGCGCGCAGGAAAATTTAGGTGTAAGACCACAAACTGCAGGCTTTGTGATTCCTCTGGGTACACAGTTAAATATGGACGGCACGGCATTATATGAAGCAGCAGCGGCTTTATTTATTGCAAATCTGATGGGGTTGGATTTAAGTTTAGGACAGCAAGTGATTGTTTGTTTGACAGCAATGATTGCATCTCTAGGTGCGCCTGGTATTCCAAGTGCAGGTATGGTGACGATGATCATGGTCTTACAATCTGTAGGGTTACCTGCGGAAGCAATCGCAATTTTATTACCCATAGATCGCTTATTAGATACAGTAAGAACTGTGGTGAATGTACAAGGAGATATGATGATTAGTGTGGTGGTTGATCACCACACTAAAGCATTAGAAAATACACCTACTTCGGGTTAAAACTAAAAAGATGGTTGGTAAAGTGGATATAATTGATCCTCTTTACCACTTATACGTTGTGTCAGAACCTGACCAATCACTAAATATTCTTTTTGAAAGAGTGCAACGTTTGTATCGGAAACAGTTTCATTTTGCCATTTTTTAATAAATGTCATAAGTTGCTGAGAAATATGGTGCATATCCTCTTTATACATTTTAACAAAATCTAGATAGTCAGGTTGGTTGGAAAACTGTTGTTCAAGATAGCTATAAAAACTCATATCCTCTTGTGTAATATGATGCTGCAAATCTGTATTTAAAGTATTTATTAATGATTTTATCTCCTCATATTGTTTTAATTTTAAAGATTTTTCGATTTGTTTGTAAACCTTGATGAGTTTTTGATGACTATCTTTTAATGATGGAATTAAGTGCGTGCAATAACTCACTGTATGAGAGTTGAGTGTGGTTGAAAATGATGATGGAGGTGATTTTAATGATTTTCCTAAAAGTTTTTGAAAGAATAGGTAAACCAGTTGAAGTAATTTTTTCATTAGAAGTCTTCTTATTGTAAGTAGTAATTTTTAAGTTTAATTAAATAATAATATTTTTATTAGAAAGAGTCAAAAGCCATACGTCGAGTATGGCTATTTTTTACAAGAAATTAAGCGACTTTAGGTAAAGCACGTTTTGCTGCTGGAGATTGATCTAAATATGCAATAGCATCTTCAGTTTTAGCTTCGTGTACTGGATCATACCAAGGCATTAAATAACCAAGTTGTTGAGAAACTAACCATAAAGGGTGTGGCATAAGGCGATTATCTGCTTGAGCGATTTTTGCCCACTCACGCCAAATCCATGGTTTGTATACAGCAGGCTTTTTGTCTGCAAAACGTGGGTCTTGTCCCATGATATGTGCTGCACCATCTACCCATAAACCAAGAACAGCAGGAATTACGATCACACTTTGATAATAACGAGAAATATATCCACCACCTAAATGACGATACAAATCAAATGCAACAGTACGATGTTCGATTTCTTCTGCACCATGCCATTTAACAAGATCAAGCATGTTAGGATCGGCACCTAGTTGTTCCCACTTTTTATTATAAAGAACATACTTACCAAGTACACAAGTCATGTGTTCAACAGTTGCTACGATACCTAAACGGAATAAATCCCACTGATGTTCTAATGCTGTAGGAATATTTAAGCCTAAAGGTTTGTCTGCTAAGAGTTTTCCAAATAGAAAATCCATCACATCTAGGTTACGTTGGATATCAATATTACGAACAGTTAAATATTCTTTATTCGCAGAAACATGGGCTTGAGCATGCATTGCTTCTTGGCGAATAAATGCACGTACATCTTCTGCTAACTTTTCATCTGTAATTTTAGGTAAAACACGGTTGTATAAGCGGCAGAACCAAAATTCACCCGCAGGTAAAATATTATTAATTTCATTTACAAAATAGCTAACAAAAGGCTGAGTAGGAATCCAGTCAAGAGGAGTTTCTTGCCATTCAAATTTCACTTTACGTGGTTTGATATGATACTGAATAGACGATCCAATCTTACTGTTCTTTAATCGAGATAATAACTTCATCACAGTGTCCTAATTTTTCTTTCGTGATTTCACACTTTTCTTTAGTATAAAAAAATGTCCCGAATTGTTATTAGCAATTTAGGACATTCCAATATCAATTTGTGATGAATTTGGTCAGACAATCACAAATTTATTCTGTTTTATCTGAATCTGATATTAAGGGTTGTTGTTCAGATATTTCGTTTTGCTCTAATTCTAAGTCAGATTCGGATGCTTCAGGAATGCTGTCTAGATCAAAGCCTGTCGGGTTGTCCAGAGTAAAGTTTAAACGACCACCCATAACACTGGCAAGCTCTTCTAGACCTTGTTTGTTTAAAGAAGAAAAAAGTTGAATTGAAAAGTTAAGTTTCATCTTTTTCAATTCTTGTTTTACATCTAATAATGCTTGATGAGCAGGACCGCGATTAAGCTTATCAGATTTGGTTAACAACACATGGACAAATAATTGACGTGAATAAGCCCACTCTAACATCATGACATCAAAATGTTGTAAAGGATGGCGAATATCCATGAGCAAAATCAAACCTTGTAAGCTTTGACGATGAATCAAATAATTTTCAAGTTCTTTTTGCCAAACAATTTTCATTGCCTCAGGTACAGCCGCATAGCCATAACCAGGTAAATCAACCAGACGTTGGTTTGGATTTCCTAAACTAAAAAAGTTGATCATTTGTGTACGACCAGGTTTTTTAGAAGCGCGAGCGAGTTGCTTTTGATTGGTAATAGCATTAATTGCGCTGGATTTTCCAGCATTCGAGCGCCCTGCGAAAGCAACTTCATAGCCTGTATCTTCTACGCACAAATCCAGTTTCGGCGCACTCATTAAAAATTCAGCTTTACGCAACCAATTTAATGCAATGGCTGAGTATTCAGAAACAACTGAGTCTACCTTTTTTTCGTAGCTAATTTTCTGCCGAGGAGCACTTGCTGTTTTACTATTTTTCGACTTTCCACTGCTGCGATGCATAATTCAACTTCAAACTAAAAATTGGATACTAGTATAAATGATCAGAGTGCTTCTGACGAATTTATGCGTGTAAATTAAGAAGTCAACCTGAAATATAACCGTGAAATTTACAATTAAAAATATTCGAAAAGATAGAAAATTAATCTTTGATTAGAGTTGAATGAGTTCTATAGGAGAGTGCTGAGATTTAACGGCACCTTGTGAGCGAGCAACAACATCTGCGATGGTGTATTGGTCTAAAACTTGATAAAAACGTTCAACGGCATCATCTAAAATGCCTTTTAAACCACAACGGCTTCTCAAAACACAGGGCGGAGTATTGCATTCAACGATGGGTGCTTCACCTTGTAAAATACGTACCATTGCCCCAAGTTGACAAGTGTATACATTTGGATCTAAACGAATTCCACCACCTTTACCACGTGTTGTGATCAGCCAGTTTTGCTTTGCCATAAAATGAACAATTTTGACTAAGTGATTTTCTGAAACTTGTAAATCTTTGGCAATTTCAGCAATAGTGTAGGGGGTGTCTTTGGGTTTTGAGACGTAAAGGACTAGGCGAAGTGCATAATCAGTAAACTTATTTAACTGCATAACGCTTTCAATGAATGAACTTAAAGCTATGTTAGCTTGAAACTTATTGAAATGAAAAGTACTTAAAAATAAATCAGACTAAATAGGTCAACTTTTACATTGACCTATCATTATATAAGCGCATTTTAGCCTTTTAATGGTGCGGTTACTTGTACAGTATCGCCAACTTTATAATGATCTAGCAAAATATTAGCAACTGAAAACTCGGTTGGTGTTTCAACAGATTTAGCCTCAATTTGATATTCAGAATTATTCTGAGCTTCTGAAAAAATAAACTGTTGAGGTTGTTGGATTTCGTGATTTGGCACTTGAACTTTCACTGAAATATAAGATTTTTCTTCAGCAGTTGGAATTGGCTGATGATCTTGTGCTTTCAATGTAAATTTCTTACCAGTTTCTGTTGCTTCTATTGCTGTAATTTCAAATGGACGCCAACCTGACCAGCCACCATTTTGCTGTGCTAAGCCTTCATATTTATTTTTTTCAGTTTGAATTAAAATATCAGCGAGTTGTAAATAAGCTTCTTTCCAAGCCGCAATTAAATCCGATTCAAAAGGAACATTTAACACTTCACTGATAGAGTGTAAGAGGTTGTCACCAACAATGGCATATTGGTCAGCTTGAATGTTGAGGCTAACATGTTTTGTGGTGATATGCTCAATCGCTTTCGCTAAAAAACTAGGATTTTCAATATGTTCAGCATAAGCCAATACCGCTGCTGCTAAGGCACGAGGTTGACGCCCAGAGCTTTGATGATCCATATTAAAAACATTTTTTAGCTCAGGGTGGTTGGCTAACATTCTGTTATAAAAATATTGAGTAAGTGCAACACCATTTTCACGAAGCACAGGTACAGTCGCTTTAACAAGTTCGATATGTTCTGGAGTCATGGCTAGACCTTTTTAATCTGGCTTTATAAGATGTATTTAAAATATATCTTTATGAATAAAATTGCAATACCGAGATAAATAAAAAAATTATTGAGACAAACTAGAGAGCAATAAAAATATTATTTAATCAATATTTATCGTTATTTTGTGTTGTAAATAAATTGATTATTGAATTATTTTTAATATATGTGTGAAATGAAAAATAGACCCTCATAAGGGTCTATTTGTTTGCTAAGTTAAATTAAATCAAAGAATTTAGCGCATATTGAATATCTTGAATTAGATCTTCAGCATCTTCTAAGCCAATACAGAAACGTACCAAAATACCATTTTGTAAATGAGAATGTTTCAGTTGACGCATTTGATTGAGTTGATAAAGCATCACTAAGCTAACAGGACCACCCCAGCTAAAACCCAGTTTAAATAATTGTAAATGGTCACAAAATTTACGAATAGCTTGGATGTCATATTCAGGTTTAAAAATTACACTGACTAAACCTGCGCTTTGTTCAGTTTGACAAGTTTCTTTCCAATATTGATGGCTAATATTATCAGAGTCGGCAGGGTGTAAAACTTGTGCAAAAATGTCTTGAGTTTTTAACCATGTTAAAATTTTTAGGGCTGTTTGTGCTTGATGTTGATAGCGAATTTGCATTGAAGCTAAACTGCGTTGTACTTGTGCTGCATCATCCCCTGAAATGGCAATCCCTTGAATTGCATGCATGCGAAATAATTCATGATGGAGTTTTGGGTTTTGAGTCACCACAGAACCCATTAAAATATCACCACCACCACTTGGGTATTTAGTGAGTGCATGAACTGAAATATCAACAGATAAATGTTCATTGCTAAAATCAAAAGCATTAAATGCTAGACCTGCTCCCCAAGTATTATCTAAAGCAGTTAGTATATTTTTTTCTTTGGCTTTTTTTACGAGGTTGATGAGGTCTGGAAATTCTAAAGTTACAGAGCCAGCGGCTTCTAACCAAATGAGTTTTGTGTTTTGGCTAGGTTGAAATGTATCAGCATCAATTGGATTATAGACTTTGACAATAATTCCATAGCGCGTTTCAAGATTGCGTAAATGCTCCATATTTGGACCATAAATATTATCGGCAACCCAGACTTCATCACCATGTCTTAAAAAACATGAATTCACCAGATTAATTGCTGATAAGCCACTGGGCGCCAGTAAGCAATATTTTCCCCCTTCGATTTGAGCAATATTGTCACCTAAAGTAAATGTTGTTGGTGTGCCGTGTGTGCCATAACTATAGTCATATTCATCCGTCCAATGGCGATTAAATAGTGCATTTGTATCTTTGAAAATAATCGTGGATGCACGAAATAGGGGAGGTTGTACGGTATCTATATATTGAGGTGCTTTGCGTGGTGCATGAATAAGTGAAGTTTGAAAATTTTTCTGGTTCATCATGAGTCTCAAATAAATAAAAAAATTAATCTAAGCAAAACATAACGATTTGTAGGGTGAAAGCAAATATTTGTGAAAAAATAATTTTTAAAATGGTGGTTGGCTTCCTTTTTGCATCACAGTATCTAGATTTTGACTTGATTGAATAAACGATACTACAAAAATAGGTGATCCCATGAAGAAACTTAAAGTTCACTATTTTCAGCATATTACAGGTGAAGGTTTTGGTAGTTGTTATGATTATTTAAAATCATTAAATGCAGAAATTACAGCGACAGAGTTTTTTGCACTTCCTAAAGATTTTCATTTAGACATTGATGCTTTACCTCATATTGATGACGTCGATTTACTCATTATCATGGGGGGAGAAATGAGCGTAAATGATGAAGTTAATTATCCTTGGTTAAAAATAGAAAAACGTTGGATTCGACGTTATTTGGCTGCATTTAAGCCTGCGATTGGTTTATGTTTGGGTGGGCAGCTCATTGCAAATGCGTTAGGTGCAAATGTGTATCGAAATACAATGCAAGAATTAGGATGGACGACTGTTTATAAAAGTGCAGCAATACCTGAATTTTGCTTTCAATTGCCTTTAGTGATGCAAGTGATGCAATGGCATAGTGAAACTTTTGATATTCCCAAAGGTGCTATTCGTTTGGCTGAAAATAATGTTTGTGCGAATCAAGTGTATCAAATTGGGAAAAATGTCATTGGTTTTCAGTTTCACCCAGAAATCACGCCCCAGAGCTTAGAAATTTTTATTGAACATGAAGAAGATCAGCAAGTTTTTCAAGGGCAATATGTACAGGCTTTGGACTATTTGAAAACCTCCCAAAAAAATGATTTTGAGCAGGGTCGACAACTTTTAAATCATGCAATTGATTATGTATTACAAACTTAATCGTTGAATAAAAAGCAAACACATTGATTCATATGTGTTATTTAAAAAATAAGGAAAAATGCTAAATATATTTGCTTAAGCGTTAAACAATCGTTATAATGGGCGACCCTTCGATACGAAGGGTTGGATAGCGAAGAAAGTTATCCAGATCGTTACAGTCGTGGCATCGATCACGACCTTAGTGATTTTCACTGCTCTTGACACTTGCCTTTTTAGTGGGGTGAGATGCGTCAGGAGTGATTCTTTATATATTTGGCTTGGAGTTAACTGGTATGTCTAACCAGAGAATTCGTATCCGTCTTAAGTCTTTTGATCATCGTTTAATTGATCAATCTTCTCAAGAGATCGTAGAAACCGCAAAACGTACTGGCGCACAAGTGTGTGGTCCAATTCCGATGCCTACTCGCATCGAACGTTTCAACGTTTTAACATCACCACACGTTAATAAAGATGCGCGTGACCAATATGAAATCCGCACATACAAACGTTTGATCGACATCGTTCAACCTACAGACAAAACTGTAGATGCATTGATGAAGTTGGATCTTGCAGCTGGTGTTGATGTTCAGATCGCATTGGGTTAAGACTTTCGGTTAATTAACGCTCTAAGTTAATTAAGCCGCTTTTTTAGAGGTTTATGCACATGGCTATTGGTTTAGTCGGTCGCAAGTGCGGTATGACACGTATCTTTACAGATGCTGGTGTTTCTGTACCTGTAACAGTGATTGAGGTTGATCCTAACCGTATCACTCAAATCAAAACGCTTGAAACTGATGGTTATCAAGCGATTCAAATCACTACTGGTGAACGTCGCGAATCTCGCGTAACTAACGCTCAGAAAGGTCACTTTGCTAAAGCGGGTGTTGCTGTTGGTCGTCTAGTTCAAGAATTCCGTGCTACAGAAGCTGATCTTGAAGGTCGTGAAGTTGGCGGTACACTAACTGTTGATATGTTCACAGTTGGTCAAATCGTTGATGTAACTGGTACGTCTAAAGGTAAAGGTTTCCAAGGTGGTGTTAAGCGTTGGAACTTCCGTACTCAAGATGCTACTCACGGTAACTCTGTATCTCACCGTGTTTTAGGTTCTACTGGTCAAAACCAGACTCCTGGTCGCGTATTCAAAGGCAAAAAAATGGCTGGCCATTTAGGTGCTGAACGCGTAACTACTCAGGGTCTTGAAATTGTTGCTATCGACACAGAACGTTCAGTTCTTGTTGTTAAAGGCGCGATTCCTGGTGCGACTGGTGGTGACGTAACTGTTCGTCCTACGATCAAGGCCTGAGGGGAAATAACGTGAATTTAAAAACTGTTTCCGGCTCTGCTGTTGAATTGTCTGAAGTTGCGTTTGGTCGTGACTTTAATGAAGCACTTGTACACCAAGTTGTTACAGCTTATTTAGCTGGTGGTCGTCAAGGTTCAAAAGCACAAAAATCACGTGCAGACGTTTCTGGCGGTGGTAAAAAACCATTCCGTCAAAAAGGTACTGGCCGCGCTCGTGCTGGTTCTATTCGTAGCCCAATCTGGGTTGGTGGTGGTAAAACTTTTGCCGCTCGTCCACAAGATTGGTCACAAAAAGTGAACCGTAAAATGTACCGCGGTGCAATGCAATGTATCTTAGCTGAGCTTGTTCGCCAAGATCGTCTTGTATTAGTTGAAGAGTTTGCTGTTGAAGCGCCTAAAACTAAAGAATTGCTTGCAAAACTTAACGACTTGAACGCTACTCGCGCATTAATCGTTACTGAAGCTGTAGATGAAAATCTATATTTAGCTGCACGTAACCTTCCACACGTTGATGTGGTTGATGCTGCTGGGATCGATCCTGTTGGCTTGATCGCGTTCGATAAAGTTGTAATGTCTGTTGCTGCTGCTAAGAAAATTGAGGTAGAACTCGGATGAACAACGAACGTATCTATCAAGTCCTCCAAGGACCTGTATTCTCAGAAAAAGCACAAGTTTTAGGTGAGGCTGCTGGTGTTCAAGTATTTAAAGTTGCACTTGATGCAAACAAACTTGAAATCAAAAAAGCAGTTGAACAATTGTTTGGTGTAGAAGTTGTTAAAGTTAACACGACTATCACTAAAGGTAAGACTAAGCGCTTTGGTCGTACATTAGGACGTCGTTCTGATGTTAAAAAAGCATACGTCACCCTGAAAGCTGGCCAAGATGTTGAAATGGCTGACTTGGGCGATACCGCTGAAAACGCAGCGGAGTAAGGACGAGAATTATGCCTATTCAAAAATGTAAGCCAACGTCTCCAGGACGTCGCTTTGTAGAGAAAGTGGTTCATAGCCATCTTCACAAAGGCGCGCCTTATGCACCGTTGGTAGAAGCTAAAAAACGTACTGGTGGTCGTAATAACAACGGTCACATTACAACTCGTCACGTTGGTGGCGGTCATAAGCAGCACTATCGTCTTGTTGACTTTAAACGTAACAAAGATGGTATTCCTGCAACTGTAGAGCGTATTGAATACGATCCTAACCGTACTTCTCATATTGCACTTGTGCTTTATGCTGACGGTGAGCGTCGTTATATCATTGCACCTAAAGGTCTTCGCGCTGGTGATAAAGTTCAGTCTGGTAACGATGCTCCAATTCGTACAGGTAACTGCTTGCCACTTCGCAACATGCCAATTGGTTCTACATTACATAACATCGAGCTTAAAATCGGTAAAGGCGCGCAATTAGTGCGTTCTGCTGGTACTTCTGCTCAATTGTTAGGTCGTGACGGTTCTTACGCTATCATTCGTCTACGTTCAGGCGAAATGCGTAAAGTACACGTTGAATGTCGCGCTGTGTTAGGTGAAGTATCTAACTCAGAAAGCAACCTTCGTTCACTTGGTAAAGCAGGTGCATCACGCTGGCGTGGCGTTCGTCCTACCGTTCGTGGTATGGCGATGAACCCAGTAGACCATCCACATGGTGGTGGTGAAGGGCGTAACAAAGGTATTCAACCTGTAAGCCCATGGGGTCAAAAAGCTAAAGGGTACAAGACTCGTACCAATAAGCGTACGACTAAGATGATCATTCGCGACCGTCGCGTTAAGTAACAAGTAAAGGAATCTGACAATGCCTCGTTCTCTGAAAAAAGGCCCATTCGTCGATGCGCACTTGTTCGCTAAGGTTGAAGCGGCTATCGCGGCTAATAACCGTAAGCCGATCAAAACTTGGTCGCGTCGTTCGATGATCCTCCCAGATTTTGTTGGTTTAACAATTTCTGTCCATAATGGTCGTAACCATGTTCCAGTGATTGTATCTGAACACATGGTTGGTCATAAATTAGGTGAATTCGCGCCAACTCGTACCTATCGTGGTCACGGTGTTGACAAGAAGTCTAAACGTTAAGGTGCTATGATGGAAGTTACTGCTAAATTACGCGGTGCCGCTATCTCGGCACAAAAAACTCGTTTGGTTGCAGATTTAATCCGTGGCAAATCAGTTGCTCACGCGCTTAATATCTTAAACTTCAGCAACAAAAAAGCTGCAGTTTTAGTTAAAAAAGCATTGGAATCTGCGATTGCAAACGCTGAACACAATAACAGTTTAGATGTAGACGACCTTAAAGTTACTACGATTTACGTTGACGAAGGCATGAGCCTTAAACGTATTATGCCACGTGCTAAAGGCCGTGCAGATCGTATTACTAAGCGTACTTGTCACATTACCGTTAAGGTAGGGGTTTGATATGGGTCAGAAGGTTCATCCAATCGGTATCCGCCTTGGTGTTGTAAAACGTCATAACGCCAACTGGTATGCGAGTCCGAAACAATACGCTGAATACTTGCTTAAAGATCTTCAAGTTCGTGAGTTTTTAACTAAAAAACTTAAAAGTGCGATGATCAGCAATATTCTTATCGAACGTCCTACTGGCGCTGCTAAAGTAACTATTAGCACTGCTCGTCCTGGTATCGTTATCGGTAAAAAAGGCGAAGACATTGAAAAATTACAGCGTGAACTTACCACTATCATGGGTGTTCCAGCGCAAGTAAGCATCAACGAAATCGATCGCCCAGACTTAGACGCGCGTCTTGTTGCTGAAGCAATTGCTTCTCAATTGGAAAAACGTGTAATGTTCCGTCGTGCTATGAAGCGTGCGGTTCAAAACTCTATGCGTGCTGGTGCTAAAGGTATTAAAGTTGAAGTATCTGGTCGTTTAGGCGGTGCTGAAATTGCACGTACAGAATGGTATCGTGAAGGTCGTGTGCCTTTACATACACTTCGTGCAGACATCGACTACTCTACTATGCGTGCTGAAACTACTTACGGTACGATTGGTGTTAAAGTTTGGATTTTCCGTGGCGAGATCTTAGGTGGCATGAAACAAGTCATGAACCCTGCTCCTGCTGAAGAGCGTCCAGCTAAACGCGGTCGCGGTCGTGGTGAAGGTCAAGAGCGTCGTGGTCGTCGCAATGATCGTTCTGCTGAAAAAGGAGAATAATCCATGTTGCAACCTAAACGTACTAAATTCCGTAAGGTGCAAAAAGGCCGTAACACTGGTCTAGCGCACCGTGGTAGCACAGTATCTTTCGGTACAATCGCACTTAAATCTGTTGAGCGTGGTCAAATGACAGCTCGTCAAATCGAAGCTGCGCGTCGTACAATTAGCCGTCGTGTTAAACGTGGTGGTAAGATCTTTATCCGTGTTTTCCCAGACAAACCAATTACTGAAAAACCATTAGAAGTTCGTATGGGTAAAGGTAAAGGTTCTGTGGAATACTGGGTTTGCCAAATCAAACCAGGTAAGATCTTGTACGAAATGGATGGTGTGAGTGAAGAATTGGCTCGCGAAGCGTTTACGCTAGCAGCTGCTAAACTTCCTTTCAAAACCACTATCGTTACTAAGACGGTGATGTAATGAAAACTAAAGATCTACGTGAAAAGTCGGTAGAAGAGTTGACAGCTTTGCTTGATGAGCAACAGCTTAACCAATTCCGTCTTCGTATGGCAAAAGCAACTGGTCAATTGGGTAAGTCGCATGAAGTTGCGTTAACTCGTAAGACTATTGCTCGTATTAAGACCCTCCTTACCGAAAAACAGGGGAACGGACAATGAGTGAGCAAACAGTTCGCACGTTAACTGGCAAAGTCGTAAGTGACAAAATGGATAAATCTATTGTTGTTCTTATCGAACGCCGCGTTCAACACCCGTTGTATGGCAAATTAATCCGCCGTTCAACAAAATTACACGCTCATGATGAGAACAACACAGCTAAAACTGGTGATGTTGTGACCATTAAAGAAAGCCGCCCAATTTCTAAAACTAAGTCTTGGACTTTAGTTGAAGTGGTTGAAGCTGCTGCTGAGTAATTAGACGTTCTTGTTGCATCATCGGTGAATTTCGAGTACTCTTTGAGCCTTTCGAAATTTCGACCGGTGATGCTCGGTTTTGGAGTAGGGCAATGATTCAGACCGAAAGTATGCTAGAAGTAGCAGACAACAGTGGTGCTCGCCGCGTACAATGTATTAAAGTACTAGGTGGTTCACATCGTCGTTATGCTTCTGTAGGCGACATTATTAAAGTTACTGTTAAAGAAGCAATTCCACGTGGCCGTGTTAAAAAAGGTGACGTGATGAATGCAGTTGTAGTTCGTACTAAGTTTGGTATTCGTCGTCCAGACGGTTCTGTGATCCGTTTCGATGATAATGCTGCAGTTATTTTGAACAACAACAAGGCTCCGATTGCCACTCGTATTTTCGGACCAGTGACTCGTGAACTTCGTACTGAACAGTTCATGAAAATCATTTCATTGGCTCCTGAAGTTCTATAATAGAGGCAATCATGGCTAAGATTAGAAAAGGCGATCAAGTTATTGTGATCGCAGGTAAAGAAAAAGGCAAACAGGGTACTGTTTTGTCTGTTTCGAATGACCGCGTTATGGTTGAAGGCCTTAACTTGGTTAAGAAGCATCAAAAGCCGAACCGTGCAACAGGTGCTGAAGGCGCTGTAGTTACACAAGAAGCTTCGCTTCATATTTCAAACGTGGCAATTTTTAATGCTACAACCCAAAAGGCTGACCGTGTTGGTTACCAAGTGACTGAAGGCGTGAAAACTCGCGTTTACAAGTCAAATGGTGAATCAGTGGCGGTAGCGAAGTAATAGGTTGAATAGGCTATGGCCAGACTTAAAACACGTTATAACGACGAAATCAAAGCTAAGTTGAAAGAAGAACTTGGCTTGGCAAACGTGATGGAGATTCCTCGCATCACTAAAATCACCATCAACATGGGTGTTGGTGATGCTGCTGCTGATAAGAAATTATTAGATGGCGCTTTATCTGATATGCAAGCTATTGCTGGTCAAAAACCAGTTTTAACTTTAGCTCGCAAATCAATCGCTGGTTTTAAAATCCGTGATGGTTGGCCGATTGGTTGTAAAGTAACTTTACGCGGCGAACAAATGTACGAATTCTTAGACCGTTTGATCTCTATCGCGATCCCTCGTATTCGTGACTTCCGCGGTTTTTCTGCGAAATCATTTGATGGTCGTGGTAACTACTCTATGGGTCTCAAGGAACAAATCATGTTCCCTGAAATCGATTTTGATAAAATCGATCGTATTCGTGGTATGGATATTACCATTACTACGACTGCCCGTACTGATGACGAAGGCCGTGCGCTTATGCGTGGTTTCGGCTTCCCGTTCAAATAAGAGGTCGATATGGCTAAGAAAGGTATGATTAATCGCGAATTGAAACGCGAAGCGACAGTTGCTAAATACGCTGCAAAACGTGCTGAATTAAAAGCAACGATTGCAAACGTAAATGCTTCTGATGAAGAACGTTTCGATGCGATGATGAAGTTACAAGCATTACCACGTAATGCATCTCCAGTACGTCTACGTAACCGTTGTGGTTTGACTGGTCGTCCTCATGGTTACTTCCGTAAGTTCGGTTTAAGCCGTAACAAATTACGTGATACAGTAATGCAAGGTGATGTGCCGGGCGTTGTTAAGGCAAGCTGGTAAGGAGCGACTATAATGAGTATGCAAGATACCGTTGCCGACATGTTAACACGTGTTCGTAACGCACAAATGGCAAAGAAACAAACCGTTTCTATGCCAAATTCTAAGTTGAAAGTTGCGATTGCTAACGTACTTCAACAAGAAGGTTATATTTCAAATGTAGAAGTTGCTGATAATGAAGGCAAAGCTACTTTGACTATTACTTTAAAATATTTCGAAGGCAAACCAGTTATTGATACTGTGAAGCGTGTAAGCCGTCCAGGTCTACGCCAATATCGCGGTAAAGATGCACTTCCTAGCGTTAAGCAAGGTTTAGGTATTGCAATTGTTTCTACAAGCAAAGGCATCATGACTGATCGCGCTGCACGTGCTGCGGGCGTTGGTGGTGAAGTTATTGCTTTTGTTTCTTAATAGGTGATTCCTCATGTCTCGTGTGGCTAAAGCCCCAGTAACTGTACCTAATGGTGTAACAGTTACTCAGAACGGCCGGCAGGTCGAAGTGAAAGGCAGCAAAGGTACGTTGTCTTTCAACCTGCATGCGCTGGTCGAGCTAAAACAGGAAGAAGGTCAACTTCAAATTGCTCCTAAAGCTGAGTCGAAAGACGCTTGGATGCAAGCTGGTACTGCTCGCGCTGTTCTTAACAACCTTGTAAAAGGTGTTAGCGAAGGTTTCGAACGCAAGTTACAACTGATTGGTGTTGGTTATAAAGCTGCGGTTAAAGGTAACGTTGTTAACCTTAACCTTGGTTTCTCACACCCAATCGACTACAACCTTCCAGAAGGTGTAACTGCTGAAACTCCAACTGCAACTGAAATTATTCTTAAATCTGCTGATAAAGCAGCTTTAGGTCAAGTGGCTGCAGATATCCGTGGTTACCGTCCGCCAGAGCCGTATAAAGGTAAAGGTGTTCGTTATTCTGACGAAGTTGTTCTTCGTAAAGAAGCTAAGAAGAAATAAGGCGCGAGGTTCTTATGAACGAAAAGAAACAATCCCGTTTGCGTCGTGCGAAAAGCACACGCTTGCACATCCGTGCATTGGGTGCGACTCGTTTGTGTGTAAACCGCACGCCGCGTCACATCTATGCGCAAGTTATTTCAGCAGATGGTGGCAAAGTATTAGCACAAGCTTCTACTTTGGATGCATCTTTACGTAGTGGTTCTACAGGTAATGTAGATTCAGCTACTAAAGTAGGTGCTTTAATCGCAGAGCGCGCGAAAGCTGCTGGTGTTACTAAAGTAGCATTTGACCGTTCTGGTTTTAAATATCATGGTCGTATCAAAGCCTTGGCTGATGCTGCTCGTGAAAACGGCTTGGAGTTCTAATCATGGCTAAAGTTGAACAAAACGAAGGTCTTGTTGAAAAGCTGGTTGCCGTTGATCGTGTAGCCAAAGTTGTTAAGGGCGGTCGTATCTTCTCTTTCACAGCATTAACTGTGGTTGGTGATGGTAATGGTCGTGTAGGTTTTGGTCGTGGTAAAGCACGTGAAGTTCCTGCTGCTATTTCTAAAGCACTAGAAGCTGCACGTCGTAACATGATCACTGTTGATCTTGTTGATGGTACTTTACAACATACAGTTAATGCACGTCATGGCGCTAGCCGTGTATTCATGCAACCTGCATCAGAAGGTACTGGCGTAATCGCTGGTGGTTCAATGCGTGCGGTTCTTGAAGCTGCTGGTGTACGTAACGTATTGACTAAATGTTATGGTTCTACTAATGCTGCTAACGTTGTAAACGCAACTTTTAATGGTTTGCGTGATATGACTTCTCCAGAGAAAGTTGCTGCGAAACGTGGTCTTTCAGTAGAACAAATTTTAGGGTAATCAATCATGAAAACGATTAAAGTTACCCAGACTAAATCTTCTTCGCATCGTTTGAAAAATCACAAACTTTGCCTACAAGGTTTAGGTCTGCGTCGTATTGGTCATACAGTAGAAGTGGTAGATACTCCTTCTAACCGTGGTATGATCAACAAAGTCTACTATATGGTTAGTGTAGAGGAATAAGCCATGACTCTGCGTTTAAATGAGCTTGCGCCTGCTGAAGGTGCAAAACGTGAAAACCGCCGTTTAGGCCGTGGTATCGGTTCTGGCGTTGGTAAGACTGGTGGCCGTGGTGTCAAAGGTCAAAAATCACGTAAAAGTGGTGGCGTTCGTCCAGGTTTTGAAGGTGGTCAAACAGCGTTATATCGTCGTTTACCTAAATTCGGTTTCACTAGCCAATTGGCTTTGAAAACTGCTGAAGTACGTTTATCTGAGCTTGCTAAAGTTGAAGGTGATATTGTTTCACTTGAAACTTTGAAAGCTGCGAATGTTGTACGTAAAGATATGTTACGTGCTCGTATCGTTCTTTCTGGTGAAATTACTCGTGCGTTCACTGTACAAGGTGTTGCTTTGACTAAAGGCGCTAAAGCTGCTGTAGAAGCTGCTGGCGGTAAAGTCGAGGAGTAATCGCGAGTGACTATGTCTCCTAGTTCTTCAGGTCATGTGAATATGATGAAAGGTCAGCCCTTTCATGTGAAATATCGTGAAGTTATTCGTCGATTAATGTTCTTGATTGGTGCATTGGTTGTCTTTCGACTAGGAGCACATATTCCTCTACCAGGTATTGATAATGTCGCTTTAGAACGTTTTTTCAAAGCTAATGAAGGTACATTCTTAGGTTTGTTTAATATGTTCTCAGGCGGGGCATTAGAACGAATGTCAATTCTTGCGTTAGGGATCATGCCGTATATTTCTGCATCTATTATTGTGCAGTTAATGTCAACGGTTGTTCCTTCGCTGGAAGCATTGAAGAAAGAAGGCGAGCAGGGTAAGCGTAAGATTAATCAATATACGCGTTATGGCACACTGTTACTTGCATTTGTGCAAGGTATTGGAATGTGTGCAGGTCTTATTAGTCAAGGAATTACTTTGACGTCAGGACTTGCGTTTTATATTCCAGCTTTGACCTCACTTGTTGCAGGAACAATGTTCTTAATGTGGCTAGGTGAACAAATTACTGAACGTGGTATTGGTAATGGTATCTCGATGATTATCTTCGCAGGTATTGTTGCAGGTTTACCTAACTTGGTAATTCAAGCTTTTACTTCGGTAGATAATGGTCAATCGAGTTTAATCGGTTTGGCTATATTTGGATTACTTTCAGTTGCAGTTTTAGCAGCTATCGTATTTATTGAAAAAGCACAACGCCGTATACCTGTTAACTATGCTCAAAAGCAGCAAGGTCGACGTGTATTCACTGCACAGCAAACACATTTGCCATTGAAAATTAATATGGCAGGGGTAATTCCAGCAATTTTCGCAAGTTCGTTATTGTTGTTCCCTGCGAGCTTAGGTCAATGGTTAGGTAGTGCTGATCCAAATGCAGGAATTGTAAAACGTAGCCTTCAAGATTTGGCACTCGTATTGTCACCTGGACAGCCTTTGTATTTGGTGCTCTTTGGTGCGTTAATTATCTTTTTCTGTTATTTCTACACGGCTTTAGTTTTTAGTCCTAAAGAAGTATCAGAAAACTTGAAACGCAGCGGAGCTTATGTACCTGGTATTCGCCCAGGGGAGCAAACTGCTCGTTACTTAGATCATATTCTTAATCGTTTGACATTTATTGGTGCGATTTATATTACAGTGATTTGTTTGATGCCAATGATTCTGCAAAGTTCATTTGGTATTCCATTCCACTTAGGTGGTACATCATTGTTAATCGTAGTTGTTGTTGTGATGGACTTTATGGCTCAGCTGCAAGCTCATCTCACTTCACGTCAATATGATAATCAAACGTTAATGAGAAAAACGACTGCTCATCCTAAGGGATAGCGCACTTAGAGGTTTCATCATGAAAGTACAAGCTTCTGTAAAGAAAATTTGTGGTAGCTGTAAAGTTATCCGTCGTAATGGGGTTATTCGCGTAATTTGTAGCGCTGAACCTCGTCATAAGCAGCGTCAAGGTTAATTTAATTAAGACCTGTTGATTTCAGTAGGCTAATTAGGTTATTATCCGCCCCTCAAGATTTTTGTGGGGCGGTTGATTATCTCTACTGCCTTTTTGGAGAAATTTGAATGGCTCGTATTGCCGGTGTAAACATTCCGGATAACAAGCATGCTGTTATCTCTCTCACGTACATTTTTGGTATTGGTCGCCACACTGCTAAGAACATCTTAGCTGCAGCTGGTATTGCTACTACCACTAAAATTCGTGAATTAGATGATGCTCAGCTTGATGCGATTCGTGCTGAAGTTGCTAAGGTTCCAACCGAAGGTGACTTACGTCGCGAAATTTCCATGAACATTAAACGTTTAATGGATTTAGGCTGCTACCGCGGTCTTCGTCATCGTCGCAGCTTGCCTGTTCGCGGACAACGCACCAAAACTAACGCACGTACCCGTAAAGGTCCGCGCAAACCTATTAAGAAATAAGATTTCTGGAAGCTAAAAGATGGCTAAAGATACTCGCACACGCAAGAAGGTCACTCGTACCGTCTCTGAAGGTGTTGCACACATTCACGCTTCTTTTAATAACACCATTGTTACGATTACTGATCGTCAAGGTAATGCATTGGCTTGGGCTACTTCAGGTGGACAAGGCTTCCGTGGATCACGTAAATCAACACCGTTTGCTGCTCAGGTAGCTGCTGAAGTTGCTGGTAAAGCTGCTTTGGATTACGGTTTGAAAAACTTGGACGTCCTTGTTAAAGGTCCTGGTCCAGGTCGTGAATCTGCGGTTCGTGCATTAGGTGCAGTGGGTTATAAAATTAACAGCATTACCGATGTGACTCCGATTCCGCACAACGGTTGCCGTCCACCTAAAAAACGTCGCGTGTAAGGAGAAACATTCATGGCTCGTTATATTGGTCCAAAATGCAAACTCTCTCGCCGCGAAGGGACAGACCTGCAATTAAAATCTGGCGTTAAACCTTTTGACGTCAAAACTAAAAAAGCTGCTAAAGCGCCTGGTCAACATGGCGGGGCTCGTGGTGGTAAACAATCAGAGTACTCACTACAATTACGTGAAAAACAAAAAGTACGTCGTATGTACGGTGTGTTAGAGCGTCAATTTAGTAACTACTATAAAGAAGCTGCTCGTGTTAAGGGTGCAACTGGTGAAAACTTGTTGAAACTGCTTGAAAGCCGCCTCGATAACGTTGTTTATCGTATGGGTTTTGGTTCTACACGTGCAGAAGCTCGTCAGCTTGTATCTCACCGTTCAATCACTTTAAATGGTCGTCGTGTTAATATCGCGTCTATCCAAGTTAAAGCGGGTGACGTGATCGCAGTTCACGAAAGCGCTAAACAACAATTACGTATCAAAAACGCAATTGAATTAGCTGCTCAACGTGGTACTTCTTCTTGGATTGATATCGATCATTCAAAACTTGAAGGTACATTTAAAGCTGCACCAGATCGTTCTGATTTACCTGCTGAAATCAACGAAAGCTTGATTGTAGAATTGTATTCTAAATAATCCTTGAGGTAGCAATAATGACGCGTACTGCAAACGAGTTTCTTACTCCGCAAGCGATCAAGGTCGAAGCGGCAAGCGGGACCTCGGCAAAAGTGATTCTGGAACCATTAGAGCGTGGCTTTGGTCATACTCTTGGTAATGCTTTACGTCGCATCCTACTGTCTTCTTTACCTGGCGCTGCTGTGGTTGAAGTTGAAATAGAAGGTGTTGAGCACGAGTACAGTACTTTAGAAGGCTTGCAGCAGGACATCGTCGAGCTCTTGCTGAACCTAAAAGGATTGTCTATTAAGCTGTTCGATCAAAACGAAGCATATTTAACATTAGAAAAACAAGGTCCTGGCGATATTACTGCTGCTGACCTTCGTTTACCACATAATGTTGAAGTGGTTAACCCTGAACACTTGATCGGCACGTTAAGTGCATCAGGCAATTTAAAAATGCGCCTGAAAGTTTCACAAGGTCGTGGTTATGAGACTTCTGACTCACGTTTTCCTGAAGGCGAAACTCGCCCAGTAGGACGTTTACAGTTAGATGCTTCTTATAGTCCAATTAAACGTGTGTCTTATACCGTTGAAAATGCGCGTGTAGAACAACGTACTGACCTTGATAAATTGGTCATTGATCTTGAGACTAACGGTACTGTAGATCCTGAAGAAGCAATCCGTAAAGCGGCAACAATCTTGCAACAACAAATTGCAATTTTTGTTGATCTTCAGAAAGATCAAGCACCTGTGGCTCAAGAGCCTCGTGAAGAAGTTGACCCAATCTTGCTTCGTCCAGTAGATGATCTAGAGCTTACTGTTCGTTCTGCTAACTGTTTGAAAGCAGAAAATATTTACTACATCGGTGATTTAGTACAGCGTACTGAAGTTGAGTTGTTAAAAACTCCTAACTTAGGTAAAAAATCGCTTACTGAAATCAAAGATGTTCTGGCTTCAAAAGGCTTACAACTCGGCATGCGTTTAGAAAACTGGCCACCAGCTAGTTTACGTATGGACGATCGTTTTGCCTATCGTAGCCGTTAATTAAGTAGGACTATCACCATGCGTCATCGTAATAGTGGTGTGAAATTAGGCCGTACAAGCAGTCATCGTAAAGCGATGTTCCAAAACATGGCTAATTCTTTGTTTGAACATGAGTTAATTAAAACTACTGTTCCTAAAGCGAAAGAATTACGCCGTGTTGCTGAGCCTTTAATCACTTTAGCTAAAAACGATACAGTTGCAAACCGTCGTTTAGCGTTTGCTCGTACTCGTTCAGCAGCAACAGTTGGTAAATTATTTACCGTTCTTGGCCCTCGTTACAAAGAACGTAACGGCGGTTATCTACGTGTTCTTAAAGCTGGTTTCCGTGCAGGTGATGCTGCACCGATGGCTTATGTAGAGCTTGTGGATCGTGAAGTAAACTAAGTTTACTCATGCCATAGAACAATCGGTTGTTCAAAAAGGTCGGTATTTTACCGACCTTTTTTATTGTGTATTGTCTAACAATTTGTAAATTTGTCCTCTACTGACATAAAATTTGTCGGAAATATTTAAACTTGACATTGCGTATTGTCAAATTTGTGCTTTAATAAAACTGTACTGATTAAAAGGTTATAAAAAGAACATGGAAAAGCAAGTTGATATTCTTATTGTAGGTGCTGGTATCTCTGGTATTGGTATTGCAGCTCATTTATCTAAAAATTCACCGCAACGCTCATTTGAAATCATTGAGCGTCGTGAAAGTTTTGGCGGTACATGGGATTTATTTAAGTATCCTGGTATCCGTTCAGATTCAGATATGTCGACCTTTGGTTTTAACTTCAAACCATGGCAAAAAGCTAATGTTTTGGCAGATGGTGCTTCTATTAAAGGCTATATTGGCGAAGTGGTTGATGAATATAAATTAAAAGAAAAAATTCATTTTAATCATCGTGTGCTTACAGCGAACTATGATTCTGCGACTAAAAAATGGCAGGTACAGATTGAGGATGCACAGAAAAATGTGCAGACATGGATTGCCAATTTTGTTGTTGGTTGCACAGGATATTATAATTATGATCAAGGTTATCAACCTGATTATCCAGGTAAAGAAAACTTTAAAGGTCAATTCATCAATCCACAATTTTGGCCTGAAAATTTAGATTATACGGGTAAAAAAGTAGTGATCATTGGTAGTGGTGCAACAGCAATTACCTTAGTGCCTGCAATGGCAAAAGGTGGGGCAGGGCATGTGACCATGTTACAACGCTCACCGACATATATTGCTTCCATTCCATCGATTGATTTTGTATATGACAAAACACGTAAATTTATGTCAGAAGATTTGGCTTACAAGTTTACACGTGCACGTAATATTGGTATGCAACGTGGTATTTTTGCCTTATCCAAAAAACAACCAAAACTTGTACGTAAATTGCTTTTAAAATCTATTGAAATACAATTAAAAGGCAAAGTGGACATGAAACACTTTACGCCAACATATAACCCTTGGGATCAGCGTTTATGTGTGGTGCCAGACGGTGATTTATTTAAAATTTTACGTACAGGCAAGGCGAGTGTTGAAACGGATCATATTGAAAAAATTACTGAAAATGGTATTCAATTAAAATCGGGTCAACATTTAGATGCAGATATTATTGTTTCTGCAACAGGTTTAGAAATTCAAATTATGGGTGGCATTAAAGCGACAGTCGATCATAAATCATTAAAAACCAGTGAACACATGCTTTATCACGGTGTGATGGTGAGTGATGTGCCAAATATGGCTTTAGTGATTGGTTATGTGAATGCCTCTTGGACGTTGAAGGTTGATGTTGTTGCTGATTATCTTTGTCGTTTGTTTAATTTCATGGATAAAAAAGGCTATGACGAAGTGATTGCACCAACTGATCATTCGGCGATATTGGAAGAAACGGTAATGGGTGAGATGAGCTCTGGCTATATTGCACGTGCGGCTGATCAATTACCAAAACAAGGCACTAAAGCACCTTGGATGGCGACTCATAACTATTTAGCAGATCGTAAAGAACTGAAAAATGCGAAGTTTGAAGACGGCGTATTAAAATTTCATAAACGTGAAGCACAAGCTACAAAAAAGCCTAAATTAGTTTCTTGATTGAATTAAGAAACGAAAAAGGAGCATAAGCTCCTTTTTTTAATGGGAAAAATAAAATTGAATTAATTTTTAAATACTTTCTTTGTTTCAAAAATAAATGCAAAAATCTTACTCATAATTAAATGAAAAATGGAGCAGTAAATGCTCCATTTTTCGTGCTTAATATAAAATTATAAAGTACGAGAAATAAGTTCTTTCATAATTTCATTGGTACCTGCATAAATACGATTTGCACGGTTGTCGATATATGCACGTGCAATCGGGTATTCAAGCATATAGCCATAACCACCATGCAATTGAACACATTCATCCACAACTTTTGAGAACATGTCTGAAATTTTATATTTTGCGGCAGCAGCAGCATCAATACCTAATTTTTCTTCAAGTTGTAGCTCCATACAGCGATCTAAATATGCACGACAGAAGTCAATCTCTGTACGTAATTCAGCAAGTTTAAAGCGTGTATTTTGGAAAGAGCTGATTGATTTACCAAATGCTTTGCGATCTTTTGTATATTGAACGGTATGAGCGAAAGCCGCTTCAGCACCTGCTTGGCAAATAATTGCAACAAGCATACGTTCCCAAGCCAACTCTTTCATCAGCATGAAAAAGCCCATACCTTCTGCACCAAGTAGGTTTTCTTTAGGAACACGAACATCCTCAAAGAATAATTCACAAGTATCTTGACCTTTCATCCCGATTTTGTTCAAAGGTTTACCTTTGGTAAAGCCTGCACGATCTGCTTCAACAATAATTAAAGAAAGGTTTGCAGAGCCTTTTTCTGAATTTCCTGTTTTACAGACAACCACAGCCATATCGCATAAATAGCCATTGGTAATAAAGATTTTTGAACCATTAATAATATATTCATCGCCATCAAGTACAGCAGTGGTTCGTACAGCTTGTAAATCTGAACCTGTACCAGGCTCAGTCATTGCAATAGCTGTGACTGTTTCACCAGATGCCATTTGAGGTAGCCATTTTTTCTTTTGTTCTTCATTGCCAAAATTATTGATGTAGTTTGCAACGATATCTGAATGTAATGAAAAGCCTGTTGCTGAATCCATTGCATAAGCTTGTTCTTCAATCAAAATCATGCTGTACAGACGATCTACACCATAGCCACCATATTCTTCTGGCATGGTGGCACAAAGTAAGCCCATTTCGCCTGCTTTGTTCCATAAATTACGATCTACATGTTGTTGTTTTTCATATTTTTCAGTATTTGGAACGACTTCTTTTGCATAAAATTTACGTACAGTTTCACGAAAAGCTTCATGTTCAGCATTAAATAAATTACGAGGTAGCATATTTGCTAATGGTCGAATCGCACCTGATTGCATATTTTTATTCCAAATCATTGTTTAATATTTATAAATTAAGTGAACATTCGTTTGATCTCAATGAGATGAATGCTCATTTGAACCAAATAAATGATGAATTTGGTCAATCTCTAGAAATACGCAAGTATTTTTTATGGAATAAGGTAAACTAAGAGAATCTGTCATTTTCGGGGAAATTCATGTTTGAGGAATTAACTTTAGAAGAACGTAAAGTGATTTATCGTGCGCGTCGTGGTTTAAAAGAAATCGATGTTTATTTTGATCCATACGTGAAACAATATTATTTACAAGCAGATCAAACTGAAAAGACATTATTTAAAGAGTTGGTCGATCAAGAAGATCCTGACTTATTAGATTGGTTTATGGAGGTTTCAGAGCCACCTAAGCCTGAATTAAGACAATTAATTTCTAAATTAAAACATTATGTCCACGGTTAATTTAACTAACTATACGTGTTTTAAGCTGAAACCTAGCCAATATCGGCAAGTGTTTCAGTTTTTTTGTGGGTTAATTATTACGATACTGATTTATCAAACGTTGTCTTTATGGTTGTGGTTGTTGTGCCTGATTGCGTTAGGTTTTTCATTATTTGTTTTTAATCAGCGTCCTTATGTTGAACAGTTTGAACAATTAGATAAGCAAATTTGGTCAATTAAATTTTATAAAAATCAAGATATTGAGCAATTTGAAATAATAAAAATGGTGGATCATATTTTTTATATTGTGGTTTATTATAAAACGACGCTAAAACAAAATAAGCCAAAAAATTTGGTACTTTGGCAAGATCAAATGAGTGTTAAAAGCTGGAAAATGTTAAAAACTCGCGCTAAGTTAGGTTGATTGTTAGACATTTTTTAATAATATAGACTTTAAATTTATTGTTATATCAATTGTTTATATTTATATTCATTGATATTTGAAAGTATTGTTAGACTAAAATCACATAAAAAACTTAAAAAGAGAAATTGTAGGACAATTATACCTATGGATTTTCACTTTTGCATGTAAATTAAACCTACCAACAGCAAGCGAAGGATTTCATCATGACTGAAGTTCAACAATGGTTGTTTCTAGTGGTCGCAATTGTTCTTGCGATTGTGGTAGGAAGACTAGGAACCGTGCTGAGGGAACAGATTGAGAAAAGAAAACTCAAAACTAATAAACTCTCCTGAGAGTTTACCGTTTAATAAGTAGCATGTGCTGAACCGTCGCAATGCTACTTTTTTTTGCCTAAAATTTGACTTTATGTATTATACGGTCAATCCATTTTATCTAAAAATATGGCACATTAAATCATTAAAATTAGAGCAATTACTCTTTTATTCAGGTAACGCATCTGATATTTTAAACAAAAAGGACATAAACACAATTATATAGAGGACAGGAAGTATGTCTAGAGTCCAAAAATTGGGTCAACTTATGGTGACTGCTGTTGTTGCCTCATCTGTTTTATCTGGCTGTTCCTATGTGGTTAAGTCAGGTGCAAACGTTGCTTTAGGTTTTAGTGAAAAACATATTGTTCCTCCTATTTTAGCAGGTGGCGATGCTGATATGGCTTGCCAGACAGGTAATGCATTAACACCAGCAATTATGGCAACGAAAGATATGGGTGCAGATCCAACTCGTATGGCTGTATTACTGTATTCAGCAGCAGGGATGTGTGCTGAAAATCGTGCTTTAGATGCAGAATTACGTTATTTACGTGCTTCTAAGGATGGCAAAGTTTCTGAAGCACAAGATGCACGTGTAGAACAAAAACGTTGGGCGGCATTAGCTGCACAGCGTCAATACACAGGTTATCAGTTGTTTGCAGAGCGTTGGCAAGCCAAATATAAATATACGTTGGGTGACTCTTGCCCAACGATGAAAAAAGATTTAGACCAAACCATCTATCTTTTGGGCATGCTCAGTGGTTTGCAAGCGATGACCAATGATATCAACTCAGGCGGTGCTGCCAATGTCCCTAAGGATATTGCAGCGATTGTTGAGCGTGGCATGGCATGTTTGGATAATAATAAATTCTGGGGTGCGCCAATGGCGACACGTGCTGTCATTTGGACATTATTGCCAGGTGCAGATGAGGGTAAACCCGACCCATACGTTACAATGAAACAGTCTATGCAAATTGGTGAGCAAAAGGGTGTACGCTTAGCACATGCTTTATATGCTGTTTCGGCACAAGCAAGTGGTGATGATGCTCGTATTCGTGAAGCATTACGAACTTATGCTGCCTCAAGAGAAGAAGATAAGCCTGTGAATCCTGAATTTAGACTCATTGATGCAATGGCAGGGCAAATGGTACAAGCCATTGCGGACCGTTATTGGACTGAAAATACAGGTGTCCGTGCTGCTGATGATGGCATGACCACCTTTTGGGATGATAAAGGCGCAACAGGAGATGATGAGTTATTTGAGGGGATTGGTGATCCTGCTGAAGGTGGAGATACTCCTTCAGCAACAGATACAACTGCTGCTCCAACAGAAACACCAGAAGAAACGCCAACGACTGAGGCTGCACCTTAAATATCAAAAAGTGAACACATCCTTTTCAATTTTTTATTTATTATCAAGAAAAGCTTCGGCTTTTCTTGTTTGTTTTAAGAGTAATGCAATATGAACGATTTACAATGGAAGAAACGGATTACTTTAATTGCAAGTTGTATTTGTATCTCTGCTTGTTTGCAAATTTTTCAGGCACAATTTATTTATTGGCGTTATTCATTTTTTAGTGAAATTTGGCGTTGGTGGACAGCACATTGGGTGCATGTGGGTTGGATTCATTTTTTACTTAATATTATCGCATTTGCCTGTTTTCCTTTTATTTTCCCTCATATCCAAAATAGATTTATTATTGTACTTTTACTTGTTTTAGCACCATTATGTAGCTTAACTTTTTATTATTTATATCCCAATATTGAAGCTTATGCAGGTTTATCAGGAATTTTGCATGGGTTGTATGTTGCAGCCGCCTTTTTTTATCTTAAATTTCGTAAAGAGCGTAATTTTGCTTTATTGGTATTGTTTCTAGTTATGGCAAAATTAGCATGGGAAAATACTTTTGGGCAAATAGGTACAGCACAGCTTATTGGGAGTCCTGTTTTGGTAGAAGCGCATTTAGTAGGTGCTTTTTGGGGCGCAATATGTGCAGTAATTTATTTAGGATATCAACAAATAGTTGAAACAAATCAAATTAAAGATTAAAAAAAAGAATTTGAAATGCTCATCATTTTGTAAGACAAGTGAGGAATTATTCTAAAGTAAAAAATAAAAAATATTTCTATAGATTATTAAGTTTAAAGTATTGTTTTTTATTTTAAAAATGTTTATGAATGCTGATAGACTGAATAAAAGAATGCACTTTTGTCGCTTTATACTTGACAAAAATGCGTGAAAAAAAATGTAACGCTGCCATTCTTTTCAATTGAAAAAGCATGCAGATTTGGAAGTGGAAATAAAAATAGGAAATGAGGGCTTTTGAGCAACTCATAGCTTATAAAAATATCAGTCTTATGAAAGATTTGTAAGATTATAGATAAAAATGGAATTATCATGAATGATAGTGCAGAAAAAAAATCAGGCTTAGGACTGATTAGTTACATATGGACAGAATGGATTTCAACTTTTTTAGTCCTACTCCTTCTCTTGTTAACACTCGTGATTGGTACAGGGGAAATGATTCATGGGCAGATGCTACGTATTGGTGAGCGTTTATATGGTGATGAAAAAATTGGAATGCAATATTCCTTTTTAAGGGCTGAACCAACAAAACCAACATGTGATCGTCATCCTAATATTGATGCTTTAGTGCAAGAACGCATGAAAGCTGAAGCAAGTGATCCTGATGCAAGTTTCTTTGGGGTAACGCCTGAAGCTGATGTTCGTCAGTCTTTTATGGCTGCACAAACAGAATGTGAGGAAAAATTTGCTTTTTATGATAAGTCGATGACACATTTGGAAAAACATCCATCTGCACGTACTTATCGTACCATGGAAACGGGATTTTTCTGGCTATTTAAGGTTGGAACTGAAAACCGTGTCTTAATTTTATTACTTATGGTGGTGATTTCTGCGATTACAGCATCGCTGAAAATGCATCATATTAGCTTACGTCCACCTACAACGAAACTTGACTTTAGAGTGTATTCTCTTGCAATGATCTTGGGTAATGGCTTGTTGTCTTACTCAGTCTGGAGTCAGTATCAATCTGTTATTAACTCAGGTGTAGAGTCAACTTATGAAACAATCTGGGGATATTGGTTGTGGATTATTCTCTTTGTGAGTTTGACGTTAATTAGCTTGTATCAACTGTTTTTTATTCCTAAAACAGCCAAAGAAGGCGGAAATATCGGACTTTCTCTGATTAGTATTCCTTTATATGCGTTTATGGCGATTTTAACAGGAATTGCATTTACCTTCTTTATGGACTATCCAATGGGGCAAGGTATTTATCTTGGTCAATTGGTTGAGTTTTCTGGAATTTTCCTAAACTTAGCATTGTTTATCTGGGCAGGTATGTTGTTAACCCAAACCAGAATTATGGATGTATTCCTTGCCATTTTACGCCCATGGAATCTTGCACCTGAAACTCTGACTTGGATTATCTTAATCGCTGCTGCAATTCCAACTGCATATACAGGTGCATCGGGGATTTTCGTTGTTGCTGCAGGTGCGATTATTTATCGTGAAGTGTGGAATTCTGGTGCTCGTCGTCAGTATGCTTTGGCTGTTTCGGCAATGTCTGGTTCACTAGGTGTTGTATTACGTCCATGTTTATTGGTGATTTTGATTTCAATGCTAGATAGTCGTCATGTTACATCTGACGAGTTATTTGATCATGGTATTTATGTTTTCTGGTTAACTGCGTTTATTTTCCTTGGGGTTTCTTTATACCTTGCTGAAGATAAATTCCGTATTAATTCACCGAAAGTTGCTGTACCTGGCATGATGAAAGCTTTAGTGCCAGTGATTCCTTATGTCATCATTACCGCGTTGGTTGTAGGGTTCTATAGCTACGGTTTAGATACACAAATGGACGAGTTTACTGCACCAGTAATTCTTCCAATTATGTTGTTGGCATATATTTTATTTGATAAGTACATGGGCGATCGTGTACCTGTTCCAGCATTTAATAGTGCTTTAGCACAAGAACATGCTAAAAACTCAGAGTACTTACGTACGCATAATACAGATGCTGAGCAAAAGCGTGGTTTTGGAAAATCAATTTGGTTTGCATCTTCTGAGAGTGTTGGGCATATCGGTGCTTTGATTATCCTAATGGCACTTTCAGCAAGTATGGGTGGTTTGATTGAGCGTAGCGAAATTGTGACAATGGTGCCTACACATCTAGGCAGTATTATGCTTTCTTTAGCATTCCTTGCAATTTTACTTGCATTAATTGGTATGACAACAGACCCATTTGGTGCGGTAATTTTGGTTGCTGCAACGATTGCACCAGTGGCTTATGAAAATGGAATTCATCCAATTCACTTCTGGATGATTGTATTGGTTGCTTTTGAATTTGGCTATGTTGCTCCACCAGTAGCGCTTAATCATCTCTTAACGAGGCTCTCGGTCGGTGATGAAGAAGTCGCCGCCGCCGATGCAGAGGCGAAAGAGAAATATACAAGTTTCTACTATCGCTATGAGCGTTGGATTTTACCAATCGTCGTATTATTTACGTCCTTAGTGCTCGTAACCTTTGTACCATATCTACTCAATATGTTTGATTGGTACGCCAATAAATAATGTAATCATGTAAATAAAAGAAGCGCCTTCGGGCGCTTTTTCTTTATTTAAAATTTATATGTTACTGCGTAACATCAGTTATTTATCAGTTGAGTAAGTTAAAAACTCCAAACCATTTTTCGTGTTTATAAGCTTTTGTATTGACCTCATACATGATTGATATTGATTAGGGATGCATTTGGTCAGAACTATAGATCAAATATAGATATTGAGTAGATATGAGATGATATTTTGAGAAATTTCAAATGAATAAAACCATCACCCAATCATGATTGGATGATGGTTTTATTTAAACATTAAGACTGTTTTTGCGCTGCGAGTTGCTGTTCTAAAAGTTTCAATTGTTCTTCTTTTAGTTTGATTAATTGATCTGCATCAGCGTGTTGTGATTCTAGCGATTGTTTTTGATCGTTTAATTGCTTTTCAATATCATCAAGTTTTGCAACTTCTTCTTTAGCCAAGCTTTCATTTTCAGAAACAGGCTCTTGTAAAATAGACTCATGCACCAGTTGTTGTTCTGTTGCTGTCGAAGCTGCGGACTGTTCTAAAGGTTGAGCCACAGGTGGTGCTGTAACTGGCGTTGGTTTTTGTTCTAAAGGCTTTTGAGCGGTCGCTTGTTCCTTGCTTGAACTGAGCCAAAATAACGCAGCAGCCAAAGCAACAATAACAATCAATCCCCCAGCAATAAACCACATTAATTTAGAATTATTTCTTGTATCTAATTGCATGTTTTATCCAATTTATTTTGCTGGACGAGGCTTAAATTGAATGACCCCAATTTCATCAGGTGTAGCTGGTTCTTCAGGCTCGTCCACATGAGTAGGGCGATTTTCAGAATAATCACACTCGATACATTCAATCCATTCAGCATCGTCAGTGGTGAGCATGACGATTCGATCCATCGCCTCACATCTTGGACATTTAGCACCCGCAATGAAACGACGTCTAATATTCATATACTCACCACATAATTAATTTTACATGCGTAGTTTAAGCGTTTTTAGAGGCATTCGTCCAACCTTGATGACGTAACAATGCATCAATTTTAGGCTCACGCCCACGGAAATTGATAAATGCATCAAGTGCAGTATCTTTTCCACCGACTGCCAAAATCGCCTGTCTAAATTCTGCACCTGTTTGAGTATTGAAAAAGCCTTCATTTTCAAAACGATCAAAGGCATCACTGGCTAATACTTCCGCCCATTTATAAGAATAATAGCCTGCTGCATAGCCACCTGCAAAAATATGACTAAAACCATTTTGGAAGCGGTTATAAGGTGTTGTCGCTAAAACAGCATATTTTTGGCGAATATCATCTAAAGTTGCTTGGATTTGTTCAGCATTTAATGCTGGTGTTAGTTTGTGAATGCTTAAGTCGAACAAGGCAAATTCGATTTGACGTAGCGTTTGCATACCTGACTGGAAGAAACGAGCATCAAGCAATGCTTTAAGTAAATCATTTGGCAAAGATGCTTTAGTTTCAATGTGCTCACTGATCAGCGCTAGACTTTCAGTATCCCAAGCCCAGAATTCCATAAATTGACTTGGTAGCTCGACGGCATCCCATGCCACGCCATGAGTCCCTGCAACAGAGATATTATCAACTTCAGTCAGCATGTGATGTAAACCATGTCCAAATTCATGGAACAGGGTAATCACTTCATCATGGGTTAACAGCGCAGGCTGATTGCCAACAGGAGGCGTAAAGTTTCCAACCATATAGCAAATTGGTTTTTGTAGACCATTTTCAGTTTGCATACGTGAGCGGAAACCACTCATCCAAGCACCACCACGTTTGCCATTGCGTGCATATAAGTCGAAGTAGAAGCCG
Source organism: Acinetobacter sichuanensis (assembly GCF_003024515.2). Classification (GTDB taxonomy): domain Bacteria; phylum Pseudomonadota; class Gammaproteobacteria; order Pseudomonadales; family Moraxellaceae; genus Acinetobacter; species Acinetobacter sichuanensis. Next base: position 77,104 of record NZ_PYIX02000008.1, read on the forward strand.
CCAATCACAGTACCTTGATCTTCCAGTTCATAATAACGAGCGTCGCTATGCCAAAGTGGAGCTTCACGCTCAATCACCTGAATACCATATAAACGATTGACGATGCTGAATAAACCTTGAATGACTTTAGGTGCAGGAAAATAGGGTTTTAAGTCTTCCTGAGATAGATTGAATTGTTGAACTTTGAGTTTTTCTGAATAATAAGTGCTGTCCCACGGTTTCAGTTCATCAATACCATCTTGCTGGGCAATGGCTTTGAGTTCTTCAATTTCTTTCAATGCGGGCGTACGTGCATGTTCAGCCAAATCGACAAGGAATTGATTGACGGTGGCAACATCAGGTGCCATTTTTGAAGCCAATGAATATTCTGCATAATTATCAAAACCTAAAAGCTTTGCAAGTTCCTGACGCAAGCTTAGAATTTCGACCATAATCGGTGCATTGTCATATTGAGTATCTTGTGCCTGATCAGAGGCACGGGTGACATAAGCATGATAGAGTTCTTCACGTAGCGTGCGATCTTCGGCATAGGTCATAATTGCCAAGTACGATGGAAAATCCAATGTCGCAACAGGCTGATTTAGTTCACGTTGCTGACCATATTGCTTCAATAATTCAACACTGCTTTGTGGTAAGCCTTTGAGCTGATCTTCTGTTAATGGTTTGCCGTAAGCTTGGGTTGAATCCAGCACATGATTGGAAAAGTCAGATGACAGTTGTGAAAGTCGTGCTGAAATTTCTGCATAACGTTTTTTAGCTTCGCCTTCCAAGGCAACGCCTGACAGTTTAAAGTCTCGCAGAGCAAGTTTAATCGCACTTTGTTGCGCTACAGGCAAGTCAGTAAAAATCGCATTGTCATGTATATTTTGATAGGTCTGGAACAGGGGAGCATGCTGCCCTATTTGGGTCGAGTATTCACTTAAACTAGGTAAGAGTAGTTGATAGACATCGCGAGTTTCAGCGTTGTTCATCACGGCATTAAGATGTGACAAAATGCGCCATGATTCACTCAAATTATTTTCAAGCGTATCAATTTGTTCCAATAGCTGTAGTTGTTGCTGTATATTTTCAGGGACTTGTTGAAGTTCATTTAAAAAATTCTGCCCATTTTGAATGGCGGTTTCGATATTTTGTTTAAGCTGATCTAAAGTGGTTTGATCGAACTGGGGTACAGGCAAAGTCGCCTTTTCTAATGTCATGTCTTGTATGCCAAAAATATTGCTGAGTTATAAATAGATGTAGGGCTTTTGATGGGATAAATCAAGCTTTGACAATAAATTTAAACATGACTATTTAATCTGTTTGGTTTTGAGATTGAATTTGAAAGCATAAGTATATTTATTGCTATGGAGGTTAAGATTCAATTTTATTTTTTGTGTTGCTTTAATTGAAAAAATTAATCTGATTAAATTTTAATGAACATAGAAAACAGGAGCTATTGAATTTAAAATTTTATTGAGTAGTAGGTTTTTTGTCAGTTAATTGATATTTAATTCACAATGAAGGTTCCCTCTCCTTTTAAAGGAGAGGGCTAGGGTGAGGATTTGTTTGAAAAATTCCCCTCATCCTCTTGCGTAGCTTTGCTACTCATCCCAAAGGGAGAAGGGACTTTCAATATTAATTTGATGCTCGATTAATGGAAAAAATCAGTAATAAAAAGCTTTTCTGAAAAGCATTATTTAGTATGTATAGAGGCATTTCAAAGCAAATTAACTCTTCGAAATAGTTATTTATCTTAAATTGTAAGAGCGCCGAAGCGCTCTCATTTTGATTTAAAACTAAGGTCTTAAAAATCATTCATCTTTTGCCTTAGCATTAGACTTTTTCTTTTTAAGCTTAGTTTTCTTTTTTACTTTATCTTTAGCCTTTTGATCAGGCTTCGTTGCAGTATTTTTAGTAGGCTTTTTGCTGTAAGAGCTAGGTTTTCCTTTGGGTTTTTTCTTTCGAATGGGACGTTCTCCATCATCATTGGCATTCGAAGTGTCCGAGCTTGATTTAACTTTGGCTGGACGATCAGAAAAAACTTCTTCTTTTGCAGTTGCTTTGGCAACACGTGGCGCACGACTGCGAATGACACGACCTGCATGAGACAATTGTTGTAACAATTCAAAGTCAATTTTGCGCTCTTCCAGATTTACACCTGCAACTTTGATTTTTACTTCATCGCCCAAACCAAAGACTTGACCACGATTTTGTCCAACTAAAGTTTGGCTGGCTTGATCAAAGATAAAATAGTCATCACCTAAATGGCTGACATGCACCATGCCATCAACATACAAATCTTTGAGTGTTACAAATAAGCCAAACTCAGCAGTTGCACTGATCACACCCACAAATTCTTCACCTAAATGCTGTTGCATATAGTGACATTTCAGCCATGAGGTGACAGAACGAGAAGCTTCATCAGCACGACGTTCAGTCGCAGAGAAATGTTCACCTGCTTCATCTAACGCACCACCAGATAACGGTGAAGGTTTTTGTGCCAAATGCGCTTTGATTGCACGGTGTAACAACAAGTCAGGATAACGACGAATTGGTGAAGTGAAGTGCGTATAGGCATCATAAGCTAAGCCATAGTGCCCGACATTTTTTGCACCATAATACGCTTGCATCATTGAGCGTAATAACACTGCATGAATGCTTGGTGCATCAATACGGTCTTTGGTTGCTTCAATGACTTTTTGATAATCTTCCTGAGTCGGTTGATCTGGGAACGGTAAGCCCAACAATTTTACAAAGTCTTTGACTTTTTGAATACGTGAAAACTCAGGCGCTTCATGTACACGATAGAGCATCGGAATATCATTTTTTAAACAATATTCAGCGGCTGCCACGTTGGCAAGCAACATGCATTCTTCAATCAGTTTATGTGCCACATTGCGTGAACGAGGTAGAATCTCTTTAATACCACCCAACTCATCAAAAGTCATGTAGGTTTCTACAGTTTCAAATTCCATTGCATGACGTTCTGCACGTAAACCTTTCAGGGTTTCGTACAGTTGATAGAGCGTGTTTAATGACTTATGCACATCACGATTTTCAGGAACAGCTTTGCTGTCACCATCTATATATTGTGCAACTTGTGTATAGGTTAAACGTGCCTGAGAGTGCATTACTGATGGATAAAACTCAAACTTAGTCACACGACCTGCACGGCTCAAATTCAGATCACAGACCATACATAAACGATCTACATCTGGATTGAGTGAACATAAACCATTGGAAAGGGCTTCTGGCAACATCGGTAACACAAAATGCGGGAAGTAGACTGAAGTACCACGTTCCTGCGCTTCATCATCCAAAGGTTTGCCTGTACGGACATAGTGGCTGACATCGGCAATCGCAACCACAACACGATAGCCACCACCCGGACGTTTTTCAGCATAAACAGCATCATCAAAGTCACGGGCATCTTCACCATCAATGGTGACTAAAGGCAAATCACGTAAGTCAATGCGTCCTGCACGGTCTTTGGCTGTCGGTTCTTTAAAGCTTTCAGCTTCTTTAACGACTTCTTCTGGAAATTCATATGGCAAGCCATATTCTAAAATCGTTTGTGGAATAATAATTTCAGTATCGGCTTTGTCTGCCATCGACTGAATCACATGACCTGTTGCAAATTCATCACGTGTTGGGTAGTCATCAATTTCTACGCGTAACGCATCACCAACTTTGGCTTTGGCGTGTTCAATCAGTTCTTTTTCTAGTGTAATCGGTTGATGCGCGTTTGGATTAGCAGGTTGAATGAAGTATTCATTTTCAAACTCAGCCACTTTACCAATCAGTTGCTTGACGCGGCGTTGCGTAATTTCAGTAATATAACCCCAAGCTTTACCTTTACGGTCAACGGAGGTTTGTTGTACTTTGACGCGGTCGCCGTGGAAGACTTGGCGTAACTCACGCTCAGGTAGTAAAAGCTCATCTTTTTTACCATCTAGGCTTGCGACCCCTAGACCTTTGGCATTGATGTAAACTGTGGCATCTAAAATCGGTTGATCTGCCATGAGCTGATATTTAAAACCATCTTTCATCAATTGCCCATCTCGAACCATCGCACTTAAACGATGGCTGAGCGCATCTATACTTTTTTGATCAGCAATTTCAAATAACTCGACTAAGTCAGCATGTGACAGGGCTTCTTTTTTTTGTTCAATGATTTCTAAGATCAGTGTACGACTTGGGATAGGATTTTCATAACGTTCGGCTTCAGCTTTTGCTTCAGGATCGACCCAATTTTTCATCATGTATTTGGTTTCTAGTCAGAAGATAGGATTAGCATAAAACATACAGTGGCAGACTGCACGTAATTGATTGCAATAATGTGTTTTAAATTTCAGTTTGTAGGAAAAGATCAGATTTTTTTGATTTAAGTTTTTATTTTTTGAGTAAAAAAACAACAAAATAAGGGAAATTGTTTAAAAAATATGTAATCGAGCAAAAAAATATAATTTTTTTAAGCAGATCACTTGCTGAATTAGGTTTTAGTTTGTATTATGGCGGCTCGTTACGGTGAGATGGGTGAGTGGCTGAAACCACATCCCTGCTAAGGATGCATACGGGTAACTGTATCGAGGGTTCGAATCCCTCTCTCACCGCCAACGAATACTTATGATGCGCTCATAGCTCAGCTGGATAGAGCACTTGGCTACGAACTAAGGGGTCGGGAGTTCGAATCTCTCTGAGCGCACCAATTTAAATAAGTATTCAAAAAGTGACGAAGCCTTTTTAGGCAATCAGGTACGCGCTCATAGCTCAGCTGGATAGAGCACTTGGCTACGAACTAAGGGGTCGGGAGTTCGAATCTCTCTGAGCGCACCAACTTGAACATCGACAGATGTAAAATTGACAATTAACCGCACATGTTGCGGTTTTTTTGTGTCTGTGATTTTATCAAAATAATAATTTATTAAATAAGTTAAATCAAAAAATACAAATTTAGCATGTCCTTAAAATCAAAATGAATAAAATTTTATACCGTGATTTTATATTTTGTATTTCTACGTTTTTATTTTTGACCATTTTTATTCTTCATTTTTTTAGAAATACTTATGTCATAAAGATATTTTTTAATAAAAGTTAAAAAAAGTAAGATGTTTAAAATATCAGTTGCTGATCAGCACGATGAAAATAACATAACTTGGATGACTTTTTTTGAATTGGCAATATATCTACAGTGTGATGCCTCAGTTTGTTTCAGCAACTTTGACCACATTAAAAATCTCGCTCATTAGCATTTTACTTGCAATTATCGTGGGTTTAGTTTGCAGTATTTTGATCACTTATCATGTTCGTGTATTCGGCAAAATTGCCAAAATTTATATTGAACTATCACGTAATACGCCTTTATTGATCCAACTGTTTTTTCTCTATTACGGCTTACCAAAACTCGGCATTAAAATTGATGGATTTAGCTGTGGCGTTATTGGCTTAACTTTCTTAGGTGGAAGTTATATGGCAGAAGCTTTTCGAGCAGGTTTACAAGCTGTTGCCAAAGGGCAAATTGACTCTGGTGAAAGTATTGGATTGAATCCCTTACAAGTTTTTCAATATGTCATCTTCCCTCAAGCTTTGGCGGTTTCAATTCCTGCCATTGGGGCGAATTGTCTATTCCTCATCAAAGAAAGTTCAGTAGTGAGCGCAATTGCTGTAGTTGAATTGCTATTCCTGACCAAAGACCTGATTGGTATGGACTATAAAACCACAGAAGCCTTGTTTTTATTGGTACTGTCTTACCTGATTATTTTATTGCCTGTCTCCATCCTCACCAGTTATTTGGAATATCGCAGTCGGAAGGTGAGTCATGGAATTTAATTATTTATTTCAAGCTGATCATTTACAAAGACTTTTTTTCGGGCTTTGGGTCACTGCGAAAATAGCTTTTATTTCAGTCTTTTTCTCTGCAATTTTTGGCACGATTTTCGGTGTCATCATGACCTCAAAAAATCTTCTGATCAAAAGTATTTGCCGACTGTATTTGGAAGTGATTCGTATCATTCCAATTTTGGTTTTTCTATTTGTTTTCTATTTTGGATTTGCCACTTGGTTTAACTGGCAACTTTCAGCAGTATTGGTGTGTATCGTGGTTTTTGTCTTGTGGGGCACTGCGGAAATGGGTGACCTTGTTCGTGCAGCGATTACTTCCATCGACAAACATCAGCGTGATTCAGCCTATGCATTGGGGCTAAGTCCAATTCAAACGTTGGTTTACGTTATTTTCCCGCAAAGCCTAAAACGTGTCACACCCGGTGCGATTAATTTATTCACAAGGATGGTCAAAACCAGTTCTTTGGCGGTGCTGATTGGTGTGGTGGAAGTGATCAAAGTCGGGCAACAAATTATTGAAAATTCACTTTTAATTGTCCCGAATGCCTCGCTGTGGATCTATGGTTTGATCTTTATTTTGTATTTCATTATTTGCTATCCCTTGTCACGTTTAGCGACTCATTTAGAAAAAGTATGGGAGTAACAGTTCACTATGGCTTTGTTATCTATACAACATTTACAGAAATCATTTGCAGAAAGTCATATTTTACAAGGTATCGATTTGGACGTAGAACAGGGTGAGGTAGTGGTGATTCTTGGTCCTTCAGGATGTGGGAAAAGTACATTATTACGCTGTGTGAATGGTTTGGAAAAAATCCAAGCAGGTTCGATTCATTTAGCAGGTTCTGGTGTTTTAGGTAAAGATTTACCGTGGGTCGATGTGCGTCAAAAAATCGGTATGGTATTTCAAAACTATGAGCTTTTTGGACATATGAATGTGATTGATAATATTTTATTGGGTCCGCTCAAAGTCCAAAAAAGAACACGTGCTGAAGCAGAAAAAGTTGCAGATGAATTGCTAAAACGCGTGGGTTTGTATGACCGCAAAAAAGATTATCCACGCCAGTTATCAGGCGGACAAAAGCAACGAATTGCCATTGTTCGTTCATTGGTGATGCAACCGCAAGTGATTCTTTTAGATGAAATTACTGCGGCTTTAGATCCTGAAATGGTACGTGAAGTTTTAGATGTAGTTTTAAAGTTGGCAAATGAGGGAATGACCATGTTGATCGTCACACATGAAATGTCCTTTGCTCGAAAAGTCGCAGATCGAATTATTTTCATGGATCAAGGCAAAATTATTGAACAAGCCACGCCTGAACAGTTTTTTGAGCATCCACAAACTGAACGAGCAAAAGCTTTTTTAAATATGTTGAATTATTAAAATAGAAGGTCAAAAAATGGCTGTATTAAAAAATATGGGTATTTGGACAAGTGCAGTTTTGATCAGCAGTACATTAGTCGCATGTCAAAAACCAACGAATCAATCAACAGCAGACCATGCCAAAGAAGATCAATCTTTAACGCAAGTGAAAAAGAATGGTGTATTTCGGGTTGCAGTTTTTGCCGACAATCCACCCTTTGGTTATGTGGATAGTGCAGGCAAGCCACAAGGTTTTGATGTGGTTTTGGCAAAACGAGTCACCAAAGATTTGTTAGGTGATGAGTCTAAAGTTGAATTTGTTGTAACCGAAGCAGCCAATCGTGTGGAATTTCTAAAATCAGGTAAAGCGGATGCGGTATTTGCAAGTTTTTCAGTCACGCCTGAACGTAAAGAAGTGGTTGATTTTGCACAGCCTTATTTAAAAGCAGCTTTGGGTATCGTTTCACCAAAAGCCAAAACCGTGACTGATATTCATCAGCTTGAAGGTAAAACCTTGATTGTGAATAAAGGTTCAACGTCAGATATTTATTTCACTAAAAATTATCCAAAAATTAATTTGCTCAAGTTTGAACAAAATACCGATGCTTTCAATGCCTTGAAAGATGGTCGTGGTGATGCAATTTCCCAAGACAGCACCTATGCCTTGGCTTGGGCAGCAGAAAACCCAACATTTAGCGCAGGAATTCAACAAATTGGCAATGAAGATTTTATTGCACCTGCGGTGAAAAAGGGTAATACCCAACTTTTAAATTGGCTAAATACTGAAATTTCAACACTACAAAAAACAGGTGAAATTCAGAAAATTTATGATCAAACCTTGAAGCCTGTTTATGGTAATACCGTGGATTCAAAAGTTTTCTTAGATGTCACTGCGAAATAATAATCAATGTAAATTTTTAAATATCAAATAGATCAGAGGAAAATTAAATGCATATCTCCATCAAAAATGTCACCCAATTATTAGCCGCATCTGTGCTGAGTTTAGGGCTTGTAGCGTGTAATAAAAATTCGGGAACACCTGAAAAAACCGCTGCACCTGAGAATGCTGTTTCCAGTATCGAACAAATTAAGAAAAATGGTGTGGTGCGCATCGGGGTATTTAGTGATAAACCGCCATTTGGCTATTTAGATGCGCAAGGAAAAAATCAAGGCTTCGATGTGGAAATTGCCAAGCATGTGGCAAAAGACTTACTCGGTGATGAAAATAAAGTCCAATTTGTTCTCACTGAAGCTGCAAACCGCGTTGAGTATTTAAAAGCAGATAAAGTCGACATTATTTTTGCAAACTTCACGGTTACACCTGAACGTAAAGAAGTTGTTGATTTTGCTAAGCCTTATTTAAAAGTTTCTTTGGGTGTTGTTTCACCTAAAGCAAAACCAATTACAGATTTGGCACAACTTAAAGGGCAAACTGTGCTGGTCAATAAAGGCACAACTGCAGATTCATTTTTAACGAAATCTCATCCTGAAATTAAGCTGCAAAAATATGAGCAAAATACCGAAACTTTTGATGCCTTAAAAGATGGTCGTGGCGTGGCTTTGGCACATGACAATTTATTGGTTTTGGCTTGGGCGAAAGAAAATCCAAACTATACGGTTGGTATCACCAGTTTGGGTCAACATGATTTGATTGCGCCTGCGGTGAAAAAGGGCAATAAAGAACTTTTGGATTGGTTAAATCAAGATTTGGACAAACTATCGAAAGAAGGTGTAATTCAACAGGCATATGAAAAAACCTTAAAACCTGTTTATGGTGATACGATTAATCCTAAGGATTTATTAGTGGAATAATTTTGAACTGCTTTCTAATCAAAAGAGCCATATAAATTGGATTATATGGCTCTTGAAAGTGTTGATTCGATATTTATTACTACAGATACAAATGATTTGAGTGTTAAATTAAGGTCTGAAAACTGTATATGAATAACCCAAATATATTAATAAATAATCCTAAAATGCTGGCATTTCTTAAAAAATTAATTAAGTCTTTATCTCGGTAGATTAGTGTAATTAAGACTAAAAAGCATAATATTGAAAAAGTTAATGATGCGAGTGATATTTTAAATTGATGCTTGATTTTTGCTTCTGAATTTGCGGGAGTATATGTGTAGATAAAAGTTTGTTGTTGCTGATTTTGATCTAAGTAGCTAATTTTTCTTAATCTCAAAGTGAATCGATAATTAGGTAGTCGACCAAGATCCATAGAGAAGCTTTTGATACTGATTTGATTATTTAAAATATAATTGCACAATTCAAATAATTTTGAATCACAATACATTTCAAAAGTTTGTAAGTCTGGAAGAACCTTTTCGATCTTAAGTTTGTCTTCTTTTTTTAGTTGTTGCACAGCGTAAGGATGATCATCAGTATTTAATTGAATAACTGTCCATTCTGATTTTGATAATATTTTGTATTCTGATAAAGTCAAATAAGTCATATAATTAATGACTGAAATAAAAGTTAATGCTAATAAAAATTTACCTAATAATAATTTTAATGGAGATGGAGGGTTATACATATTTCTCGTTTTTTATATACGTTGTATGAATAAACAACAGTATATCTATTTATCGTTTAAAAGCTAAACACTCGGTTGAGAAATCTATAAAAAAGTCTTTTCAATAATGTGAAAAAGCGTATAATGCGTCCCATCAAGACGTCGCGCTCATAGCTCAGCTGGATAGAGCACTTGGCTACGAACTAAGGGGTCGGGAGTTCGAATCTCTCTGAGCGCACCAACTTGATAAAATATAGAAAGAAGCCGCTTAATTGCGGTTTTTTTGTGTCTAAAAAATAGCAATAACATTTTTACTATAGTTTTAAAACATGATTTGTTCTATTGGTAAATAATAAATTTAAAAATGATCTTAACGATGAAAAAAAGAATGAAAATAATGGCAATAAGTAGTTTAGTTTTGGCGTTATCTGGCTGTGCAACAGCAGTGCTTTGGGAGAATACAGATAAAGGTTATATCTCATTTGGTAAAGTTGTTGATACCACTAAAAGCGTAAAAGTCGTTGAAACTGATCATATTTTAGGTTTTGCCCAAGTGAATAATACAAAAACTGCATCAAAAAAATTGGTGATTGTGGGGCAGAAATATGCATATTTAATGAAAGATGAGAGTGAAAGTGCTTTTCAGATTTTGGATTCTTCTCTAGATGTTAAACATATACGTTTATATGAACCAAAAGCACAAAAATATCATTTGGATTTTAACTTGTTGAATAATAATGTTAAATCCTTAAAAGATGGTGTGGGTTTTCAAACAAAAATTCATTTGTTATATGATAAAAATAAATTTGAATTAAGCTTAGAAGAACAAAATACTTTGCAGCGTTTAGGGTTTAGTGAAGAAAATTTTGCACAAAATAATGCTCAACAAGATATTCGTTATGTCAAAGTTATGGAGATGCAAGGAAAAGTTTTAGGTCTAAATGATGAGCTAAGAAGCCTTAAATTTCAGTCTTTTAGTCAGGCTTATTCAATCAATATTTATGCAAATTATGTAGATAAAGATGTCGATTTTAAAACACTATTCAAGAAAATTGCGCTGACACCTGTTGCTCTTGTTGGTGATTTAGTGGTGATTCCAATAGGTGTTGTGATTGTAGGGGCGGGTTCGGCATTGGGTGTGATTTCTTAATTTGGCTCACTACTGCTTAAGCTTTCAGGAGGATGAAATTGTTTTGCTTGCGCAAGTTGAGAAATATCCATCTGAATATGATCAGAAATTATAACACTGCGTCCAAACATTCGCCCAAAGACAACTCGGCATGAGAGTTGTTGAGGCAATGTTTTTAATTGTTTAAATTCATTAATACATTCAAGTTTTGAAGCATCATTTTCAGGACAGATTGTAAATGAAACATCATATTTATAGTGATTATTGTCATAAATAATCGGCTCATACTCGGAGTCATTGGCAGAAATAAATCCTGCCACTTCAAACTGATCATTTATTGGACATTTAAAGTGAGCATAATGAAACCGATATTCATCATAAATTTTGTGTAATGGTGTTTTACTCAATGCAGTGGTGTTAAAGAGTAGATAACCACGCCGATTTAATTCGGGAATAGATTCAGATTCGATATAAGTATATTGCGGTTCAAGTGTAAGAGGGACTTGATATTCAGGCATTTTTTCACAAGACATTAAGAGAAAAACGGAAATGGCAACGAAATAACGTGAGCGTCCCTGTAACATTTAACTTTCCTAAGATTTGCTTTGAGCTTTAACTTTTTGGGTAAATACAGCATTTCCGCCGACTGCGGGCAACATATCATGATAGGGCAAGCTACGAGCCGCTCTGAGTAAAAAAGGTGCTTTTTCATCAACTTTTACAGCAGTTGTAACGCGCATTAATGTGCCTGTTTGCTGTGAGTTTAGTTGAATTTGCCCTTTTAGATAACGTAAATCTCCCCCATTTGCAAAGAAATTATTTTGATTTTCTTGTGGAAAACTAAAATGCATTTTGAAGTCAAAAGGAATACTCACAACACCTAAGCCTATACTGACTTTGATCTCTGCATCTTGACCTTGTGCTGTTAGTGCAGACGTGGTTATTTTCTTAATTTGGCGTGGAAAAACACTTTGATAAGATGGAGGTTGTAGCCATTTTTGCAGTTGTTGTGGTGGCTCTTTAAAAGCTTGATATGTGGTGGTAAAACGTAATGTTTCTCGCCCATGCGTATAGGGCACAGTACTTGGCAGGTTTAAAATACTCACAGGTTGCCCAGTACTTTCGCTGAGGTCATCAATTTTTTGTAGTTGTGCTGTCGAAAACTTAGGCTCAGGGAGTTGCCCTGCATTGAGATTAATCACATTTTTAATACCAAAACGTTGTCTTAATGATTCTAAAACAAAAGCACCTGTACCTGTCGGTATACCTAATTTTGCTTCAGGAATTGCATTTAAAATCTGTTTAAATAAAAAACCTTTAGGCTGATTGGTGTCTCCCCATTGAGTTAATGTCACAAGTGTTTTTTTATCGCCTAAACTAAACCATTCTAATTTGCCGACTGCATAAGGCAAAGGCGCATCAATGACAATCGTGGAAATACTATTTGTTGTCACCTGATGTTGCATCACAATATTTTCATTAAAATTAAGCACAGGAATGGGTGTCGGAATTGAAACTCGATATTGCATTTGGCTAATATTGCCTTTTTGTTCTAATAATTTGGCAGATTTTAAAGTTGGGAATAATCCAACATATTGATTGTAATTAATCAATGTTTTTGCAACGTCTTGACTGCTAACAGGAAGGATAATCGCAGAAGACATAAAGCGAGCCGTAGGGGTAGGGTTGGCTTGTAAAGTTGGTAAATTGGTTTTTATGGCAACTTGTGGATAGATAAAAATATGATCTTGGACATAACTGGCTAATTGTTGAGGGTTATTTTGAAAAGGTTTTAAGCTGCTTGGAATGTTGTCTGTCCATGTCACAATTTCAGCAAAACTTAATTGACTGACACCAAAGCAAATGAGCGCATATGCAGTGTTATACATTAATTTCATCATCATTCCTTTGTTTTATTGATTCAATTTTTAATGATATGTTTTACATGAAAACGCATTATTTTTAATTGACCTAAATTAGAAATTATCAAAGTAAATTATCATGAAAACGTCAATCTACATCGAATTTCTAGTGTACTATTTGACATCTTGGATATGAATTGTGTTGAAGTGACTATGTCAGACAGTAAGCCTGCACTTTCTTTGCGGTATTATCTTAATTTAGAAGAATCTCAAGATGGTTTTAAACTCGCAACTTTAGGCAAAAAACAAATTTCACGTTTTTTAACGCCTTTAGTCAGTGTTGGGATCATTGCTTGGGGACTTTATTTAGGTATGGCAACGGTAGGACGTTACTATGTCTTTTTAGGTTTATTCTTTTTACTGTTACAAGGATTAATGCGTTATTGGTTTTTACCGATGATGTTTAAACGCCAATTTATTAAATATCAATTTGGTAAAAGTGAACAGGGAATTGAATTATTTCAGGATTATTTCGAGTTATTTAGCAGTGGTCGCCCCAAAAAAATGTTTCCTTATGCCGATGTGCAACATTTTATTGAAGGTAAATTGACTTATATGATTGAGTTAAAAAATCGTACTGTAATCATTGTGCCAAAACGAGCTTTTGAAAACTCAACTGACCAAACATTATTTGTTAATAGTTTTAAAAAATAATTCGACTTTTTCTAGATTAAAGTCATCGTTAAAAAGGGAAGATTATGAGTTCACGTCCATCAAAAATTGTCTGTGTCGGTCGTAGTTATGCAGATCATGCCAAAGAATTGGGAAATGCGATTCCAGATCGTCCTGTGTTATTTATCAAACCACCAAGTAGTTTGATTTCCTTGCAAGACGGTATTTCATGGAATACGGCTTTAGGCAGTTTGCATCATGAGTGTGAGTTTACTTTACGGATTGATCAGCCTTTAAAAGGTGAAACTGATCCTGAAAAAGCCTTACAAGCCATTGGTGCTGTGACGCTTGGGCTAGATTTAACTTTACGTGATTTGCAGGATGATCTAAAGAAAAAAGGTCAGCCGTGGGAACGTTCTAAAGCATTTGATGGTTCTTGTGTACTTGCAGACTGGGTGGATGTCAGTGAAGTTAAAGCGTGGGATGCGGTGACTTTTGACTTTAAAGTGAATGATCAGATTCGTCAAAAAGGTGATACTGCATTGTTATTGTTTAATATTGCACATTTGCTTTGTGATATTAGTCAGGCATTTAGTTTAGAAGCTGGTGATGTGGTAATGACAGGTACGCCAGCAGGTGTGAGCGCTTTGGCAGCAGGTGACCAATTGACCATGACTTTAAATGGTCAAAGTCAGGATTTTGTATGGAAAACCCATGTGAAATAAACTGTTTTATTTAGAGATTAAAGCATTAGATTTAAGCTTAAATAAATGGAAAAAAGCAGATGAGCTGAGGCTTGATCTGCTTTTTTTTACGATTGTTAAAAATAACTAATTGAAATATTTAGAAACTGTTGTAACAAATTATTATTCATTAAATTGATGGATATCGGTAAATAAAATCTATTTTTGTGATATGGTGTCTATTCTTTGTATGAGTTTTATTCTTATTTAGAGATATTTTGTTGGATAAACAATGTACTTGTCTCTAAGAACTCATATTCATTTGTCTCTGCATCCTAATTTAAAAGATGATGTTGATCTTGAAATTCAGATTCTATTTGTTCTTATTTTTTATCATAAAGATGATGCTTGTAGCATCTGAATGCTAGCTAAACTCGTAATTTTAGGAGCTTTTTCAAAGAACTCAAAAACTAATGGAGATAGCAATGACCCGAATTGCAATTATCGGAGCAGGTCCTAGTGGCATGGCTCAATTAAGAGCATTTCAATCAGCAAAGTCCAAAGGTCTACAAGTTCCAGAAATTGTATGTTTCGAAAAACAAAACGATTGGGGCGGACTATGGAATTACACTTGGCGTACAGGTGTAGATGAACATGGCGAAGCGGTACACGGAAGTATGTATCGTTATTTATGGTCTAATGGACCAAAAGAAGCATTGGAGTTCGCAGACTATACGTTTGATGAACATTTTAAAAAGCCAATCGCTTCATATCCTCCACGCGCGGTACTTTGGGACTATATCAAAGGACGTGTCGAAAAAGCAGGTGTTAAAGATCAAGTCAGGTTTAACACAGCAGTACATCATGTCGAGTTTAATGCTGATACTGGGCAGTTTACGGTACAGGTCTGCGATCATACAGAAAATCAGATTTATTCAGAACAATTTGACTATGTCATTGTCGCTTCTGGTCATTTTTCTACGCCAAAAGTGCCTGAGTATGAAGGTTTTAATATCTTTAATGGACGTATTTTACATGCACATGACTTTCGTGATGCCGTACAGTTCAAAGACAAAACGGTACTGATTGTTGGCAGTAGTTATTCTGCGGAAGATGTCGGTTCACAGTGTTATAAATATGGTGCGAAACAAATTTATAGCTGTTATCGCAGTCAACCCATGGGCTATAAATGGCCAACCAACTGGGCTGAAAAGCAACATTTACTCCGTGTAGATGAAAATACTGCTTATTTTGGTGATGGCAGTTCAGCCAAGGTCGATGCCATTATTTTATGTACAGGCTATTTGCATCATTTCCCATTTATGACTGAAGATTTAAAGTTAAAAACGCATAACTGTTTATATCCTGAATCTTTGTATCAGGGTGTCGTCTGGGAAAATAATCCTAAACTGTTCTATTTAGGCATGCAGGATCAGTGGTATACCTTCAATATGTTTGATGCGCAGGCATGGTATGTACGTGACATCATTCTTGGTCAAATTGAATTACCTGAGCAGGAAGAAATGCAAGCCCATTCACAAGCTTGGATTAAACGTGAAAGCAAAATTAAAAATTCTGAGCAGATGGTGAAATTTCAAGGCGAATACATTAAACAGCTCATTGCCGAGACAGATTATCCGAGTTTTAATATTGATGCTGTCAATGAAGTCTTTATGCAGTGGAAAAAGCATAAAAAAGACAACATTATGGGCTTTCGAGATAAAACCTATCGTTCAGTGATGACGGGGAAAATGTCTAAACCGCATCATACGCCGTGGTTATATGCTTTAGATGATTCTTTGGAAGCCTATTTGGACAGTGAAAATCGGGAACAACGTGTGATTTAAGCAAGTGCTTTGAATCAAACCAAAAAGACCTGTTGTTGCAGGTCTTTTTTATGGTTCAGACTTTAAGAGCTTTCGGAACTGATCAGGGGTGATTTTCATCCAGCGTTTAAACAACTCAATAAATGCAGAAGCATTGGCATAACCAAGATCCAAGGCAATATTTTCCACAGTTTGCCCTTCATTGAGCATGGTCATGGCTTTTAGGACTTTGAGACGTTGTCGCCATTCATTTAATGACATGGACAGTTGTTTCAGTGATAGGCGAGCCAAAGTGCGTTCAGTCATATTGACCTGTTGTGCAAGCGCTTGCAGTGTACTTTGATCCGCAGGATGTTGATGTAAATAATCCAAAAGCTTTTTTAAAACAGGATGATCACTATGTGGTAAATAACTGCCAATCCGCTCTGCATGATGTAACTGATCATGTAAAACCTGTAATAATCTTAAATATTCAGGGTCATTTTCATTGCTTTGTTGTTGATTGATTGGCTGCTGTTTTAAATGCAACAAAATGGCACTTACCAAGGGTGAAGATAAAAGAATACCTGCTTGTTGCGGTAGATGTTCACATAGCGATTCATGCACGTACAAAGTTGCATGCGAAACATGGGTGCGGTTTAAGCCACTGTGATGGACATGCGGTGGTAACCAAATACCATAAGGAGGCGGGGTAATATAGTTGATGTGGTCAATATTGACCTCCATAACCCCATTAAAAGCATAGATAAATTCGCCCCATGCATGCCCATGTACAGGATAAATCGAAAATGCAGGATCATCCCGAAAACTTAGCCATAAAGGTGCCTGAATTGCATCATTGGTTTTGAGTTGCAGACCTTGGTTTTGTTGTAATGTTATTTTTTTGCTCATGCAAAAGTGCCTGAATAAAAGGATTTGTTGTCTGTTTTAAAGTATATCCTATAAAAACGACAGAGTTATAGTGTCTTTTTTCAGTGTTGAGATTGTGGCGTGACACAGCGCAAGGCCTTGGATGCCAAAGCATCAGGTTTGATGGTACTGCTTTGTATGATTTGGGGCATACAACAAGTCGTTTTAAAAATGGCTGCAACAGATATTGCGCCGATGATGCAGATCGCAATCCGTTCAGGTTTATCAGCATTGTTGGTCTATCCACTGATCCAACTGCCGAAAGGGCAGCATTTATTTTCAAAAGCCTATGCGTTGCCAGGCCTTTGGATCGCATTTCTTTTTTCAGCCGAATTTTTTCTGGTTGCAGAAGCACTGCGTTATACCACGGCTTCACATACGGTGGTTTTGCTGTATACCGCCCCGATTTTTGTGGCTTTAGGCTTACATTGGAAATTACCTGCAGAACGCCTATCTAAAATTCAATGGAGTGGAATTGTTCTCGCTTTTTTGGGTATTGCCTTTAGCTTTTTAGGGCGGGAGCAAAATCAATTTGAAATTCATACAATCTTTTGCGACTTTCTGGCTTTATTAGCAGGTGTGATGTGGGCACTTACAACGATTTCTCTACGATTAACGCGTTTATCCGATGCGCATCCAACTCAAACTTTATTTTATCAATTGGTTGGAGGTTGCTTATTTTTATTACCACTGGCTTTTATCTTAGGGCAAACTGAAATTCACTGGACTGCGATTGCTATCGGTAGTTTAGTTTTTCATACCTTGATCATGTCTTTTCTAAGTTTAATGTTATGGTTTTGGTTGTTACGTCATTATCTGGCAAACTCATTGGGTGTATTTTCATTTTTTACTCCAATTTTTGGGATGGTGTTTGCTGTAATATTTTTAAATGAATGGATTGAACTCAACTTTATGATCGGAACAATTTTAGTCATATTAGGTGTAGTGGTTGTCAGCTTACATACTCAGATTGAACATTACATTCGTTACAACCCTAGAGCTTAAACTCAGGAAAAAGCAAAAATGAATAAACCACAAGTTCTATATCATGGCTCACGCACGTTATATGAAATACTGAGTCCACATCAAGCAAGTGGACATGGTGAAATGGATAATTTTCATGGAATTTATGCGATCGAAAATCGCCGTATTGCTTCCTTTTTTGCGTTAAATTTACATGGGCTTACTCTTGATTCACGCTTTGAAATCGATTTTGATGACAGTCATCAAGCTTATCTCACACTTTTTCAAACTGAGATCGATTGGGATACATGTGGGTATCTTTACCATTTAGATCCAGCACCATTTCAACAACTAGATATGTATCAATGGTTGGCAAAGCAAGACGTTAAACCACTTTATATTGAAAAAATAGATCCACTACAATTCAAGCAATGGATCATTGAAAAAACGTAGAAATGTTATTTATTGTCTAAAATAATAGACAATGGAATAGATAATTTCGCTGCTAGATATTCATCAGATTCTATCAATGCAGGTCCAATTTTTTGCATCCAAATATCATCATCATGCACATTTTTAATGTCATTTTGGTTTGGCAAAGTATAAGGTAGAGCTTTATAAAATGACCAAAAATCTACAGTATCTAAATTACGAACCAACACGTATTCATCATTATCAGTTCGTTTAACAATATTTTGCTTTTCAAGTAAATTGACATAAGCAGGCCAACGACCGATTTCACCGCGCCCAAGTATTTTTAAAGCTTCAGCATCTGTAACAGTTTGTCCTGTTTGTTGTCGTTTATAAAATAATTCTAAAACGTCTAAGAGCATAAAAATAGGATGGCGTGTTTGAATTTTACCTGTATGAAATGCAGTCAGGGCATAACTAATCTCAACACCCAGCAAAACAATATTCCATGACATAAAAATCCATAAGAGGAAAATAGGCACGGCTGCAAATGCCCCATAGACAAGCGTATAACTTGTAAAATTGGTCATGATAAAACCAAATAAATTTTTTAATAATTCAAAAACAATCGCGCTAAATACACCAGAAATTGCAGCAGCTCTAACAGGAATATTTCTGTTGGGTATCGTCCAATATAAAATAAAAAAACCAAGCACAGTTAAAGCAAAAGAAATGACCCATAAAAGAGCAGTACCATCGACTTGATAACCCGCAAAATTATTATGTAATACATTCATAGACGCTAATGTCGAGGAAATAACAAAAGCACTCCCCAGTAAAATAGGTCCTAAAGAAATGATCGTCCAATAACGCATAAAGCCAACAATGCCATTACGGGTTTCTTGTACTCGCCAGATGCGATTAAAGACAGTTTCAATACTGGTTAGCATCATGACTGTGGTCACAAATAGAAAAAGTACCCCAATGACTGTTAGGTTACTAGAATTTTGTGTGAAAACATTAAAAGCCTTATCAAATGCAATACTGGTTTTAGGTAAAAAGTTACTATAAATCATTTGTTGCAGTTGTTGACGTGCAGGTTCTAAAGCTTTAATGGATGAGATAATTACCAAAAAAACTGTAAGCATGGGAACAACGGCAAAGAGTGTGGTGTAAGTTAAAGACCCCGCTTGATCTCGGCAACGATCAGCCTCAAAGCGACGTATGACAAATAGAATAAACTGAAACCACGTTTGTTCATAAAAGGGAAGTTTTTTCAATAAATCCATCATATTTCATCTGTCTCAATTTATTTTCATCATGTTTATTTGGTTTTACTGTTACAGCTTAACCAAAAAAGAATAAAAATACCGTATAGTTTTCTTTTACTTTTGAATATGAAAAATATGCAACCCTATGTTTTAGTTTTATATTACAGCAAATATGGTTCCACCAAAGAAATGGCGCATTTGATTGCGAATGGTGTTGAATTAGCAGGTATTGCTGTAAAAATCCGTACAGTTCCTCATCTTTCGACAGTGGTTAAAGAAGCTGAAGCGAGTATTCCTGAAGAGGGAGATATTTATTGTACTTTGGATGACTTACAAAATTGTTCAGGTCTGGCATTAGGTTCACCCACTCGTTTTGGCAATATGGCATCTGAAATGAAATATTTTTGGGATCAAACCACAAGTCTTTGGTTAAATGGCGCATTACATAATAAACCTGCTTGCGTATTTACCAGTTCAGGCTCCATGCATGGTGGGCAAGAAAGTACATTGTTGAGTATGTTACCACCTTTGTTCCATCATGGCATGATGATTTTGGGGTTAACCAATGCAGAACCTGCATTGTCCAATACTAAAACAGGCGGTACACCATATGGTGCAAGTCATGTGAGTGGTCCACGTCATGATTTGAGTCTCAGTCAAGATGAGAAACTGCTGTGTGAAGCACAAGGAAAACGTTTAGGTGAAGTCGTTAAAAAGATGTCTAGTTAATCAATGAAAAGAAGCAAAAAGGCTGAATGAATTCAGCCTTTTGATATGAGTTTAAGTGAAAATTATTTTAAGGAGCAGCATCAACTTCAGGATTTTTAACATTAAAACGGTGTTTGCATTTTTTACATTGGTAGTCTAAATAAATATTTTGATCAACGACAACACCCGCTTTTTTACCGAAACGATGACCTAAAAACCCCCCTGTGATGCCAACACTGATAGCGCCAACAAAAGTACCAATTGTTCCACCCATAATGACACCTAAAGGACCAGCAACTGTTCCAATCGCAGCACCAATAGATGCACCTGAAGCAGCGCCACCGACTGTACCTGCGGCTGCACCTGCTGAGCTGAGTAGTACGCCACCTGCTTTTTGCAGTAATTGTTCATGATTTCTTTTTTCAACTTCAGTTGAAGCACATTTTGGGCAGCTTATTACAATTTCATCAGTCATTGATTGGTACTCATATCGGACAATGTCCATTTGCCTGTGTCATATTATGCTTGAGCAGTAATTTATTTTTTACATCAAACAGAAATAAGTATTTCAATCTGATGACATGCTGATTGTAACTGAATCAAAATCGCAATATTTATAATTCATGTAACAATTAAAAATAATTTCTTAAGCTTTTTCATGGGTTAAATAAATCTTTCCTACATTGGTTTAATTAAATAGATCGACTGAGTTTTTTTCATCAGGAATTTGTTTTCAATAGGCTTCGGAATAATCATAAATTTTTTGATACTAGCTTGTTGGTTTTTTACGTTGACGCATTAAACTTTCTTGACTGACACTACAAACTAGCTTGCCATTTTGCCACATCTCACCAAAATTTAAACCGCGTGCTTGACTAGAGCGAGTTGCATACATGTCATAAAGTAGCCACTCATCTACTCGAAAGTGATGATGAAAATGCATAGTGTGATCTAAACTTGCACTCTGAACACCGCCATTGGCATAACTTACTCCATGCGGGCGCAGGGAAGTGGTGAGTAAATTATAATCGGAATAATAAGCTGCAATGGCTTGATGCATGGCAATAGTATCTAATTTACCTTCAATTTTGTCAAAACTTCTAAAGTATTCAGCATATTGGGTCTTTTGTTTTTGCGGGCGAAAGGGGTTAGAAAATTCAACAGGATGGATCAAAATATTAAATTGTTGCATGAAAATATCACGATATTTAGATGGAACATCTTCAAGTATGCTAAGTTTATGCTCTTGCTCAGGGAGTAAACTTTCAGGATGAGGATAATCAGGTGGATCAATTTGATAGTCTAAGCCTTGTTCAGGTTGAACAAATGAAACCATTGCTGAAAATATAACTTCGCCATCTTGTAAGGCATGAACTTGGCGAGCTGAAAAACTCGAACCGTCTCGTAAATTTTCAACTTTAAATAAAATAGGAAGATCAGTCCGTCCACTACGAATAAAATAAGCATGTAAAGAATGGGCAGGGCGGTCTGTGGTCTTAGATGCGGCAATCAAAGCTTGTGCTAAAATTTGCCCACCAAATAAATGAGAACCAAAGAGTTGGTTGGTTTGACCTTGGAAAAGATATTGATCTATTTGTTGTACATTGAGCAGATCAAGCAATTCTTGCGTAAGTAAACGCATCTTTATTTTCGCCTAATTTTTTATATTTGAAGGCTAATATAGTGTAGTCAATCATAAAAATGAATGGGAAAAGTGCTTATTCTAGGTTTTAAAAAGATAAAAAAGAGCGCTTAAAGCGCTCAATTTTAAAAGGATAAATCACTCTTTTACAAAAGTAACTGTACCATTTGTTAAAGATTCAACACGTGCTAAAGATTCAACACGGTAACCTTTATCAAGTAATAATTGACGACCAGGTTGGAATGATTTTTCAATCACGATGCCAATACCCACAACTTCAGCATTTGCTTGGTGAATAAGATCAGCAAGACCTAAAGCTGCTTGACCATTTGCTAAGAAATCATCAATCACTAATGCTTTATCATCAGCATTAATATGCTTTTTAGAAATCGCAATTGTGCTTTCAACTTGTTTTGTGAAAGAGAAAACTTTTGAACGGTATAAATCATCTTTTAAAGTTAAAGATTGATATTTACGTGCAAAAATAACAGGAACACCAAGTTCAAGTCCTGCCATCACGGCTGGAGCAATACCAGATGCTTCAATCGTAATGATTTTTGTGATGCCTGCATCTTTAAAAAGACGCGCAAATTCCTGACCAATTTGTTGCATCATTACAGGGTCAATTTGATGGTTTAGGAAAGAATCGACTTTCAGAACTTGATCAGATAGAACGATACCTTCAGCCAAGATTTTCTGTTCTAGTGCGTGCACGGGAAGAATCCTCTAAGGGCAAGGTGCTTTTTCAAGCAAAGGCGTATTGTAAAAAGCACCTAGAAAAATGCAAGCTCAATTTTAATAAAAGTGGAAAAATTGATTAATTTTTATACCCTGTAAGCGAAAGGCTATAAGAAGTCTTTCCATCTTGGTGTGACATTTTAACTGGGAGATAGTCAAGTTTTGGTGCTAACCAGAAAATAGACTGTTTTGCACTATTGTCATGCGTTAATACAACTTTGACCGTATCAAAGGTGCCATAAGCTGTTTTGACCGATTCATTGCCTTGTTTAACAAAATGACGTGTGTCTAAGCCTTTAGCATCTGCAATTAAATAACTCGACTTTAAGCCAGAACCTTTCAAATCTTCACGTACTTGTAATTCGGCATTAAGCTCATCCAATGCACCTGTTTTCCATGCAAAAGAACGTGCTTTGTCACTTTTATTGGTGTTGATGGTTTTTGTATTTGGATTAAATTTAATGCTCATGGTGTCATTGTGCACTAAAATTTTACTGGTACGGCTAAAGCTATTTGACTGAATTTGACCATTGCTCAAGGTAAAATTACTGCTCTCTGTTGCTGATGCAATCGCTGCTGCTTTGGCTGCAAAGACATAGTTCCAGTTATTACCGTTTTTACTTAAAGTGCGTGTTGCAGACCCCATATTTTTACCATTATAAGAAAACTGGTACGTTGCTTGAAATGGGCTCATGGCAAGAGCATTGCTTGAAAAACCAGTAAGTAACAATGCAGTGCTAAGACCTGTAGCGATACTCAGTGTTTTAATAAATTTAGCTGCCATAAGGAATGTCCTATGCAATTTATGCGATTGAGCTATTATGCTATTTAATTAAGTAGAAAAATTAAAGTTTTCAGCCAATTGTGTGAAATTGTGTATTCATTTTGCAGAAATCAGTTTAAAAGTTTTGATTTTAAACAGGACTTTAATGCTCTTTTTGTTGAATTGGCGTCACTTCACTGTCGATGACATCATCTTCATCCCAATCGTCATGATCAACTTTGCTAAATAATGCCATTAAATTAACATTACCGATGACAACCAATTCAGTTTCACGTAATTCAGCATGATTAATATGAACTTTATTTAAAGTATCCATAATCGATTTTTTATCGCCTAACCAACGATTTAAATCTAAATGTAATAATTCATCTTTGACTGTTAAAACATCAAATTTTTCTAAAATCATGCCTAAAGGGTCTTTCTTTAAAACTTTTTGATAGAAAAATAATGCAGCATTAACCCCAAATTTATAAAAAACATTTGGATATGTGGCTTCAATCAATTCAGTATTGCTAATTTGTTCAAAGACAATGAGTTGCATGTCTTTGTTAAATTCCATTTGAATCAGTTTTAGATCTACACCAAGCACTAAGTGCATACCTTTTACATTTAAAGTGGCATATAGACGTAACCAGTCATCATGTAAATCGGCATGTAAGTCTTCCAATATTTCAACATTTTCAGTGACAAAGCGTTGAAATGTTGCATTTAGAAAAACTTGAGAAATCGGAAATTCCCGTTCTTCCTCAATAAAATCTCCCGCTTTTTGATAAATACGCTGAATGCGTTGAGCAATCTTAGAAAGTAGCGAAGGCATAGTTTTAAGTTCCAAATCAGCTTCATTTTATTTGGTGGATCTTGTCGATTTGTTTAAAATTTCCAAGCTTTCATCTTGCAGTTTAGCAAATTTAGATGCACCATTTTAACGTTTTATTCTAATGATACATTTTCTATTAAAAGTAGCACTGAACAGTATTAAAAGTGTAATGCTAAATGGTTTACTTCTTGATTCAGTTGGGGAATGGCGGTTACATGTCATGTTAAAAAAAATGAAAACTTCATCCAAGGCTTTTTTACCTTGGTGGGACGATAATGTCTTTTTAGGTGCAGTGGTTGCTGCGATTGCTTTACATTTAGTGTTTATTTCTTTGCAGTTCGCACAGCCAACGGAACACAATAGCCAAAGTAAAGAAATCGCTGTTAGCTTGCGCCCAAGTCATGATGAAGTAAAAGAGGCTGATTTTTTAGCACAAGAAGACCAACAAGGATCTGGTGTTTTTCGTGAAAAGCATCGTATGTCTAGTGAAATGCCCGCACAAGCACAAGATTTAAGTGCAGGAGAGCAACAATTAGAAGCATTAGAAAAAATACAGCAACAACGTGAATTAAAGTTTGAAGAAAAAGTTCTCATGACGGTTTTGAGTTGGCAGAAACAAACTGAACAATCCGAGCGTAAAAAAGCGATGGATGCTTTACAAAGTCAGTTTCAAGCCAAAGCTGCAATGGTGGCAAGCTTAGAAGCACAGTATTTACAAAAACAGCAAAATTTTAGTAAACAGCAAAAGATTAAAACCGTTGATGGTATTCAGGCAAAAAAAGATGCATCAGCAGGTTATTTAGAAAAATTTCGGACAAAAGTGGAGTTGTATGGCAACCGTTATTATCCTGATGAGGCAAAACAACAGCGCCTTTCGGGTGAAGTTCGTTTAATGGTGATTTTAAATGCTTCAGGTGGTATTCGTGCCATTCGTTTGATTGAAAGTTCGGGACATCCAGTGTTAGATGAAGCAGCAAAAAACTCAGTGCGTAAAGGTGCGCCATTTGGAAATTTTGATGCCAGTATGAAAGATATTTCTGAGCTGAGAATTATACGAACTTGGCGTTTTGATCCTGCTGAATCTGAGTTTGAAGTGCATTAAATTTATGAAAAATAAAGATTAATATGATTGATTTTCTCATGATGTATAAGTTCGTTGGATCTCACAAATTTCTACACTAAAGTGTGTATACCATTTTATTTTACCTCTATTTTGGGCAACTTGATGTTCTGCATCTTGTTGCCATAAATGAATATCTTCAAGTGAATTCCAATAAGATAAAGCGATTTCAAGATTATTTTCAGACAGTGCTTCAAATTTTTGACAATTAAATTGAGTTAAAGCTTTTTCTCGAAGTAAATTTGCAGTATTAAAATATTCTTCATCTAAATATTTGATTTTAGCTTTATAAAATCACAATAAATTTCATGTATTTTACTCGTGTTTATTTTGCTTTGAAAAAGGTTGAGGTAGTAATTGCAGATGTGGATAGGGCACTTCAATTTTGGCATCTTGTAGGGCTTCTTTGACGTGTTCTAGTAACTTTTCTTGAATACGAGGTAAGCGCTCCATTTGATAGGGTTCAAGCCAATAACGCACAATCAGCACGATCCCTGATTCTGCAAACTCACGCACATCAACACTCGGTGCAGGGGTTTTTAAATATTCATCTTCTTGGTCTAAACGCATTAAAATAGCTTGACGTGCTTTTTCAATATCTTCATGCAGTGAAATACGGCAATAACTTTCAAAACGCATTCTTTCATGTGCGGTTAAATTGGTGACTTCTGCATTCGCAACGGTTGAGTTTGGAATAATAATCAATAAATTATCACGGTTACGAATATGGGTCGTTCTGAGTAAAATTTGCGTAATTTTTCCTTCAAATTTATTAATACGTACCCAATCACCAATATGAAAAGGGCGTTCTATTAAAATAGTAATACCCGCAATAAAATTAGACAATGTGGACTGAGCGGCGAAACTCACTGCAATCCCGACAATCCCAAGACCAGCCATAATCGAAATAATATTAAAGCCAAACTGCGCCATGATGGCTGCGATGCCAAAAATGACGAGAAGCACAGAAATAATGTTACGTAACAGTTGTTTTAACGAGTCATCAATATAAAAACGATCTAAGAAACGCATGGTTAGTTTGGTAAATAGCATCCAAATCATATAAAAGATCAAGGAAACTATCGCCGCGCGTGAAACAGCTTGTAAATATTTTTCAGATAAACCAAATTGCGAAAGAATCGTAATGACTGAGGCAAGTAACCAAAAAAAGTGAATCGTATTGTTGATGATGTTTGTAATGATTTGATTAGTATTAAACTTTTTAGATATATAGCGAACAAAAAGCCGTAAAAATCGGCTCAGTAGCCAAAAAAATGCGATTAAGATGACGACAATAAAGAGCTTGCTCAATACTGAAGCTGCGAGTACATCCCAATCTAAATCGTGATTCTCTGGCGCACCCATACTTAAATAGATACTGCGTTTGAGGGCATCTAAAAACTCGTTGAATAGGCGGTCGAACATGATTTAAGTGATGAATTATCTAATATTTTTAGGGACTTTGACAGTATAGATAAAAGGTGTTTGCGGTGATAGAACTAACTTTTGTAATTTTACCGTATAAGTGTAACGATTTTCTTGTTCTAAAATAAAAGCAAGATAAGCAATGCTGACATCACTTATCGTGTAAGGAAAATTGATATTAACTTTCTTTGATGGTGTAGGGATTATCGAAACCTAATTTTGCCAAAATCTCAATTTCTAAAGCTTCCATTTCCTCAGCATCAGCTTCAGAAGTTTCATGATCATAACCCATTAAATGCAAAGTGCCATGCACCAGCATATGTGTGAAATGCTCAATTGGTGTTTTTTCTTGTTCAAGCGCTTCTTGTAAAACCACAGGAATACAAATGACCAAATCACCAATGGGGAATGTATCTAAGATTTGAGCCATTTCATCAGGCAAATCACTTGGGAAAGACAGAACATTCGTCGGTTTGTCTTTGCCACGATATTCTAAATTGAGTTTGTGACTTTCATCGACATCGACGCAGGCAATACCAATTTCACAATCACTTTGCGTGTCAATAAAGCGCAGTGTCGTTTCAACGACTTTTTTTACATAGGCACGTTTGAGCACCAATTCAGATGCTTCAAACGCTTGTTGTAACGATAAACTAAGTTTCAAAATGAATCCTTAACCTTAACCATGTATAACGCTTTAGTCCTGTGCATCTGCCTTGAGATCATTATCTGCGATCAGGGCTTGTTGTAGCGCTTTACGCTCAGCACGTGCAGCAGAACTTAGACGTTGTTGTTCACCTTCCCATCCTTCATAAGCTTCAACAATTTTTTGAACCAATTGATGACGGACAATATCACGAGAATGGAAACGTGTGATATGAATTTCTTTGACATTTTCAAGTACACGCAGTGCATGTGCAAGACCTGATTGTTGACCGCGTGGTAAGTCAACTTGGGTAATATCTCCCGTAATGACAGCCCGTGAGCCAAAACCTAAACGCGTTAAAAACATTTTCATTTGTTCAGGTGTGGTATTTTGTGCTTCATCTAAAATAACAAAAGAATGATTTAAAGTACGACCACGCATATAGGCGAGAGGAGCAACTTCAATCACTTGACGCTCAATGAGTTTTGCGACTTTTTCAAAGCCAAGCATTTCATACAAGGCATCGTAAAGTGGGCGTAAGTAGGGGTCAATTTTTTGCGTCAAATCACCGGGTAAAAAACCAAGTTTTTCACCTGCCTCCACAGCAGGACGGACGAGTAAAATTCTTTGAATTTCATTACGTTCAAGCATGTCAACTGCGGCAGCAACAGCAAGATACGTTTTACCTGTACCTGCAGGACCTATGCCGAAAGAAATGTCACTTTGTAAAATACGTTGAACATAACGTTTTTGATTTGTTCCACGTGGATTAATACGACCTTTAGGTGTTTGCAACCAAATGGCTTCAAGCCCTGTATGTTCGTTATCTGATAAATCGGCTTGTAATTCTCGGTCAGTTTGACTGCCTTGAATCATGAGATGTACGGTGTCTGCACTAATTTGAGCAGAAACTTCAGCTTCGTCATATAAACGCTGCAATAAAAGCTCTGCTCTTTCAACAGCATCAAGATTCCCATCGATAAAAAAAGCTTCACTTCGATGGGAGATTTTGACATCTAAACGTTGTTCTATTTGTTTCATATGGCTGTTATAAGCACCAAGCATGCTTTTTAAACGTTCCATAGAAATGCCAGGAAAAGCTACTGTACGTCGAATTTCGGCAGTCAAGTGATATCCTTTTTGTAGTCTTAATGGATATCTCTACATTACGACACGTCAGGCTCAAGATTCAAGAGTTCACCATAAACTAAATTCAAGGTTTTAATTTCTGTAACCTCAATCTCTGCAAAGCGTCCAACCCAATTAGCATCACCAATAAATGTTACTAAACGTGTATTGTCTGCGGTTCCAACCAATAAATTAGGATCTTTATTCGAAACACTTTCAACTAAAACACGTTGGATGGTTCCAAGCATGGCATCAGTTTTTTCAATACTTGATTGTTTAATCCATTGTTGAACTTTGGCTAAACGTTCTTTTTTGACAGACTCTGGTGTTTCATCTGCAAGTTCAGATGCTGGCGTACCTGGACGTTTTGAATAGATAAAACTATAAGAATGGTCAAAATCTAAATCTTGGATAAATTGATAAGTTTCTGCAAAATTTTCATCAGTTTCACCAGGGAAGCCGATAATAAAGTCTGAAGATAAATGCATATCTGGGCGAACTTTACGTAATTTAGCAATTTTGTCGATATAAACATCAATGGTGTGGTTACGTTTCATTGCTTGTAACACATCATTTGACCCACTTTGCACAGGTAAGTGTAAATGCGAAACCATTTGTGGCAAATCACGGTAACATTGAATCAAATCATCATTAAATTCAAGTGGATGTGATGTTGTATAACGTAAACGCCCAATACCTGGAATTTCTGCAACCAAACGAAGTAAATCTGCAAAGGTACAAATTTCACCTTCAAAGGTTTCACCACGGTAGCCATTTACGTTTTGACCAAGCAAGGAAATTTCACGAACGCCTTTTTCAGCTAAACCTGCAATTTCAGCCAAAACATCATCCAAAGGACGAGAAACTTCTTCACCACGTGTATACGGTACAACACAGAAAGAGCAGTATTTTGAACAGCCTTCCATGATTGAAACAAAAGCTTTAAAGCCTTCAACACGTGGTTCAGGTAAAAAGTCGAATTTTTCAATATCTGGAAATGAAATATCAACCAGTTTGATTTTATCTTTTTTCGGTTTTTCGACTTGATCATGATGTTGATCAAGCATTTGTGGTAAACGATGCAAGGTTTGTGGACCAAAAACCATATCGACATATGGCGCACGTTTTTGAATATTGTCACCTTCTTGCGAAGCAACACATCCACCGACACCAATCACTAAGTCTGGATTTTGTTCTTTGAGTTTGCGCCAACGACCTAATTCTGAGAACACTTTTTCCTGTGCTTTTTCACGAATTGAGCAGGTATTCATCAGGAGAATATCTGCATCTTTAGGATCAGTAGTCAGTACATAACCATGTGAATCGCCTAATAAGTCTGCCATACGATGACTGTCATACTCATTCATCTGACACCCTTGCGTTTCGATGTACAGTTTTTTCACTGTACCGTCTGCTGGGGTGTGCTGTGGCTGGAGAACAGTGTTTTCTGAGGCAGCTTTGGCACCATTGGGAATGAAGGTTTGAACCGTCATGGAGGCGTTTATCCTATAAAAAGCGAAATATTAAATTGAGTGAAGACACTTCATCTCAAGAAAAACAGCGTATTTTACAGTATTTAGCTACAAAGCCATAATAAAAATCTATAGAGTTTATCAATTAAGCTATAAAGTTGAAAAAAGAACAAAAAATGTAGGAAATTAATAACATTGAATCATGAGGTTACATAACAGAACAGTAGAAATAGATTAGAATAATTAAACTATTCGATATTCAGTGCGATGTTGAGAAAGGCTAAACATGCAAGATGAAATTAACGTGGTGAGAGAAAACGTGTTCAATCAAAAATCAATCAAAAAAAATAAAATAACGACGTGCGTTTTAGGTCTAATGGCATGTGCTGGATTACAAGTCTCGCAGGCAGTTGAAGAGCAATTTAATGATGTGCTTCGTAATGCCAATAACCCTGCGGCTTTGGAACAATATAAATATTCCATGCAAAATGATGCATTGGGTTATTATCCAGAATATTTCTCTTTAAATTCTAATTTAGCATTTCAGCCTCCTGCCAATATTGTGAGTTTTGCGCAGCATTATCCTCAGTCTGCTATGGCTGAAAAACTTGCTGCCGATTATGTTGAAGAAAAGGTTAAACAAGCGGATTTTGTAAATGCTCAACCTGTTTTAGCTTATATCAGTAATCCTGATCAAGCTGAAAGTTGTGCAATGGCGCAAGTACGTGCCAAAACAGGTGATTCATTGGTTTTTGCTGAGTTCAAAGATGTATGGTTGGCGACCAACTCACAACCAGAGTCATGTAATGGCTTAGGTCGTTTAATGCTATCTAGTCCATTGATGACGACAGAAGACCGTCAGCAACGCTTATATGCACAGCTTCGTGCAGGACAGTCAGGACTTGCCGTGGCTACAGCCCAATCAATCGGGGTAAATTTATCTTTAGCACAGCTCAACCAAATTCAAGCCAACCCACTGAATTATTTATGGTCTGCGCCTAAGGCGAATATTCAAGATTATGCCTATTTGATCTTTGCTTTAGGACGCGCAGCCGACACAGATTTAACCTCAGCTTTGCAGTCTTTACCTCGATTAGCTCAAGATGTACCCGCAGATATACAGAAATATTTATATAGAACTGTAGGTTATATTGGTGGTACTACAGTGATGAAAAATAATTTTAATCGTCAGGTGCTTGAAAGTTTAGATGCTAGTTATGGCGTACCATTTAGTGCCGAAGAAGCAGAGATTTATGCAAGACAAGCTATTCGTTTTGGTGCATGGGAAAGCGTGATTCGTGCAATAGACAGCATGAGTGTGACTCAAAAACAAGAAGATCGTTGGCAATATTGGTTAGCACGTGCTTCAGAACAACGCAGTGATCGACAGTCGAAGAAAACAGCCGAAGAAATTTTTAAACATTTGGCAATGGCAGGGGATGATTATCATAATCTCTTAGCTAGAGACCATATCGGACAAAAATATAATGACGGTTTGAGTCAGGAACAACCTTCTTCGAGTGATTTACAACGTCTTAACCAAGATATTCATTTCCGTCGAGCTTTTGCCTTAAAAAATATTAATGCAAGCCCAGCATATACCAATCGTGAATGGAACTGGGCAGTACGCCAAGCTTATTTAAAACAAGATGATGGTTTATTATTGGCAGCCGCACAACGTGCAACCAATATGGGATGGTATGATCGTGCAATTTATGCGGCAGATCGTACAAAGAAAAAGCATAATTATAGTTATCGTTTTGCTACACCCCATCAAGCTTTGGTGGTGAGTCATAGTCGAAATGCAGGCATTGACCCTGCTTGGGCATATGGTTTGATGCGTCAAGAGAGCCGTTTTGTAACTGCGGCGCGTTCCCATGTCGGTGCAGGTGGTTTAATGCAAATTATGCCAAATACTGCAAAACAAGTCGCAAGACAGATGGGAGAAACTTATAATCCAGCAGCGCTGAGCGACCCAAATACCAATATTCGTTATGGCACATATTATTTGTCTATGATTCATGGGCAGTTAAGTAGTAATCCTGTTTTGGCAACAGCAGGGTATAATGCTGGACCAAACCGTGCTAAACGTTGGCAACCAGAAGATCGTCAATTATCCGCAGATCAATATACGGAAGCGATTCCATTGAATGAAACGCGTGATTATGTAAAAAATGTCATGACGAACGCAGTGCATTATGGAATGTTACTTGGGCAAGGACCTCAAGTCATTGAAAGCCGTATGCCAATGGTTCCTATGCGCGCTTTTGAATAAATTGGACGAAGTTGTATTGAACTCACTTGTGTATGTATAGAAGCGATGAAAAACGTAGTATTTTGTATTTTAAGGAAAAAATATATTGTGTGGATGGCAGTCTACATAGGATTTCTTTTATTTACAGTTCAAGTTTATGCTGCGTCTGTTCAGCCACAAGGGTATGTCTTACAAATACAACTTACACCTGCTGTTTGTGCTTTGGATAGCTCTAAACAAAAGCAACGAAAATGCTTAGAGGGCTATTCATTGACAATCTCAGGTTTATTGCCTGAAACGACTCAAAAAGATTGTACAGTTACATCAACAGCAGCACTCAGCCCTTTACAGTCAAAAGTGGTAGCACGCGTCATGCCAGATCCAAATTCACGGACACAATTATGGCAAAGCGTGGGTGGTTGTGTACCAATGAATCCAAGTCAGTACTTTAGAACAATGATTAATTTAGCAGAAAAATTAAAAATACCTGCTGACTTAACCAGTTCAGAAAATAAAATAGTGAATCACCAAAATTTAAAAACACAATTTACTAAACTGAACCCAACTTTACCAATAAACGGAGTCAGTTTTAGTTGTCAAACCTCTAAATCTAATACAGTTTTGACTGAAATCGAGATATGTTACAAAGTGAATGGACAATATAAACAATGTTCAAATCATATCGTTTCAAATTGTCCAACAAGCTTTTCTATAAAAGGCGCGTATTAAGTTTTTGAAACATCTTATTTATTTTTTCTATCATACTTTTGTTGAAATTCATTCTCTTTTGCATGCATCCGCAACTTTATTGGAGTAGAATGTTTGCCGTTTATGATAATTCGATTAGATGGAATTGATCCATTAATCACATTAACGATCCTCAATTGGAGATAATTACATGAAGCAAGCAGTTCGTGTTGCCGTTACTGGCGCTGCAGGTCAAATCGGTTACAGCTTATTATTCCGTATCGCGAGCGGCGAAATGCTGGGTAAAGACCAACCAGTTATTCTTCAATTATTAGAAATTCCTGTTGAGAAAGCTCAACAAGCGCTTAAAGGCGTAATGATGGAACTAGACGACTGTGCATTCCCATTGTTGGAAGGTATGGTTGGTACTGATGATCCTAAAGTTGCATTTAAAGATGCTGACTATGCATTATTAGTAGGTTCACGTCCACGTGGTCCTGGTATGGAACGTGCTGACTTATTAAAAGTAAATGGTGAAATCTTCATCGGTCAAGGTCAAGCATTGAACGAAGTTGCAAGCCGTGACGTTAAAGTATTAGTTGTAGGTAACCCTGCAAATACTAACGCTTATATCGCAATGAAATCTGCTCCAGATCTTCCAGCGAAAAACTTCACAGCAATGTTACGTCTTGACCACAACCGTGCATTGACTCAACTTGCTCAAAAAGCAGGTGTTGCAGTTTCTGACATCGAAACAATGACAGTTTGGGGTAACCACTCTCCAACAATGTATGCTGACTACCGTTTTGCAACTGTAAACGGCGAAAGCTTAAAAGACAAAATCAACGATGCTGCTTGGAATAAAGATGTATTCCTTCCAACTGTTGGTAAACGTGGTGCTGCGATCATCGAAGCACGTGGTTTGTCTTCTGCTGCTTCTGCTGCAAATGCTGCAATCGACCATATGCGTGACTGGGCGCTTGGTACAAACGGCAAATGGGTAACTATGGGTATTCCTTCAGACGGTTCTTATGGTATTCCTGAAGGCGTAATGTTCGGTTTCCCTGTAACAACTGAAAACGGTGAATACAAAATCGTTCAAGGTTTAGAAATCGATGAATTCAGCCGTGAGCGTATCAATGTTACATTGAACGAACTTGAAGAAGAGCGCGCAGCAGTTGCTGACATGCTTAAATAATTTAATCTTTTCGATTGAATTGAAGAAGCACTCCACTTAGGAGTGCTTTTTTTATAGCACTATAAATATTCATCATTTAGAAATATAAACAGAGATATAAAGTGTTAGGAGTGATTTAAATAAGTGACTTAAATGAATTATTGAATTAAGTATCACAATATTAAAATAAAATGTGATGATATTATCTAAATAGTTGATTTTTTAAACACAAATTGAAACAACATTGCAGATGAATGGGCTATCTTTTCGTATGCTATTCTTATAAGTTAATTACATAACAAATGACAATTAAATTTATATAAGGAGGCATTATGCTCAGGACGAACAAACCATCCTTAGAATTACTGTTTGCACAACTTGGACTAGCAAATAGCCCAGCAGCGATCGAACTTTATGTTCGTACTCATCAACTTTCAGCAGATCAAAATTTACATGACGCACCATTTTGGAATAAATCGCAACGAGATTTTTTAATTAGCCATTTAGTACAAGATGATGATTGGGCATTATGGATTGATGAGCTAAATCAGCAATTACATATGGATGCATATAAATTACAAACAGCTTAATTTTTGACAATTTCCCCCAGAGCAACAAAGAAAAGATGGCTATTTAGTCATCTTTTCTTTGTATTGATCAATGCTTAATGCAATTTATTTTGAATGATGTCTGTAAACCAGTCCGTTTTGCGTACAGCGTTAAAAGCAGGATGTTCTTGAAGTAATTCCAAGTCAAACTCTGCTGTTTTTAGATATTTTTTTAACCAGTGGCGTGTTAATGCAAGATCATTTTTACTGATAGAGGCATAAGCCAACATGAAGTAAATATCACCATTTTCATATTGCGTCATTGATTTTAAAATTTGTTGTGTAATTAAAGCATAACGAGGTTCTTTACTGATCTCGAAATAGATCATATAGGCTTTGGCTAAATGCAACGACAGTTTGACATAAAGCGGTAGTGGCATTTCTTCATATTCAACCCGTGCTGTTTCAAAGAGCACAATTGCTTCCTGAAGAAAATGAGCCTGTTCCTGTTTTGAATTGCTTTGTACAACAAGTTGCAAGCGCAAATCACCACGTTCAAGTGCAAGTTCAGGCGTGTTTTCTTGCAAATACAATTGATCTGTCTCACCAATGCGTGCAATGATTTGTTTTGTATTTTCAGACATGCGCCTTCATCCTCATTTCAATGCTGATATATATGAGGATGAAAAGATGAATTTAAAGTTAGCGTTCTAAAATAGGCGGTAAAATAAATTTATAGTCGTAATTGGTCGCTACGTAGCCAAGCAGTAATAGAAAGACGTTGATGTTTAGCTTTGATTACTTCGTGTAATAAGTCACTTTGGAACATCGCAATACGATTTGGCTGAGGTTGAATAATATGCCAGTGATTGTTTTTATCTTGTAAATGTAATTGACCACCCCAGTCATCTTGCCATTCAGCATGTAAATAATAGACCGTTGAAATCATACGTCCATTTTTACCTTGAGGATTATCTCGATGTAGGGCATAAAACTCACCTGCGTTATAACAGGCAAAGTGTGCTTCTATATCATTAATTCCTAAATAAAAAGCACGATTTAAATTTTGTGAAAGTTGTTTGAGAGATTCAATATGATGTTGTGCAATATTTAAATCTTCATTGATCCATAAAATATGATCACTTCGAATTTGATTCATGACACCATTTTGAATGGCAGCTTGACGAAATTGAGTCAGATGAGATGTACATTCTTCTGTTAAAGCATGAATATATTCAGGAGGATAAACATCATCAATAATAGCAAAACCGTGTTGATCTAAATCATCAAGAATTTGATCAACATTCCAAGACTTTGGGAGAAATATAACTTCCATAAATATCCAAAAAAGTTAAATAAAAAAGAGATGCTATCTTAGAACAAACGATGGACGATGAAGAATTTTTTTTTCGTGCTAAAATGTCGGTTGAACACAGGAATTAATCGAAACATGAATTATCGTCACCATTTCCATGCAGGCAATTTTGCTGATGTCATGAAACACGTGTTATTGCTTCAACTTTTAGCACGTTTAAATGCTAAAGATAAACCTTACCGCTATATTGATACGCATGGCGGTGCAGGTAAATATGATTTATCTACTTCTGAAGCGCAAAAGTCAGGTGAGTTTCTGACGGGAATTCATCGTCTAGTTAAACTTGATGACTCAATTACACGCAATGCACCTGAGGGTGTAAAACAGTATCTTAAAGTGGTTCAAGATATGCGTGCAGCTTCAGGTAAAGGCGCATATCCGGGTTCGCCATGGTTTGCACTTGAAGGCATGCGTGAAACTGATAAAGCAACCATTTTTGAAATGCAACGTGATGTATTTCAACAGCTTTATTATAACATTCGTGATAAACGTGCAGGTTTGCATGAGCGTGATGCTTACGAAGGTTTACTAGGTGTAATTCCGCCGAAAGAAAAACGTGGTTTGGTGATGATCGATCCACCTTATGAAGTAGAACGTAAGGATTTTCCACAATTAGTTGAATTGATCGTAGCTGCTTATAAAAAATGGCCAACAGGTGTCTTTGCAGTTTGGTATCCAATTAAAGACCGTGCCATGATTGAACGTTTTGAAAAGAAAATGTTTAAAACAGGTATTCGTCGTCAGTTGGTCTGTGAAGTCTGTGTGTGGCCTGATGATACGCCAGTGGGTTTAAATGGCTGTGGTTTATTGGTGATTAATCCACCTTGGAAATTCTCTGAAGATGCAGATGAAGCATTACAATGGTTATTCCCACATTTACGCATGAGTGAAAATGGTGGGCATGCTGCGGTGCGCTGGTTGGTTGGTGAATAATTCACCCGAGGTGATATTCTGAGTACAATCAATGATGTGAATTACAAAAATTAGACGAAATAATTTAGCTAATTCACATCAATTTCACTTAGAAATACAAGTCGTAAATACTTTAGGTGAAATATCACAGCTTCTTAGAGGCTATAGATAGGATTCGAAAATGACAAATATAAATAAACCAGAAAGCCAGAGTTCTACTCAAGATCATGGTTTTGATGGTATTACTTTTGAAGTAGAAGAAGAAGAACATACACATGAAGGGCAAAAGGTGAAACGTCGTGGAATCTACCTGTGGCCTAACTTAATTACTACGGCTGCATTATTGTCTGGATTTTACTCTATTATTGCCAGTATGAATGGGGATTTTAATCAAGCCATTTATGCGATTTTTCTTGCTGCATTATTAGATGGTTTAGATGGTCGTGTTGCTCGTGCAATTGGTGCGCAAAGTGCTTTTGGTGAACAATACGATTCATTATCCGACTTATTGGCATTTGGTGTTGCTCCTGCAATTTTAATGTATAGCTGGAGTTTGAATGATTTAGGTCGGATCGGCTTAGCGGCATGTTTTGTCTATACCGCTTGTGCTGCTTTTCGCTTAGCACGTTTTAATGTTCAAATCGGTGTGGTGGATAAGCGTTATTTTATTGGTGTTGCAAGTCCTTTAGCAGCTGTAATGATTATTTCATTGGTTTGGGTAGGACGAGACTTTCCTTATATCTTTGATTTAAAAGATGTTGCAATACAAACGATTAATGCAGTGATTATTATCTGCGTTGGTTTATTGATGATTTCTAATATTAAATATTATTCATTTAAAACTGTAGATCGTAAGCGTGTTCCATTCTTTGTTTTACCTATCGCAGTTTTCATTTTTGCAGCAATTACTTACAACATTCCTGTAGGTATTTTGATTATTTCAATTATCTATGCACTTTCAGGTTTTGTAACAACATTTTTAGCGAGAAAAAATACAGCGCTTTAAATGCTGGTTAAAATGAGAGCCATTAAAAAATAAGGAGCTTGATATGCGGCTATTTCAGGATTTCTTAGATCAGTCTAAACAGTTAAATCAAGCTCAGCAAAAAATTCAGCTTTGCTATCATCCACCGAAAGATAAATATAAAATTATTCATCAAAAATTGGTGTTGGTAAACTTACCAGCACCTTTACATTATTTTAATTTTTTCAGTTTGATTGGACAGCCAAATAATGCAGCATTGTGTAATACAGCACTCATTCAAGATACAGCTTTAGATACAGCAACAGTATTGGCAAGCACAAGTCCACACATGGTAGGACAATTAAATACCTATTCAATTAAAAAACAATGCCAGTTTAAATTGACAGAAAATAAAGAAACACTTTTTAACTTTAATCAAAAAGAACAATTAACAGGGCAACTTCCTAAATTTCATTTATATCGTCAAGATGACGAATTAAGCTTTGATTTACACATTGAAACTACACCACTCATTTCACATTTTATTCATTTAAAATTTGGATTTGCTGAGCATTGGTCATTGCTTGCTCAATGTAAAGGTTTAATACAATATAAAAATCAAAAGTTTGAAATAGAGCAAATGGGCGCATTTGAATATGCACGTTTAGTGAATTTTCCATATTTACCTTATGCACTCTATGTCTATCAGTTGATTCAATTGGACGATGAACGCCAATTAATTTTGTTACATAGCCGAGATCAACTCAATAATATTCTCTACTCAAGGCTTTATTTACGAGATCTAAAACAACAACAAGTAAAAATGTGGGATCGAAATCTTTATTTTAATATCCATCGTGTTTTTCCAAAAGTCAAAACTGTAAACCAGCAAGAAATGTATCTACCACGTGAATTTGAATGGAAATATGCTGATCAAGAAATACAAATAAATATACAAGCACAAAGTCGAGGAGATTATAAGTTTGGTTTAGGTGCAGGTTATGTGGGGAGCTTCAGTTTTCAAATTACACTCAATGATGAACAGATTGATGGTGAAAATGGTTATTGCGAATATATCGATTGTCGACCTTTGAAATGGCAAGAAATAGATAAAGACCATCAAATATTAGAAAAATCACAAAATTCTGTGCCAATAATGCTTAAAAAATAGCAAAAAACTTCAATTTTGAGGAATAAATAAGCAGTCATGCATAAAAAAATAAAAAAACCATAAAAAGGGGTTGCGTCTA
>NZ_PYIX02000080.1 GCF_003024515.2 Acinetobacter sichuanensis
TAGCGCAAATTATTTGAAATTTGCAGCCTAAGGAGAAGACATGGAATGGACTCTGTTTTTCCTTGAAATTTTATTAGTCGTGAATGGATTTATATTTATTAATTTTAGCGTATGGAGTTGGTAGGTTATTACCTACCTTGGAGATGATTTAATGATGACTCAGAATTTTACGATTGAAGACTATTTATTTTTAAAATATAAAACACTTGTCATACAACTAGACGATGTATGTAAAGAGTACTACCCTCACCTGACAAAAAAAGTAATCTATGAACGCGCTAGTAAACAGGAATTTCCCTTTTCCTGTTTTAGACTAGATGGAAGTCAAAAGTCACCTTATTTTGTACATATTCGTGAACTTGCAGTACTTTTCAATCAAAAATATGAGATCGCTAAAAAAGATTACGCTACACTTCACCGATAAGGTGTAGCACATCTTCAATTTGTAGGATGTCCTTTCTTTTCTTTACAGAAACATAGATCTGCAAACATTTCCAAGACTCATGTAGACTCACCTGTTGTAATTGAGGGATTGTAAAACCTTGCTCAGCAAGTCGCGTACACCCCTCATGTCTTAAATCATGGAATTTAAGATTTTCAATATTCAGTAATTTACAAGCTTCTCTAAATTCTTTTGCCAAAGTATTAATGTTGACTGGAAACAAGAGTTGATCACTATAATTTAGCTCTAACATACGATTCCTATATTCAGGTTTCATTGCTAAATCAATAATCGCCTTACAAGGCTCTAGCACATTAAATTCCTTATTATTGCCTTTAGATCCTCTTGGATTTTTTAAATCTTTCACAAGCCAAGACTGATTAAACTCATCATAATCACTGAGCTTTAAACGACAAATTTCTGATATTCGTCTACATGAAAAAATTGCAAACCACATAATTAAATGCATTGGGTAAGCACTACCTTTTGCACGTCGGTTCCATCTCTCTATAAAGTATTTGGTTAATTTTAATAATTCTTTTGGTGTGGGTAGCCTGTCACGAGATCCCCCGAGTGCCAGTTGTCTTGTTTTACGCATTTGCGCAGTAACACGATCAAAGGTATTGAGATCAACTTCGACATTCCACATGACAGCGGCATGCACCAATACACTACGCATATTGAGAATTTCTGTTTGGATCGCTGTTGGCTTATTCGGTTTGTATCCTAAATCTTCGCTACCCGCTCTACGTAATTTAATATGATGAGATAAATGATCAGAACTAATATGTTGAATTTTACATTTTGAAATTGGAAACTTTCTTAATCGTTTTAGTGCAAGTATTTTAGATCGACAATATACACTTTCCACTTCTTCCAAATACTTATCTATTGCCTGATGTAAAGTATAGTCGATGATCGTGATATCTTTTTTTAATAAAATCTCTGGATTTTCTTCAATCTCAGCTTCTCTTTTAACTAGCCAAGTTTTTGCAACCTTCTTTGATGCAAATGTTTTGCTTTCTTTATAAGCAGGTAATCCCTTACGATTGATACGGATCTCAGCACGATATTTGATTGTGCCATCTGTAAGCTGTCGTGATGTGACGGTACCCATGTTTTACACCTCAATTAACTAAATTCACTATGGCGTAAATCAAGGCGTAAATAAATCGACAAAAAAAGCAAAATAAAGCAAAACGAAGCAAAATAAGGCAAAACACGAGCTTCTATAAATATTTGTTTTTTCAAGGTTAAACTAACAAGTTATTGATATATAATAGTATTACATACTATATGAATGAATTATGGAGTAAAATTACACTCGAATAATTTTTCATCATTGAAAATGAAAGATTGTCCCCTATAATCTAAATGATAAGTGACAATCCAATATGTCCAATTGAGGTTAACTCATGAAAAAATTTTATGTTGCAACACTTAGCTTAACAGCAATGCTGATCGGTTCATCTACTTTTGCAGCAGACCCTGCACAAGAATGTAAAAAACTCCAAGATGACTATAATGTCATTTATGCATCGAAAGGTTTTTGTTTTAAAGATCCTGAAGCTAAAGCTAAATTTGGTAATGATAATTGCTTTACCTCAAAACCTAAGTTTTCAGATAAAGAACAGCAAAAGCTTGATCAAATAGCAGCTCGTCAAAAAGAACTAAATTGTAAATAGCTGTTATAGTAATAATTAATACGTTAAAACAGTCATTTAGCAAGGAGTAAAAGATGACTTACGATGATCAAAATATATTTGCACGAATTTTACGTAATGAACTTCCAGCAATCAAAGTTTATGAAGACGAATATGTTCTTGCATTTATGGATATTATGCCTCAAG
The DNA here is from genome assembly GCF_003024515.2 of Acinetobacter sichuanensis. Taxonomy (GTDB): domain Bacteria; phylum Pseudomonadota; class Gammaproteobacteria; order Pseudomonadales; family Moraxellaceae; genus Acinetobacter; species Acinetobacter sichuanensis. The sequence continues at coordinate 2,293 of NZ_PYIX02000080.1, forward strand.
CCGATGGTCATACTTTAGTCATCCCCAAAACCCCAGCAGTCACCTTACTTGATTTACCCCCTGATGCTGCCGCATATACCATTCAGATTGTACAAAAAATTGCCAAAGCAATAGAAAAAGCACTTGGTGCTGAAGGTATTGTCTTAATGCAATTATCAGGTACTGCAGCAGGTCAAACTGTACCACATGTACATTTTCACTTGATTCCAAGCTCAGTACATGAACTCGGTAAACACGCAGCACAATTAGGTGATCAAGAAAAAATTAAAACATTAGCTGAAAAAATTAAAGCCGCTCTTTAATTTTTAGCATCTCTTAATAGAGAAAATAAGAGGCATCTATTGCCTCTTTTTTTATTTGTATTCATTGTCTATTTTAGTAATTTTTTTGATTGATTTGGTTTTTCGTCATCAAAATGTCATCTGGTCTTCACCCATTTGTAACAAAGTTTGCAGATACTGCATCCAAGTGAGTAAGTCTCGTAAAAATTTGTTTCTTGCTTACTCAATATAAAAAAGTGACAGGCTCATGCCCGACAGAATCGATTTGGAGAAATCTCAATGAAAAAAGTGCTACTCGCTGCCGCAGTTGCATCATTCGGCTTAAGCGCAGCGCAAGCAGCGCCAACATTGTACGGTAAGCTCAATGTTTCGTTAAATCAAGTTCAAAATTACGATTTTGCAGACAACGATGAAACTCAATTAAATTCAAATGCTTCTCGTATTGGTGTTAAGGGTGAAGAAGCATTAACTGATAATATTGCTGCTGTATATCAAGCAGAATGGGCAGTTTCAACTGATGGATCAGGTTCAGATACAGATTGGAGCGCTCGTAACCGCTTCTTAGGTCTTAAATTTAAAGACATTGGTACAGTAAAAGCAGGTAACTACGATTCTTATTTCAAAACTGCTGCTGGTAAATATCAAGATATTTTCAATGATGATACAAACCTAGACATTACCAAAATGATGCATGGTGAAGAACGTCTAAAAAACGTTGTTGGTTTTGAAACAGATAAAAACCTTATTATTCCAGGTTTACAATTTAACCTTATGACGCTTGTAGGCGAACATAATTCAACCGAATATACAACAAAAGAAAATGACAGCTTTAGTGGTGTATCGACGTCAATTACTTACGAAAATAAAGACATCGGCTTAGCTGCTGCAATTGCGGGTAACTTTGCAGTTCCAGGTGACTATGCGGCACTTAGCTTAAAAGATGTTGAATCTGATGCTTATCGTGTTACGGGTTCTTTAGACTTAGGTGCTTTAGGGGCTAAAGGTTTAGTCTTCGGTGCATTATGGCAACATGCTGAACTTTCAGACTCGCCTTCTGCTGCTGCATTAGCTGCGGCAAAACTCAAGCCTGAAGCGGCTTCTGCTGAAGAGCAAGCATGGGCAATTACTGCGGGTTATACTATTCCAGATACTCCTGTGACATTAAAAGCACAATATCAATCTGCTGAAACGACAGCTGATAGCATGGCAGACCGTAAAATTGATCAATATGGTGTAGGTGTTGACTATAACTTTAACAAACAAACGCGTTTCTATGGTGTCTTAGCACAGCAAAAACAAGATTGGAAAGCTGAAGATAAGAAAACTGTGGTTGGCGTAGGTATGGAATATAATTTCTAATCATAATCAAACTACAAAAATAAAAGGAATATGAGCAATCATATTCCTTTTTATATTTCCATTTTGGACAATATTTTTTCTCTATTAATCAATGGTTATTATTTTTAATAAAAGAGATTTAAAAACTTAAATCCCTTTTACTTTTAAATGATATCAATTTTATTTCAAAATACTGGTTTTTCCATAGACTTCTTTTGGCATTTCAGCAATTTCTACACATAATTGTACTTCTAAATGAACAGCTTGATAATTTTCAAAATTTTTCAGACATTCAAGTAATTGCGCTGAGATGAATTGACGTTGTTCTAACGTACGCCCAGTCATCATTCCTAAACGCACATGAATATATGCTTGATTGTTATCACCAAAACCAATTAAAAAATCCTGATTTGCACGAATACGTGTTTTGATATTAAAAGGATGATCGACTAAACCTGTATCAAACAAAGCATGATTCAACTTTAACATTAAATCTTGATGATCAAGTTGATCAATATTGTCTGAATATTCAACAATCATTTGCGGCATAACAATAAAACCTTGATAAAAATAAGTTTTGGTTCAGATTATATCATGACACTGATAAAGGAAATATAAAATAAAATTCACATAAAAATATTTTCAACATTGATTTAAATATAGTTTTTTATGTTATTTTTCATTAAAAAAATAACGCTGTTCAATATAGCATCGTACTAATGACCTATTTGTTGATATAAATTTATTTAATAAAATATTTGAAGCTGCTTTTTTATTTAAAAATAATTTAAATAAGAAGAATCCCTGTTGAGATTCTTCTTATTGTATTGTTGGAACAGCAGTCGCTAAAATACTGTATTTTTAACTTATCATTTAATGAGTTACACGATTCCAAGCATCTCGTACAGCATGTTTCGCTTCTTCCCAAGTTAAACGTGAAGTACCCTTCACCTGTTCCCACTTCAACTTTAAGTCATGTTCCGCATCTTCAAAGCTCGTTTCAGCAGGATATTCACTACGACCTGTATAACCTAGATGATAAGCTGAGTGATAATCTTTGTCGTAATCTAGATCATTATAAGTATTTAAGGTGTCTGCATAATAAGAAGTATTATTTGCTGTACTACGCCAATAAGCTTCTTCTTCTGTTGGATTGACTGCTTCTGCTGCACCTTTACCAGCTAAACCACCCACGACAGCACCGACTACACCACCTACAACAGCGCCAATTGGACCACCAACAGCACCTACTGCCGCACCAGCTGCTGCACCACCAGCCGCTCCAAGACCTGTACCAACAGGATGAGCACCTGGCTCACCTGTAATCGGATCAGCATTTAAATCATCTCTTTGTTCTTTTGGTAAATCTTTAACTACTTCACGATCAATTTCAGGTCTATTTGGGTTAGTCATCTTCTTATTCCTCTTAAAATTATATTGATTTTCTTTTTAAATACAGCATCTGTGTATTTTAAAAAGTAGTCTCTACTATATTGCGCACATTATTTTTATGATGTATTTCCAGTGTAAAAAGCTTTATATTTTTTAAACCTTATATATTATTTTATGTATTTAAAAAATAGCATTTAAATTAATAGAATATAGCTTTCTATTTAATCTATTTGAAATCTCTTATTTTAAATTTACATAGCATAACCTTCACCCACACAAATATTAATATTTTAACAATAAAAAGTTACAAGGTTTTAAGCTTTCTTAAACTAAATTTAAAGTTCTACACCTTATCGGCTTTGTTGCACAAACCTATCTGTAAAGGC
>NZ_PYIX02000081.1 GCF_003024515.2 Acinetobacter sichuanensis
CATCGAAGAACAACAGCAACAATTAATGCAACAACAAGCGCAATTGCAGAAGCAACAGCAAGCTTTAGACATAATGCAAACCAAGATTATCCAAGCCTTATCAGCGCAGTCAAAGGCAATCGAGAGCGATCAGCAAAGCTTACAGCAAGCACAGAAATTATTAGCGACAATACAGAAGCAATTTCACGAGCTAGAACGCAGTACAGCAAGCTATACCGAGCAGATCAATGGAAAAATTCGAGAGATGAGCCAGATCACAGCCAACAACGAAGAAGTGCTGGAGAGAATCTCAACCGTACAACACTCAGTCTCGTTACAAGTGACCAAAGCTCAGCAGAATTTGCTCGAAACGTCGGAGATATTGAAAAAAATCTCGTCCAGATGAATGAGCGTAAACAAGAGATAGAAAAACCTCGACCTAAGCAAGATCGAGGGATGGATTTTGGGATGTAGTTTAATTCCGTGTGAATAGTTTACTAATTACCCCAATAACAGCGAGTATGGCTAAAAAAGCAAATGTAATACCAATTGAAATTAATCCTGCAACTAATAGAACTAATAGGTATCCTCCAAAACTATTGGGCTCTACAATGTTATAAGCAACAATCAAAAGGACTATTGTTAGAATAATTTTCATTTCTTAGGGTAAATTTTCAAAATACTAAGTTATTCAGATTTTCACATTTTTTAGGTATTCGAGTGCATAAATATTTTCTTATTTTTCTTATAATTCTTTCATTTTCGTCAAGTTTATATGCTTTTTCTGATGCTGAAATTATTGAAAGAGCTAAGCAAGGCTATGCAGAGGAGCAACTTACTCTGGCTGTTATGTACACAGAGGGAGTTGGCGTACAAAAAAATATGGCTGAAGCTATAAAATGGTTTGAAAAGGCGGCTAATCAAGAAAATACAGATGCTCTGTTCATGCTTGGTGCAATTTATCAAAATGGTATGGGGGTATCTGTTAATTTAAATAAAGCAGCCAACTTATATCAAAAAGCTAGCAATAAAGGAGATATAGTAGCCACACGTGAGCTAGCCACTATGTATTTATCGGGAAATGGTGTTGTTAAAAATCCCGCAAAAGCAGTCTCTCTTTTTACCCAAGCTGCGAATAAAGGCGATATTACAGCTCAAACAAAGCTTGGATTAATGTATGTAAGAGGAATATTTGTAAAAAAAGATATAACTAAGGGAATGTCTTTATTGAGAAGTTCTGCATTAAAGGGTGATAAAGATGCGTTATATTTTATTGAAAAATATAATAAAGAAAATATAGTTAAGTAAAATAATTAAATAGATCATAGCCATGAAAAATATTTTCTATGGCTATGTTGGCAAGCTAAATATGGTGATTCTTTTTTAAAAATTCTTTTTGCTTTTTTTCCCATAATTCAAAGTGCTTTTTTAGATTTGAAAGAGATCCTTTGTAAAAATCACCTTTCAGAGTCATGTCTCTAATACCGCATCTTTCTGATAAATACATAATGTAAGTTTCTGGAGAATCATTTAGTTTTCGGATCACAAAGTTGACAGGAAAAACTAAATCACATGGTTGTCCATTTGGATATGTATTAAATTCTATTGAAGTTTCGATAAATAAGGTATTGTTTAGCCCATCAGATGAATAGTATCTAGTTTCGTAGCTTCCATTAGGAAAGTAAGAATGATGTATTGATTTTAGATCATTAAAATCATTTGGATCTAAATGTATAAATGAATGACAAAAAGTTCTGCGATGCTCCTTTTTGATTACACCATTTTTATCAAGTAAGAAATATGGATGTGAGTTATAAAGCTTAAGATAAATAATCAAAGCAATAATTAAAGAGATAGATATAACGATTGTCATACTTGAATTTATAAAATATTGAATTTATTTGAATTATAGTTATGAATAGCAAAAAAGCCTAACAACTTGTTTAAGTTATTAAGCTTTTTGTTTGAAACTTTACTAGCCGTGCCTAGATAAACGATATTTGACTCTTACAGTCTGACCTCGCTTGACGGTGCTGCCGGGCTCTGGGCGTTAGCCCTATCTTTAAAGACCATTGAGCACATGAATGGTCTATCTGTAGTATACAGTTATAAATAAAAGTTTACATTAACTTTTGTGATTTTTAGTGAGTTTTGGTGACATAGAATGATTTCTAGTTATTTATTGCCCAGTTTCCCTAAAAGACAGATTGCTTCAATTTGTTCACTTACTTCCATTTCTTTAAGTAAGTTATAAGCACTTGTTAAGGTTGTACCACTTGCCAATAAATCATCGACAAGAAGTATTGATTTTCCTTTCATTTCTGTAACTTTTTTAATTTGGGTCGGATCTATTTTCAAAGGACGAATAAACATTCTGTCCTTTGTTGCGACTTCTTTCATAGAAAAAGCTTTATTGGGATTATTAGTCAGATCTCTTTCTAGGGAGCGACGTAAGGCAATGATATCTTTTTTATATTTTGGGGTTAATGGAAGATCTTGTAGATCAGCATAGACTTCACGAATGGTTTTTTTAGAAAAAATATCATTAATTAAAATACAATGGTTCGTGGTTATCCTATTGATTTTTTTAGCAAATCTTTCTACTACTTTGTGGGAGGATGGCATTGTAAGGATTACTTCATAATCTTTTTCATGCATTAAGTTATGGAGAATTTTAGAGATATTTGGGTTGAATTTTCCACACTCTTTAAGAGATATTGAAAATCCTTTTTGTCCTTTTAGGGCGTAAATTAAAGGATTTCCATCACCACCCTGACGACTATACAAACGTTTAAAGACACTATGCACAATTAAGTCATTAAGTTTGTGATGGTTAGGGTTAGCATCTAATGACGTATTTACCAGTTGTTCTGTTTCTGAGGTGAAAGTAACAACTTTATTGTCATTAACGAGAATTCCCAATTTAAGTCTCAACTATTTGGCTTATAAATAATTTTTAAAATTATCTTTATAAAAAAGAAAAAGTCCAATAAGTCTTGAAACTTATTGGACTTTCGCTTTATATTCAGTGGGTACAGTTATTTGATGCTTCCAACATCAATTAACGAAAGATCGGCAGAGCTTCCAACTCGTACTGATATTCACCTTAAAGGCTAGTACCACTATCTATTTTAAAGAATTAGAAAAGTTTGACAAGCCTCAATTTGAAGTCCTTCGTTAATTCAGTAGTTTAAATCATCAAATAAGCACCTAACGGTCGAGCTTTATCTACTTCTGTGCGCCCTTTTTTAAAGGAAGATATGCGGTGCATGTGGAGGGAATAAGTGTCACTGGTGCATCGTAGCGATAGTCGCAAGGCTAAACCGCTTACAGGGGATCTCACATAGGCGGAGCGTTGGAAGTAGTTGTATAGGTTGGTTAAGTTGCATGTTGGAGAAATCCTCGCAGAGATATCGCCATACTTCGACAGGGAGCGTGTGGGAGAAGGTGCAAAACCTTTAGTCCTTGTCTGCATGGTCAGCAAAACCATGTGCGGATACGACCGATGCGTGGCTCCGTCAGCCCAATTACAGGTTAATCGGCAATACTTAAGGGACGTTGATTTTGAATCAGCGACCCTTAGGGAAAGTATTGCCGAAACTCTCTCAACGTTCACCATCAGCCCGAGCAAAGCGAGGGATGTGGGGACGGTGAGAAAGAGTTGAGCACCTTTATTTTTACAATATTCATGCCAATACTTCCTAGAGTTTATATACCGTGTCATTTGATTTAATTATTACATAACAATTCTGTCCATTTTTAAATAAGCAAGGATACACAGCTACCCCTATTTAACTTCGTTAAACAGTGATAGTCTGTGACCTTGATCAGGGGCTTCACCCCCGATACCCCCGAAAAGCTTTAAACAGAAAAATCAAAGATTTTCCAATTTAAAGCTTACAAAAGCCAAAGCAGGGTAGATTGAAATGTCAGGACAGGAACAAGAAAACAAACAGAGCAAAACAGTTCGAGAACGAACCTTTAAAGTCAGACTTTCAGAATCAGAATATCAATTGCTCGATTCCAATAATCCTTATGGTTCGATTGCAAAGTTGCTTAGACAAGCAGCAGTAGAGAAAGCGACTAAAATTCATAATTCCAAAGCAGAAGATGACCAGAAAATTAAAGCAACAAAGGTCGTTGAATCTTCGTATAGCAAGACAGAGCGAGCGTTAATTTTAGAACTTAGTCGGATTGGTAATAATGTGAATCAGATTGCGAAAGCAGTGAATACTGATATTGCAGGTACTGGTGCTTTCGATAAAGTGAAGTTACTTCATTTATTGATTTCGATCGATCAACAGCTTCGGGAGTTACGTCCAGATGATCGTTGATTTCTTTCGACATGGTTCAGGTCTATCAAAAGGCTGCCTTGACTATTTACTGGGTGAAGATAGAGAGCGTAAACACGCACAGGTGCTTAGTGGTGATGTAGAGTTGACAGGGCAATTGATTGATAGCAGTCCCTTTGCCAAAAAATATACTTCAGGCTGTTTGTCCTTTTATGAGCATGATTTATCTGACCAGGATAAGCAGAAGATCATGCAAAATTTTGAGCAATGTCTTTTCCCTGGTCTTGATCAAGATCAGTATCAAATTTTATGGGTACAACACCAAGACAAAGTAAATCAAGACACAGGACAGACAAGGCTTGAGCTTAATTTTGTGATTCCCAATGTTGAGCTTTCAACAGGTAAACGTCTACAGCCTTTCTATGCACCAGTTGATCTCGACCGAGTCGATCTATTTAAAAAAATCACCAATACCCAACACCGACTTTATGACCCTGATGATCCTGAGCATCGACAGCTATTTTTAAATAAAAAGAACCTACCAAAAGATATTAAGGATTTTAAAGAGCAGTTACATCAACGTGTTTACCGAGCGGTCGCAAATGGTGATGTTGCCGATCGGCAAGAATTGGTGCAATGGCTTGAATCGAATCAAATCAATGTTACCCGACAAGTAAAAAACTCCATATCCATTGAAAACCCGTATGAGGGCGCAAAACGTCCTATCCGTTTAGAGGGCGAGATTTATGAGCAAAGCTTTAGAGCTACTGGCGAATATCGACAAGAAGTACAACAACGAATTGAAGAATACAGAGGAACAACTTCTGAGCGGTATCGAGCAAACGTCACAGACTATCAGAGACAGCTTGAACACAAGAGCCAATATCACAGCGACCGCTATTCAACAGTCAGACGAGAAAATAGCCCAGAGCATTCAAAACAGCACCCAGACTGTCGAGAAACAGTTAAACGAGTATCAAACCTTGCTGCAATCGAAATTGAGCCATTTAACGCAATTAAACGAGCAAATACAGAGCCAAGAACAGCAAGCCCAGAATCAAGCGGTACAGAAAAAACTTACCATTTTGAATATGGGACTGATTTCAGCAGCAGTTATTTTGCTTATAGCGATTTTCTCGCTTGGTCTCGTCACCAAAAACAAATACAGCGAGATGCAGACGCTAAACACCGTGATCAACGAGAAACAAATGAGGGTCGACCATTTGAACCGATCAGGGGGCAGTTTGACGATCAGCACATGCAAGCGACCAGACAGCAAAGCACAACGGCTCTGTATTCAGATCAACAAGAATGCAGGCGAATGGCAGAACGGCTACATGATTCCAATGGGGTATTAAACGATGACCGAATTAGAAACACAATTATTGAAAAT
>NZ_PYIX02000082.1 GCF_003024515.2 Acinetobacter sichuanensis
TTTTAGATTTAAAAGCTGGCGATGACTTACTCTCACATGGGTAACCCCACACTACCATCAGCGCAAAGAGGTTTCACTTCTGAGTTCGGGAAGGGATCAGGTGGTTCACTCTTGCTATTGTCGCCAGCAAACTGTTTATGGATACTTACTTTGGTCTTATTTCTTCACTTTTTAGTGTATGCCAATGCTTTTTCCAAAAGAGTTATTAACAGGAATCTATTTGAGTTGGTATTGTAACTAGCTTTTTCACTAAATCAAGCATTTTGCATTGAATTTATCGAAACATACAACTGTTTGGGTGTTGTATAGTCAAGCCTCACGAGCAATTAGTATTGGTCAGCTTCATGCATCGCTGCACTTCCACATCCAACCTATCAACGTCGTAGTCTTCAACGGCTCTTTAGAGGAATAAATTCCTAGGGAAATCTTATCTTGAGGTAGGCTTCCCGCTTAGATGCTTTCAGCGGTTATCCCTTCCGAACATAGCTACCCGGCGATGCGACTGGCGTCACAACCGGTACACCAGAGGTTCGTCCACTCTGGTCCTCTCGTACTAGGAGCAGATCCTCTCAAATTTCCAGCGCCCACGGTAGATAGGGACCGAACTGTCTCACGACGTTCTAAACCCAGCTCGCGTACCTCTTTAAATGGCGAACAGCCATACCCTTGGGACCTGCTTCAGCCCCAGGATGAGATGAGCCGACATCGAGGTGCCAAACACCGCCGTCGATATGAACTCTTGGGCGGTATCAGCCTGTTATCCCCAGAGTACCTTTTATCCGTTGAGCGATGGCCCTTCCATACAGAACCACCGGATCACTAAGACCTACTTTCGTACCTGCTCGACTTGTTGGTCTCGCAGTTAAGCGCGCTTTTGCCTTTATACTCTACGCGTGATTTCCGACCACGCTGAGCGCACCTTCGTACTCCTCCGTTACTCTTTAGGAGGAGACCGCCCCAGTCAAACTACCCACCAGACATGGTCCTCGTCCCGGATAACGGGACAGAGTTAGAACCTCAATATTACCAGGGTGGTATTTCAAGGACGGCTCCATAGCAACTAGCGTCGCTACTTCAAAGCCTCCCACCTATCCTACACAAGTAAGATCAAAGTTCAATGTCAAGCTGCAGTAAAGGTTCACGGGGTCTTTCCGTCTAGCCGCGGGTACACCGCATCTTCACGGCGATTTCGATTTCACTGAGCCTCTGCTGGAGACAGCGCCCCCATCATTATGCCATTCGTGCAGGTCGGAACTTACCCGACAAGGAATTTCGCTACCTTAGGACCGTTATAGTTACGGCCGCCGTTTACTGGGGCTTCGATCAAGAGCTTCGCTTACGCTAACCCCATCAATTAACCTTCCAGCACCGGGCAGGCATCACACCCTATACGTCCACTTTCGTGTTTGCAGAGTGCTATGTTTTTAATAAACAGTTGCAGGGGCCTAGTTTCTGTGGCTGCCAACAGCTCAAGAAGCAAGTTCTATCACCATCGGCAGCGTACCTTCTCCCGAAGTTACGGTACCATTTTGCCTAGTTCCTTCAGCAGAGTTCTCTCAAGCGCTTTGGTCTACTCGACCTGACCACCTGTGTCGGTTTCGGGTACGATTCCTGTGTAACTGAAGCTTAGAGACTTTTCTTGGAAGTATGGTATCAGCCACTTTACTGTACAAGTACAGCTTGCTATCAGTTCTCAGCATAGAGTACCCCGGATTTGCCTAAGATACATGCCTACAACCTTTCACCTGGACAACCAACGCCAGGCTGACTTAACCTTCTCCGTCCTCTCATCGCATTACACAGAAGTATTGGAATATTAACCAATTTCCCATCGACTACGCCTCTCGGCCTCGCCTTAGGGGTCGACTCACCCAGCCCCGATTAACGTTGGACTGGAACCCTTGGTCTTTCAGCGAACGGGTTTTTCACCCGTTTTGTCGTTACTCACGTCAGCATTCGCACTTCTGATACCTCCAGCAGACTTCTCAATCCACCTTCATCGGCTTACAGAACGCTCCCCTACCACGTATACAAAGTATACATCCGCAGCTTCGGTACTATATTTTAGCCCCGTTACATCTTCCGCGCAGGCCGACTCGACTAGTGAGCTATTACGCTTTCTTTAAAGGGTGGCTGCTTCTAAGCCAACCTCCTAGCTGTCTATGCCTTCCCACATCGTTTCCCACTTAATATAGATTTTGGGACCTTAGCTGGCGGTCTGGATTGTTTTCCTCTTGACTACGGACGTTAGCACCCGCAGTCTGTCTCCCGGATAGTACTCATTGGTATTCGGAGTTTGCATCGGTTTGGTAAGTCGGGATGACCCCCTAGCCGAAACAGTGCTCTACCCCCAATGGTATTCGTCCGAGGCGCTACCTAAATAGCTTTCGGGGAGAACCAGCTATCACCGAGTTTGATTAGCCTTTCACCCCTATCCACAAGTCATCCCCTGGCTTTTCAACGACAGTGGGTTCGGTCCTCCAGTTAGTGTTACCCAACCTTCAACCTGCTCATGGATAGATCACCCGGTTTCGGGTCTATACCCAGCAACTATACGCCCTATTAAGACTCGATTTCTCTACGGCTCCCCTATACGGTTAACCTTGCTACTGAATATAAGTCGCTGACCCATTATACAAAAGGTACGCAGTCACCGAACAAGTCGGCTCCCACTGCTTGTATGCATGCGGTTTCAGGATCTATTTCACTCCCCTCACAGGGGTTCTTTTCGCCTTTCCCTCACGGTACTGGTTCACTATCGGTCAGTCAGGAGTATTTAGCCTTGGAGGATGGTCCCCCCATATTCAGACAAGGTTTCACGTGCCTCGCCCTACTCGTCATCATTATATGTGCCCTTTCGTGTACGGGACTATCACCCTCTACGGTAGCACTTCCCAGAGCTTTCCGCTAAAACACATATAACTTAATGGGCTGATCCGCGTTCGCTCGCCGCTACTGACGGAATCTCAATTGATTTCTTTTCCTAAGGGTACTGAGATGTTTCACTTCCCCTCGTTCGCCTCGTATGACTATGTATTCATCATACGATACCTACCTTATGGTAAGTGGGTTTCCCCATTCAGAAATCTCCGGATCACAGGATATTTGCCGCCTCCCCGAAGCTTATCGCAGGCTATTACGTCTTTCATCGCCTCTGACTGCCAAGGCATCCACCACATGCACTTAATTACTTGACTATACAACCCCAAACAGTCGTTAATCCCTACAAGTAGGATAACAACAGATCATGATGACTAATCATCACTTTCATACAGTTCGAAGTACTGTGCACTTAAGCACTGTACAGCTTCAATTTAATTCATATACCAAAACGCTTGATTCAGTTTAATCGCTAGTTTCTCATTTCTTTTATTCACTCTAATATGTCACTTGCGTGTCACATTATTGTGTTTTATTAAAACGAGTATGAACAATTTATTTCAACTCAAATATATTCTGTTAATGATTGCTCTAGCCTTCGTCAGGTCTAGAAACTGTGATAAATCACAGAAGTTAATAAGTTAAAATCTTTCGATTTTTATTTATTAATTTCTATAATCTATTTGCTTAGCTTAATCACTTATGAAGTGATGGTGGAGACTAGGAGAGTCGAACTCCTGACCTCCTGCGTGCAAAGCAGGCGCTCTACCAACTAAGCTAAGTCCCCAGCTTATCATTTAGATTCAATGTTCTGATTTTCTGTTTGCTTCAGTATTTTCATACTACGTTCGTCAGAATGGTGGGTCTGACAAGACTTGAACTTGTGACCCCACGCTTATCAAGCGTGTGCTCTAACCAACTGAGCTACAGACCCTCAGATACATTCATGAAGAACAACTTGTTGTGGATTCTTACCGATCGTCAATCTTTCGTTAAGGAGGTGATCCAGCCGCAGGTTCCCCTACGGCTACCTTGTTACGACTTCACCCCAGTCGTCGGCCACACCGTGGTAAGCGTCCTCCTTACGGTTAGACTACCTACTTCTGGTGCAACAAACTCCCATGGTGTGACGGGCGGTGTGTACAAGGCCCGGGAACGTATTCACCGCGGCATTCTGATCCGCGATTACTAGCGATTCCGACTTCATGGAGTCGAGTTGCAGACTCCAATCCGGACTACGATCGGCTTTTTGAGATTAGCATCCTATCGCTAGGTAGCAACCCTTTGTACCGACCATTGTAGCACGTGTGTAGCCCTGGTCGTAAGGGCCATGATGACTTGACGTCGTCCCCGCCTTCCTCCAGTTTGTCACTGGCAGTATCCTTAAAGTTCCCACCCGAAGTGCTGGCAAATAAGGAAAAGGGTTGCGCTCGTTGCGGGACTTAACCCAACATCTCACGACACGAGCTGACGACAGCCATGCAGCACCTGTATGTAAGTTCCCGAAGGCACCAATCCATCTCTGGAAAGTTCTTACTATGTCAAGACCAGGTAAGGTTCTTCGCGTTGCATCGAATTAAACCACATGCTCCACCGCTTGTGCGGGCCCCCGTCAATTCATTTGAGTTTTAGTCTTGCGACCGTACTCCCCAGGCGGTCTACTTATCGCGTTAGCTGCGCCACTAAAGCCTCAAAGGCCCCAACGGCTAGTAGACATCGTTTACGGCATGGACTACCAGGGTATCTAATCCTGTTTGCTCCCCATGCTTTCGTACCTCAGCGTCAGTATTAGGCCAGATGGCTGCCTTCGCCATCGGTATTCCTCCAGATCTCTACGCATTTCACCGCTACACCTGGAATTCTACCATCCTCTCCCATACTCTAGCTTCCCAGTATCGAATGCAATTCCTAAGTTAAGCTCAGGGATTTCACATCCGACTTAAAAAGCCGCCTACGTACGCTTTACGCCCAGTAAATCCGATTAACGCTCGCACCCTCTGTATTACCGCGGCTGCTGGCACAGAGTTAGCCGGTGCTTATTCTGCGAGTAACGTCCACTATCTCTGGGTATTAACCAAAGTAGCCTCCTCCTCGCTTAAAGTGCTTTACAACCATAAGGCCTTCTTCACACACGCGGCATGGCTGGATCAGGGTTCCCCCCATTGTCCAATATTCCCCACTGCTGCCTCCCGTAGGAGTCTGGGCCGTGTCTCAGTCCCAGTGTGGCGGATCATCCTCTCAGACCCGCTACAGATCGTCGCCTTGGTAGGCCTTTACCCCACCAACTAGCTAATCCGACTTAGGCTCATCTATTAGCGCAAGGTCTTACGATCCCCTGCTTTCCCCCGTAGGGCGTATGCGGTATTAGCATCCCTTTCGAGATGTTGTCCCCCACTAATAGGCAGATTCCTAAGTATTACTCACCCGTCCGCCGCTAAATCCAGTAGCAAGCTACTTTCATCCGCTCGACTTGCATGTGTTAAGCCTGCCGCCAGCGTTCAATCTGAGCCATGATCAAACTCTTCAGTTTAAAATCAATAGTGCTTTATTCAAAACACCAAATCTTGGCTCATCAATTTTCTGACAAATATTTCTCAAATAAACTTCGAGTAATTTCTACCATCAATCAATGAAAATAATTTCGATCAATCAACCAGTAAAAATCCACACAAGTTGTTCTTCATAATCT
>NZ_PYIX02000083.1 GCF_003024515.2 Acinetobacter sichuanensis
CGCGCCCCAACGTCTAACAACACCAAAGAATTCTTCAACGTCGTGACCTGCCAAATAATGTTTAGGTAAACCTGTCATATCGCTATAAAGCATTTCACCATCTTCATCGCGTTCTACACCAATGTGATAAAGCTCATGATCGAGTAACGCGCAAAAGTTGCGGTCATTGCTCTTTTCACAATAACTCGCATCAATCGTAATTAAATACGTCGGTACAAATCCATACCAATCCCGCATCTGTTGTTCTTGTCGTGCTTTCTTCCATCCACCAACATTAAACATCACCTTTTCACATTGACCCAATACCATACGTTTTTTAGATTGAGCCGCAGATGATGCCCAAGCAAAAGCTAAAAACTCGTCATTGTCATGAAGTAGCTCAGCAATGTGGTCATGATCTGGATTATGTAACGCGCCGCCAATGGTAAGAAAGTTTTTAACAACCCAATCTTTTAGATCTGGTGCAGGTGCCAAGCGGATTGTTTCTTCTTCCTCGGCTTGATCAAGCAGTTCTGTTGGTGGAAATGGTCTGATCTGTTCCATATTTCATCCAATAAAAAACCCACATTGTGTATGTGGGTTTTGATAAATTATTTAACTTTCAAACTAAGGGTACTTCTGTTTTAAAATATCTAAGTCATCTAAGAGTTTTTTGCCCTGTAGTAATGCAGCTTGCGTACTGATATGGGTTTGCTGATCATTCTTATCAACATTGTAATCTGCAAAATGACGCTGTGCTTTAAGGGTTTTTAACTCTCGACTAAAGCGGCTGAGCGCCAAGTCCATATGTTTACGTTGAAGTACCGATAAGCAGTTGGTGTATTTTTCATGAGAGTTACCCTCAGCCTCTTCTATTTCAGTAGAAAAGCGCTGATCTATCCAATCTCGTGTAGCTAAGTACACTGCATAATAGGCACGTCCAACCACTGTACGATTAATTGCTTCATCTTTTTCTGTATTCGCATCATGTAAGTTTTTGGCAACAGTATAAAAGTCTTGGACATCCATTTAAGCAGCAATCCCACCTTCTTGTTCAATTAAGCTACTGTGCTTAATGTAGATCACCACTTTCTCTATTTGCTTTTGATCTTCCTCATTAGCTTCTGAATACCATGCCATAATGACATCTTGTAAATGGTTATTAAAGTCAAATAGGTCTTGAGCAAAATCAATTGAGGTATGCATAGTTATAATTAGATCTTGAGTTTCATCACAAAAGATAGGGCGCGTTCTGCCGATATATTGTGAATAAAACTCTTTATAAAATATAGACATAAATTTTCTATACACAGGCAGAGAAATATCCAATTGCTGAATCATATCTCTTTTTTTATCCACAGTATATTTTTCAAACTTATTTAGTTTTAGACCTAATAGCTCATCATCATATAAATCCGTAATAAGATAGGTGGATAATACGTATTTAAATAGTGCATCTAATTTTTGAGTGTTTTCTAATGGCTGTTCCAATGCTAATCGGTACTTTTCAATAAATGTTTCTATATCTGCAGTTTCAATATAAATTTTTAACAATTTTTCCCATGCAAAATAAGATTGATTACTCGTCAATTTTAAGACATTTTTTAAAGTCCCAACCGCCATATCATAATGATTATAATAAGCCTCTACACTTGCTTTTTCGCACAATGCTTGCATAGGATCATCTATTGCAATACTTTTAACAATACTCATTAATTTTCTTTTTTGAAATTCTTCTGTTTTTAGATTTTTTTTACCTTCCTTTCCTATAATATTATATAGATACTTAATATCAGGAGCAGGATTTATCTGACTCATGGGATATACCCCAAATATGAAAAATACTATGAATGAATAATATGATACCTTGTTTTGGGTATCAAATACAATTTACGCAAACTTACACTGCAGAATGACAAAGTTAATTCAGAACACACCTCTTCAAGTTCTTAAGCCACTGACTAGAAAAATTAGCCTCGATCTGTAATAGCCCATCTTCTTGAATTTTATATCTCGGTGCAGATTCTATTCGTACAACGGTGTAACCCAAATCAGCAGCCACATCGTAACGATCCAAGCTCCATGCTTTATTTGCGAGTTTGCCTTTACGACCACCCGACCATGGTCCACCTGAGATCTCAACTAAAATCTTGTGCTCAATTAATAGAAAATCAAAACGCCAATGCTTGGTTGATTTAATCTGGAATTTCTTTTGGTATTTAATTTCAAAAACATTTAATGCGTGTTCAAAATTTTCCTCAGCTTCTATGTATGCTTCTTTAGCTTTCGGTAATGGGCGAGTTTTGGATTTAGGTTTTAATGGTTTCTTCTTGGTTAATGAGGTGTATTCGGAAGTTTCCATAACTTTTACCAATCAACATAATTTAAAACAACCTACTAACAACTATCAAAATAAAATAAAATATTGTTTTCACATAAAAAATGAGGTGAGGTATGAAATCATTAAAAATAATAATCTTATTTTTTTGCTTACTTTTAAAGCCAATTTTATCTACTGCTTACACGCCAGCAATGCCACCTTATGCTCCACCACCTATTGACCTACCAATACAAAATATCTCCCAACAGACCACAGTATGGTGCTGGGCCGCCGTTGCTCAACAAATTATTCATTATAAACATGGTCCAGCCAAGACAATGTCACAATGTCAATTGGTTGCTATAGCAAATAATACAAACCCTAATTATTGTTGCTTTAATTACAATAATTGCGCAGTCACAGGAGATACCAATAAAATTCAGCAACTCTTATATTATTTTGGAGGTAGTGCATCAAGTTATGCTCCACCAACAGACCCAATGACACTCTACAACACACTTGCCCAAGGAAAACCCGTTATCATCGAGTTAAGTCAGCTATATCAAGGAATGACTCACGTTGTAGTAGTACGAGGTATGGGATTTGCACAGACACCTATGGGGATAATTCCGGTATTACACATCAATGACCCAATGAGTCGATACACTCAACCAGTCCCATTTCACCAAATAGCACCATTATGGAAATCTGCAATCGTAATTCACAACTAAATATCTATTCTTATTACTGAACTTTAAACACCACAATAAACAGAAATAAAGCTTATTAAAAATAGGCTTTATTTTCCACAATTCCAAACCTTCACTTTCCTCTAGGCATTAAAAAACCCCAACATGTGGGGTTTAAATCTATTAGATTTTAATTCAAATCTTTGTATTCAGAAACTTCCACATTATTCAAATCTTCATCCCATTCCTTTAACAGTGAAGTCAGCCACTCTTGACTGATGGTTTTTCCAGTAATTTGATAAGGGTAGACACCACGCATTTCAACTGCACAAATATCCTTAACAAAATTGGATTTTCGCAATTCACCAAGAATAAATAACTCTTGTCCTTTGTTTGCGCAATCAATCTCAAACTTAGTTTGATCAATAAATCTTAATTCAAAATTTCCTTCGCTTTTAAATGACATGCATACCTCCTTTTGACTTATCCACATTCAGCTTAGCTATATCAATCTTACTCATACAAAAACTCACTAATATAAAGATAATCTGATTATTAAAGCATTCTAATGAGCGATATTCAAGCCAGAATGAATTTGTAAATATATGTTTTTTATAAAATATTACACTATCCAAAACTATTACATTATTCAAAACTACTTATCTTGTTTGTATTAAGTAAAATATGGCACGCCATACAGGATTCGAACCTGTGACCATCCGCTTAGAAGGCGGATGCTCTATCCACTGAGCTAATGGCGCGTTAAAAGGATGTAGTAATCTGCCACACCCTTGCCTTTGATTTTGATATTAATCAGCTCGGCAACTGATCTACCGCTACTCACAATCACACCAACCTAACATGCACGGTTTGCTTTACTTGCTTTCAATCCTCTTTAGTCTCCCTATTCTAGGTTTTTACTCGAAGGCATGTTCTACTGGTCGGCACCCCAGTAGGAATAGGTTGTCTTTTCATAGACAACAAAATAGCCCACCTTTCGATGAGCTATTGTACGTAAATTAATTTACCTTACCACATAGGTAAATTCCCGATCATATACACCATTGTTGTAAGTGCTAGATACATAAACACAAAAAACAAGAAAGCTATAGATTTATTAAGCATTTTATCTCCCCCCTTTTTTTGTTGTTTCTTTTTTATACAAAAATAAAAGAAAAATAACAACTATTATTTATATTCTTTTATATCAGTTTATTACAGATAAAAAAATACCCATATCATCAGGAATATGGGTACATAAATTCTAATAAAAATACTTGTTCTTGAGCAGAGTTACTAAACAAAGAACAAGTAATAAACTGATGCTCCCGACTAAACAGAAGACTACGGTTAACGTCCCGTAACGTTGCATGCATACTACCCGTCTTTCCGAGCTGTCAATCTAACTGCTATCACTCTACTGAGGCTAATGCTAAGCGAGTTGCCATAAAATGTACCCACTATAGCGAATAGTAAGGATCACACATCTATGAGTCAAGTATTATTATAATCAAATGTAAATCAAATCAATATTAATATGTAATTAAAAGTGCCGAATTCGAAACTTTTAAATAGCGCGAAATCAATCTAGTTAGAGTTGATCCAATAAAAAAACTACCCAAAGGTAGTTTTTTTATTTCTAAATTTTATGAAAAATCTAATTCTTTTTCAAAACGCTTTAACTCATGGCGGGCCATCGCTAGATTTGCCTTTTGGCGATCTAAAACAAGATATAAAAATAATGTATCGTTCGTTTCAAGTGGGCGAATCAGATGGTATTGCTTACCCAAAGTAATCAAAATATCATCAATATGATCATTTAAACCTAAAGATTTTGCTACTCGGCGCTTAGCACGAACTACTTCTGTATTTCCAGCTGCAGCAAGCTCCAAATCCAAGCCTGAACCTGTAGAAGCCAAAGTTAAGCCACTCTCACTATCAACAAGCGCACCAACCATAAAACCATCAATATTATTTAAAGCTTCCAAGCTTAATTTAGCCATTATTAATAACCCCTTATAGAACAAACAAGAATAAAAGCTTATTTTAAATAAGTTTTTATTTGAACATAAACCAAACTATAACTACATTTGATTACAATATTATTATAATCAAACACCAATAAATTAAGCAATTAAATATTATGTAAGGGTCGTCACTTTATCCCAGACAACAAAAAAGCCCACTAATGTGAGCTTCTATCTGGTGGTGGATGATTAAATTAAACCACTACGAATAAAGTAAGTCCGCCATAATGCAAAAAGCTCAATTTTATAAGCTTTGATGACTTGGTCTCGGAAAACCGTAATACGACCAGTATAGAAAAATATACCCTTAATTTTGGGACTATGCAATTACAAATCGTATTCTTCTGCAACTTTGAAGAAGTAACCACGTAAATGTGCTTCTAAATCAACTCGCCAATCACCTAGTTTCACTAAAGCATATTGCTCATACTTATCATAAGTTCTTAAGTACGCTTTACGATCTATAGATAACCCTGAAATACGATGACGCTCAGACTGATTAAAAGAA
>NZ_PYIX02000084.1 GCF_003024515.2 Acinetobacter sichuanensis
TTGCCCTACCGAGAGAAATGAATGCCGAGCAACGCCTAGAACTGGTTGAGGATTTCATTCAGTCCGAGATCGGCTCAAAATATCCGTATCAGTTTGCGATTCATAACCCTAAAGCAATGGACGGCAACGATCAGCCCCACGTCCACCTCATGTTTAATGAACGTCTGCAAGATGGAATCGCACGAGATCCAGAGCAATATTTCAAACGCTATAACGGCAAAAATCCTGAACGTGGCGGAGCTAAAAAAGATAATACAGGCAAGAGTTACCAGGAACGAAAAACCGATATTAAAGACCTACGCCAAAGATGGGCAGATTTATGCAACAGCCATTTAGAAAAACATCAAATTGACAGCCGTATTGATATGCGAAGCTATAAAGAGCAAGGCATAGACAAAGAACCTGAAAAGAAACTGCTACCAAGCCAAGCTAAGAATCCTGAAATCAGGGAAGCCCTGCAACAGTCGCGTACAGCCCATAAAGAGCTTGTAGGGCTAGACTTAGGCGACCCTAAAAAAGACCTCCAAGACCTCAAAGACAGCCCAATTTCAGACAAAGAAATTAAACAGGGTATTGAAAGCTTTAAGGCTGATTTTGATAGCTTCAAACAGCTTGCTTTGGAACAGTACAAAGAACAGCAGAAACTAGAACGAGAGCAACAGAAAACCATGAATTTTAAAGGGATGAGCCGATGACACCTGATGAAAAAAAGCTATATGCACTGATGGCAGTTGCAGAACAACAGCAAAACTTAGTCAATCAGGCCGTTAAAGAGCTTCAAATCACCGAAGAACGCATTCAGAAGGTCATCGCAGGTCAAACCCATCATACCGTATCAAAATCGCTAAATACGGGCTTACAGGAGGGTACAGCAGAGCTTGTTAAGACCGCTAAAGCACTTGGACGCTTAAAAAATTCGATTGATTCAGCCAGTGATCAATTCTCATGGAAAATCATCACAATAGTTTTGGGGATTTTTGCCATTCTTATGCTTGGCATCATTTGGTTATTTGCTGTTTATATCAAACCGCTTGAGAATATTTCTAAGATTGAAAGTTTAAGAGAGGATGGTATTCAGCTTGAGATTCGAAGTTGTACTGTTGGAGAAGAATCTAAACCATGTGTGCGTGTGATGAAAGAACAGTGCAATTATGGAAAAAATCATGATTTATGTGTGATCGACCCTATATAGAAAAATTCGAAAACAAAATTTGAAAGTCTGTTATGCCAATAATTAGAGTTTTAATACTCATATTCTTACATCAAAAGTAATGAAAAAGTAAAGATAATGCCTTATATTATCTTTATATTATTGGTTCCTTGGAGGGATTAACCATGTCCGCAGTCAATTTCAATATGCGTTTAGAGGCAGAACTAAAAGAAAAAGTTACTCCTATTTTGGAGGACTACGGTTTAACCATGCCACAGGCATTTAAACTGTTCTTAAATCAAATTGTTAAAACGAAAACGATTCCATTGTCTTTTGATTATGCAAGGGAAACAGCTTTAACCCCTAAAGCAGCAGCAAAGTTGCTTCACTCTCTTAAAGAAATTGAAAATGGGGAGTACACCGAGTACGAAACAGTAGAAGAAGCCATTCAAGCAATGTCGGAAGAAGCTAATGGCTAAACGAAAAATCATCGTAACCAGCTCATTTAAACGAGATATTAAAAGACGTTACTTAGATTTGGTTACGGCTGAATGGGCCGAGGTACTGGACTGTTTAGTCGCTAATAGTCCATTGCCTGAAAAATACCTAGATCACCCATTAAAAGGTGGTGCTGAGTTTAAAAATTGTCGAGATTGCCACGTTAAACCCGATTTAGTCTTAATTTATAGGCTCGTAGGTGATGATGTTTTAGAATTACACCAGTTAGATAGCCATTCAGAGATTTTTGGTTAGGCGACCATTTAGAACTGTTTTAATGTTTTAAAATTAGTAAAAGTTAAGGAAATTTTTATGCTACAACGGTCAAGTTTAGAGAGAAAAGAGTTTAAGGAAGATGAACTTAAACTGATTAAAAAGTTTGATGTAAAGAATCTGGCAGTTATTTTTCCTGAAAATCTTAACCAATTACTGATTTGGACTTCTGAACTTGCTCAACATAATCATGCTCAATTTATTGAGTTTAGTAATAAGTTAGGACTTATGGCTGAGGATAATGTAGAAGAACGAGAAGAAATTAATAAGAAGATTAAGTTTTATAGAAATAGTGCATTTGAAGAAAACCAAATAAAAGATTTCTATCTAAAGAAGCTACTGGATCAGGGGGAAGCGACCGTAAGGGGATATATCAAACATCCGATTAAGCAGAATACGAAATATGCCGTAATTTCTTATCATGGATATGACTTTGTTAGCTTTGCGACGCCTGAGATTATTGAAAAATCTCCCTTAAATTTCATTGATTTTGTGCAAATTGAAGCACCAAAAACACTGGCTGATATACACCCCGATGAAGCTCTACTGCTATCAACTATCAAGGATTTTATAAAGCCCTTTAAAGAACAATATAAAAAAATAACGAGCAAAAATAGGGAGATTAAAGAACATAATGCTGTCGTACATGAAATTTATATAAAAATTAAAAATAAAGAAGCAACTCTGCAAAAATCAACAGACTCGAAGCCTAAAGAATCTAGTCCAAAGTCTACTGAAAATAGTGCTGTACCAGTAGAAATGAAGCAGGTGGCCATTCAGAAAAATATGGCTCCACAAGAAAAGCCGATTACAGTGATTAAGAAGCGAAAGTTTGCTTTAAACAAAGAAAAGTAAATTTTAATTTAAAAATACAAAGAAAAAGCCCATCGAGTATTGAAACTCGACGGGCTTTCGCTTTATATTCAGCGGTACGCAGTTATTTGATGCTTCAACATCAAGTAACGAAGATCAGCGGAGTACCACCTCGCACTGATTTCACACTAAGGCTTGTACCTGAACTCTATTTTCACAATAAACAGTGTTTATATCAAGCCTCAAAATGATAAGTCTTCGTTAATTCGTGTTTTAAATCGTCAAATAAGTATCCTAGATCGAGCTTTGCCCGCTTCTGCGTGTCC
Organism: Acinetobacter sichuanensis; assembly: GCF_003024515.2. Classification (GTDB taxonomy): domain Bacteria; phylum Pseudomonadota; class Gammaproteobacteria; order Pseudomonadales; family Moraxellaceae; genus Acinetobacter; species Acinetobacter sichuanensis. The sequence goes on from NZ_PYIX02000084.1 coordinate 3,061, forward strand.
GTTTTACGGTCGGCATGCAGTACGTGTGGTAGGAATAAGTGTCACTGGCGTATTGTAGCTATAGTCGAAAGGCTAAACCGCTTACAGGGGAACTTCACATAGGCGGAGCGTTGGGAGTAGTTGCATAGGACTTGTTAAGTTGTACGTTGGGGAAACCCTCACAGAGATACAGGCAATGTAACGACAGGGAGCGCGTGGAGAGAGGTGCAAAACCTTGAGTCCTTGTCTGCATAGTCAGCAAAGCTATGTGCGGATACGACCGATATACGTGGCTCCGAAGCCAAATATATACAGGTAAATCGGCAATACTTAAGGGAAATGACTTTTTTTTAAAAGTTGTCCCTTAGGGTGAGTATTGCCGAAACTCTCTCAACCGTTCACCAAAGCCAAAGCACGAAGTGCGACGCTTTGGGAACGAGTTGAGAAGTTGAGAGCATTTGCTTTTTATATTTTAGAGGGGGCGTATGATTGTGATTTGTATTATAGCTCTTTTCCTGCTTAGGCTATTCTATGTATAACTCATCTAATATTTTACCTTTTAGGGAATGTAATTCTTGATATATCTCATTGTATTTTTGATCTAAATTTTCACTATATTCTAAATACAGCTTAACGTTATCTTCCTTTATAGCATGCAATAAATCGTCGTGCATATTTATGAAATTTGAATCTTTAGTTTCTATTTGGTCTAAATTATTTTCTTTAAAAAATAATTTAATAACAGGGAATTGTAGCTTTAAATAATTTATATATTCTAAATATTCTTCTCTTCTTTTTTTAAATAAAGTGTTCTTAAATTCATTAAAATCTGGTGTCATAGCTGAAATGCTTTCAGCATCTTTCCAAGTAGTACTCAGTGATCTTTTATGAGCATAAAATACACGATACATATATTGGTGATATAGAGTAAGTTGATCAATTGCTTTAAGAGCTTCTTTTAATAGCTCATGGTTTATCGTTACTGTATGTTGTTTTATCCAAGTATTTAATCCAAGAATTACAACTAATGGAGCTAAAATATAAGCTGTTGTTTGTACTGTTGTTATTACTGTTTTATGGTCATAAACACATTTATACAGTTCTCCTTGGCATAAAGCTAAAAAGTTAATAAATCCTTGGATTAATAAAACTGCTATGTATATCCCAATATAAATTGCTATGTACTTTATAGTTATTTTACTCATATCTTAATTTCCTTTTTTACGGTTTTCTAAGATATCTAAACCAAGTTTATGCCATATCGCCCATTTTTCGTCATTTGGATCAATTTCAGCAGTTTTAAGCAGTACGCCAAGTAATTCCGCTGGATCTCGCTGATCTAAGTTAGCAATCTCAAAAAGTGCGCCTAATTGAATAAGATGCCGTGTACGAGCCTTACGTTCAGCTTCCTTTTCCGCATTCAATAATTTTCTAACTGCTATTTTTTGCTTATTCGCCCGATCTATGGCTTTTTCAGCTTTGATCAGGGCATTTAATTTCTTTTCTTGTTCAGGTGTTCGGTACTGAATTTGAGCCAATTCCAATAGAAGTTTTTGAGCATCACTAGGATTTTTTAAAGCAGAAATGTAGGTGATTTTTTCAGATAGCCATTCATTATTCATATTCAATTCCTTAATTCAGATACCGCAAAAGTACAGGCTCAATTCTCAAAGAACGATAACAAAATAATTACGTCCAAGGTACGCAATTTTGTTAAAGTTCGTTCTAGAGATTGTCGCCTACACTTCCATCAAAAATTTGATGGCGCGCTTAGACGTTTCTCAATTTCATTGAGAAACCTAAGCACGTTAGGGACTTCATCCCTAAGACCCTGAAACTTCTTTTTTAGGTAAATTTTCAATTTACTTAAAAAAGAAGTAGAAAAGCCTAGGAGCAACAACATGCAACTAAAACAGGTATTGGGAAAAATCAAAGATATTATTTTTGGTGTGATCGCAGCACCGCTACTCATCATCATTATGATGCTTGCTTCAATACTCGATCAAAGAGCATTTAAGAAAGAACGAAACCGAAAAAAGGAACAGGATAAATCCTAATGGCGATAGCTCGTTTAAGTGTCAAAGTCGGTAAGGCAGGCAAAGCAGCACCGCATGCCGAATATATTGATCGGGACGAAGAAAAGAAGCTGAAACAGGAACAGGCAGAATCAGACCTTGAACATAGTGCTTATGGAAACATGCCGAAATGGGCTGAACATAATCCAATTACCTTTTGGGAAGCAGCCGACCTTTACGAGCGCAAAAATGGCAGTACCTATCGAGAATATGAAA
>NZ_PYIX02000085.1 GCF_003024515.2 Acinetobacter sichuanensis
CTGATTATCCTACTTTTGCCCTTTGGATTGGTGGCATCTTACGAGATCCGAAAAGTGTCAGAGAGGAAACAGCAAAACGAATATTTAAATCTCTGCATAACAAAACGGATTTTAAACCATGAGAACTAAAGCTGAATTAGCCGCAATGAGTTGTGAAGAACTCAAAGACTATGAGCAAAGTTTACTTGAGCTGTGGACACCAAGAATGGCGCTTGAAAATCAGATTGGTAGACTACGTACAGAACGTAGAGGGCAACTAGAGATATTCAACAGATTAAAAAATCCTGATACTCCTGAAAATGAACGTTTAAAAAACTCTATTTTATCTCTCAACAGTAAGATTGAAGATTTAGAAGATGAATTAGATGATCTTATTCAAGATGAACGCTTAAATCATACTGATTAAATTATTCAGTTTATTTAATTAAAACTGTGAAACATTGATTAAACATTAGGCGTGGAACGTGAAAAATCATAAAAAAAGCCCGATCTGGAGGATACGGGCCAATCAAAATGATATATACCATTGATTAATAAAGACAATTATACAGCATTTCGTATAAGGTGTATTATGTTAATTTTAGGAAATCTTTAAAATATCTATATGAGCAGTTACTGTATTTTTGAAAAAAAATTACCATTATTTGATAACTTTTCTTTTAATTTTACTAGAGCCAAAAATTAAAACTTTCCACTGCATTGAATAAAAATAAATCGCCTCTACATAAACTAGATAATTTAATTAATATGGAAAGTACATGAAATTTAAGCAAAAGTCCTTTAGAAAAGTTCCTGATTCCTTAGCAAGTATTACTGGTAAATTCTTATTAGGTAAAAAACTATCAGATTTAAGCTCTGACTATCTAAAAAAAATCTCTGACCAAACTACTTGGGAAGATGGCGAATCATTTTTACCAAATAAAATTGGTAAATTTTCAAGAATCAATGCCGACGGAAAAGAAATCGTTAGAAGAGATAAGCCTAAAGAAACCATTACTAGGGCTTTTTACTATACTCGTTCAGAGTTTCGTGGAAGAGATAACAGAGTTGAAGTAGAAGACTTTACATGGCGTACATATGAACGTTATCCACGTGAAACTATTCCTGCACAAAACGTTCATATTAATTGTATTAAGAACCAAGATGAAAAGTTTTTACTAATAGAATGCGATAGCGAAGAAGATCCATCATTGTTCTTACACAAACTAAATTTGGCTTTGGAAATATTTGGTTCAGAACTTGAGTTTCATGTAGCTGCAAAAGATGGTTTTGTTCAATTACCACGAACCTTTAAAGTTGTTAATTGGCTTATTTTACCTGCTGGCACTTACTCAAAAGAAGAATTAAAAGAAAAAATTAAACAAACAGTTTCTACAAAATTAAGTAAGACAGTAAAACCTGTTATTGAAAAAAGATTAGATAAAATAGCTTCTTATGAACATACAGGTATTGTTATTGGAGTTGGTGGATATAAAGGATATGTAATTTATCATTTCCCTCAAAAAGGTATATCTGTTTTGGAATCTGATAGTCCAAACAATGCTACCTATGTATTTAATAATACAAGTTGGGAAGAACTTTCTAAAAAGACAAAGACTGAGATTATTAAAAGCAATTTAGCGATTAAAAGAATTATTCATGATACCAATTGGGATCAACAAATAGATACTTTACTAAAATGATACTCTCACTCAAGCTCACCATAGCGCTGTGAAGATGGTGAAATTGGTATAGGTTTATCATATTAGAACTAAATAGCCACTGATTTTCTATTTATCCTGCCTAGTTTTATAAAAAACTAGGTTGAACTTCCCTATTCTTAATTAACTCAATTGATTGAAATATATTAATTTTTTTATCAGCATTTTTCAGGGATAATTCTGACATTTTCTGAGTAATTAGTAAAAACTCATCAATATTATAAACACGTTGAAATTTCTTTTCCTGCTGCAGAAAAACTGTAACTTTTTTCTTTTGTTTAATAAGCTCAATAATATTTTTTAATGTTCCTGTGCTCTTTTTATCCCAAAGCATGACACCGATGTCAGCATCATTTGCTAAAGCCAAATCCTTAGCAGTAAAGAAATCCCTTGTACCAAATCTGTATTTTGTAACTACTGATTTTGTAGGCCAATTACCTAAATTATTTCTTACCGTAGTACCACTATGATAAACAGTAACTTTATTATACCCTTGAATATTAAGATAATTTTGTACAGCTTTATCAATTCCATCAGCATCACCAAGGATAATTTCATATCCTTGGTTCATCATCTTATCAATACGTTTAGTTACTGATTCATCTAGTTTTTTAATACTAATAGAACCCGCAATAAAAATTTTTTCCACTTCTATTTCCAAGTTAATGCTGCTGTATAGATATCTTTAACTTTAGGATATGAGCTTAACACTTTGCAAGCAGCCTCCATAGTAGCCCCTGTATCAAATAGGTCATCTATAAGAAGAACATTCCAAGACCCGTCATTTCTAATACCATCATAAAGGGAAAAACTATTAGCTAACACCGACTCTTTTTCTTCTCTTGTTTGTAAATCTTTAAGAGACGTTCCATTTTTTGTCTTATGTAAAATATTAGTAAACACAGGTATATTTAAAGCTTGTCCAAGTCCTTCAGCTAAACCATACACTGGTTGACGATCACGATTATTAGATGCAGGCATAGGAACAATGAATCCTATCTTTTCACTGAAGTTTTGAGTTATTGCTGAAGATAGGGCTTCAACTAAAGTAGGAATTTGGTCCCAGTCATTTCTATATTTTAATAAAAATAATGCTTGGCCTATGTCTGATCTTTTAGTGTCGAACATAGGACGGCCATATTGATTATCACCAACGTATTCACTCTTTAGAACATGCTTATCTAAAACGATTCCTTTTTTCCAAGGACCATTAATTTCCTTAATATTCATATCACGATTAATCTCTAATTAAAGTTTGCTTGGTATAAATTTTTAAATAAAATAAAAACAATATCTTACCGAAAATAATTTAACATAGAAGCTCTTATAAGAAATCAAAAAAAGCTTAGATCTAGGCTTTAAAATTTTAAAAATACGTAAATTGAGGATTTCTTTTTAAAAAAAAGTATCATATAGGCAAATTCTTAATAAAAAACAATTCCATGGAAATCTTTGAATCAAGTAAGTTGTTTTTATTTATTGTCTTTGCGATCCCGGGGTTCATTGCAATAAAAACATATTCATTACTATGCCCTAATCAAGATAAGGATAGTACAAAGCTAATAATTGACGCTATTACATATAGTTGCATGAACTATGCAATTCTAGGGCCTTTCATATATATGATGCTCTTCAGTAAAAAATGGGGGTTTATATGTTCATTTTTTACATTTAGCTTTTATGCTTTTGTGATGCTCATTTTTCCCGCCTTTTTAGCATGGCTTTGGCTAAGACTTAGAGAACTAGAATTTTTTAGAAAAAATGCACCACATCCAACACCGAGACCATGGGATTTTGTTTTCAGTGATACTTCTACTTGGTATTACGTGATTATTACCTTATCTAACGGTACTAAAATTGCCGGGCAATATAGTGGAAATTCATTCACCTCAAGCTACCCAGAAGAACCTCAAATCTATTTAGAGAAAACTTGGGTGCTAAATGAAGATGGTGGTTTTGAAAGAGAACGTGTGTCTTCTAAAGGTATTATAGTATTATCCAAAGATATTCAAAGTATTGAGTTATTTGAGCATCCATAATAAGGATTATAATTATGTCAAAGATCCGCTTACCGGCAATGGACGGTTACCAACCATCTATCAGACCAAATGATAGTCAAACTAGAGGTTACCAACCCCAACAAGTCACAAGTACAACGACATCATCACATAAAGCCCCACCAAAGAAACCATAGAGCTAAATATGACTAATAAAAATCGTAGATTTCCAATAGGTGATGGGTACAAACCAACCTCAATCACACCCAATAATCCTAAACCTGGAGCTGGTTACCAACCAGAAAAATCAGGAGGGACTAACCCTACTAATCCACAAGAACCATCTTCTCCACCTAAAAAACCATAAGCTAGAGAGGCAATAATGTCTAATAAAGATATTAAGTACGTTAATACTGTGAAAGATTCTAATAATACGTTTGGTTATCAACCTACAAAATCCTCTAGCAATACTCCATCACACATACCTGTACAAACATCCTCACCTCCAAAGAAGCCTTAATTTACTTCTGATATTTAAAAAAATTACTGTAATACAAGTTATATAAAAGGCCCTATAAATGGGCCTTTTGAGTATCTATTTAACATAAAATCTCTTATGCGAAATGTGCTTTTTATCCCCTAATTATATTGAATGATCAAATTAGAGATAATATTGGTTGTCCAAACTCATCTAAAAGTTCAATACCAGTAACTTTTAAACGATCCAAAGGATCTCCATTTCTTAAGCACCACCCTTCAGGCATCTTGGTTTTTAAACCATATTGTCTTGAATCTAATTTTTTTTGTTCCTCGTGAGAAATGTAGGCTATTCCTAAGTTTCGCTTTAAAATTATAGATAGGTCTTCATCTGATAAACTTTGTGTTTCCATTAGTTCCCATAAACTATTTATAAGATAAGACATAGGAACTATATGTTCTTTTCTTGCAGGAATAGTTCCCACAGGTAAATTTTGAAAAACAGGCTTAGAGTATCCTTTAAAAATTAATTCATCTTCTGGATGAACTAATCTTTCAATAAATCTAGAATGGTATCCCCAAGGTTTTTTAATATTATCTTGAAATAACATAATATTTTTAATGTGTTGAATAATCACATTACACGTATTTTGTAGGTGCTGATCAATATAATCTTTTTCTTTCATTGAAATATTTCTCATAAAATTTTATCTAGAATTAATAAGCATTATACAAAGTTTAGGTTTTATCCCAGATTATTCCATTAAAAAGATCTTTATCTTTCTGCCTATTTTCTTCGGTCTTATCTTCCGTATTTAAAAATTGCTCAAAATCGGCTAGTTTCTGCTTAAACGATTCATCATTTTTTAATTTATTTAAAGCCCAAGCTCCCAGTAGAATTTTACGTCTAGTATCATCTTTTCTTTGCTGATCAGAAACTTTCTTTTTTTCACGTGCAATGGCAGCTTTTTTCTGTTCTTTTAGCTGTCTTAATCGTTCTTCTTGCTTTGTAATTTTTGGCTCTAAATTATCAACACTCATACCATCACCGTATCAAGGAATCCCCCTCAAGCATAGGTCTGTTTGAATTGAAATTCAAGACATCCCATGCTATCGTAGTTTTCCCAAAGGGCGCACTTAGCCATTGAACTTT
>NZ_PYIX02000086.1 GCF_003024515.2 Acinetobacter sichuanensis
CTAGATTTACAAGAAAAACTATCTCGATTAAAAGAAATTTCTAGTACGCCACAGCTTGAAACTTTGAGCGAAAAACTATCTCGATTAAAAGAAATTTCTAGTACGCCACAGCCTGAAACTTTGAGTGAAAAAACTGAATCAATTTACACCCCACCCCCTAGAAACAGGGGCTTTGACTTCGAGTGAGAAAAATGTCTGAAAATTCAACTATTCCAACTGTTCAAATTGTTGATTTATTAACAGAAATTGTTAACACAATTCAAACGCAAGATGTAACTGCAAGTCGTGCAAAAATGGAGCTGCTTGAGCAACTAAAAATTATAGACTCAAAAACTGATACAATTAGAACTAATTTCCCAAAATTAATTGAAACTTTATCAAATTTTGACTCTAAAATTGCCTTAAGTTTTGAAAAAATTCAAGGTGTTTCTGAACGTCTATCAACAGTCATTGAGCATGTAGATGTTGCTGAGAAAGCACTTAAAAATTTTCAGCAACAAACTCAAAATTTAAGCCTAGAAAAATCGCTACTTGAAATTTCAAAAGCTGAAAGAACTTCAAAGGAACTTAGTCAAAACTTAAATAGGTCAAAAACAGAATTTTATAATGAAATTAATAGTATAACCACTGATACACTTAAGCAATTTTCAAGAATTAAAGGCGAAATTGATACAATTTCAAATATTTTTTCGACCAAAATTTCTACTAAAATTATTGATGATGTTTCTTCAAGTTTATCAAAAAAATATTTGTATAATTTAAATGCTACTGTAGAAAATTCTTCAACTGAGTTTGCAAATAATTTTACGGAAAAAGCTTTTGATTCTGTAAAAAATAAAGTTAAAGAACAAGGGGATGAAATTTTTCAAGAAGCTCAAGAAAAATTGTTTGAAATTAGAAAAATTAATTCTCGTATTGTTGACACGGCTCAAGCTAGCGCTGAGCTTTTCCAAGAGCAGGAAGAAAGCTTCCGAAGCTACTACCGCCAACTTGAAAAAAAAGAAGAAGTTAAAAGCAAGCTTGGCTGGGTGCTTGGAGCCGTGGGCGTTTTAGTCTTTTTAGGGATTTTTGGTCTTTTAGTGCGCTATGTTTCTGACGCAACCGTTGAAAAAGCTATAAATTTCCAAAATTTAGAGACAAAATTTCAGCTAATGGGTTTTGAGCCAGAGCAAAACAGGGAGCTTTGCCAAAAAGCGCTAAATCTGCAATTTCAAGAGAACCCACCTCAGCTAAAATACTGTTTTTACTTAAAAAATCCAACGATGCAATACACAGTCAAAAATGATGGGCGAAACCTTCTAATTTTTACAAAATAAACAAAATAAAGCCCTCTTTTGAGGGCTTTATTTTTTAAATCGCTCAGAATCGCTCAGAATCGCTCAGAATCGCAGAAAAACAAAATAAGGTATATACACACCAAACTGCTATAAAAATCAAATGTGGCGCAAATGGTGAGCAAATAGAGCTATATCTTCTCGATATTTAGAATATCTTTTAATAGAACAAAAAATTCAACAAAAACAAAAAATTCAACAATATTAAAAATATCTAAATAATAACAATAGCTTATCAGCGAGTGTCTACGAGCGCCACAATGAAAAGTTGCGCCTCGCCTTTCTGGAAAACCGTTTTTGCTCTTTTTTGATTTTTTTCTGTAGTTATTAGCGAGTGTCTACGAGCGTCACAATGAGGCTTTTGCTTTTCAAAAAGCATGAGCAAAGCGAATGCATTATTGATGCTTTTGCTTTTTGAGTCCTAGGCAGCTTGAGCAAAAACTGCCCCAAGAAGCGAGGAACGAGCTTCAACAGAGTACGAGCTTTAGCGAGTACCTAGGGCAGTTTAAAAAAAACTTTTTCTATTTTTAATCTTTTTAAAAGCTTTATAAAAGCTTTAAAGAGCTTTTAAAAGCTTTAAAAAAGCTTTACGGGCTGCTTCAAACCATTGCTACACAAGGGTCTTAAGAGGTTAGGGGGGGTGGTGTTGCAGACAAAAGGGGGGTTAGGGGGGGTGGTGTTGCAGACAAAAGGGGGGTTAGGGGGGGTGGTGTTGCAGACAAAAGGGGGGTGGTGTTGCAGACAAGGGGGGTGGCGTTGCAGACAAGGGGGGTGGCGTTGCAGATATATACACACCCCCCATTGACTAGTACTTAAAGGGGGTGTTATAAATAATATCAACACCCCCTTTGGTAAAATAAAAATTGTGAGCAAAAAGATTCTAGTCAACGACTTCACTGAAAAAGATAAAGAATTTTTCCCCTTATCTTCACCACAAAAAAAGTACCCTGAGCAGCTAGCAGTTCTTCAAAATGCGTTTTGGCAGCTTCGCCATGAGAAGCCGCCCAAAGATGACTTACTTAAATTGCTTATGTTTTTCAGCCCCAAAATTCGCTTGTCTGACGGTTTGCCGACGGAACAAACATCCTTTTCAATTACTGCAAAAGAGTATTCTGATCTGACTGGCTTAAATATCAAAGGCGCTTACGCAGCCTTGGATCGGGTTGTTGATGCGCTTTATAATCATAGTGTTATTTTTTATAATGAAGAGCGTGGAAACGTGCGAACAAGGCTTGTGACTTCAACAGCCTACAAAAATGGTAGTTTTACTGTCAGCTTTACGCACTACGCACTGCACATTATGTACGTTTTTAACAAACAACATCCTTTTACTAAGCTGCAAATAAAATCAATTTCAGGGTTACACGGACACGGATTGAAACTGTATCCCTTATTAGTTCAAAATGAATACCGTTTCAACTTCGAAATTGCAATAAATGATTTAAAAGAGGTGCTAAATATTGATTTAGAATCATATATTGACTACAAAGAATTTAAAAAGTTTGTCTTAAAGCCACATATTGACTTGATAAATTTAAAAACAGAATTGTCTGTTCAATTTAAAGCTGTAAAAAAAGAAGGTCGGAAAGCAAGTCATGTCAGCTTTACAGTTACAAAAAAATGCACGGTGAAAGCTGAAAATCAGGCAGAAAAAGTACAAGAAAAACCAAATCTGAAAATCAAATCTATAGATGTTTATAGGGCTATTGTAGACAATAACTTACTCTCCCGTTTTTTAGAGTTTGGTGAAAATAGTGAAGAGCTAATTAATCGAATTAAAGACGATTTAAAAAATAATGATGCTCAACGATGGATTACTAAATTATCTGATTTTGATATTGTTCTTTGATGCCATTTTTTTTGTGGAGCTTTAACAAAAAAATTGTTAAAGCTGTCCTCAAAAAAATACATCTTATTTATTTAGTTTTTCTCTACGTGCATTATCACTATGTAAATAAAGAGCTTCTTTTAAATTATCAGAACCTTTGAAAATTTTATTTTGCTCACGTTTAGAAGCGGATTTTAAAATTTTGTTAAGTAAGTCGCTAAATTGTTTCTGCTCATATTCAGATAAAATATTTTCACTTTCATCAAAAATTTGATTAATTGCCGCCTCACCAATAGCAAATTTTTGAGTGTCTACAACTCTTTTTTCTGCAGCAGTTAAATCAGGCAAAATATTATTAAATGATTCAATACTATCAGTTACTAACTTTTGAATTTCCTGCAAAGATTTTTTAGCCTCTTTTAGTTCCTGTTTACTCAATTTTCCACTTTGAATTTTAGAGACTAAATCACCAATTTTTTTAGAATAGTCCGAAATATTTAAATCAACATTTTGCTCAGTCATCTTTGAAAATTTCTTAAATAAAAAAAACTATATAAACACTACAAGATAAAAAAAACAAGATCATTTTTTGTTTAAAAAAATAAAGTTATTTAGTGCTAAATTGCTTTTAATCTTTTTTCACGACATTCCACAGTTTCACAGTCAAGCGTAAGCGCAGACTGTGAAACTGTAGGAATGACGAAGAAAAAAGCGCACTTTAACCCAAAATGAACATTCCGCTTCGCTACACATTCATTTTGAGTCGTGCGCCCCCTTCCAATACTGGGTTGGAAGGGGGGCTTTTAATACAAAAAATCTTTAAAAAAATCAGCTATGCGCGGGGTTTTTTTTAGGGTATTGTTTTAAAAGTAGTGAAGCAAAATTAAGGCTAAGGCAGTACCAAAAATGTCTGAAAAAATTGTAATAAAAAACCAATATTCTATGAGAATATCAACCGTGAAAAAATCAAATGGTCACAGCATTTTAAGGGCTGTTGCCTATATTAATGCTCGTAAATTTTCTAATTTTTTGACAGGAAAAGAGCATAATTTTTCTAAAAAATCAGGCGTAATTGAAACAGGTTTTTTTATGCCACACGGCATAAAAACAGAATTATCAGAAGAACAATTTTATAATCATATTGAAAATAATTCTCACGCTTCTACAAACATTATTGCTTATAGCTCAATTGCTGCTTTACCGCCTGAAATTTCAAAAGAAGAACAAGTAAAATTAGTTGAAGAATTTTGCAAAAAATTTACTGAAATTTATGGAACTTCGATAAGTTTTGCTGTTCATGAAGCAGACAATTTAATTCGAAAAAAAGCAAAATTAGCTGAAATTGAAAAGTATAATTTACCTGTTAATGATGAAGAATTAAAATTACAAACTCAAAATAATCATGTTCACTTTGTTATTCCATACTGTAAAATTGAAGCACTGACAGAAAAAGATTTAACAGCAAAACGCAAGAAAAAATCTCATGCCGATACTTTTAAATTGGGTAGCCAAGTCAAAGATTTTAACCCCATAAAATATGGCTCAGAAATCAAAAAAGATAAACCCGATTTAATGAATATCGAGCAAAATTTTTTGCAATTCATGCGAGAAAAATTTTGTGTGAGTATCAATAATTCACTGGAAAAAAATAATCGTATTGAACGGTATACGCATAAATCTTATAAAAATTTGGGCTTGCAAATTTCAGCAACTGTTCACGAGGGCGAGATGGTGAAAAATCGTGTTGCCAACGGTAAAAGAATGGATGTTCACGAATACAATAAACAGCAAAAAATTAAGCAAAAATCTGAATCTGATTATTTAAATTTTATTAATGTCCCTTTACCTAAAGAGCTTGCCTACAAAATTTTGTCTGGTGAAAAACTTGCTGAAAAAGAACTTTTTGAAAGCTTAAAGCTAGAGAAAAAAACTCCTTTAGTGCAAGCGAAAGACTTACTAACAGAAATCGAAAAAGCAGGAAATTTAGTTGATCAGGTTCTTTCAGATCAGGAAAGTACCCCA
>NZ_PYIX02000087.1 GCF_003024515.2 Acinetobacter sichuanensis
GTTCTTTCAAATTAAATGCCAATGCTCTTTTTTCGTTATAAAGATTTGATCGTGCTACCCCACCATTAGAAGAATTACTTTTTAATCCACCTAACTTTCCTTTACGACTTTGACGATCTATAAATTCTTGATAGCAGTATGCATCTTTCTTCCAACAATAAGTTGCAATACTCTTAGCAGTCGCTTTAACTTCTGAGTATGGTAATGGCTCTAAAAACGCTTCATTTACGCTTAAACAGTGTTTTAATACCTCATCCAACCAAGTGTTATAGATTCCACCTCTATGCGCTCTAATCGCTTTATATGCCCATTTACGCACTGTATCGAACATAGCACAGTTGCGCCCAAGCCCTAAAACTTCCTGTTTTTTGCTTAATTTCTTCGGTAGCTCTACAAAATCGGCTAAATAATCGAGCGTATAGGCTTGTTCACTCCAAAAAGTGACACGCCAATCTTTATGAAATGGATTCTTCGTGATGAGGTGACTGTAGCCAACGTCTGCGCCAAGTTTGTTGGCAAGTCCTGCTTGTACTTTTGATGCGTAGGCTATTGCTTTGTGACTACCAAATTCACTGGTACATAGTGGAATTTCTAATTTATAGCAAATATGAGCATGACCGTTTTTCTGTGTTTGTGCTGTCCAATAAGGCATTGGTAAATTTTCGTCATGCCATGCCATGACTGCATCTGAACGGTCTATGTCAAAAAAGAAGTAATGAAGCATACAAGGCTGATTGCCCTGTATGTATTGCATGTTGATTGCCGTTTTTTTCGGTCTTATTTGTAAGCCATACAGTAATTCATCTGCACAGTATGGTTTATGAGCAAGATTTTCAAAAAAATCGCTTAATTGTACGTTTTTCACCTTTTGCAACGTCCTGTATGTTGCAAATGCTCAAAACATCGGTAAAATACAAGTATAGAATTTGCGTTTACTGATGCTTTAAGTATTTGTTAAACAATGAGAAAAGAGTAGGTTTGCCGACCTGCTTTTTTTTCGCCTGTAGAAAATACTACACTATTTTTAATTCAAACAACTAATTGATTTTTATTGACTTATATCAGTCCTATTTATTTCTACGTTTTCCAAATAATTCTGAATGACTGCCAATTCTGACTAACTGTAAACAATCCTCTCGTACTGCATAAATTAGCACTAAATCAGGTTTTACATGGCAATCTCTAAAGCCCAACCAATCACCTGTTAATCCATGATCACAGTATTTTTCGGGCAAAGGAATGTCGTTACAAAGGCAATGTAATACCTCTGCCCATGCAGGAGTAATCAATTCTAAGAATTGCTTCTTAATATCTCGTTTAAACTGACCTTCAGCGAATATTTTACGCATTAGCTAAATCTTGCATTGCTTTCATAAACTCTTCAGGTGTCGCATAAGCCTCAGAGAAATCAGTTCTACTTTTAGCTTCAAGCAATGCCTTTTTAGTCACATTATTTGGTACATTATTATCTTCCGCATAATCAAAAGACAAAGGAATTTTATTTGTTTCAGCAACTTGCGTTAAAAATAATTTGAAAGCTTGTGATGCAGTTAACCCATAACGCTCAAACACTGGAAATGCTTTATCACGTAAATCTTGTTCAACTCGAAGATTAAAATTTGTTGTAGCCATTTTATCACCTATATTTTACATAATGCGTATTATAGTAAACTAAATGTACGCCAAAAAATAATATTTTACTATCTTTCCATACCATATTTTTTTTGATTTAATTTTTGTTCTAACTTTATTTGGGCATCAATTCGCTGTTCAGCTCTCGTAATCTGCTGTTCAGATTGTTTAATTGTCGATTTTGACTGCTCAATTCCTCGTTCTGCACTCTCAATACTTGATTCTGATTGCTCAATGCTTCGATCTGCTCGGTCTGTCTTTGATTTATTTCGTTTAGCTCGTTCAATTGAGTTTCTAACGAGTTCAAGATGACGTTGTAGCGATTCATAAAGTCGTTGGTCATGTTGATTTCCTATTTCTCTATTTTCATTACTTTTTGGTCGCTGGTGTTCTCGAATACTTCCGCTTTTTTGCTGTTCTTGGCTACGATGAAATAGGTCTTCTTGTCCTTGCTCTCGTGAAATTCCACCGATCTCAAAATACGCTTTTCTAGTGGAGATTGATCTAATTCGAGATTGATCTCTGCTAATTCCTGCTTCTTGTCCTTGATCTGATAACCCAACCATAGGTTTATTCCTAGAACTACGAGAAATAACATAGTCAGCCCACCCAAAACTGCTCCCGTGAGAATATTCAAACGCAAAGCGTTTTTGATGCTCGGTTGTTGGTCTTTGATGGTCTGTAAGTTTGATCTCAAAACGTTCTTGGTTTCCTCGTTGCTTGCTTTCAACAAGGCTATGTAGCTTTCCAAGTGCTGTTTCGTAGCGTTCTCGGCTTGTTCTTTGATAATCCTGTCCTGCTCGGCTGTGTTCTTCTGCAAGTTGTTTATCAAATTGTCGATTTTCATAAATTACGCCCTCTAAACGTATATTTCTTTTGCCGTCAGGATTTTTAATACTGATTGATCGTTCTGTTTGCCGTGTGATTTCAAAACCTGCATTTTCAAGCGTATTGACAACATCTTGCCGATTTTGGATATTTCCGCTGCTGATCTGCTCTGCTATCGCTGTACCAATCTGCTGTTTTATTTCTTTGATATTTTTAGGCAAGTTTTGGCTGTTCAAAGTCTTTATGGCTTGCGCTTTATCAGGTGCATGAGGGTCTGATAATCCATAATTAAAATTGGTAACTTGTTTCCAATTTTCCACCAATGGGCGGTCTGCTTGATCAAAATACGGCTGTAAGCGTTTTCCAGTGCTTAATTCGACATTTGGAATAACGAAATTCAGCTCTAAACGTCCTTTGTCTGTATGTTCTATCCAAGTAATGTCGTATTGATCTCGATCTAAACCTGCAAGGAGCGTTTCTTCAAAGCTCTGCATAATTTCTTGTTTTTGCTGTTCTTCAAGATTGGCTTCTTCAAACGATAAAACGCCCACCGTATAACGGTTTTGGAAATCTAAATTATCTGCTAATCGTTGTGTTAGTTCAGGATCACCACTTAATAAAACAGCACCAAAACGATCTCGATCTTCACCAAGTAGGTAATCAATGGTTGCACCTGCGCTGCCACCACCTTTATTTCCTAGAAATTTAACGATCATAGTCGGCTAGAACCTTTTGTAGTTGTTCCCTAATCATTACTAGCTCTGCAAAAGCTCTGATTTTTTCTATATCAGATTCAACTGTATTTACTTGTCTAGCAATTTGATTGAGGTTTCCACCAATACGTCCGAGACCTGCTAAGAGTTGAGGATCTGCAACTTTATAATTCCGTTTTTTATTTGGCTTTTCTTCTAAACAGGTTTGTCTTATCCACGTTGCCAACTCCCCACCTGTCATACGTTCAAGTAAGGCTTGATGTTCCGCTTCTGTTAAACGGATTTTTATTTCTTTCTGTCTTTTGACGATTTCTTTTTTAGTCATGGCTAAATCCGTTTCGTAGATTGGGTCGGCTTTTTTATGAGGGACCTGGTTAACTGAAAGTTGGCCATGTTCCCGAAATAAATAAAGTCGAAAAGAGGGTCAAGGGATACTTCCCTTGCAAGGCACAAAAGGTAACTCTATCGAAAACTTTAGTTTTTGTATAGAGTACCCTTTGTGTGTCCTTGCCCATTATTTTAAAAGGTGTGAATTTCAGTACACAAAGAACTATTTGAGAATATGATATAATCCAAAAGAGCTTAATTTTAATGAGAAAATGAAATGACTAAAAATACAGAAAAGAACTTTAAAGAAACAACAGTAGGACTAGCAGAAAAGATTGCAGAAACGTTAGGAATTCCTAAAAGGGAAGAAGATACGAAAAATGATACGTCGAATAAAAAAGAAAGCACGCTATACAAGCTAAAGAAAGAAATGAAAAAGTAACTAACCGAAAACCCCCATTCGGCTGATATCTGATTTAGGCTTGCACTTTCCCTTTTTGAATACTTAGCTTATGTCTAAAAAAATTTTACTGTACTCTTTGATCTATCTTTCTACTTATCTATTAATTTTAATATTCCAATGGGGCTATGTATGTAACTTTGAAATATCTAGTACATGTAATTTAAATTCCGATACGTTAAAGACAATTTTACAGACATCAGCTCCAGTAATTACACCTTTAGTTATAATTTGGGGATATTTCTCATGGAAGGAACAGGAACTCTATAAAACATCAACTGAACTTCTTTCTACCTGTCTTTCCCAAACAAATATAATCTTTAAAGCTTGGAAAAAGAGTAGAGATTATTCCAATGTATATAGCCGATTTAGTGCATATCATTTCAGAGAAATGTATCCAATAACTCATGAGGTTTTAGATAGTACAGAAATATCAAATAGTGAGTTAAATAGAATTAAAGAGGTCTATTTATTGGTGAATGATCTTTATTTCACGCTAAATCACCTTTTCATAATTAATAAACATTTAAATTTGGATAATATTTTTGAAAAAGTTAAGGCTATTTCGTTCGAATTAGAAACAAACATGAATGAACTAAGCGAATTTCAACATGAATTAATCTGTATAAAAAACAATTACACAAATAAACTAAGCCCAGAAAAAATTAAAGAAATCTGTTATAAATTAGACTCTAGCATATCAGTAGACACTCTTAGAATAGATGACCATAATATAAAAATAGACAAATTTATTGAGGATATTACCTCTCAAATCACAAAGCTAAGTAGACAATTAAGCTAATGATTTAAATCAATTTTATTTAACCAGTTTCTTATCGTTCTTGTTGTTACATCAAGGGTTAAAGCTATTTCACCCAACTTTAATCCTT
>NZ_PYIX02000088.1 GCF_003024515.2 Acinetobacter sichuanensis
CTTCCAAATCAACGCAGCAAACTGTGTTCATTGTAAGACTTGTGATATTAAAGACCCATCTCAGAATATCACTTGGGTAACGCCTGAAGGCGGTGGTGGTCCAAACTATCCAAATATGTAATTAGTATCCTAATATGTAATTGGATAGTTTGCGTAATTAATACGCTTACCCATTGAATGTTGTGAATAACACTTCATTTTTAATTATTTAGGTAAACCTAGTTTCCAAGGAAGCTAGGTTTAAAAGCTCTGTTTTTTGGTATTTATAATAAGCAAAAAATTAGATTAGACTCATCATTTGGTATGGTGTTAATGGCTTTATTTTAGATAATTTTTATCTCTTTCCAAAAAGCTAGAAAAATTATAGTGAGTAAGTCCTATTTACATTAGAACTAACACAAAAACTTGGTTAAAAAACAAAGTCAGTTACTAAGCTCAATGTAATCCATCACCTTAGAAGCTAGTCCAGATACCCAGCCTGTTATTGCCGTTACCTTTAAAGTCATTTTCTCATCTCCTTGATTACTTTTTGAATTATGCTAATCAGGAGTTTAGAATCAATAATAACGAAGTTTTATTGAGATTTTCACACATTTAAAATAACTCAATTGTTCGTTGCTTGCTTTTTTGGCTCAGCATATTTTTTAGAACACCACCTTTTATTGATCTAAAAAATAAGGATAACTTCATATATGAAATTTTATTTATAAATTAAATTTCTTCAAAACTACAGTTTTCAACAAAAAAAATAGAGTTTTCTTATTAAACGTAATCTAAATTTTCAAAATTTTTCTACTTTTTTGTTTTCTGTTATTGCGAATAATTAGTAGTGTCTACCTATCACCAAGAATATATAAACTTCTTGCTATAGAACATTCTAACTCTTTAAGTTCTTACCATTTCACGATTCTTCTCCAAAAAAATGTGAATATAGGCATTAAATTGTCATTTAAGGACAAACTAGCTTTAATTTTCTAATATTCGATTGACAACTTTGCTGTTCTTTGGACATTATAAATAAGTAAGTTCTAAAAAGGAACTTATTATTTGTAAAGGAAATGAAAAATTAATTCATCGAAATTACGAAGTAATAGTAAATACACTCTTTTGTTCAGAGTATTGATTAGATGTTTTCAAATAAGTCTTGGGGCTAGACTGGTATAACCCAATTACAGATTTCTTGATACAAAAAATGAGATGTAGTTGAATAAAAAACTCAACTATAAATGACTTATATATAAGGAAAAAATATGAATTTTAATAATATGACTGGGTTGGAGATCATGCAAGCAGTCAAAACTGGACTTCTTCCACCTCCTAGTATTGCTCGGACCATTCCAATGGAATTCGTAGAAATTGAGCATGGCAGAATTGTTTTTAGTGCAATAGCTGACGAACGCCATACCAATCCAATGGGAGGTGTACATGGAGGATTTGCTGCAACAGTGCTTGATTCTGTTACAGGTTGTGCAACACATACGCTCTTAAATCCTGGAGAAGGATATGGAACAACTGATTTGACTATAAAAATGTGTCGACCTATGCCTTTTAATAAAAAACTAATTGCAGAAGCGAAAGTTATTAATGCTGGAAAAAATCTTGTTATTTCAGAAGGTTATTTACGGGATGAAAATGGAAGACTTTATGCTTATGCAACTTCAACAAATATGATCATTCGTAGATAGATTTTTTCTTATCTCAAATTTTTTATAAAAATTCATGATAAGGAATAAAGCGAATCAATCAAACTCCACAACCAGTGGCTAAAAACTCTTTATAAAAATTTGATTTTTTAGCCTTTATTAAGATAAATGCTATTTTTATTGGAGTATCAAAATGAGTTCTCATTATGTGAAGAGTGATATTGAAGCTAGAAAAATTAGTTTTGATTTTTCTAAAACTTCTATTTATTGGGCTGGAAGTCCTTTTATTACGCATGCGACTAATCCGCTCCATATGCTTTTGCCACCAGGTGAATTATGGTTTTGCCGTGTTTTTAATAATGCATTATCTGAAATTACGGATCCCCAACTTTATCAAGATGTTAAAGGTTTTATTGGTCAAGAGGCTACTCATGCTAAATCTCATAATGGATTGTTAGAGTTTTATAAAGAAAATAATATTGACCTTTCTGAATATGTTAAATCGATTGATTTGCTATTTAAAAATTGGTTTGAAAAAAAGCCATTTAACAAACAATGGCTTAATCCAATTTTAGGTAAAAAATGGCTATTATTTCAAGTTGGTATGATTGCAGCTATTGAACATTTCACAGCAGTTCTAGGAATGTGGGTACTTGAAGAAGATCGACTTAATGATATTGATCAAGAAGTATTACGCCTAATTCGTTGGCATGGTGCTGAAGAAGTTGAGCACAGAGAAATTGCTTTCAAGTTATTTAAACACCTTTGTGAAACAAAAATAGGGTTCTATTTTGGTCGACAGATCACCATGGCTATAGTTTTACCAATATTTATAATCGTATGGGGGCGAGCAATAAAATATAGTATCAATCAGGATCAAATTTTAGATAAAAATACAATCCCTACAACCTATTATAAGATTTTAAAAGCAATTGAAAAAGAATCTAAAATAACTGGAAAAGCACCATCTTTGAAATATTTGCTAGCTTCTGTGATTAGATGGGGTAGCCCTTTTTATAACCCTAAAAATGAAGGAAATGATCAAATAGCCAAGTATTATTTTCAAGCCAATAGTTTTTAAATGGAGGAGTCATAGCATGGATTTAACTCAGCAGAGACTAAGCTTTTATCAAAGAGATAATTTAACTTTTGATGTTATTGATTCTGGTCCTTTAGATGGTAAACCTTTTGTAATGTTACATGGTTTTCCTGAAACTAATGAAATTTGGAGGGAAACAAGTGAAATTTTAAACTCCCATGGGTATAGAACTTATGCAGTGAATCAGCGTGGCTATAGCCTAACAGCACAACCGAAGAAAACGTCAGATTATAAGAGTTCTTTACTGGTTGAAGATATTAATACCTTGTTAGATATTATAGGTCAATCAGTCTATTTAGTTGGACATGATTGGGGAGCGATTATTGCATGGGATATTGCGCGAAAATATCCACAAAAAATTAAGCATTTGATCGCAATTTCTGTCCCACATAGAGCAGCTGTATTACGCTCTATGTTAACCAGTAATCAAATTATAAAATCTTATTATATATGGTTATTTCAATTACCCTTAATTTCTGAATTATTATTTGAGGAATTTCCAAAATTAAGTGAATCTTTATTAAGAAATACTGGTATGAATGCACAACAAATATTAGATTTTCGCCAAAGGATGATTAAAGAAAAGCGTATTCATTATGCAATTAAGTGGTATAAGGCACTTCCTTATGAATTGAATTTAAAGTTAATGGGAAATATTAAAATCCCTGCTTTATTTATATGGGGTAAATATGATGCTGCTGTGAGTAAACGTAGTGTTGAATTAAATCATAGATATATGAATTCTCAGTATAAAGAAGTTATTTTAGATGAAAATCACTGGATACCTGTGCAAAGTTATGTGTTATTAACAAAACATATTCTGGATACTATTTAAATATAGATTTTGATTTTATGATCACTTTTTATGGATTATTGAGCAGTTAGATGAGTGGTTTGATATTTGCTTCAGTTAAATAAGTTTTCCTCAAGATCTCATTTCGTAAAGAAATAGCCATAACTCCCATAAGCTTAATGTACTACCAATAATGATTTAATTTACTCTTAATGTATCAATAACAAGTTTCAAAGCTGGTGACTGCTGTCTACGATGAGGATAATACAAATGAAATCCTGGGTATGCTATTGCATACTCATCCAATACTTTTATTAATTGCCCTTGTAATAAATTGTCCTGAATAAGCTCTTCAGGAATGTAAGCAATGCCTTCTCCAGCTAATACTGCATCAGCAATAAGCTCAGAATCATTAAAGACCCATTGCCCAGAAACTTTAATTTTAGTTTCAATGCCTTCAACCAAGAATGCCCATTGATATAATCCACCTTGAGTAGACAATCGATAGCCAATACAGTTATGTTGAATCAAATCTTGTGGTTTTTCTGGGATGCCCTTTAGCGCAAGGTATTCAGGCGATGCAACAACAACCATTCTGACATCTGAACTAATCCGAACAGCAATCATTCCTTCTGCGACCCGACTACCAAAACGGACACCTGCATCAAAACGTTCCGCTACAATATCAACCATGCCATTATTTGCAGTTAACTCAATATTGATATCTGGATAAAGCTGCGTTAATTGCTTTAATTTCGGTAATAGCACATAACGGATAGCATGATGACTTGCATTTATTCTTACATTTCCCGCTGGTGTATCTCTTAGTTTCGACAGTAATGATAATTCATTATCTATATGATCAAAACTCGCTCCAATCGTCTGTCTGAGCTTGTCACCAGCCTCTGTCGGAGAAACGCTACGTGTAGTCCGAGTGAGCAACAACATCCCTAAACGCTCTTCCAGTCCACGAATGGTATGGCTCAAAGCAGACTGTGAAACACCTAGCTTACCTGCTGCTTTAGTAAAACTTCCTTCACGAGTCACCATCAGAAAGGCATATAGATCATTATAGTTCTCTTTTGTAATCATATAGACCCTCTATGGTTCAGTAATTTAAGCGTTAATATTAGAAATAATACCACTTAAAAACGTATCATTTATTAATCCTATTCATGACTCTATCCCATTTTAACT
>NZ_PYIX02000089.1 GCF_003024515.2 Acinetobacter sichuanensis
TAATTCTGTGGATTTGGATCATACAATCCCACGTGTTGCATCACATCAAGTAGTTTTTTCTCTAACCGCTTGGACTCATCTTCCAATAGATCTATTCTGAATAAAAGATCTTGCACCTGATCATCATTATCAAATGTCATTTCAAGGCGAAGAATTAATTCAGCAGTTAGGGTTCTGCCATTCTCTTTAGCAGCATTATCCAGCTTGTCTTTTAGTTCAGCTGGAATTCTGAAATTAACTTGAGGGTCTGTACGTGCCATGGCATTTTTCGGTCAATGTTTTAAGGTAACTATAGTGTGCTATAAAAAAATAGTCAAAAAATATTGACGACAAATAAAGCAAGTGATTTAATGTGATTGTGATGTTGAGTTAAATCATGTGCTATAAGGAGTTAAATATGGCAAGACAAGACCCACAGATAAACGTGCGTATACCTGAAAAAACGTTGGAGCGATTTAAAGAGGAGACTCAAAAAGATCGTAGAACTATTACAGCTCAAGTAAATATGATCATTGAAGAATGGTTGGATCGAAGAGCAAAGAAAGCAGTGCAATCATGAAATCAATAGACAACAAAAAAGCCCATGACTTTGGCGAGCAGGGCTTTTTTGAAATGACAAGTTTAATCACAAAGGAAATCAAACTATGACAAGTTTAACACTAAGCTTTAACGAAGTAAATTTTTCACCTGTTCAACACGAGCAGCAAATTTGGCTTACAGCAAGTGAGCTTTCAAAAGCTTTAGGTTATGCAAAATCTGATGCTGTTGCTCAAGTGTATGAGCGCAATAAAGATGAATTTAATCAGTCTATGACCTTGACCCTCAAATTGAGTGTCAAGGGTTTTGGAAACGGGAACTCTGAAAAAGACACTCGTATCTTCTCCCTCCGTGGTTGCCACCTCATTGCAATGTTTTCCAAAACAGCTATTGCTAAACAATTCCGCAAATGGGTTTTGGATATTTTAGATAAAGAGGTAGGTGCACCAATTGCTAAAACCCATAAATCAGAACGTGAGCCATTAACTAATGCTGTAAACATGCTTGTTGCCAAAACTAAGCATTTAAACTACAGCGATGCTTACAAATTGGTTCATCAACGCTTTAACGTAAAAAGTATCGATGAGATTTCATGCGATGCTATTCCTGTTGCAGTTGAGTATGTTCATCATTTGATTGCTTTATATAGTAGTGCAAGTAAGCAAGCGGGGTTGTTCGACAAAGAGGTTTATGAGCTTGTTCGTGAACTTACCGAATCTGTATTAAGTCAGAACTTTATGATGCAAGATGTGTGGAAAGCACTAATGCTAATAAATCAAAAAGATATGATGTACTATTCAAACTATGTGATTAAATCAAATACATTAGCTAGAAAAGTTAGTATTGAATTAAATTTTAAAACAAAACAAGGCTCACCGCTGGTTGACGATTGTTGTAGAGTAATTAATTTTTCAGGTGGAATGAGTATTGGAGCAAATCCCAAGTGGTTTAATGCTCAGACTTGGTAAATTTTGTATTAAAATCAATATTTTATAGTTGTTAGTTAAAACTTAGGTGTTTTAATGAAAACTGTAGTAATCTCTTGAAAGCAGTGAAGTTATTTCGATGGCTTCACTGTTCACTGCCATATAGGCAGCTTAGAAAAGACACTTGTTTATGATGCTGCGGCATCACAAGTTCACTGCCATACAGGCAGCTTAGAAAACCACCCTCGGGTGGTTTTTTTGTTCATAAATTAGTATCTTATTCTAAATTTAATATTTGGGGTGGGGTATGGATTTTGTTACTTTAGACGTAGAAACAGCTAATGCTGATCCAAAATCAATTTGCCAGATTGGTGTGGCGATTTTTAAGGATGGAGAGTTGGTTGACACTTGGGGGACATTAATCAATCCTCATGATGAATTTGATTGGATGAATATTCAAATTCATGGAATTACTAGTAATGATGTAAAGCAAGCTCCAACAATGGTAGAAGTTCAGAATAAATTAGAAAGCTATATTGGTAATGCGATCGTTGGAACTTATACATCTTTTGATAAAACAGCTATTGAAAAGAATTATGGTCAAACTAATTTTCAATGGCTAGATATAACTAAGGTAGTTAGAAGAACATGGGAAGAGGTTTCATATACTGGATATGGTTTAGCTAATGTTTGTAAATTAAATAGTATCGAAATTGGTAAACATCACGATGCTATTGAGGATGCTATTGCAGCTGGAAAGGTTCTAGTAGCAGCTTTGCAAGCTAAAAAATTAACAATAAGTGATTGTGAGCATTTGGTTAAAAAAGGAATAGTTTCACTAATAGCTTCTGGATCGATGGTAGATAGCCTTGGCTCTGAAAATGTTATTATAGATGGTGGCAATCCTGATGGTGAATGGTTTGGTGATGTTTTATGTTTTACTGGTGAAATGAGCATGCCCAGAATCAAGGCAAGTATATTAGCTTCGCAGGCTGGATTTGATGTTGGTAAAGGCGTTACCAAGAAAACGAATTATCTTATCAAAGGACAGCAAGATTTAACAAAATTGAATGGCAAAGATATTAGCTCGAAAGAAGAGAAGGCTTTAAGTTTGATCAAAAAAGGACAGGATATAATAATTATTTCTGAAGATGATTTTTTTAGAATGATTAGTAGAGGGTGAAGTTGTGAAAATAATATTATCATTTATCCTTTTTAGCACTGTCTTGTTAGTTGGTTGTGGTGAGAATAAATACGATAAATGTGTGGCTCAAGGTATTCAATATTTTAAGGATATTGAAGCTTACCCAAATTTATCAGATGGAAGAAATGCTGAAAAAGTTGCTGAAGAACGATGTCATCGAAGTCGTGTAGCTTTTGGATCAATTGATTAGTTTTTAGAGAAATTAAAGCCCTGCAACCGCAGGGTTTTTTATTGCCTGAGGAAAAGTTATGGCTTCAAAATTAGGAACATTAACACTTGATTTAGTTTGCCGTGTCGGCAACTTTACTCAAGCAATGCGTGAAGCATCAAGCTCTGCATCTCGTGAAATGGGTCGTATTGAATCAAGTACATCAAGCGCACAGTCTATGCTTAAAAGCTTAGCTGCGACTGCTGCTGCAACATTTACAGTTTCACAAATTGTTAATTATGCCGATAGTTACACGGGTATGATTAATAAATTAAAGCTTGTCACCGAAAACCAATCGCAACTAAGCATTGCTATGAGTGATACACACAGAATTGCTCAATCAACAGCATCGGAGTGGGGTGGTGTGGTTGATGTTTACACTAAATTCCAGAAGATTTCAGATCGCTTGGGCTTATCTCAAAAAGAAGTGGCAAGAGTTACAGAAACCGTAACCAAAGCGGTAGGAATGTCTGGTGCTAGTGCAGAGGAAGCGCAAAGAGCTTTGATTCAGTTTTCGCAGGGCTTATCGCTTGGGGTGTTACGCGGGCAGGATTTGAACTCAGTAATGCAGCAAACACCTGCTTTGACCGATGCCATTGCGAAAGGTATGGGGGTAACTTCAGATAAGCTCAAGCAAATGGGTGCAGACAATATTTTAACAACAGAAAGTATTGTTAAAGCTCTTGAGAAAGTGGCTGCGTCTGTGGATGCAGACTTTGCAAAAACAGCAACACTTGTATCAGCATCATTTGATTTAATCAAAAATGAAGCTATTAAAATGGTTGGTGAATTTGATGCTGCTACAGGTGCATCCTCAACTTTTGTTAAAGGGATGACAGAGTTATCGGAGAATATGGATGTGGCTGTTGGCGGGCTAACTGTTGCCACAGCTTATATGATTGGCTCATACATTCCCGCTATTACGTTAGGCACAAAAACACTTGTAGTTGATACGATCGCAAAAGTTTCTAGCATTGCAGCGACTAGAGCAAAGGTCCTTGCTGACTATGAAGTTGCAAAATCAAATCTAGCAGCAACAGCAGCAATGGCACGCTCAATGGGTGCAACAAATGCGCAGACTGCTGCAATGATGGCGAATGCTCGTGCAGCTTATCAGCAAGCGGCAGCAAATAAAGCAGCAGCTTTATCTAGTGCTACGGCATTTCTTGGTCCAGTTGGCTTGGGCTTAACTGTTGCAGCAGTTGCAGCATCTTATTTGCTTCTGAAAGACAGCACAGATGAATCAACAAAATCATTACGTGAAAATAATGAAAGTGTTGATGAAGCTATCGCGAAATATCGTGATCTAGAAGAAGCTAAGCAAAAATCTCAACTTGTTACTGAAAAAGAGCAATTAAATGAATTAAAAGAAGCTCGTGACAATGCGACAGATAGCTTAATCACAAATGCTTATGCTTTAACAAGACATAATGATGTTACTGCAATTCAATCGAAAGAATTAAATGCCTTAATTGCTGAGTTCAAGAAAAATGGTGATATTAATCAATTCTCTAAAAGCATTAATGCTTTAACATTTATCAATCAAAAGTCAAAAGATCAGTTTAATAAATTAGCTGGTACCGTGAGTGATACAAATGGGAAGTACAAAGCTCAAAAATCTTTAATTGATGAGATTAATAAATTAACACCCAATGCTGTCAAAGCTACAGATGATCGTGCAGCAGCAGCAGAACGTGAGCGCAAGGCAATTGAGGCAGCCAACAAAGCTTATGCTGACTACAGTAAATCTGCATTTGCAGATATTAAAGAGATAGCAGCTCGAAAGTTTTTTCAAGAAAAAGGACTTTCAA
>NZ_PYIX02000009.1 GCF_003024515.2 Acinetobacter sichuanensis
GCTACGGAGAATTTAAAATGAGTTATACAAAATTAAGCCGTGATCAAATTGCTGAGCGTGTGGCACAAGACATTCCTGATGGTGCTTATGTCAATTTAGGCATTGGTTTACCGACTAAAATTTCAAGCTATTTACCAAGCGACAAAGACGTATTTTTACACTCTGAAAATGGTCTTTTGGCTTTTGGTCCACCACCTGCTGAAGAAGATCGTGATCCTGAACTGATTAACGCGGGTAAAGAATTTGTGACTCTACTGGATGGCGGTGCTTTCTTCCATCACGGTGACTCATTTGCCATGATGCGTGGTGGTCACTTAGATATCGCAGTACTTGGTGCTTTCCAGATTGCTGAAAATGGTGATTTGGCGAATTGGCACACAGGCGCACCTGATGCGATTCCTGCGGTTGGCGGTGCGATGGATTTAGCCGTTGGTGCGAAAAAAGTATTTATCACGACCGATCATGTGACTAAAAAAGGCGAGCCGAAAATCGTTGCAGAGCTAACTTATCCAGCTACAGGTTTGAAATGTGTAGACCGTATTTACACTGACCTGTGCGTGATTGATGTGACTGCTGAAGGCATGAAAGTGATTGAAAAAGTGGAAGGTCTTTCATTTGAAGAATTGCAGTCCTTGACGGGTGCAAAACTGATTGATGCGACGGTTTAAGACACTTTAGAAATATACAGAATCCCCCTAAATCCCCCTTTTTCAAAGGGGGACTTTGACCAATAAATATTTATTTTTCATTGGAAAGTCTCCCTCCTTTCAGGAGGGATTAAGGGAGGTAAAGGATTTAAAAATGAAAAACGCATACATTATTGATGCCATCCGTACCCCATTCGGTCGTTATGCAGGTGGACTTGCACCTGTACGTACAGATGACTTAGGCGCATTGCCAATCAAAGCTTTAATTGAACGTAATCCATCAGTGAACTGGGAAAAAGTTGATGATGTGATTTATGGCTGTGCCAACCAAGCAGGTGAAGATAACCGTAACGTCGGTCGTATGTCTGCACTTCTTGCAGGTGTGCCATACCAAGTGCCTGCAACTACAGTCAACCGTTTATGCGGTTCATCACTGGATGCTGTGGCAATGGCAGCACGTGCAATTAAAGCAGGTGAAGCAGATTTGATTATTGCAGGTGGTGTGGAAAGCATGTCTCGTGCTCCATTTGTGATGGGTAAGTCTGAATCTGCTTATGGTCGCGCACAAAAGCTTGAAGACACTACTATGGGGTGGCGTTTTATCAATCCAAAACTCAAAGAAATGTATGGTGTTGAAACCATGCCTCAGACTGCGGAAAACGTGGCTGAGCAATTCAACATTAACCGTGCAGATCAGGATCAGTTTGCATTAACCAGTCAACAACGTACAGCTGCTGCACAGGCAAAAGGTTTCTTCGACAAAGAAATTATTGCAGTGACCATTCCACAGCGCAAAGGTGATGCCATTGTTGTGGCAAAAGATGAACATCCTCGTGCAACCACCATTGAAGCATTAACCAAGTTAAAACCTGTGGTGAAAGCTGAAGGTACAGTCACTGCGGGTAATGCATCAGGGATTAATGATGGTGCAGCAGCACTCCTAATCGCTTCTGATGATGCGGTTGCAACTTATGGTTTAACAGCTCGTGCCAAAGTGATTGGTGCAACAACAGTCGGTGTTGAACCTCGCATTATGGGCTTTGGTCCTGCACCTGCGATCAAAAAATTGCTTGCTCAAACAGGTTTAAGCCTTGAGCAGATGGATGTGATTGAACTGAATGAAGCTTTTGCAGCGCAAGCGTTGGCTGTGACCCGTGATTTAGGCATTGCCGATGGTTCAGAGAAAGTCAATCCAAACGGTGGTGCGATTGCTTTGGGTCATCCACTTGGCGCATCAGGCGCACGTTTGGTGATTACAGCGCTGAATCAGCTTGAAGCAACAGGTGGCAAATATGCCCTTTGCTCGATGTGTATTGGTGTAGGTCAAGGCATTGCTTTGATTATTGAAAGAGTTTAAGGATCAGCAAAATGAGCCAGTTATTTGCAAGTTTGTTTTATCAAGCTGATGTCACTCAGATTTTTAGTGATCAGGCATTGATTCAATACATGATTAAGGCAGAAGTTGCTTTGGCGCAGGCGGAAGCTGATGTTGGTGTCATTCCGCAAAGTGCCGCAAGCATTATTGCCCAAGTTGCTGAAGAGCAAGGCATACATGCGATTGATTTTGAAAGCTTGGCAACAGCAACTGCATTGGCTGGCAATATTGCAATTCCTTTTGTAAAGCAATTTACTGCTGCTGTAAAAAATGTCGATGAAGAAGCTTCTCGTTATGTACACTGGGGTGCAACCAGTCAAGATATCATTGATACTGCGACAATTTTACAAGCAAAAGATGCGTTATCTATCATTCAAATACAATTACAAAGTGCTCATGATGTTGCAGTTCATTTAGCAGAACAGTATCGCGATCAGGTCATGATTGGGCGTACATGGTTACAGCAAGGACTACCGATTACGTTAGGGCATAAAGCTGCACGTTGGGCAAGTAGTTTTCAGCGTGATTTAGAACGTTTAGAGCAAATAAAATCTCGAGTACTCACTGTTCAATTGGGCGGTGCGGTTGGTTCTTTAGCATCTATTTTAGATCAAGGTTCGGCAGTTGTTGAGGCTTATGCACAGCGACTTGATTTGTCTAAACCTGATTGCACTTGGCATGGCGAACGTGATCGTATACTGGACATTGCCCATTTTTTAGCAGTTGTTACAGGTAATACTGGGAAAATGGCACGTGATTGGTCACTCATGATGCAAACAGAAATTGCAGAAGTGTTTGAACCGACAGCTAAAGGACGTGGTGGCTCATCAACAATGCCACACAAGCGTAACCCAGTCGCGGCTGCATCCATTTTGGCAGCAGCAAATCGAGTACCTGCCTTAATGTCGAGCATGTACCAAAGTATGGTTCAGGAACATGAACGTAGCTTAGGTGCATGGCATGCAGAATGGCTTGCGCTACCTGAAATTTTTCAGCTTTGTGCAGGTGCATTGCAGCGTACACATGAAGTATTACAAGGCTTAGAAGTTAATTCTGAAAATATGCAGCGTAATATTGAATGCACACAAGGTTTGATTATGGCGGAAGCGGTCATGATGGCTTTAGCCCTTAAAATGGGACGCTTAAATGCACATCATTTGGTCGAAGCTGCATGTAAAAAAGCGGTTGCTGAGCAACGTCATTTACAAGACGTTGTGGCTGAAATTGCAGAGGTTCAGCAGTATTTTAATGTTGAACAATTGCAACAGATATTTAAACCTGAGTCTTATTTGGGAAATATTCAAGATCAAATCGAAGCTGTGCTGAAGCATGCTAAAGGAGAGGCAAAGTGATGAACAAGATTATTAATCGACAAGGAAAGGCTTTAGCAATTCAAGTTGATGGTTTAGATCATGCACCTGTGATTATTTTTTCGAACTCTTTAGGAACTGATCATCACATGTGGGATGAGCAAGTTGCTTATTTTAAAGAAAATTACAAAGTTGTTCGTTACGATACACGCGGTCATGGTCAAAGTGATGTAATTGAAAACTCTACTTTGGCAAACCTTGGCGAAGATGTACTGGATATTTTAGATGCCTTAAATATTACAAAAGCACATTTTTGTGGCATCTCGATGGGTGGTATTACAGGTTTATGGCTTGGGATCAATGCTGCGGATCGTTTTGAAAGTATTACTGTGGCAAATTCTGCTGCCAAAATTGGACAGGCAGAAGCATGGCTTACACGTGCAGACCAAGTCGAAAAAGAAGGTCTAGCAGACTTAGTCAAAACCACACATACACGTTGGTTTAGTGAGTCATTTGATTATCAACACGATGACTTAGCACAACGTACGATTCAAAGCTTAGCCGCAACACCAGCTCAAGGTTATGCAGCGTCTTGTCGTGCATTGGCTGATGCAGATGTTCGTGCAGATTTAGCCGAAATTGGTATTCCAACTTTATTGATTTGTGGGGCGAAAGATCCCGTGACTACACTTCAAGATGGTGAATTTATGCAGTCTAAAATACAGGGCAGTGAGCTTCAAAGCATAGAAGCTTCGCATTTGTCTAATATTGAATGCCCTGTAGAGTTTAGCCAGATTTTAACTAAATTCATTGCATAAATTTAACATAGCTTAAAACAGATTTTGCCTAAAGGAGATAGACATGGCATCTCAGGAGAGTACTGTCCTTAAAAAGGGGATGGATGCCCAAGCATTAATCAATAATGCTCCTGTATCAAAATATCAATGGCTGATTGCAATTGTTTGTTTTCTCATTGTTTTTGTTGATGGGATTGATACGGCTGCAATGGGTTTTATTGCACCTGCATTGGCACAAGATTGGGGTATTGCCAAGGCTGATCTAGGTCCTGTGATGAGTGCTGCCTTAGGTGGGATGATTTTTGGCGCATTATTTTCAGGTCCACTTGCGGATCGTTTTGGGCGAAAAATTGTTTTAACGATTGCAATGCTGATTTTTGGCGGCTTTACCTTAGCTTGTGCTTATTCTTCAACTTTAGATCAGTTGGTTATTTTTCGTTTTCTCACAGGAATTGGCTTAGGCGCAGCAATGCCAAATGCAACGACTTTATTCTCAGAATATTGTCCTGCCCGTATCCGTTCATTGCTTGTGACATGTATGTTCTGTGGTTATAACCTCGGTATGGCGATCGGTGGCTTTCTCAGTAGTTGGTTAATCCCAAATTTTGGGTGGCACAGTCTGTTTTTGGTGGGCGGTTGGGCACCACTTATTTTAATGGTCATGGTCGTACTTTGGTTGCCTGAATCATATCGTTATCTGATTGTGAAAGGTAATGCCTCAGACAAAGTTAAAAAGATTTTAAATAAAATCGCGCCTGAACAAGTTGCATCTGTTAATGAATTCCATGTTCCAGAAGAAAAGAGTGAAGCAGCAAATAAAAATTCTGTAATTGGTATGTTGTTTTCAAAATCATATATCAAAGGCACTTTTTTACTGTGGTTTACCTATTTCATGGGTTTAGTGATTATTTATCTCTTGACCAGTTGGTTGCCAACATTGATGCGTGAAACAGGTGCAAGCATGGAGCATGCTGCATTTATTGGTGGATTGTTCCAGTTCGGTGGGGTACTCAGTGCGCTATTTATCGGTTGGGCAATGGATAAATTTAACCCTAACCGTGTGATTGCAGGCTTTTATTTCTTAGCTGGTGTATTCGCTTTTATTGTGGGTCAAAGCTTAAATTATCCAACATTCTTAGCAATATTTATCTTATGTGCAGGTATGGCTGCCAATGGCGCTCAGTCTGCAATGCCAGCATTAAGTGCTCGTTTCTATCCTACCCAATGTCGTGCAACAGGTGTGGCATGGATGTCAGGTATTGGACGTTTCGGCGCTGTATTTGGTGCGTGGATTGGTGCGGTATTACTGGGTAATCAGTGGTCATTTACTGCAATTTTATCTTTATTACTTATTCCAGCGACTGCTGCGGCAATTGCGATCTTAATTAAATCATTTGTTGCACATACAGATGCAACCTAAGAGGAAATTTTTATGAACGATGAAGAACGTTATCAACAAGGCATTCAGGTTCGCAGTGAAGTGTTAGGTGAAAAACACGTGCAGCGCTCTTTGGATAATTTGAATGATTTTAATGCAGATTTTCAAAACTTTATCAGTCGTTTTGCATGGGGAGAGGTGTGGTCACGTCCAGGAATGCCACGCCATACACGTAGTCTAGTCACGATTGCTATTTTGTTGTCATTGGGCAGAACAGATGAACTACGCTTACATTTGCGTGCTTGTTTTAACAATGGTGTGACAAAAGACGATTTAAAAGAATTATTTATTCATTCATCACTTTATGCAGGTTTACCTGCGGCAAATGCAGCGATGCATATGGCTGAAGAAGTGTTTAAAGAACTCGGCTTAGATGCTGAATAACGAAGTCATAACACGTTAAGGAATTTACTTTTTAAAAGGAAACTATGATGTCTAAAAATATTTGGGGCGCATATGCACAGCGCAATAGTGAAGATCATCCACCTGCGTATGCACCAGGCTATAAAACAAGTGTATTGCGTTCACCAAAAAATGCATTAATTTCGATTGGTGAAACCATTTCAGAAGTGACTTCACCACGTTTTTCGGCAGAGCATTTCGGTCCTAAAGATAATGACCTTATTTTAAACTGTGCTAAAGAAGGCTTACCAATTGGTGAGCGTGTCATTGTACATGGCTATGTTCGTGACCAATTTGGTCGTCCTGTAAAAAATGCGTTACTTGAAGTATGGCAAGCCAATGCATCAGGTCGCTATCGTCATCCAAATGACCAATTTATTGGCTCTTTAGATCCAAACTTTGGTGGTTGTGGTCGTATGATGACAGATGAAAATGGTTTTTATATTTTCCGTACCATTAAGCCTGGTCCATATCCTTGGCGTAACCGTATTAATGAATGGCGTCCTGCGCATATCCATTTCTCTTTACTTGCTGATGGTTGGGCACAACGTTTAATTTCACAATTTTATTTTGAAGGTGATCCACTGATTGACAGTTGTCCAATTATTAAAACCATTCCTTCAGAAGATCAACGACGTGCTTTGATTGCCCTTGAAGACAAGAGTAATTTTATCGAAGCTGATAGCCGTTGTTATCGTTTTGACATCACTTTACGTGGTCGTCGCAAAACCTATTTTGAAAATGAATTAGTTTAATACATGGAGTAAATGCTATGAACGGTTGGAATTTCCAAGAATTACATGAAACCCCATCGCAAACAGGTGGACCTTATGTTCATATCGGTTTGTTACCTAAACAAGCAGGTATCGAGGTTTTTGAATATAACTTTAATAATGACTTGTTGAAAAATAATCCAGAAGGTCAACGTATCCGTTTAGAAGGACGTGTATTTGACGGTGTGGGTGTGCCATTACGTGATGTTTTAGTCGAAATTTGGCAAGCTGATGCAAACGGCGTTTATCCAAGTGAGGCAGATTTTCAAGAGAAAAAAGCAGATCAAAACTTCCAAGGTTGGGGACGTGCTGGCGCAGACTTCCAAACAGGTGTATGGCATTTTAATACCATCAAACCAAGTACTGTTCCTGGTCGTAAAGGTTCAACACAAGCACCGCATATTAATCTGATTATTTTTGCACGTGGTATCAACTTAGGTTTAAACACACGTGTTTATTTTGAAGATGAAGCTGAAGCGAATGCAAAAGATCCTGTATTGAATAGCATTGAGTGGGAGCCTCGTCGCCAAACTTTGATTGCTAAGCGCAGCGAAGAAAATGGTGAAATCGTCTATCGCTTTGATATTTATGTTCAAGGCGACAAAGAAACTGTATTTTTCGATATTTAATTAAATACATAGATTTTAAAGTGATGTACATCTGGTGAAACAAAACCACTGGATGTACAGGAAAAATGATTGGGATTGAAAATGAATAGATTTGCGCTAAAAACATGTTTGACTGTTGCGATTGCGTTGTCTTGTTCTTTGGTACAGGCAAATACTGCATTGAATACTGTTGAAAATGATACTGTTTATCAGATTAAAAATGTCAATATCGGTGAAATGCCCGTAAAAACCATTGTACCGATTACAGCAAAAACCAAAGCACAAGCACTCGAACAAGCCAAAATTATTGCAAATCATCCTGATGCGGATATTGCAGAGTTTCGTATCGATTTACTTGATTTTGCTGCTGACAGTAAGCAAGTGATTGCATTGGGGCAGGAACTCAATCAAATTTTAAAAGATAAACCTTTAATTGCAACGATTCGAACTGCAAATGAAGGCGGACAACTCAAAATCAGTGATGCAGATTATCAAAAAAATTATCGTGCATATTTAAAACAGCCTTTTATGCAATTGCTTGATATTGAAATGTTTAGAGATGAGGCGGTTGTTCAACAATTAACACAACTGGCACATCAAAAAAATGTACGCGTTATCATGTCAAATCATGACTTTAACCGTACACCTGAGCAAGCTGAAATAGAAAAACGTTTGTTAAAACAAGATGTTATGGGGGCTGATATTTTAAAAATCGCAGTGATGCCACAGTCTAAACAAGATGTATTTACCTTGATGAATGCAACTTTAAATGTCAGCCAGCAAACTAAAAAGCCGTTATTGACTATGTCGATGGCGAAATTGGGTGCAATTTCTCGTATTGCTACTGCCAATATGGGTGGAAGTATGAGTTTTGGCATGATTGGTGAGGCTTCTGCACCTGGACAAATTGAAGTTAAACAGCTCAAACAACTTTTAAATATTGTTGAACCAAACTAAATACATCATTACATTAGGGAAAATCAATGAAATCGTCTATTTTTGCGCTGAGTGCTTTGGTTCTCGGTTTAGGAAATCTTAGCCACGCACAAACTTTTGTGGTTGATCAATACGCAGATCATGGTGAAAAAGGTACTTTACGTTGGGCTATTGAACAAGCAAATAGTCAGCCTTCAGAAGCACATCAAATTCAGATTAAAGCTGTGGGGCAAGCGCCTTTTGTCATTTTTCCTGAAAAGCCTTTACCTGAAATTCGTACAGCAGTTTCTATTGTCGGTGAAGCATGGGCAGCCAATGGTCAATATATTGCAATTGATGGCTCTAAATATGTCAAAGGTACAGGTGTAGAAGCTTGTCCTGGTGCAGTTTCAGGACAGTTTGGTACAAACGTACGTACAACAACTTTGCCTGGTTTAGTGCTACGAGATACTCAAAACGTGCAAATTCAGGGACTTGAAGTTAGAAACTTCTGTATAGGCGTGTTAATTAACCGTGCAAGTAATAATCTGATTCAACACAACAGAATCATGAATAATTATGGTGGCGCGGGTGTTATGCTCACAGGCGATGATGGTCAAGGCGGTTCAACAGCAACCACAACCAATAATAACAAAGTATTAAATAACTATTTTCAGGACAATGGTGATGGTCTTGAGTTGACACGAGGTGCAGCATTTAACTTGGTTGCAAATAATCAATTTATTTCGACTGCTCAAAATCCTGAGCCTTCACAAGGCATCGAAATTTTATGGGGCAATGACAATAGCATTGTTGGCAATACGTTTAAAAACTACTCAGATGGCTTACAAATCAACTGGGGCAAACGCAATTACATTGCTTATAATGAGTTAAGTCATAACTCAATTGGTTTTAATCTTACGGGTGATGGCAATATTTTAGACAGCAATCGACTACATGATAATCGTATTGGTGTTGCGATTCGCTCAGAAAAAGATGCCAATGCGCATATTACATTAACCAAAAACTTGATTTGGAATAATGGCAAAGATGTTAAACGTTGTGAAGCTGGTGGTTCTTGTGTACCTGAGCAACGTACTGGTGCAATTATTATGAATGTTCCTGCGTTAGAGCATGCTGAATTTGTTGGTTCACGTGGTCGTGGTGTGGTGATGGATGAAAATACGTTACAACATACATGTCAAGATGCAACACAACAAAACTGTAATGCCAAAGCCAATCAAAATATTACTGCACCAACGTTACAAGTGAAACAAGGCGTTGTAACTGTTGAAGTTCAAGCGCAAAAAAATGCAATGTATCGTGTTGAATTTTTCGGAAATTCGCAAAAAAATGCCAATGAAGCAGAAATCTTCTTAGGTACAGAACAAGTCGTGACTGATGAAAATGGCAAAGCCAAAATTCAATGGAAACCGACTCAAAAAGTGCAATCAATCACCGCGACCTTAACTGATATTCATGGTGCAAGTTCTGAATTAAGTCCTGCTGTGAAATTGTAAGGTTATTTATGTTGAATCATCTTTGCTTAAGGAAAAGCATATGAAACATTGTTTAGTAAAACCCTTAACTGTGCTGAGTTCAGCGCTATTTGTATCACAATTTACATTTGCTCAAATGCCATGGTCAGAAGATCGACAATGGCTTTTGGGAGACTGGAATGGTGAACGCAAGAGCTTGGAAGAAAAAGGCTATAAGTTTACTTTGGGTTTTCAAAATGAAAGTGCAACAAATATCGATGGTGGTTATAACGATGATCGAGAAATGTTGCACGCTTCTCAACTTACGTTAGCTTCACAATTTGATTTGGAGAAAATCGCAGGTTTGGAAAATACCCAAGCCAGTGTCATGATCACCAAACGTGACGGACAAGCATTATCCGCAGAACGAATTTCTGATCCACGCGCATCACAGTTTAGTAGTGCGCAAGAAATTTATGGTCGAGGACAATCTTGGCGTTTATCACAAGCATGGATAAAATCTGGGTTTTTAGACAACACTTTGCAGTTTAAAATTGGACGAATGGGATTGTCCGAAGATTTCAATGCTTCGCACTGTGAGTTTCAAAACTTAATGCTATGTGGTGGTCAACTGGGTAAAACCGTAGGCAGTATTTGGTACAACAGCCCAGTTTCACAATGGGGAATGAACCTAAAATACCAATTTCTACCTGAGTGGTCACTTGCGGCAGGGGTTTATGAAATTAACCCTGAAAATACCTTTGAAGATCGTGGCTTTAACTTAGGCATGGATGATGCCGAAGGCGTTTTGATTCCTGTCGAGTTGACTTGGAAACCTAAACTCGCTGCTTTTAATGGTTTAACAGGAGAATATAAACTCGGTGCATTTTATGCGACTGCGGATGCAAATGACATAAAAACCAATACACAAGGTCAGATCATTGATGCAGATACACCTGCAAAAGTCCATGATCATAAACAAAGTGTCTGGTTAAATGCACAGCAACAACTGACTGCACATGAAAATGACAGTAAACGTGGTCTATTTGCATCTGCCAATTTCACTTGGAATGATAAAGCGACCACGACTGTTGAAGCGTCACAGCAGTTGGCATTTTGGTATAAAGGCGCATTCGATGCTCGTCCACAAGACAGCATTGGTTTAGGTTTTGCACGTTTTGATGTTAATGAGCGCGTTCGTGATCGTCAGCATTATCAGAACCAACAAAACGGTTTAACTGCGGCAGATTATACAAATCCTTTATACCGACCTATTCAAAATGATGAGCTTAATATTGAACTGAATTATAGTTTGAATTGGTCACCAGCAATCATGTTGCGTCCAAATATTCAATATGTGCATCAAGCAGGTGGTTTAAAGCAAGTAGATGATGCATGGGTGTTGGGTTTAACTACGCGTTTCAACTTCTAAGCCATTTATTTTCCCCAATAAAAAGCGATCTACTTAGATCGCTTTTTATCATTAATATTGTGACAAATGAATAATTTGACTCACTTTTTCCACCGTTTCAAGCAATGCTGGTGCGAGTTCTTCAACACGTTTTTCATTTAAACGTACAGATGGACCTGCGATACTCACCGTCCCAAAAGGAATACCTGTATGTGGATTTAGAATAACTTTTGCCATAGCAGTCATCCCTAACTCATAAGTATCTTGAATTAAACCATAGCCTCGGTCTTTAGATGCTTGTACTAAAACTTTAAGCTCTTCTAAGTTTTTGGGGGTATTGGGACCAAATAAATTTGCTTTTTCAAAACCTTCGCGTTCTGCTAAGCGTAAAAAATCAGCCTCATTGAGTGCAGAAAGATAAGTTAAACCACAGGAAGATGCAGGTAAATACGCAACACTGCCCGAATCAGGGTCATATTTTAAACCTGATTTTGAACCTTGAGCTTTTGCAATCCAAATAATGTTTTCATTTTCAATGAGACCCAAACGCACCAGTTCAGCAGATTCTTCAGCCAACTGATTGAGTAGCGGCTGAAAAGTTTCTGTAATTGAGCGAGAAGACAAATATGTCAGTCCCATTGAAGCGATTTTTAAGGTCAATTTATAGTGCTGGCTTAGTTCATCTTGATAGATATAGCCCATGTCTTTCATCGAGCTTAATAAACGATGCATTGCAGATTTGGGAATATCTAAATCAGTTGAAAGCTGGCTTAAAGCACATCCATTTACATCTTTTAATAACGCTTCGAGCACGGTTAAAGTGCGGTCATTATTACTCAGCATAAAAAATCCAAATTAATTACTAATATTTTTTGGAACAGTGTTCCAAAAAACTAAAAAACAGATTATATTACATCTTAGATTCTATCCTAAATGATTTTTAGATAAATCAGCATGATCTAGGGTAAAAAACTGAAGCCTTCTCAGTTCATTTTTAACCTAAGTCAAATTTAAACCTATTTATGCATGGAACCGCATAAATGAAATAGGTGAACGCTAAGGGAGCAAGTGTATGCAGCAACAGGTAGATTTAAGGGAATTTCTAGACGAAAATAGAATTTCACCTTTACAAAAATTTATTATTTTTATTTGTTTAATGATCGTCGTTGTTGACGGTATTGATATTTCAATTATGGGTTTTGTTGCACCCGTCATTAAAAATGAGTGGGGAATTACCACAACTGCATTAGCACCTGTAATGAGTGCAGCCTTGGTCGGACTGGCATTAGGTGCCGTGATTTCGGGACCATTAGCCGATAAATTTGGGCGTAAAAAATTATTAATTGTAAATTTAATTGGTTTTGGATTTTTTACGCTCATTGCAGCAGTTTCAACCAATGTCACAGAACTGATGATTTTCCGTTTTATTGCAGGATTATTTATGGGTGGTGTGATGCCACAAGCTGTGACGTTAACCACTGATTATTCACCTATGCGTGTAAATGCACGAATGGTCACATTGATTTTAAGTGGTTTTACTTTTGGTGCAGCATTAGGTGGCTTTTTAGCGGCATGGGTTATTCCGCACTATAACTGGCATGCCATGATGATTATTGGTGGAATATTACCTTTAATCTTGGCGGTGATTGTGGCATTTAAACTGCCCGAATCCATTGGTTTTAAGGTTTTAAAGCAACATCCTAAAGCTGAAATTGATGCCATTATTCAAAAAATTGCACCTGATTTTGATACGACGAACAAAGTTTTTGTACTACCAAAACCAAAAACGAAGTCTGTAGATAATCCAGTTAAAACGATTATTAGCCCATTTTATTTCCTTGGTAGTTTCTTACTGTGGTGGACATATGCTTCAGGTTTATTTGTGGTGTATCT
Organism: Acinetobacter sichuanensis; assembly: GCF_003024515.2. Taxonomy (GTDB): domain Bacteria; phylum Pseudomonadota; class Gammaproteobacteria; order Pseudomonadales; family Moraxellaceae; genus Acinetobacter; species Acinetobacter sichuanensis. Next base: position 13,048 of record NZ_PYIX02000009.1, read on the forward strand.
ACTTGGAAGCTGGTTACCAATGATGTCAAATGAGTTTGGTTTCAGTATCAGTGAAGCATCTATGATTACTGCAATTTATCAACTTGGTGGTCCGATCGGTTGTTATGCTTGCGGTTATTTGATGGATAAAATCAATGCACATATCGGTTTGGTGATTTGTTATCTGATCGCAATTGTCTTCATGATTTTCATTGGTGAAGTGGGACATAACTTCTACGTATATAGTGCAATGTGTTTCTTTGTTGGCATGTGGATGAATGGTGCAAACTCAGGTGTAAATGGTTTATCAAGTGCATTTTATCCCGTCTTTGCACGTGCAACAGGAAACAGTTGGATGCATGGTATTGGACGTTTAGGTGCGGTTGCCAGTGCATTTGCTGGTGCTTATTTCCTCAATCAAGGTTGGTCAGCAAGTAAAATTTTCCTTGTACTCTGTGTGCCTGCCGCAGGGATGGTCATGGCTTTACTCCTCATGAAAATGATTTATTCACCACAACGTATGCAACAACGAGCTTTAGACGACGCAAAAGCTTAATAAAAACACTTTAATTTACTGAATTTTAAAAGGATATTGAATTATGAGTATTCAATTGAATGGATCGACTCGTCTTTATTTTGTGGTTGGGCATCCCATCCAACAAGTAAAATCACCTGAAGGGGTGACTTTGGAACTGATTTCAAAAGGCTTAAATGCCATTGTGCCACCTGCAGATGTACATCCAGATCATTTTCCAGAGTTTGTAAATAACACGAAAAACATGCTCAATACAGATGGTTTGATCGTGACTGTGCCACACAAAATTACAGCTTTACAGTGCTGTGACCAAGTGACAGAACGTGCAAAATTCATTGGTGCAGTGAATACCATTCGTCGCTGTGAAGCAGGTTGGGAAGGTGACATGCTAGATGGTACAGGCATGGTACAAGCGATTAAATTAAAAAATATTCAATTAGAAAATAAACGTGCCATTTTAGCGGGTGCAGGTGGTGCAGGTAAAGCGATTGCCTACGAATTATTGTTGGCTGGGGTTGCAGAACTGGCAATTTTTGATGTCGATGCACAACGTCAGCAACAATTGGTTGACCATTTAAATGCACTTGGCAAAGGCAAGATTGTTGCACATGACAATGATCCAACAGGTTTTGATGTCATTGTGAATGCAACTCCGATGGGCATGAATGGTGATCCATCAGCAGCATTTCAGCTAGACAAGTTAACTGACACCATGTCAGTTGCGGATGTTGTCACTAAACCAGAAAAAACACCATTTGTTACTCAGGCATTGGCGCTTGGTTGTACTGCGGTAACAGGTACAGATATGTTTATTCAAGTTCGTGATTTGATGGTGAATTTTCTACTTGAAAATGAACGTTCAGGAGGCGTAAATGATGCAGCCTGAATCTAAACAACGTCAGTATTCACTGTCATTTTTAACTGTTGCGGATGTATCACCTGTTGAAGCAATTCAGATCGCGGCAGAATGTGGCTACGCACAGGTCGGTTTACGTCTTTTACCTGCGGCACCGAATGAAGCTGACTATCCGATTTTAACAGACGCAACATTAATTCGTGAAACGCAAGCAGCTTTAGCTGATACAGGCGTGAAAGTTGCTGATGTAGAAATTATACGTTTGACACCTGATTTTGATGGTCAAAAATATATTCAGTTTTTAGAAGTTGCTGAACAATTAGGTGCAAAACATATTCTTATTGCAGGCAATGATACTGAGCATCAACGCTTAGTTGAAAATTATGCAGCGTTCTGCGAGTTGAGTCAGCAATATCATTTAAGTTGTGATCTTGAATTTATGCCGTGGACGGCTGTTAAAAATCTGCAACATGCTCAACAGATCGTGACGCAATCGGGACAAAAAAATGCAGCAGTATTAATTGATTCACTGCATTTTGATCGTTCAGATTCAACTTTAGAACAAGTCAAAGCGCTACCTACGACACAAATGAACTACGTACAACTTTGTGATGGTTTAGCTGAATATGACCCAAGCGATGAAGGTCTAATTAAAATTGCACGTTCTAATCGTTTAGTTCCAGGGCAAGGTGAAATTGATTTGATTTCGCTGATTCGAGCTTTACCAAAAGACATTACTTTAGCAGCAGAAGTCCCGAATCTTGCACTTGCAAAACGACCAGCGCTGCAACGTGCTCAAATTAATTTGCAAGCAATTCAACAACTCGTTGCGCTTGCTGAAGCAGATGCTATTGCGGGGTGATGTCATGAATGCGTCAACTCAACATGAGTTTAATTCTCTAGCTCAAAAAAATCGTGACCAATATGAATGTGATGTTTTGGTGATTGGTTCTGGAGCAGGTGGACTTTCTACCGCAGTGACTGCGGCAGTTCAAGGTTTGGATGTGATTGTTGCTGAAAAAGCAAGTGTTTTTGGTGGCACAACGGCGGTATCTGGGGGGTGGTTATGGATCCCAAACACGCCACATGCACAGCGTGCAGGGCAGTTAGAGCCTATCGAGCAGCCTAAAAAATATCTAAAAAATGTACTGGGTGAAAAATATGATGAAGCTCGTATTCATCAATATCTAACAAAAGCACCTGAAATGATCGATTTTTTTGAGAAATCAACAGAGGTCAAATTCAATGCAGGTGCATTGGTTCCAGACTTTTTTGATATAGAAGGTTCTCGTGTGGGTTGGCGTTCTGTTGTTGCTGCCCCATTTGATGGGCGACAACTCGGGAAAAACTTACATTTGCTGAGACCTGCAATTCCTGAAACCACAGTTTGGGGTATGGGCATCGCATCTGGTGCTGATATGAAACATTTCATTAATACATTTAATGCTGTGTCTTCATTTATGTATGCGACTAAGCGTGTTTTACGACATTTTGCAGATTTGTTATTTCGTCATCGTTCAACCCAAATTGTCAATGGTAATGCATTGGTTGCACGTTTACTCAAGTCGGCACTTGATCAAAAAGTGAGACTATTTGCAAATCATGCTGCGCAACAACTGATTTATGAAAATAATAAAGTGGTCGGTGCAATTTTTAAAACACCACAAGGTTTGGTTAAAATTTTAGCGAAACGCGGTGTGGTTTTGGCAACAGGCGGATTTCCACATGATGAAAAACGCAAACAACAATTATTTGAACATGTTGCTTTAGGAACACCTCATTACTCGGCTGCACCTGAAACCAATACAGGAGATGGCTTAAAGCTTGCTGAAATGGTTGGCGCTCAAGTGGATACGCAGTTGCCATGGTCAGGCGCTTGGGCACCTGTGTCATTAATGCCTCGTTTAGATGGCACATTAGGACGTTTTCCACATTTGGTTGAACGTGGGAAACCGGGCTTAATCGCTGTATTAAAAAATGGCAAACGTTTTACCAACGAAGGTGATTCATATCCTTTATTTGTCAAAGATTTATTTAAACATACGAATCAAGGTGACTTGGCACATTGCTGGTTGATTTGTGATTATAAATTTATCCGACGTTATGGTTTGGGTGCAGTGAAACCTTTTCCAATTTCGATGCAGCCTTGGATTGAAAATGGTTATCTCAAACAAGCAGATCGTTTAGAGGACTTAGCTCAACAATGTGGTATTGATGCTGCGAATTTTAAACAGACCATTACGCAATACAACTTGCATGCAGAACAAGGGCTAGACCCTGAGTTTAAACGAGGTTCTACGCCGTATCAAAAAGCGCAAGGAGATAGTGATCATGGACCAAATCCGTGTATTGCACCGATACAAAAAGGACCATTTTATGCAGTGCAAGTGGTACCGGGAAGCTTAGGAACATTTGCAGGCTTAATCACCGATCATGATGCACGTGTATTAGATAAAAACACTCAACGTCCGATTGATGGGCTTTATGCGGTAGGTAATGACATGAACACCGTGATGGGAGGTCAATACCCAAGCGGAGGAATTACCTTAGGACCTGCTATGACATTTGGTTATTTGGCTGCAAATCATTTGGTTCAACATGCTAAATCCACGCAATTTGTACAAAAACAAAATACATAGGAAATGCTGACATGGAAAAACAAGTCGATTTACTCATTATTGGTGCAGGTGCGGCAGGAATGTCAGCTGCATTATTTGCCAAGTTAAATGGTTTAGATGTGCTGTTATGTGAAAAAGCAGATCAGGTGGGCGGTACGACAGCAACTTCTGGAGGCACGATTTGGGCGCCGGGGTCGCATTTAAGTGTCGCAGCAGGTGTTCCTGATGATATTGAACAAGCACGGGTTTTTCTTAAATCGGTGGTGGGTGAGCGTGGCGGAGAACATTTACGCGATGCATTTTTAGAATCTAGTCCAAAAATGATTAAAGACTTAGATGAAAAAACCACGGTGAAACTGAATGCATGTTTAGCACATCCTGATTATGTCAAAAACCAACCGGGAGAAGCTTTTGGTGGTAGAGCTTTGGCACCTGCCGAATTTGATGCTCGTGTGTTAGGTACAGATTTTAAATACGTGCGTCCACCCCGTCCTGAGTTTATGGGTTTAGGTGGCATGATGGTGAATCGTAGTGAATTAAATGCCTTACTGAACCCATTTTCGTCTGGCACCAATTTTATGACAACGATGAAAGTCGTGCTGCCTTATTTTATGTCACGTTTACGCTATGCGCGTGGTACTCGCTTAGTGATGGGAAATGCCTTAGTGGGGAGCTTATTTTATAACTTAAAACAAAATAATGTACCTGTTTGGTTAGATGCACCATTACAAGAACTCATTTATGAAAATGGCAAAGTAGTTGGTGCAAAAATTAATAAAAATAATCAACAAATTGTGGTGAAAGCACGTCAAGGCGTTGTTTTGGCAACAGGTGGTGTGGGGTGGAATGCTCAATTACGTAAAAAACTATTTCCTCAAGGATTAATCGCTGACTCACTTTCACCGACTTCAAACACAGGTGATGGTTTAAGTTTCGCACAGAACATCGGCGCTAAAATTGATCCATCTGTAGACAGTAGTGTTTTGTATTTTCCATGCTCAATTCATACCCATAAAAATGGCTATAAAGCAGTTTGGCCGCACATTATTTTAGACCGTGCTAAACCGGGCGTAATTGCTGTGAATGCTGATGGACGACGATTTGTTAATGAATCTGATTCCTATCATGATTTTTGTATGGCACAAATTCGATCCAATAAATCCAAAGAAAAAGTGGTGTCTTATCTCATTTGTGATGAAACCGCGATTCAAAAATATGGGCTCGGCTTCGTTTTACCTGGTGCGAAAAAGTTAGATTACTTTTTACGAGAAAAATATTTATTTTCAGCAAATACACTGGAAGACCTTGCCACTAAAGTGGGTATTCAAGCAGCAACATTGAAGCAAACAGTGACGCGTTTTAACCATCTTGTGGAACAAGGCGAAGACACAGATTTTGGTAAAGGTAGCGGTGTAATGAATCGTTTTAATGGCGATCCAGATGTAAAACCGAATCCATGTTTAGGAAAATTACAGAAAGCTCCATTTTATGCATTACCTGTCGTCCCTATGGACTGTGCAAGTAGTGGTGGGCTTACAGGTGATGAATTTGGTCGTGTACTCAATCAAAACAATCAAGTGATTCAGGGCTTATTTGCCTGTGGCAATGACTTATCTTCTATTTTTAAAGGCACTTATCCAGGACCAGGTACAACGCTTGGACCAGGAATGGTGTTTGCTTGGCGAATTGCACAATTTGCAGCAGGCAAACTCAAAGATGATTCAAACAATCATACAAATGAAAATTTGTGTGAAAAATCACAAACAACTCAATCTCAAAATTTTACTCAGGAGCGCAAAACCGCATGAAACTTTATGAACTAATTAATATCACGATCAAAATGGGTACGGCTGCAAGTGTTGCAAATGGTATTCAAGATTTTCATGCAGAGACAGAAGCAAAAGCGAAATTATTAGGGGTCTGGTTTTCAGATATTGGTCAATTAAATCAATTTGTTGTATTACGTAGTTTTGAGTCTAAAGCAGATCAAGAAGCGGGTGATGCACATTTATCTGCTCAAGAAAATTTATTTAATTCAAGTGAAAATATCATTCAATATTCTGTTGAGCATTTTGCAGGTTTTGACTTTTTACCAGAAGTTGAGTTAGGCGAATTTGGTCCAGTTTATGAAATTCGTACTTATGAATTAAAGCATGGCGGTGTTCCACATGTTTTAGAGGCATGGAAAAATGCAGTGCCTACACGTACTCAATACTCAAAATTAACGGTTGCAATGTACGCACTTGATGGGCATCCACGCATTGTGAGTATTTGGCCATATGCTTCATTGAATGAACGTTCTGAGATTCGTGCAAAATCAGTCGCTGACGGTATTTGGCCACCAAAAGGCGGTCCACAATGGTTAACGCATGAAATGCAGTCAATGATTGCATTGCCTACAGCGATTTCACCATTGAAATAATTCATATTTTTTATTAAAGCAATAAAAAGCTAGTTCAATTGAACTGGCTTTTTACATATAAATGTTTAATTTAGTTGAATGAATGACCACAACAAATTTTAAGTCAATAAAAGTGAGAAATAAGATGAAAAAGGATATAAGTTTTTCAAAAATCATTCTGGGTGGAAATGTGTTTGGTTGGACGGTCAATCAAGAAGATTCATGCAGTTTATTAGACTACGCACTTGAGCGCGGTATAAATACAATTGATACGGCAGATATGTACTCGACATGGGTAACAGGACATGTTGGCGGCGAGTCAGAAACAGTGATTGGTGAGTGGCTCAAGCGTACACCTTCGAACAGAGAAAAAGTAATTTTAATTACCAAAGTAGGTGCGCCCTTAGCAGAGGGAAAGCAAGGATTATCTAAAAAATATATTAAACAAGCAGTTGAAGCATCTTTGCAACGTTTAAATACAGACTATCTCGATGTGTACTTGAGTCATTATCCAGATGAAAATACACCCATTGCAGAAACCTTATCTGCCTATGCTGAATTAATTCAAGCGGGTAAAATTCGTCAAATTGGTGCATCTAATTATTCAGCAAAACAATTGCAAGAGGCTCTAGAGGTCAGTCATCGTCAAAATTTACCCAAATATGAAATTTTTCAACCAGGTTATAGTTTGGTGGAGCGAGAGCAATACGAGACGGAATATCGTGATATTTGTGTTGAAAATCAATTAAAAGTGATCACCTATTTTAGTTTGGCTGCGGGTTTTTTAAGTGGAAAATATCGTGATATTTCTCAGCTTGAGGGTTCAGCACGAAAACGTCAGTTAGCGCGTTATTTTAATCCACATGGCTTAAATATTTTAAAGACGATGGATCAATTGCAAACTCAATATCAGGCAGAACTTTCTGAAATTGCTTTGGCTTGGGCGATGGCACAACCGAGTATTACTGCTCCAATTGCTTCAGCGACATCGTCTATACAAATTGATTCATTTATAAAAGCACTCAATTTAAAACTTGATGAAGCAGATCTTCAGCGTCTAAATGAAGTCAGTCAGTATTCGAATAATACTTGAGAGTTAAAATAAAAAAACAGGGCATTTTCCCTGTTTTTTTATGACATGTAGGAGGATGATATTAAGCAGTATTAAGCCGTTTTTTGTAATTGAGTTAAAGACGATAAATGAACTGTACGTTGTTCCTTAGCTGCTTGTTCAATACATTCTAAAAGTTGAATATTTTTAATCGCATCTTGTGGCGATGAAATAGGTTCAACTTGCCCATTGATGACATCAACAAAATGGCTTAGCTGAAGTAAATAAACGTCTTCTTGTTTATTAGGTTCTATTTTATTTTTCACTAAATTTACAGCCCAACTTTTTTGGCTATTTTCTGGATAATTCCAATATTCTAAATTCGGTACACTCAATGCTCCTTGTGAACCACTAATATAATAACAGTCTTGGTCAGGCGAAGTGGCAAAACTATTTTTATTTTCTTCAGTATTTTGATCCCAACCCCACGGTGAAACGGCTGCATCAGATGCCAATAATGTACCTAAAGCGCCATTTTCAAAACGAACTAAAATTGAAATCGTATCTTCCACATCTAATTGACGATTTTTATGAGAAGTCATGGCTTGAACAGAAACAATCTCGCCATTTAAATAGCGCATTAAGTCCAGATCATGCACAAGGTTGATGGCTAAAACACCTGCACCCGCTTTTCGATGCCATTCAATATCAAAATATGGATCAGGTTTATAAACACTCCATAGTGCATTAAAAGTATTGATTTCACCCACAATACCTTTTTCAATCAACTCCTTAGCTTGTTGAATAATCGGATTGTGACGGCGATGGTGACCCACTAAAATAGGTATATTTAATTTTTCTTGTTCGCTGATTAAACTTAAGGCTTCTTCGGTATTTAATGCAAGCGGTTTCTCAAGTAAACAGGGTATGCCATGTTGCATACAAGTTATCGCTGTTGAAACATGGAAGCGATTTGGGTTAGCAATAATTACACCATCAATCAATTGATTTTTAAATAATTCATTGAGATCTTGAAAATTTGGGACAGCAAATTCCTTTGCCATCGCATCTGAAAATGGGTCACAAACGGCAACCAACTCTGTAAGAGGATGTTGAATAATGGTTTGAGCGTGTTTTTTTCCCATCACACCTGCACCAATAATGGCGATTTTTTTTAAAGACATATTTGCTTTCCTTGCGTTCTTAACGTTGATTTAAAACTGATTGTTTGAGATTTTTTAAATAATTTAAGCTTTGTGAAAAAGCATCGTATTCAGAGGTATATTGCGGATGTAAATAATCAATTTCTAAAGCTAAAAGTCCTTGATAATTCAATTGATTGAGCAAGTGAAATGTCTTTTCTAAGGGAATTAAACCTTGACCCGAAACGACACTGGGCCAAAATGCAAATGTTTTAGGATCACCTTGAAATGCTTGAACATCTTTAATGTGTGTTGCTTTCGCATAAGGTGCCATTTTTTCAATCGCTTGCCACGGATCTTCTAACATTCTTAGATTATTTGCGGTATCTAAACAAATTCCAAAATGAGGGCTATTTATCGTTTTAACCAGATTGACGATTTCATCTGCCAACAGATCAACATGATTTTCAAGCGCAAGTGTGAGCTGATGCTGTATTGCAAAATCAGTTGCTTTTTCAAGTAAAGGGAGTAAAGATTTTTTGTGATTTTGCCATGTACCTTGAGGTCGACTTTTACGCCCACCTGCGCAAATGCGCATGGTTTTTGCACCTAAGGCTTGGGCAATTTTTGCATGCTTTTGAAAATCAACAAGTGCCTGTGCATTTTGCCCACTTTCAAAACCTGAAGGATGTCCCCATGCCCAAACCAATTCTAGTTGCTGGGCTGATAAAATCTGACGTAATTTTAGAATGTCATCTTCTGTAGGATCAGGAAGCATAAAACTTTCAATCGAAATTCCTTCGATTTGAAATTGAATTGCTTGTTCGAGGCATTGCCAAAAATCAAGTTGAGGAACGGCTTCCTGCTCTAAAAGTGGATAATGCTGATTAAAGTGTCGGTGATAACAATAACCATCTATTGCAATTTTCATTGTACTATTCTTCTTGAATATTAAATTAAATTTAAAGTTTTGCTTGAACTTTAAATACGAAATTCATCCATGTGAGTACAATGTTAGCAAGCTATTTTAAAAATTGGAACAGTGTTCCATAAAATATTTTACATGATTTTATAGCATCATTCTAAGCTCATAAGCGGTATTTCTTAACAGGGGTAAAATATTTTCTATTAAATATTGTTCAGTCACACGATGGGTTTGAGACATACAGTTTAATGCAGCGATGGCTTGCCCTTGACTGTTCACAATAGGCACAGCCAGTGCAATGACACCAAGTTCATGCTCTTCTTTAGAAAGGCAAAAATCTTGTTTTTGAACATGCTCTAACACAGCATAAAAGTCTTCTTTAGTTTGCACTGTAAATGGTGTTAGACGTTTAAGCCCATATTTTTCATACCATTTTTGTTGTTCATCTGTACTAAATGCGGACAAGAGTACTTTTCCTGTTGATGTTGCATGTGCAGGTAAACGATTGCCTAAATGCATGCCATAAGGACTACTACGAATAATATCTTGTTGGGGTAAAAAACTACGTGCAATGGGTACAACTTCATGATCATCTAAGACTACAATGGAGTAAGTTAGTGAGGTTTGAGCACATAAAATATTTAAAATCGGTTGAGCAATTTTAGGTAAATGTGCTGAACTTAAATATGAACTCGAAAAACGTAATACTTTATGTGTCAACCAAAAATAATGATCGTCACCCTCTAAATATCCGAGAAATTTTAAAGTCCTTAGATAACGTCGTGCGGCTGTTCGGCTCATGCCTGTCCGATCTGCAATTTGTGTTGCATTGAGCTTTTGTCGGTCTATGCCAAAAGCTTCGAGTAAACTTAAGCCTTTGGCAAAACTTGCAATATAATCATCTTGAGTGATGGTTTCACCTGAACTTTCATTGTAAATAAGTGCATAACGCATTTTATTTCCCTATATTTAGGTTTTTAAATTTTGTCCGCTATACGGACATTGATACCGTTATACGGTGAATTTCATTTTTTTACTATAGTCTATTTCACATAAAAAATTTAACTTAAATGACATAAGATCAGGAGTAAGAAAAATGGAAATTTTAAAGACTAAAGTTGCAATTATTGGTTCGGGTCCAGCAGGATTATTGCTTGGGCAACTGCTTTATAAAGCGGGTATTGAGCATATTATTATTGAACAAAAAAGTGCAGATTATGTTGCAGCACGTATTCGTGCAGGTATTTTAGAGCAAGTTTCTGTTGATTTACTCAAAGAAGCAGGTGTGGATCAGCATTTAAATGAATTTGGTTTACCGCACCATGGTATTGAAATTTTAACAGGTGGTGAAAAACATCGTATCGACTTATCTGCTTTAACACAGGGTAAACAAGTTACCGTTTATGGGCAAACTGAAGTAACAAAAGATCTGATGCAAGCACGACGCGAGGCAGATTTAACCACTTTTTATGAAGCACAAAACGTTAAAATTCATGATTTTTATGCGCAACCTTATGTGACTTTTACACAAAATGATCAGCAATATCAGATTCGATGTGATTTTATCGCAGGTTGTGATGGCTATCATGGTGTATGTCGTGCAAGTGTTCCGCAAGATAAAATTAAGACTTTTGAAAAAGTTTATCCATTTGGTTGGCTAGGTATCTTGGCTGATGTTCCTCCTGTTTCTGATGAGTTGATTTATGTACAGTCGGAGCGTGGTTTTGCTTTGTGTAGCATGCGCTCAAATACCCGTAGTCGTTATTATTTGCAAGTACCACTGACAGATCGTGTTGAAGAATGGTCGGATGAGCGTTTTTGGGAAGAGCTTAAAAACCGTTTAGATGCTGAAAGTCGTGAAAACTTGGTGACAGGTCCATCGATTGAAAAGAGTATTGCACCATTACGCAGTTTTGTGACAGAACCAATGCGTTTTGGTCATTTATTTTTGGCTGGTGATGCGGCACATATTGTACCGCCGACTGGTGCTAAAGGTTTAAATTTAGCTGCTTCTGATATTGCATATTTATCGAGTGCATTAATTGAATATTATATTAATAATTCTGAACAAGGTATTATTGAATATTCAGAAAAATGTTTAAAACGAGTGTGGAAAGCAGAACGTTTTTCATGGTGGATGACGCATTTATTACATCGTTTTGAAACTGAAAGTGACTTTGATTTAAAAATTAAACAAGCGGAATTGGCTTATATTTTAGGTTCTGAAGCAGGACAAACCACATTGGCAGAAAACTATGTCGGTTTACCTTATGAAATAAAAAAATTTGAAAATCTACCCAAAGCTAGCTAAATGCAGGATAAAAAAACCAGAGTTCATCTCTGGTTTTTTATTATTTTGAACTGAAAATAAGCAAGATGGTAAAATAAGTCAGTCCATGATAAATGGATAAAGTCTTCATTTCTTTGCATAAATCAATTGTCAGTTTAGCAGTGAAATTGTTAGCATAATCAAAATAGTTTTTTAAATTGAGTAAGGTATGTCTTCAGGGCAACAGGTATTATTGAAATTAAGAAAAATGATCATTTCTGGCGAGTTAGAGGGGGGCAGTCGAATTGCAGAAATTCCAACGGCTGAACTTTTAAATGTCTCTAGACAACCTGTCCGTATGGCATTTCGTTTGCTTGAACAAGAAGGATTGTTATTAAAAAATCCCACTCGTGGTTATACGGTGCGTGAAATTTCAGAAAATTTAATCCGTGATGCTTTAGAAGTGCGTGGCGTGTTAGAAGGTTTGGCTGCAAAAAAACTGGCTGAACAAGGCATCACCACAGAACAGCAAGAAAAACTAAAGCATTGTATTGTCGAGATCGAAAAACTATTTGCTGAAAAATCAGAATTTAATGATGATGATATTGAAAAGTACCATAATTTAAATGTCATTTTTCATGATGTTATTATTCAAGCTTCGCAAAATATCGCTTTGATGCAGGCTTTGGCAAAAAATAATCAACTGCCAATGGCTTCGGCTCAAGCACTCACATATGATTCAAATAAACCTTTGTCAGAATACCAACGATTGCATTATGCACATTTACAACATTGCTCCATTTATGATGCATTGCTTCATCGTCAAGCAGGGCGCGCAGAAAGTTTGATGCGTGAACATAGTAGTGTGGTTTTATTAGGAGAAACAGTACGGGCAATTTTCACAAATCAGGCTGAATGAACTGAATTAAACCATTTTCCATGATTTTTCATGTCCTATAAAGCATAAAACTTGTCCTAAAATCCACTTTTGAATTTTGGTTTTTATTTTTAGCATAGACAAAATTTAAAATATTCACAGGCAATGATGAAAAGAAAATTACCTTATCTATCAATTTTTAGTAAAATTTTTGGAAAAACTTTATTAACAGGTCAGGCATTATTAGACCAAGCTGTGAAATCATCGACATCAAGTTTTAAAACCCCTGAAATGATCGATCCACGTGTGAATGACAAGTTATATGCATGGTCACATTATGGAATATTTTTTCCATTATTACCTGAACCGCATCGTTATTTAAATATTATGATTTTTATTGGAACGCCTGGTGTTTTGGCATTCGATCACGATCATATTACGCTTGGTGATCCGCGTCAGTCAGCCACTTTATTTTCAAGCACTGCTGCGGTGGAGCAGCATTTATTGAAAGCTTATATTATTCCTCAAGATACGCATATTTCAAATGAAAATCATTTGATTGAACTTGGGCAAGAAGTTTCTATTTCTGGAAAATTACCGCATATTCAACTGAAAGGTCAGTATCATGGGCTTGATTTTGCATTTGATTTAGATGTGTCTGATCAGGTGTCATGGTTTGTGAAATCACCAATTTATGATCATTTTAGTTTGTTGAGTACGTTTAAAGGTGAATTAAATTATCAAAATAAAACCACACATGCTCAAGGTCTATGTACTTATGAATATGCACGTGCGGTAGGACCATATAGTGTGATGAGTAAGTTATTACCAGAACAACATAAAATTCCACTGACTTTTTTTACTTATCAAATCATTAATTTAAATGAAACGACACAGTTATTATTAACTAAAGTTGATATTTTAGAGCAGCCAGCAGCTTACACTTTGCATATTCGCCATACAGATCAAAAAGCTGAAGTCTATACCGATGTTGAGTTTAAAGTTATTGATTACGATGCTGAAGTCTATGTCGCACCTGATGGGCACAAAATGCGCTTGCCACGCCGATTTAGTTGGACTGCACGTGATGAAAAACAACAACTTATTTTAAATATTATTGCTGAAATTGATAGTGAATATCGCTATGGGCATGGTCGTGGTTATGCGAGTGCATATCAGTTTAAAGGGCAATATTTTGATCGTCATGTAGAAGGACGAGGTTATATTGAATATGTTGATATGCAAGACCAAGCAAGTTTGGATCAATAAAGAATGACATGGTGGATTTGTTGACAATTCATAAATGACTTATTTATCGTCAAAATATAAATGAATTGTCAATAAAATCTGTTCAGTATTCAGATCTGATTATTTAAATAAAAGAGACATTCTTACTGAATGAGTAGTCATCGAGAAATGCTCAATTTTTAAGTGAGTTCTAGCACTAATATTTTACTTTTAGAACGAGAACAACAGGGTGTAAATTGATTATTCATTGCATGCTCTTCATCCGTCATAAATAAGTCTCGATGTTCAGGAATACCTGAAACAACAGAAGTGATACAGGTTCCACAAATACCTTGTTCACAAGAAACAGAGATATTAAAACCATGCTCAATTAAAGCTTGAGTGGCTGTTTGGTGTGCTGCAACTTCAATTTTTTGATCAGAACCCAGTATTTCAATGGTAAATGCTTCATCATTTTGTTGAGTTTGCTTTTGAGCAACAAAATGTTCTTGATGTAATTGCGGTGTTTGCCAATTCATTTGCTGTGCTGTTTCGCGAATAAAATCCATAAAACCACGAGGACCACACACATATAAATGCTTTTTAGCTGAAGGCGTAGACAATACTTGTTGCAAATTGCATTGAGTTTCGGGTTGATCTTGAATATGAACATGTAGATGTTCTGCAAAATGTGCCGTTAAATTGCCATAAAATGCTAACATTTCATGAGAGCGTACAAAATAATGTAACTCAAATGGAATATTTTGTTGTTTTAATTGATATGCCATAGAGAGAATAGGCGTAATACCAATACCTCCTGCAAATAGCAGGGCGCTTTGAGTTTCTGCATGAATTTCAAAAAAATTACGCGGCTGCCCAATCTTTAAAATATCACCCTCCTGATATTCGTTGTGCATACAGCGTGATCCACCACGTGAATTTTCATCATTTAATACACCAATGACATAGCGATGATTTTCGTAACTACTGTTTGAGAGTGAGTATTGACGAGTTAAACCATTTTTTAAATGTACATCTATATGTGAGCCTGCACTAAAACGAGCTAAAGGATCATGTGTTGTAGACACCAATTCAAAAGCGCGAATATTTGCTGTAAGTTGATGAATTTTATCAATACGAACGTCCATTTTCGAACTCCTTAAATCACATGAATATTAGGGAATTGGCGTATTGTATTCTCATTTTGCTGAGTTTCTGCTGCAATTAAACGCTCAATGATTTTACGAGATTGAACACCTCCAGCATCAATATTGAGCATTAATAATTTACGATGTGCATTACGTAATATATTTTGTTGTTGTTGCTCTAACATTTCTAAATCTTCTGTAAAAATTTTGCCTTGTCCTTGACGGATTTGTTCAGTTAGTTCTGCGTTATCTGCTTGGAAATTGCGTGCCATTCCCCAAAAATACCAATGAGATGTTTCTGTTTCTGGGGTAATAAAATCCACAACAATTGCAGCTACTTTTTTATCTTTTGTTGCGTGATAGCCTCCATGTCCAGCATGCGCGACACCAACTTCAATATGTACATGACTTGGCGCATAAAAATGACAACGTTGCCAACGGTCTACAGGAATATCATCAGCTAAGTGATGACCACGTAAAGCCATTTGCCAAAAAGGTGGGGCAATGACATTTTCCATATAGCGTTCAGTAATGACATGGTCTCCATCAACATGAGTGACTGGTAAAGATTCATCAATTTCTTTTTGTCCAATACTGCTCGAATGAACATAGGTTTCATGAGTCAGATCCATTAAATTATCGATCATTAAACGATAATCACATTGAATATGAAACAATCCTCCGCCATAGCTCCATTCAGGATGATCAGCCCATTCTAAATAAGGTAGTTTTGTTTCATCAGCAAGTGAAATATCACCTAACCAAATCCAAATAAAACCAAATTTTTCAATAACAGCATAAGCTTTATTACACGGAAAACCCTGAACACGTTGCGCTGGCATAGACACGACTTTGCCATCACATCCCATAACTAAGCCATGATAACCACAAACTAAATGACCATTTTCTACATAGCCTAAGGATAATGGAGCACCACGATGAGGGCAAAAATCTTCAACAGCGACAACTTTATTTTCATGCCCACGATAAAAAACAATTTTTTCATTACAAATCGTGCGTCCTAAAGGTTTTTCTGCAATGTCTTCAGAACGACAAGCAACATACCATGCATTTTTAATAAACATTGTGACGACTCCTTATCACTAATTGGATCCAATTTAAGGTAATTTCCAGATAAGGTCAACTGAATAATAAAAATAATTAAATGATTGTAACTTGATCTATTTTTTGTAATTTATGCTTTATTATAGTGATAGTATTTAATTAATTTTAATTTAAAAAATAATTTATTGTATTTAAATAGGTATATTTTTCTTTATTTTTATAAAATATATTGATTTTTTGGATCCATAAAGTCAGTATAAAAAGGAAGCAGGATGCTTCATAGACATTATTTTTCTTTTAATAAAAAGCAAAATGGTTGGATTATTTGATCTAGGCAATTATGGATAAGGATATGCATAATCACTCAAAGCTCATCATGACTGTGCCTTGTGTATCTTTTCCAAATTCGGAGAGAGATATAAATGGAAAGAGATATTGTTGAAGAAATAAACCAAAATAAAATGATTAAGTATCAGTGGTTTATTATCATTATTTGTATTTTTTTAAATATTATTGATGGTTTTGATGTCATGGTCATGGCATTTACTGCACCTTCAGTTTCAGCAGAATGGTCACTTTCAGGCGCTCAAATCGGCTTATTACTGAGTTCGGGTTTATTTGGTATGGCGGCTGGATCAATTTTTTTAGCGCCATTAGCAGACAAAATTGGACGACGTTTATTAATTTTAATATGTTTATTCATTGCAGGAATCAGCATGTTGGCATGTGCTTTTGTGCCAAGCCATAGCACCTTAGCACTTCTTAGATTTATTACAGGTGTCGGAGTCGGTGGTATTTTGGCATGTAGTAATGTTCTTGCAAGTGAATATGCAAATGCCCGTTGGAGAAGTCTAGCCGTCAGTTTAATGTCAACAGGCTATGGAATAGGGGCAACATTTGGTGGAATTTTATCATTAACGTTGATTGAACATTTGGGTTGGCGTAGTATTTTTTTCGCAGGTGGCATTTCAACTTTAATTATGCTGGGTATCAGTGCTTGGTTGCTGCCTGAATCTTTAGATTATTTACTTGCGAAACGACCTAAACAAGCTTTGGAAAAAATCAATACAATTATTGCACGTATGCAAATCAGTAGACTGACGCATTTACCAACTTATCAAAATCATCAGGGAAAAGAACAAGTAGGGCAAATGACCAAACTGTTTCAAGGACAACAAGGCTTGCAAACTTTATGTTTATGGGGCGCTTTTTTTCTCGTCATGTTCGGTTTTTACTTTGTGATGAGCTGGACGCCAAAAATTCTGATTTCTATGGGAATGTCACCACAACAAGGGGTGAGTACAGGTATTTTAATCAGTGTAGGTGGTATTTTTGGTGCTGCACTGATCGGTTTACTTGCTTCACGAATTAAAATATTTTATGCATTAAGTTTATTTTTAGCTTTAACTGCACTTGGAGTTTTTCTTTTTGTTAGCGTATCAACACAAGTCAATATTGCATTAGCAGTGGGTTTATTACTGGGTATTGTGATTAATGGTTGTGTTGCAGGATTGTATTCAATTTCTCCAACCATCTATTCGGCAGATATACGCAGTCGAGGGGTAGGTTATGCTATTGGTTTTGGGCGTTTAGGTGCAATTTTATCACCAACGATAGCAGGATTATTTCTCGACCAAGGTTTAGCACCTGCAACCTTATATGCTTATTATGGTGTTGTTTTTATTTTCGCTATTTTTCTTGTTTTGGCTTTAGGGAAAATCTTTTACCGCCAAAAAACCAAACCAATCGATGTCAAAGAAATCACCGTTTAGCTTTAAAAATAAAGCGTGAAAATCAAAAAAGCAGATACATTGAAATGTATCTGCTTTAAAATATTGATCAAAATAGCCTAAGCAAATTTTATAAATTTTTATTTACAGCTAAAATTCTCAGCTTTTTCACTATTTCCTTGACCATTATAACGAGCAACTAAAGGATAAAAACATAATGGGCGAGTACGATCGGAAGCCCAATTTTGAGGAATTTCAGTATTAATAACACCACTTGAATTTCCTAGACCTCGTGCTGTTGCAATAATTTGATCTGGTTTTTCACCATATTCAACCCAACGAACAAGTGCAGTCAGTGCATCAAACTGATCAGTTGCGATTCCTGCTGAAGTATGATTCATTCCTGGAACTCGGAAAAATCTTACAAAGTCTGAGGCTTGAATTGATTTTTCTGAATAAGTAGATGTAATTTTATCATACCAGTTTTGTGTATCATCAACTGAAAAAACACCATCTGAAGCACCATGCACAATGATCATTTTGCCACCTTTATTAAGAATGGTATCTAAATTTAGCTCATTTGGAGGCAGCATAAATGACATCGCACTTTCAGTATAAGTCTGATCTGTATTAAAAAGTTTTGAAAAATCAGTGTCAAAATTATAATTAAAAGCAAATTTTCTAGAATCATCCATCACCGATGGATTTGGTGGAACTTGAAAAATGATACCTACTGCAACAGGATCTCGCTGACTGCCAACCGACGAAGAGAATTTCCAACTCGCCCAATTATTACCAATTAATCCAGGATCATAAGGCTGTGTTGCATAAAGATGTTCGCCTTTAGCGTTGATTGGTCCTGTATAAATTTTATCAATAACATCAAGCTGTAAGTCAGTTAAACATTGTCCATCACGTTGGTTTGTCTGACATATAGGAACATCTTTAAATATATTAAAAGCTGTACGACAGGCATCTATGTCTTGAACCATGCCATCATCAATTCCATCTAAAGCATCACATTTCGCTAAAATTGAGTCCGCTAACACTTGTCTTTCAGCTAAAGTTAAAGCAGTACTTAAATCATTTTCATCTGTTGCAACGCGACGTAATTGTTGAGCTGTATAAAGTTGAGCTGCTGCGGCACGTGGTAAATGAAATCCTGGTGCATTTGCAACAATACCATCAAATTGGTCTGCAAAGCGAGTTGCTGCAACCATCGCATGACGTCCACCATTTGAAGACCCACCAGCATAAGAGCGATCTGGATATTTTCCATAAGTAAATTTGATTAAATCTTTTGCCATAGGGGTGAGTTTACCCATAGCAGCATAACCATAATTTACACGTGCTTCTGGATCTAAGCCAAAAAGTGGATTTTGTGTCGCATTATGCCCAGCATCCGATGAAATAACAGCAAACCCTGTATATAGCGCATTGCTTATAGGACCGCCACTGCCAATATTGCCAACAGCATTAACAATATTGCCATCTGTGCCACCATTGCCTTGATATAAAAATCTACCATTCCATTGTATTGGGAGGCGCATTTCAAAACCAATTTGATATGTTTGTCCATCTATGGGGCTAACACGCTGCTCCATATAGCCTTTGATTAGACAATGTTCTGGAATAGGATTATTTCCGACTTTTAATACACCTGTTGCCTGAACTTCAGCATCAGTAATGACTGTTTTATTATATTGATAACGAGTTAGATTTTGACAATCTATTGCCATTTTTGCAGCAACAGCAGGGCTTAATTGTGGAATAGCAATAGGCTGATTTTGGACAATTTCAGTATTGTCATCATTACACGCCACCAGTGTCATTAAGCAACTTAAAGCCAAAATTTTCTTAGACTTTTTTGATAAATCTGTTCGATTTTTCATGAAATTATTCCTTTGATTCCATATTTTTATTTTTCGCTATTGTTAAGCGAATGATTTGAGCATGCCCAATCGTCTTGAGCATACATCTCATGGTTTGATACGTTAAATATTAAAAACTATTGAAAATTAAGACATTGAAAACCAAAACCTAACTGACAAGTACAAGGAAATTAGCCGTCATTCTTGCAACCACTTTTTCATCTTGCCATGCTGAAGCATCAATATTTAAGATCTTGCGTCCTTGTCGTAAAAATTGGCATTGAACAGTGATTTCCCCTATATGGCAGGGTCTTAAAAAATCCATAGTTAAATTAATGGTTGTTGCCGCACGATTTTCATTGGCACATATTGCAAAAATTCCCATTGCATCATCTAACATCGCACAAATCATTCCTCCTTCAATATGACCACGTGGGTTGGTAAATGCAGATGTTCCCATATATTTCGCTGTAAAAATTTGTTGTTCTATGTCCCAGTTTAGGTCATGCCCACCTAAAGTATGGTGAATCGGAGGAAGTTCTAAATTTTGCAGATCTTGCATATCATGTCCTTATAAAAAACTATTCAAATCATTTACTTAAATTATTAATCCAACTTATTTTTCAAATATTTTTTTATTTAAATTTCCATGTGTAGTCAATATTAAGACGAGTTTCATTTACAGGCTTAATATTGGCTGTTGCTGACATATTATTGTCATAGATGGCATAACGCGCTCTTAAACCTAAATTTTTAAATGTTCCACTTGGTACGGTATAGCCAACATCAAAATCAAGTTCGTCTTCTTTTAGATTCGTTCCACCTAAATGTGGCGCATAAATATTTGAGCCTCGTGTATAACGCGTCATAAAGCGTAAGCCTTGCACATAATCTTTAAAATCATATTCATAGCGTAAGCTATAAACTTTTTCTTTAGGATTTAAAAATTCACCCGGCCACGTATCAATCAGCAAACCTGTTTCACCACCCGATAAATACGGAAATGCGGTATCACCATGATGTTGAAATGATCCAACAATAAATTTGTGATTATCACGTTTTAACTCTACATGCGTATGATAAAGGTCATTATCGACTAAACCTGCTTTGGCTTGTCCTTCATCGCGACTACGATAATAATGAAAATAAGTATTTAATTGTGTACGTGGATCTATTTCCCATTTATATAAAAATCCTGTGGTACTTTGTTCATATAAATCATTTACATTAAGATAAAATAAGCCAAGTCTCAGTGCGGGGTTTAGTTGATAAAATCCGCCTGTATAATATAAACCATCCGTTTCTTCTGCTTTGAAACGTCCATTTACACCTGAGATTTTAATATTTTCCCAGTTCGTTGAATCACGATGATTCACTTTATTAATATATGCTGCTTGTAGATCTAAATTTTTTATATCTTTAGATTGTAATGAAACACCTTGATATGTCTGTGGTAAAAGCCGAGCAGGTGAGGCAACCAACACAGGATTCATAGGTGTTAATGTTCCGACCTTTAATTCACTTTGGCTGATTTTGGCTTTAGCGGTTAAACCAATTTCACCATAACTCGAAGTCGGCTGATTAGTTTTTAAATCACGGGGTAAATTTCCTGTTCCTGCATCATGGTCATCGGCATAAAGTTTAAAACCTGCTGTTGCCAGTACATCTAAACCAAAACCAACAGTTCCTTCGGTATAACCAGAATTCGCTTTTAAAATAAAACCTTGTGTCCAGTCTTTAGCCGCAGGAAAAGCTGCTTGCTCTTGATAATCACGGTCAAAATAGAAATTACGCGCGGTTAAAGTCACACTACTTTTATCAATGAAATCATTGGCAAATGTTGAACATGACAAAAGTGCAGCACAGCTTATAGAGAGTTTTTTCATTGCATTTCATCCTGAAATGTTTATGTTTTTAATTTTTGGCAATACGCTCCCGTACTGCCTTGTGGTGAAAACTTGGCAAACTACTGTTTAAATCTAGTTTTTAAATCGAAAATTTTATTTTGGTTTTGAGTTATTTTCCGAGTAACTCACGAGCAACGATTTCTTTCATAATTTCATTGCTGCCGCCATATATCTTTTGCACACGTGCATCTACAAAAAAACGTGAAATTGGATATTCTTGCATATAGCCATAACCGCCAAAAAGTTGTAAAAGCTGATCCATAATTTCGCATTGAGTATCAGTAATAAAACATTTTAGCGCAGCAACTTGCGTGACGTTCAGTTGTTTTTGATGGTATAAATCGGCACATTGTTTGACAAATGCCTGAGCAGCATTGGCTTTAATCTGGGCTTGAGCAAGAACAAATCGTGTATTTTGCATTTGACTTAAATATTGCCCAAAAGCTTTTCGCTCTTTTACATATTGAGTCGTAATCTGAATCGCACCTAAAATTGACCCTAAAGCCATCATAGAAATACTTAATCTTTCACGTGGTAATTCTTGCATAAGGTAAGCAAAGCCTTGACCTTCTTGCCCCAAAAGTTGATCCTGAGGAACACGCACTTGATCAAAAAAAAGTTCTGCGGTGTCTTGAGCATGCAAGCCTATTTTTTTGAGTAAACGACCTTTTTTGACCCCCTCTAGATGAGCATCGACCAATAAAATAGACATTCCTTTTGCCCGTGCATGCGGATCAGTTTTAGCCACTAATACAATTAAATCTGCATGTTGACCATTAGAAATAAAGGTTTTAGAACCATCAACACAATAATAATCATCTTTTAAAATGGCTTGAGTTCGAATGGCTTGTAAATCTGATCCAGCATTGGCTTCTGTCATGGCAATTGCTGTAACGACTTCGCCAGATACCATTTTGGGTAACCAGTATTTTTTTTGGGCTTCTGTCCCAATATTTTGAATATAAGGTGAAACCAATTCACTTTGCCCACCCATTGCCACAGCCAAAGAAGTAAAACCTGCTTGCGCTGTTTCTTGTACTAACATCAGTGAATAATGTACTGGTGCGCCATATCCACCATATTCTTCAGCGACATCAACACATAAAAAACCATTTTCACCTAATTGATGCCATAACTCGCGTGGAATGAGTCCATTTTCTTCCCAAGATTCATAAAAAGGCGCAACATATTCTGCTAAAAAACGCTTAAAATTATCTCGAAATAACTCAAATTCATGATCAATTTGCATACTTAAATTCCCACCTAAATTCCCAAGATTCAAAAAATAAGACAAAAAATCCTGACAGCATAAATTTAAATATGCTGTTTTTACTCAGGTTTTTTGTTTAAGGTTTTAATTTTTCAGCACAGGAACACGGATAATTAAAGGATTATCTGTTTGTTTTGAATAAAGTTCTTCAATCAATGCCTGACGTCTTTTTAAAATGTTACTTTGGTTTAAATTGCCTTTGTCCGTAATTTCACCTGCATCTAACTGCGGTGCTTGTACCATAAGCGATAACATTGAAACGGTATTTGAACTTCCAGTTGCATCTTTATTAAATTCCATCAGAAATTTTTTAAACCATTCATGCACTTTAGGATGCGTTAAGATTTCAGTGGCTGTACTATTTTTATTCAGACCTGCAAGTTCGGCACATGCATCAAGTTTTGCAAAAATCAGAAAACCTAAAGCATTTAAATTTGCACCCGTAATACACACATCTTGGATCAGTTGATTACCTTGAATCAGTACTTTATTACGAAGTGTGCCTACATTAACAAATGTGCCTGTATTTAATTTAAAGTCTTCGGCAATACGTCCATCATACATTAACCCCAGTTCTGGACGCTTTGGATCGACCAAACGTACAGCATCGCCTGTACGATAATAGCCTTCTTCATCAAAAATATTGGCTTGTTGATCTGCTGCTAAACGCCAATAACCACGCATGACATTTTTACCACGTACACAAAATTCTAATTTATCACCAATAGGAGAGAGTTTAATTTCACAGCCCGGCGCAGGATAACCAATAAACCCAGCCATCACTTTAGGACCTGTTGAAAATGAACATGATGGTGCAGTTTCTGTCATGCCTAAACCTGACATAATACGAATACGCTCACCACAATGCTGCTGTGCAATACGATCTAATCTCTTCCAACCTGCATCTGATAATGCAGCACCTGCAAAAAATAAAATTTTAACTTTGGCAAAAAAATGTTCTCGTAATTCAGCATCATTTTCCAACGCTACGGTGAGTTCTTCCCAGCCTTTTGGTACATTCAAATACACTGTTGGAGAAATTTCTTTTAAGTTACGAATGGTTTCATCAAACTTGCCTGCAACAGGCTTACCATCATCAATATAAATGGTTCCGCCATTATATAGTGCAATACCGACATTATGGCTGCCACCAAAAGTATGATGCCACGACAACCAATCTAATAAAACAGGTGGAGTGTCTGCAAATTCAGGGAAGGTTTGTAAAATCATTTGTTGATTTACACATAACATTAAGTGCGTTGTAGGTACTGCTTTGGGTAGTTTTGTTGAGCCTGAAGTAAATAAAAACTTCGCAATTTGATGTTCGTCTAAACTTTCATAATGCGCTTTAACATTATGAACAGGCGTATCCAATAAACTTTGAAATGCAGTACATCGTTGTTCACCTAACATGCCTGAACATGTAATCACCTCAATATCTGAACTCGCACAGCTTTGAATTGCATGAGCAAAAGCATGTCCATCATTTGCAAAAATCAACCCCGGTGTAAGGACATCAAAAACATGTTTTAATTTGCTAAAATCTTGCGAAATTAATGAATAAGCAGGGGAAATTGCTGAAAATGGAACACCTGCAAACATCGCAGCCATTGATAAAAGTAAATGTTCTAGATCATTTCCCGACAAAATAACCAATGGTCGTTCTGCTGATAAATTGCCACGATTATGTAATGCTTGTGCAATATGCCACGCTTTTTGCACGGTATCTGCATAACTGAGTTTGACCCATTCTCCCTGTATATTACGTTTGGCTGCAAATAAATGATCTGGCTGAGTTTGAGCAAAATGTAATAAACGGTCTGTAAGCTTCTGAGGATAATCTTGAAGTTGCTCTTTGGGTGAAATATAAAGTGTTTGATTTTGATAATGAAAATTAATTTCATGCCCACCGAGTTTTACAAAACGTTCTACATCATTATGCGCTGCGTGGGCTTGGACTGCATTCAATTGCGCCATTGTTCACTCCATGTCATTTATTTTGAAATTTTCAAAAAAGTTCTATCTATTTAATCTATTATTTCAATATTTTCAGATTGAGTAAGCCAAGTACAAACTTGATTTGACTTACTCAAATTTTCAATCTTTACCAACAAACATTTTAAATGGGATAATGTCGGGGCGTTGTTTGTAAAGTGATCCAGCGCAATTCAGTAAATTCTGGAATAGATGCTTTACTGCCAAAACGACCATAACCACTTTGTTTCACTCCACCAAAAGGCATTTGTGCTTCATCATGCACAGTTGCACCATTAATGTGACAAATCCCTGATTCGATTTGTTTGGCAACATCAAAAGCTTGTGAAATATTTTCACTAAAGACAGCAGAGGAAAGTCCAAACTCGCTATCATTTGCCAATTGAATCGCTTCTTCGAGTGTATGAAAACGCTGAATTGTACAGACAGGAGCAAATGTTTCTTCTGCATAAATCTGCATATTTGGCTGTACATCAACCACGATGGTCGGTTGCATGATAGTGCCTTGAATCTGAATACCTAAAGGTAGTTTTGCACCTTTGCTGGTCGCATCATCTAACATCTTTTGAATACGTTGCGCAGCACGTTCACTTTCCAAAACACCTAAGGGAAATGCCGAATCTGTCGGATTTCCAGCAGTAATATTTTTGGTTTTTTCAATTAATTTTTCAATAAATTGATCGGCAATTTGAGCATCAACCAAAACTCGCTCAGTTGACATGCAAATTTGCCCTTGATTGAAAAAAGCACCGAATGCAATCGCATTAACAGCATTTTCAATATTGGCTTGATCAAGTACCAAAACTGGTGCTTTACCACCTAATTCAAGCAATACAGGTTTTAAACTCTTTGCAGCAGTTTCTGCAATAATTTTTCCTACACGTGTTGAACCCGTAAAATTAATACGCTTACTGAGTGGATGTGATACAAGTCTCTCAACAATATGTGCCGCATCTTCACCTGCATGGGTAATAATATTGACAACACCATCGCCTAAACCTGCTTCATTCAATATTTCACCAATTAAGCGGTGTGTCGCAGGGCATGCCTCCGACGCCTTAAGGACGACTGTATTTCCACATGCTAAAGGCATTGCTAGAGCGCGAGTGGCTAAAATGATCGGCGCATTCCACGGTGCCATACCGACAATAACACCACATGGAACTCTAACTCCCATTGCCATATTGCCAGGGATATCTGAAGGAATCAGACTGCCATCAATTTGTGTGGTCATTGCCGCAGCTTCACGCAGCATATTTGCAGCCAAATGGACATTGAAACCATACCATGTTGCTGTAGAACCAGTTTCACGCATACCAATCTGAATAAATGCTTCGGTTTTTGCATCCATCAGATCGGCAGCCTTTAATAATTTAAGACGACGATCTGTTGGAGAAAGTTTTGACCAAGTTTGAAAAGCCCGATGAGCAGATTCAATCGCTTGATCTACATCTTCAATGGTTGCTGCCGCAGCAGTTGAAGCAATAGAGCCATCAATTGGGCTAATGCGATCAAAAGTTTTACCCGAACTTGCATTTAAAGATTGACCGTTAATGAGTAACTGTACATTTTGCATGGTATGTTTCCTTACATGTCCATTTAGATGAATAAATTAGCCTGTACGTTTATAGCTTTGTAAACCTGGCTTGATTGATTTTTCATCTAAAAATTGTTTTAAACCTTCTTGACGACCGCCTTCATTATCACGATGAATACATTGATCTAATTTGGCATATAAATAGTCTTCGTTTTGATCCCATGTCAATTCACGGCAACGTTTAAAGCCATTTTTTGCTGTACGCAAGACAACAGGATTTTTTTCTAAAAGTGTATTTGCTAATTCAGTAACTTCATCTTTTAACTGTGAAAGCGGAACACTTTTGTTGATTAATCCCATATTTTCGGCTTCTTTACCACCAAAAGTTTTACCCGTCATAATGTAATACAAAGAAGTACGATGTCCTACAGTATCTGCCATTGCTTTACTGACTAAGTTGCCCGGTGGAATACCCCAGTTGATTTCTGATAGACCAAAAGTTGCTTCATCGGCTGCGATCGCTAAATCACATGCCACTAAAGGTGAGAAACCGCCACCAAAACACCAACCATTTACCATCGCAATCGTTGGTTTTGAATACATGCGTAGCAATTGCCACTGCCAACGACATGAATCACGACGAATACGTTCTTGGAAAATTTCAGGTTGTTCATCAACCTCACGGAAATATTCTTTTAAATCCATTCCCGCAGTCCATGAATCTCCTGCGCCTGTCAGCACTAAAACCCGTGCATCACCATCAAGTTCTAAAACCTCAAGTACATCAATCATATCTTTATTAAGTTGCGGGCTCATTGCATTTTTCTTTTCTGGACGATTAAACGTCACCCAAGCAATGCCTGACTCAACTTTTACATCTACAGTTTTCCAACGATTCTCATAGCTCATAGTGCATATTCCATTTGCGAAGTTTGATTTGATGTAAATCAATTTAATATCAGTTTTACTTACATTCAAGTCTTTTTTGAAAATATTTTCATTTTTATTTTAATCTATTGTATTTTATAATTATTTTAAATATTTATTAATTTAATTAAAAAAAACATTTGATTTTTTTGTAAGTTTATCTGATATTTTACTGGTTGTTTTTCATGCGAGAGAAATAACTCTAAAAAATATATTTGGTTCAGAACAAGGAAAATAGTGATGGATACAATAAAAGGCTACTCAGGAAGAGTCGTCACAACACTAGCACTCTGCTTTGCCATAGCAGTATTTGAAGGCTTCGATTTACAGTCGATGGGCGTTGCTGCACCGCGTATGCGTGCTGAATTTGGACTAGATAATGCCCAAATGGCGTGGGCATTTAGTGCTGCAACTTTAGGAACTTTGCCTGGTGCTTTATTGGGTGGTCGAATCGCAGATAAAATTGGTCGTAAAAAAGTCTTGATTTTCAGTATCTTATTGTTTGGCATTATGTCGTTACTGACAGCTTTTGCGAATAACTATAATTTATTGATTATTATCCGTTTTTTAACAGGCTTGGGCATGGGTGGTGCATTACCCATGATGATCACTTTGACTTCAGAAGCGGTTTCAGATCAACACAAAGGCACTGCTGTAAGTATTATGTATAGCGGTATTCCATTTGGTGGCATGTTAACTTCATTTGTAGCAATGGCGCTTGCAGGTGACAGTGAATGGCGTCATATTTTCTATATTGGCGGTTTAGCTCCAATTTTATTGATTCCGTTATTACTGAAATATTTACCCGAATCAAAAGTATATTTGGCACAGCATAACAAACCAAGTACGCCTTATTGGGAGGTTTTATTTGCTAAAGAGCGCCGTTTTTCAACCTTACAACTTTGGGTGAGTTTTTTCTGTACGCTCGTAGTTTTATACTTCTTACTCAATTGGTTACCGCTATTAATGGGTGCACAAGGTCTAAATAAAACCGAAGCCAATTATGTACAAATCGGCTATAACATCGGAGGAATATTTGGTTCTATTTTAATGGGTATGATGTTAGATAAACTGAAAATGAGTTCTGTGATTAAATTTATTTATGTCGGGATCTTATTTTCTTTGTGTTGTTTAGCGATTTCACCAACGGTTGCTTTGTTGGCACTGTCGGCTGTCGGTTGTGGTTTATTTATTGTCGGTGGACAATCTGCATTATATGGTTTAGCTGCAATGTTCTACCCAACCGCAATGCGTGGTACGGGTGTAGGTGCTGCGGTAGCAATAGGGCGAATAGGGTCTTTTGCAGGTCCATTATTAGCAGGTTTATTGTTATCTTTTGGCTCAAGTTCTACCATGGTCATTGGTTCAAGTATTCCAATTATTTTGATTGCCGCAATCGCTGCATTACTGCTGGTTAGACGTAAAAATCAAACGGTTACGCCTGTGCTAAAAACCTCAAATTAATTGACGTTTTAAGAAGTATGATTTTCGCATCATACTTCTTATACTTATTGAATAGAACTTAGAATTGGAATTTTACGTGAATCAACACAACTTAAATGCACCTAAACTCAGCTATATGCTGGCACGTGTAGATCGTATTATCAGCAAACAATTGACTGAGCAGCTTAAACCTTTAAATATCAGTTTACCGCAGTACACCGCACTTTCAGTTTTAGCTGCAAAAAAAGGTTTATCTAATGCAAAACTAGCTGAAAAATCGTTTATTAAGCCACAATCTGCAAATAAAATTTTACAAGATCTTGAAAGTACAGGATGGATTGAAAAGCATTCAGACCCAACACATGGACGCCGTATTTTAATTCAACTCACGGCTTCAGGTTGGGATAAATTAGCGGAATGTAACCAAGTGGTCGAATTATTAGAACAAAAAATGTTGAATAATATTGATATTAATTTAGCCTATTTAATTCGAAATAACTTAGAATTAATGGTCAATAATTTAAAAGATTAAAGTTGATTTATGTGGTAATAAGATTATGTATTATTTAAATTTATTGGGTAATAAAAATATAAACCGTATATCAATACACGGTTTATAATGAGTGCGTTTCATACAGTTATTTACTAAACTACTGAACTGTTGCAGGGAAGCCATCTTCTGCTAAAGCTGCGGTCACTTTGTCTAAGCTTTCAGATGTTTCAACAGTCACAATTTTTGTTGCTAAATCAATATCAACTTTTGCATTCGCATCGACATCTTGAATTGTTGCAGTAACACCACGCGCACAGCCACCGCATGTCATATTTTCAATCAATAATTTCATGGTTATTCTCCAACAGAAATTGTATTGGTTTAAATTTTAAACCTTATCATCATGGTAAGGTCAAGCGTGTTGTAGAAAAATAATAAATACCAAAAAAATTCTTGACCTTCCCATGATGTCAATCTGTATGCTGAACTCAGAATATTGAAATCGTTGGAGGTCATCATGAGCTCACAAAATACAGTTTCCACGCAATACCAAGAAACCCTGTCAATCGAAGGAATGACATGTGCTTCATGCGTGGGACGTGTAGAAAAAGCCTTAAAAAAAGTGGATGGCGTAGAAAGTGCAGCGGTAAACCTTGCCACTGAAAAGGCAGTCATTACATCTTCACAACCGATTGATCGGAATACTTTGGTCAAAGCAGTTGAACGCGCAGGTTATGATGTACCTAAAGCACAACCTATAGAGCTTATTATTGATGGAATGACCTGTGCATCGTGTGTCGCACGTGTAGAAAAAGCACTGAAAAAAGTTCAAGGTGTACAACAAGCTAATGTCAATTTGGCAACTGAACAGGCTTGGATTCAAGCAGATGGTGGTGTTTCTAGTGGTGACTTGATTCAAGCTGTAAAAAAAGCAGGCTATGATGCAAAATTACTTGAGCAGGACAACAGCCAACAACAAGATAAAAAAGAAACTGAACTGCAACAACTGAAACGAGATTTAATCATTTCATTGATTTTGGCTGTTCCTGTTTTTATTTTGGAAATGGGCGCACATATGATCCCATCTTTCCATATGTGGATCATGCATAACATTGGGCAATATAACAACTGGCTCATTCAGTTTGTATTAACCACTTTAGTATTAATTTTCCCTGGTCGTCGTTTCTATGAAAAAGGGATTCCTGCTTTATTTAGACTTGCACCCGATATGAACTCGCTGGTGGCAGTAGGTACCTTAGCAGCTTATAGCTTTTCCTTAGTCGCAACATTTATTCCTGACGTATTACCGCATGGCACGGTTCACGTCTATTTTGAGGCTGCTGCTGTTATTGTGAGTTTGATTTTACTTGGACGTTATTTTGAGGCAAAAGCCAAAGGACGTACTTCACAAGCCATTCAACACCTAGTTGGCATGCAAGCCAAAACTGCGCGTATTCATCGTGACGGACAAGTGCTTGAAGTTCCAGTGGCTGAGGTCACCACAGATACCATTGTTGAAATTCGTCCGGGTGAACGCGTACCTGTTGATGGTGAAGTGGTTGAAGGTCACAGTTATATCGATGAAGCGATGATCACAGGTGAACCAATTCCTGTAGAAAAAACACTAGGTCATCCAGTGGTTGGTGGAACAATCAACCAAAATGGAACTTTAAATATTCGTGCGACTGCGATTGGCGAATCGACTGTGCTTGCACAAATTATTCGTATGGTCGAGCAAGCACAAGGCTCAAAACTGCCTATTCAAGCCTTGGTCGATAAAGTCACCATGTGGTTTGTACCCGCGGTGATGTTTTTAGCACTATTAACCTTCATGGTTTGGTTTATTTTTGGTCCTGAACCTGCTTTAACCTTTAGTTTGGTCAATGCCGTTGCGGTTTTGATTATTGCTTGTCCTTGTGCAATGGGTTTAGCCACACCGACTTCAATTATGGTGGGTACAGGACGTGGCGCTGAAATGGGAATTTTATTCCGTAAAGGCGAAGCACTCCAATTATTGCAAGAAGTCAAAGTTGTTGCAGTGGATAAAACAGGAACATTAACCGAAGGCAAACCGACTTTAACAGACTTTCGTGTGCAAGATGGTTTTGAGCGTGATCAGGTTCTGCAAATCGTTGCCTCTGTTGAAGCAAAATCGGAACATCCCATTGCCTTGGCGATCGTCAAAGCGGCTGAAGATGAAAATATTGAATTCTTGCCTGTGACTGCATTCGACTCGGTGACGGGTTCTGGAATCAAAGCTGAAGTGAATGGGCAAGCGGTTCAAATCGGTGCTGACCGTTATATGCATGAGATTGGTGTAAATGTCAGCGCGTTTGAACAAGAGGCTGCGCGTTTAGGCAATGAGGGGAAAACCCCAATTTATGTGGCGATTGGACAAAAATTAGCGGCAATTGTCGCAGTCGCTGACCCAATTAAACCATCAACATTTGCTGCAATTGAGGCTTTGCATCAGTTAGGTTTAAAAGTCGCCATGATTACAGGCGATAACCGACATACTGCACATGCAATCGCAACTCGCTTAGGCATTGACCGAGTGGAAGCGGAAGTTTTACCTGAAGGTAAAGTGGACGTTGTGCAACAACTGCAACAAAAATATGGTCGTGTGGCTTTTGTTGGTGATGGTATCAATGATGCACCAGCATTAGCAAAATCAGATGTCGGGATCGCCATTGGTACAGGAACAGATGTCGCAATTGAAGCAGCGGAAGTGGTCTTAATGTCAGGTAATTTACAAGGTGTGCCAAATGCGATTGCCTTAAGTAAAGCAACGATACGCAATATTCATCAAAACTTATTTTGGGCATTTATTTATAATATCGCCTTGATTCCAATCGCCGCAGGCGTGTTGTATCCAGCATTTGGTATTTTATTGTCACCTGTATTTGCTGCGGGTGCGATGGCATTGTCTTCTGTATTTGTGTTAGGCAATGCTTTACGCTTAAAATATTTTCATGCAATCAAATTTGAATCATCGCATTGAATCATGAAGAAAAATGACATGAGGCATACTTTGCACTGATGTCATTTTTTCAGTAGAGGGCACTGAAATGAATATAGGTCAAATCTCAAAACAGACAGGGATTTCAAGTAAAATGATTCGCTATTATGAGCAAATTGGTTTATTGGACTTAGCCAAACGTTCTGCTTCAGGTTATCGGATTTATTCTGAGCAAGATTTAAAAACGCTCAACTTTTTAAAACACGCGCGTGACTTAGGTTTTTCTTCTGAACAGATGAAAGAATTACTATCTTTGTGGAAAAATACCGAGAGACAAAGTGCAGAAGTGAAACAATTGACTTTAAAACATATTGATGTGTTAAATCAGAAAATTGCTCAGCTACAAAGTATGGTGAATTTATTACAAGCCTCTGCAAACCATTGCACAGGAGATCATCAAGCCAATTGTACAATTTTAGAAAATATTGAATTTGGTTGTTTACATGACAACGTCATAGCCGATCAGAATATTTCTTCTGTATAAATGCTAGAATATTTATATAAAATATACGCTTGTTTTTTTGCATGATATATTTGGATTTTTATATGAAAAAACTGGCTTATCTGGTCTGTATCCCCATGTTTTTATGGGGTTGTCAAACAGGGCAAACTCAACCACAGAACCCGATTCAAGGGATTGATTTAAAGCAACCCGAAGCAAAGGTTTTATGTGATCAATATATTTGTGCCAATGCCGAAGGTCTATCTAAAGTACTGACCGAAAAATATTTAGGGCAAGCGCAGGCGGAGCGTGTTTTTTCACAAGTTCAGTTGAATCAGACACAGTTTACATTTGCCAATGGTATTTTCTGTGATACCCAAGCCAAACGCTGCCATGTAGATCGTTATTTTGATGCGAATGGAAAACGTAGTGCGGTTGCACCAAACTATACTCAAGCTTTATTTGGTCGATAACACAAAAATTCCCTATAATGTGGTCATTCCACCTCAGAAAATCGGTGTTTTCCTATACATTGCATCGCAATGGCATTGATTTTCTTTGCATCCAATTGCAAGTTTTGCCATTTGCACACTTGTTGAATCATCCATTCAAAATCGTCATTTTGGGGTGGATGTTGTGTACCAAAAGAGCGAATAATCTTTTGAATTTTATGAAAATGTGCAACATGTACCCAATCGGAGCAATTAAACTGAATAATCTGACGCTGTTCTAATAACTCCCACACCTCATCCAAATGTTCAAGTTGATCAAAATCTTGTTGTGCCCGTTGAATTGCCGTGCTGAGGGCATTCAGTGTATTGGGATAAAGTTCTGCCCATTCTGAACTTGTTGCCAAAACTTTATCGGCTACATCAGGAATAATCTGTTGCGCTGAAGCAATAACCTGACTATAGCCCTGAATCTGAGCCTGTACATTCCACGGTTCACCGACACAAAAACCATCAATGATTTGTTTGGACATGGCTTCCACCATATAAGGCGGTGGCAAAGTGTTAAATGGATAATTTTTGGCAAGATTTTCATCGACAAGTGCAAACCATTCTCTGAGCGCATAATGATGAATTGAATGTTTAAATACATGGGCAAGCTGTAAGGCATGTCCATTTTGAATTGCAGCAATGACTTTTGTGGCGGCACTTTGTGGACTGTCTTGTGCGCTGATCTTGCATTGATAACACAGATTTTGACTCAGACTGATATACGCCTGATTGCGACTGAGCAACAAAGACGTTTGTAGGGGAATGCCCAATTGATCATCCCCAATTGCAGCAGCAGGCAACATGGCAGATAGACAATGTGCTGCATCCAAAATACCAAATGCCAAGCGATCACGTAAACTCGCCCAAGACGCTTCCTTGA
The DNA here is from genome assembly GCF_003024515.2 of Acinetobacter sichuanensis. Lineage (GTDB taxonomy): Bacteria > Pseudomonadota > Gammaproteobacteria > Pseudomonadales > Moraxellaceae > Acinetobacter > Acinetobacter sichuanensis. The sequence goes on from NZ_PYIX02000009.1 coordinate 47,155, forward strand.
CCAAAGTGACATTTAAACCAACATCATGAAAATAACCCTGATGTTCTGCCCATAACAATGCAATACAGTCCAACAAAGGAATATAACCAATCTGTAATTCTGTTTTTTCAAGCTGCGCAATATGATTCATGGTTCATCCTTCAGTTGACCTTGCAATAAGGCTTGGGCATCAATCAGTCTGCGCGACATTTCGCCCATGGTCATACGATGACTCATGGCATTTTTACGCAACAGGGCAAAGGCACTTTCTTCATTAAGATGATGCAGTTTCATCAATAAAACTTTTGCTTTATCAATATCTTTTCGGTCAGCGAGTTTGGTTTTGGTGTCTTTGAGGTCATTTGCCAATTTCTGATGTTTTTTAAATTGTTCAATGGAAATTTCCAAAATGGCTTCAAGTTTGTTGGGATCAATCCCATCAATAATATAGGCGGTAATGCCTGCATCAATTGCATTTTTAATGGTGTCTTTTTGACTGTTTTTGGTAAATAAAACTGTGGGCAAATCGAACTGACTGACGCAATTTTCAATCAAATCACGATGTGGATTATCCATATCCAATAAAATAATATCTGCCTGTAATTGTTTTAAGGGTGTTAGATTGACATGATCAATGCTCAGACATGCCACTACATCGAAATCATGTTCACGTAAGGACTGTTCAATCAAATGTGCACGCGCCAAATCATCATCGATCAGCGCAATTTTGAGTTTAGGCATGGGTTTTTCTACACAGATGTGCAACTTTTCAGAAAATTTGTAAGCAAAATAAATGCCAATATGCCATTCATTGCTTTTTTCAAAGATGAGAACTCTTTTTGCTAAAACATGCCTAAAGATATTCACAAAAATCAACGCTTCTATTGACCCTGACTTAATGCTTTAAAACATTGCATAAGTTTAATGCTTATTTGCTCAAGACAAGACTGCACCACTTTTGCACATTCAGCACATCAACAATGCAGTTGAGTTTTGAAACCATTTTCATATTTTCCTTATAAAATAAATGTAAAATTTTAAATTTATATAAATAAAGCAATAATTTTCATAATCTTATAATTTTTTATAAAATATTGGCATAGTCATTGCTATATTTTCCATGAGTCAAAGACGACTCCAATAAAATTTGTAAGACGGCCAACGATGTCCGCTCTGATCGCTTCAGTCATCTGTTTATTCAGTGATTGTAAAAACACGCTCAGTTCAGTCAGGAGAAGGTTATGTCTTCAAATTTAGAAGCAAAAAAAGCAACAAAAATCAGTCTTTTTAGTTTTAGCAGCGCAGCAATGAGAGCCTTCCATATGAGTTGGCTCGCGTTTTTTGTCTGTTTCTTTGCATGGTTTGCCTGTGCACCTTTAATGCCTGTCATCGCAGGGGAATTTCATCTCACTAAAGATCAGATTGCCAATATCAACATTGCTGCTGTCGCCATCACCATTTTGGTTCGTTTAATGGTTGGACCACTGTGTGATAAATACGGTCCACGTAAAACCTACACTGCATTATTGATCATTGGCAGTATTCCTGTTTTTGGTGTGGCATGCGCCAATAGTTATGAATCTTTTCTCTTTTTCCGCTTATTGATCGGGGCGATTGGGGCGAGTTTTGTGATTACCCAATATCACACAAGCATCATGTTTGCGCCGAATGTGGTCGGGACTGCCAATGCCACCACAGCAGGTTGGGGCAATGCAGGTGGTGGTGCCACACAAGCTTTAATGCCGTTAATGCTCAGTGCTTTGGTGATGTTTGGCGTTGAACAAGCGATGGGATGGCGAGTGGCGCTAATCGTTCCGGGTGTGATGATGCTGATTGTGGGGGTAATGTATTGGACATTTACCCAAGACTGTCCACAAGGTGACTTTAAGGAACTGCGTGCGCAAGGCGTACATGTCGGTAGCGATAAAAAAGGCGGTGTTGCGATTTTAAAACATGCTGCCAAAAACTACCGTGTATGGATTTTATTTGGTGCGTATGCAGCGTGTTTCGGGATTGAAATCTTCATTCATAACATTGTGGCAATGTACTACGTCGATCATTTCAGCTTTGGTTTAAAAGAAGCAGGTATGGCAGCAGGGATCTTCGGTTTACTTGCGCTATTTGCCCGTGCTTTAGGTGGGATTGTTTCAGACAAAGTGGCGACTAAAAAAGGCTTAGATGGTCGTACTAAAGTGTTGTTTGCCATGATTTTAATGGAAGGTTTATTCCTCATCGTATTCTCACAAATGAATACAGCCATTTACGCCATTCTTGCGATGACTGTATTTGCTTTATTTACCCACATGGCATGTGGTGCAACCTATGCACTTGTACCATTCATTGACCGTGATGCTTTGGGCGGTGTAGCTGGCATTATTGGTGCGGGTGGTAACATCGGTGCTGTAGCAGCAGGGTTCTTACTCAAAGGCATGTTGGACATTCAAACGACATTGATGGTACTTGGCGGCTTGGTGGTGATTGCAGCAAGTTTTGTGTTGATGATTCGCTTCTCCGTTGAGCATAAAGAGAAAGAGCAAAAGTTATTTGAAGCGGCAGTACTTGAGCGTCAAAGCCTTGAGCAAGAAGCCATCAGTCTGAAAAATAGCGTTTAACCACAACAATAACAACAAAATTTGAGGAGAATTGCAATGAAACTAGTCATGATTGGTCACGGAATGGTCGGACACAAATTCATTGAATCTGTGTTGGAACATGCAGGTGATGAAGTTGAAATTACCATCTTGGCAGAAGAACCCCGTTTAGCCTATGACCGTGTGCATTTAACTGAATATTTCACAGGTAAATCGGCAAAAGATTTAACTCTGTGTCGCTCAGATTTTGCCGATGCCTATGGGATTGATCTGCGTTTAAGCACCAAAGCAACAGCGATTGATACAGTCAATAAGTTGATCACCACCAATCACGGCGATGTCATTAGCTATGACAAACTCGTTCTTGCTACAGGTTCTTATGCTTTTGTTCCACCGATTCCGGGCAATGACCGCCAAAACTGTTTTGTGTACCGCACCATTGAAGACCTAGATGCACTCAAACAAGCAAGTTTAAATGCAAAAACAGGTGTGGTGATTGGTGGTGGTTTACTCGGTTTAGAAGCAGCTAAGGCATTACGTGATCTTGATTTAGAAACCCATGTCGTTGAATTTGCACCACGTTTAATGGCGGTTCAAATTGATGATTTGGGTGGAAAAGTTCTACGCTCTAAGATCGAAAATTTGGGGGTAAAAGTTCATACCCAAAAGGCTACTTCTTCAATTGAAGATGGCGTAAATACCACGCATGTGATGAAATTTGCGGATGGTTCTGAGCTTGAAACCGATATTGTGCTGTTTTCAGCAGGTATTCGCCCACGTGATGAACTCGCACGAATCAGTGGTTTAGCCATTGGTGAGCGTGGCGGGATCATCATCAATGATTATTGCCAAACCTCTGATGCAGACATTTATGCGATTGGTGAATGTGCATTATGGCAAAACAAAATCTACGGTTTGGTTGCACCGGGCTATGACATGGCACGGATTGCGGCAAAACATGTACTGCAACAAAGTTGTAATGAGTTCGCTGGTGCAGATATGAGCACTAAGCTGAAACTTATGGGTGTAGATGTTGCCTCAGTAGGTGATGCACATGCCATGACCCCAAATGCACTGAGCTATTTCTATGCTGATGAAGACACGATGGTGTATAAAAAAATCGTGGTCAATGCAGAAAAAACCAAGCTACTTGGTGCCGTGTTGGTCGGTTGTGCTAAGGAATATAACGACTTATTGCAAATGATGCTGAATGGATTGGACGTTCCCGAAAATCCTGAAAGTTTAATCATGCCCGGCTATGCACAATCATCTGCAAAATCAGGTGGAAGTGGTGTAGACCTACTACCCGACAGTGCCACCATTTGTTCATGTAATAATGTGTCTAAAGCCGATATTTGTTCAGCAATTGCGGATGGTTCAACTTCTTTAGGCGCACTGAAAAAATGCACCAAAGCAGCAACCGCATGTGGAGGTTGTGCACCATTAGTGACTCAGGTTTTAAAATCAGAATTACAACGACAAGGGGTGACAGTCAATAATCATCTTTGTGAACACTTTGCTTATTCACGCCAAGAGTTGTATCACTTGGTACGTGTCAATGAAATCAAGACTTTTGATGATCTGATTCAACAGCATGGGCATGGTTTAGGTTGCGATATTTGTAAACCAACGGCTGCAAATATTCTCGCTTCCTGTTGGAATGACTTTGTGCTGAAACCAAGCCACGCAGGGCTTCAAGACAGTAATGACTACTATCTTGGTAACATTCAAAAAGATGGTTCTTATTCGGTTGTGCCGCGTATGGCAGGCGGTGAAGTGACACCTGATGGTTTGATTGCGATTGGTCAAATTGCCAAAGAATATGGTTTATATACCAAACTGACAAGTGGTCAGCGTGTGGATATGTTTGGCGCACAATTGCATCAACTGCCTGAAATTTGGAAAAAACTGATTGATGCAGGTTTTGAATCAGGTCATGCCTACGGTAAATCATTACGTACAGTCAAATCCTGTGTCGGTAGTACATGGTGCCGCTATGGTGTGGATGATTCTGTCGGTTTAGCCATTTTCCTTGAAAATCGCTACAAGGGTTTACGTTCACCACATAAACTCAAAATGGCTGTTTCAGGTTGTACCCGTGAATGTGCCGAAGCACAAAGTAAAGATGTCGGTGTGATTGCGACTGAGAAAGGTTGGAATTTATATGTTTGTGGCAATGGTGGGATGAAACCACGCCATGCCGAACTGCTTGCTTCTGACTTAGATACCCAAACGCTCATCAAATATATCGACCGATTCTTTATGTTCTATATCCAAACGGCGGATCGTTTGCAACGGACTTCTGTGTGGCGCGACAACATGGAAGGTGGTTTGGATTATCTCAAAGATGTAGTGGTCAATGATTCTTTAGGAGTCGCTACCGAACTTGAACGCCGTATGAGTCATGTGGTCGGGACTTACCAAGATGAATGGCGTACTGCAGTTGAAGACCCTGAAGTGCGTAAACGTTTTGTCACCTTTATCAATGCCAAAGCGGAACAACAACAAGATCCACATATCCAATTTGCAGAGGTTCGTGGGCAAATTCGCCCAAAAACCGAAGCTGAACGTGATGTGAGTCGTATTCCTGTGGTTGAGGCTTAATGAAAGCAATAGAAAACTTGCAAAAGTTAAAATGAAAATTTTCCATTTTTCAAATTAAAAGTGCCTGCTCATATACCAAATATGATAGGAACACAGCTTTAGGGGGGGCGAATACCTCACCCTAACCCTCTCCTCATAGGAGAGGGAACCTAAATCTGAAATGAATTGATGGATAAAGAACTTAAGCAAGAGATCTAAAAAGCTAAAGAGTGGAAAGAGGAACATAAGATGACAATTTTAAAAGAAATGAATGATTTAGATTGGATTGATATTTGTAGTTTGGAAGACATTACCGCAAATACAGGTGTTGGCGCGTTGATTGAAAACCAACAAATTGCCATTTTCCGTGTGGGTTCTGAAAAGCGTGTTTATGCGCTCAGCAACCAAGATCCATTTAGTAAAGCTTTTGTGATGGCTCGTGGCATCATTGGTGATGTGCAAGGCGAACGTGTGATTGCTTCACCCATTTACAAACAGCATTTCAGCTTGGCAACAGGGCGTTGTTTGGAAGATAAAGAGCAAAAATTGTTGGTTTTTCCGAGCAAAATTGAAAATGGTCGAGTGATGATTAGCCCGACACCACAAAAAACTTATATTACCAATAACGGCACTTCACAGGAAAAAATGAAGTTGGTGTTAATTGGCAATGGTTTGGCAGGTATGCGTTGTCTTGAAGATTTGCTTGATATGGCACCTGATCGTTATGAAGTCACGGTGATTGGTGAAGAGCCGTGGGGCAACTATAACCGCATTATGTTATCGCCTGTATTGTCAGGAGATAAAACCATTGAAGACATTATGTTGCACCCACATGCATGGTATAGCGATAAAAATATTCGCTTTATTGCAGGTGATGCAGCGGTGCGTATCGACCGTCCTCGTAAGCAGATTTATACCGAAAAAGGTTTAATGGTGGATTATGACCGACTGATTTTAGCCACAGGTTCGAAACCATTTGTGCCACCTGTTAAGGGTGCAGATTTGGAGGGTGTGATCAGTTTCCGTGATATTTATGATGTCAATAAAATGCTCGATTATTGTCAGTCTAAACAAAATGCGGTTGTGATTGGTGGTGGTCTTTTAGGTTTAGAAGCCGCTTATGGTTTAAAACAACGTGGTATGAATGTCACGGTTTTGCATTTGATGGATCGCATTATGGAACGCCAACTCGATGGTAAAGCGAGTCAAATGTTAAAAACCTCGATTGAGCAAAAGGGTATTCGCATTATTACTGAAGCCAATACTGAAGAATTAATGGGTGAAAATGGTCATGTAACGCATGTTCGACTTAAAGATGGAACAATTCTAAGTGCAGATTTGGTGGTCTTTGCTGTGGGTATTCGCCCAAATATGGCTTTGGCACAAAGTGCGGGCTTGCGTTGTAATCGTGGCGTGTTGGTCAATGACACTATGCAAACTTATGACCCAAGCATTTATGCAGTAGGTGAATGTATTGAGCATCGTCAGCAAACATTTGGTTTAGTTGAGCCTTTATGGGGTCAAGCCTTTATTTGTGCCTCGCATTTGGCAGAGCATGGCAGTCTGACCTTTAAAGCACCAACTGTTCCGACACAGTTAAAAGTCAGTGGCTGTGATGTGTTTTCAGCAGGCAGAATTGATCTTGAAAAGAATACTGATGAGGAGTTTGAAGACATCGTGTTGAATGATGAAAAACGTCAGATTTATAAACGCATTATTATTCAAAAAGATAAAGTCATTGGCGCGGTGTTGTTTGGTGATACTGAAGATGGTACTTGGTATGCAGAATTGATTTCGGATCAAACCTCTATTTCTTCGATTCGTAATAAATTGCTGTTTGGTAAGGATTTTGCTTTGAAGAAGGCAGGGTGATGTTTTTTTAACTTAGATGAGAAATCGATTTAATTAAACTACCTCCCCTAACCCCTCCTGAAAGGAGGGGGATAGATTTTCTAATAGTTAATTTGATACACGAAAACGTCATTCACAACTGTCCGAGACAGGACTACTTCTGAAAATTAATGTTTCTGTGAATAGTTTGCGATATAGACGGAATAGAACGAGTTTTGTGAATGACAATGGTTTTGCCTACTTTTCCCGTAAGAAAAGTAGGTCGAACCGAAGGTTAAGCTTGAAATATAAACATAGTAGAAAAGACACCGTTTTGAACGATTTAACAGGAGCACAGCAGAAAATGAACACTATCCCTGTAATGGAACTGCATAGCTCCACAGAAAATAAAACGACGACCACCCAAACCACGTGCCCTTACTGTGGTGTGGGGTGTGGGGTGACTGCAACAGTTGAAAAAACAGTGCTTGGGCAAAAAGTGTCTGTGGTGGGTGATGTCAATCATCCCTCAGATTATGGAAAACTCTGCATTAAAGGCAGTAATTTAGCAGATACAGTAGGTTTAGAAACTCGTGTATTACATCCTATGATTGGGCGAAAGACAGAAAACTTAGAATCACGTCAAATTACAGATTGGGATACTGCAACAGATTTAATTGCCAATAAATTTCAGCAGTGTATTGATGAATATGGAAGTGACAGCATCGCTTTTTATGTATCAGGGCAATTGCTGACTGAAGACTATTATGTGGTGAATAAATTCGTCAAAGGTTATTTGGGTACAGCAAACATTGATACCAATTCAAGACTGTGTATGTCCTCTGCCGTTGCAGCGCATAAACGCGCCTTTGGTGAAGACTTGGTTCCTGCAAGTTATGAGGATTTTGAACACACAGATATGGTGGTTTTGGTGGGTTCAAATACCGCTTGGTGTCATCCCGTGTTGTATCAACGGATTATGCAAGCCAAAGAAAAGCGTGACTTATTTGTAGTGGTGATCGACCCGCGTTTTACCGCAACCTGTGAAACTGCTGATTTACATTTACCGATTTTGATCGGTCAGGATGTTTCTCTTTTTAATGGATTAGTACAATATTTACATCAACATGGTTATGAAGATCATGAATTTATTCAAGACCATACGCAAGGTTTAGATGCACTATTAGACAGTTCACAACCTGAATCTAACATTGAAAATGTTGCCTTAAAAACAGGAATTTCACTCGAAAAATTACAATTATTCTTTGAAAAATTCGCCCAAACAGAAAAAGTCATGACTCTATTTTCCATGGGGGTCAATCAATCTTCTCGTGGTGTCGATAAAGCCAATAGCATTATTAATTGTCATTTATTCACAGGGAAAATAGGCAAGTTGGGCGCTGCGCCATTTTCTATGACAGGGCAACCGAATGCGATGGGAGGGCGTGAAGTTGGCGGACTAGCCAATATGCTTGCTGCGCATATGGATTTGGATAATTTGCAACATCAACAACTTGTACAAAATTTTTGGAACAGTCCAAGTATTGCCACGAAATTCGGTTTAAAAGCTGTGGATCTTTTTGAAGCGGTTGAAAGTGGAAAAATTAAAGCCATTTGGATTATGGCGACTAATCCTGTAGTGAGTTTACCGAATGCAGATCAGGTCAAACGAGCCTTAGAAAAATGTGAATTTATTGTGGTTTCAGATATTTGCCAAGATACGGATACCACGCAATATGCAGACGTTTTATTACCTGCACTCGGTTGGGGTGAGAAAGACGGTACGGTAACCAATTCAGAACGTCGTATTTCAAGGCAACGGGCTTTTTTAGCTGAACCTGAACAAGCCAAAGCAGATTGGTGGGCAGTTGCTCAAGTGGCGAAAAAAATGGGATTTTCAGGTTTTGATTTTGCAAATAGCCATGAGATTTTTATAGAACATGCGCAATTATCGGCTTATCAAAATGCGGAAATTTCACAGCGTTCAAAGACTGAAAATTTTCGATATTTCAATTTGCAAGGTTTAACTGAACTTTCATTGTCCGAATATAATAATCTTGAGCCTGTGCAATGGCCTATTATTCAAAAAAATCAATCGAATACGAAATATGCACAACTGTTTGCAAATGGTCAATTTAGCCATGTGGATGCTAAGGCAAAATTTATTGCTACTGCTGCTATAGATCCAATGCATTCAACCAATTCTGAATATCCCTTAATTTTAAATACAGGGCGGATTCGTGACCAATGGCATACCATGACACGAACGGGGTTGTCGGCAAATTTAAGCACACATAAAGCAGAACCTTTTTGTGAAATTCATCCTCACGATGCTTTGAAATATGGCTTAAAAGAAGGGGAATTGGTTGAAGTAAAATCGGCTTGGGGACAGTGCGTATTGCGTGTGATGTTAAGCGACAATATTCGTCGTGGGCAGGTCTTTGCACCGATTCATTGGAATGATCAATTTGCTTCGGATGCTCGGATTGGCAAAGTGGTCAATCCTGTAGTGGACGCGATTTCAGGAGAACCTGAGTTTAAACATACACCTGTGATGATTCAGCCATTTTATACCCAATGGCAAGGCGTGTTTTATGTACGCAAAGGTTTTGAGCATATTGTCAAAAGTCCAATTGAAAATACGGTGTGGTGGACAAAGATTCAAACGGCAAAAGCGGTGCGTTATGAATTGGCTGATCGTCGTCGTTTTACTCAAACCACAGAACATTTAAAACAACTTTTACCCTTTGAAGATGAAAGTTTTGAATGGTTGAATCTTGAAGATCAAACTGCACAGATCAGTCATAGTGTGGTGTTGAAAGATGGTCAACTCATTGCAAGCTTGTATATTGCGCCCAAAGCATTGTTACCTGATCGGGATTGGGTGGCGAGTTTATTTAAACGTGAACGCTTAAGTGCGATGCATCGTAAGGCTTTGCTTGCAGGACAAGCTATGTCAATGGGCAATAATGAAGGTGCTTTGGTATGTAGTTGTTTTAAAGTCGGTAAAAATCGGATTATTGCAACCATTAAAGAAAAAAATATCAGCAATGAAAAGCAATTCACAGCGTGTTTAAAAGCAGGGGGCAATTGTGGTTCGTGTTTACCTGAAATTCGCGGTTTGATTAAAGCGTGTCAACTAGAAGATATATAGTCTATTTTATAGCCAGTGGAAAATGGGAAAGATTAAGTGATGATTTAGTCTTTCTCGACATCACGGCTATCATTTTATAACTATAGTCATATCAACATATACAATAAAATATATTGGAACCAAAGCATACTATATATGTTCAGCATTCATGTTTAAAATTTATTGAATTGATATTTTTGAGTTTTCACCTTATGAATTCATTTTGGTCTAAATTAATTTCTGCTGTAACACATACGCTTTTAAATGAATTAAAGAAAAATCAATCAAAAGATCAAACAGATATTGCAACCGCAACAGATGATAATGACTCGAATAATATTGGCTTTGCTCAGGATAAAATTTCACATATTAGCCCAGCAGGTGTCGAGTTAATTTGTAATTTTGAGGGTTTAAGTCTAGAGGCTTATTTAGACAGTGCAAATATTTGGACTATTGGTTATGGAACGACTATTTATCCAAACGGTCAGCGAGTTTCACAAAATGACCAATGCACACTCAAGCAAGCACAAGAATTTATGCTCCATGATTTACAACGTTTTGAAAAAGCAGTCGCTAGAGCAGTTCAAGTTTCAGTGAATCAAAATCAATTTGATGCCTTAGTGTCTTTAACCTATAACATTGGAATTTCAGCATTTCAGAGTTCAACATTGTTAAAATATTTAAATGCTGTTGATTTTAAATCTGCGAGTGATCAATTTGATGTATGGATTAAATCAGGTGGAAAGACTGTACAAGGTTTAGTGAATCGTAGAGCGATTGAAAAAGCAAAATTTTTGTCTTAAAAATTCTTTGAGTTTATATGTGCAGGCTACAGTCTTAGATATCTTATTTAACATAATATACATTATGCGAAATTTAAAATATTATAAATAATACAAGGATAATGATGATTTATCTACTGATAATATTATTGATCAGTGAATTAAACCAATTTCTTGAAATAGTTTTTTATACGCTTCAGCTTTTTGTTGCAATGGTAAAGGATACGCTCGTGAAGATGATGGCATACGATATAAAGTTATAGAACGCCGATCAAATACAGTTTGAACTGAATGACCAATCTGTGGCTTTTCTGCACTGTCCATCATAGATAACATCAAAGTATCTGTGGCTTTATCACCTGTGGTCATAATATTGTTGCATTCAGGCATTTGATCCAACAGTAATTTTAAGTTAGTTGGTGTTTCAATCTGCAAAAATTTGTCTGATGCATTGCCTTTTAAACGAATCACTTGATACGCTGTGTCAAAAATTGCAATGCCTTTGTCATTTAAAAAATCTTTAATCAATTGTTCTTTAAAGTTTTTATTCGGCAAATCTAGAAAATAGTCTTTATCATTAAAAAAAATTAATCCAAAAATCCGCCACATATCATTTTGATAATTCGGATAATAAAAATCCATTTTCCAGCGAATTTTTGGTGGTGGAAAACTTCCTAACATCAAAAGCTTAGCATTGGGTGGTAGGAATGGTTTTAGTGGATGGTTTTCTATAATTTGATCTGTCATTTATAACAATATTTGTTCATCTGTATGACTTATTTTAACATTTTCATAAATAGCAGTAGATATGTATTTTTAAATTTTACATTAACACGTTAAAAGACAAAATAAGTCTGTTCTTTCATTAATTTATATAAATATATGCATCTATATAGGTGTCAAGTATTTAAAATTTAAGATAAAAATAGGGAGCTTTTGCTCCCTGTTCTTTAATTCTTTTCACGATAGTATTGATGTTTTCTTTTTGAGTTATGTTTCCAATTTTTTCCACCATAGCAAGAGAATGGTGTAAGGTCTTCCCAAGAATCAAATATCTTACAACGCTTATACCTTAATCTAATACGATAAGTTTTGTATTCAATACGATGTAAGAAATAAAAACTTTTCTCCTGCTTTGTACTAAAATGGCGATACCATTTATCTTGGCGATTAGGAAAAAATTCATCATCATAATCACCAGTTAACCCCTTTTTAACAACTTTTACATATTGTTGTTTAAGGCATTTAAGTTTATCCATATTTCTCTCATTAGGTAGTTGAAACCTAATAGAGAGTTCTTGCGTAGTAATTCATATTTTATGTTCTTGTTAAATTTCACTTATTTTATCACAGGAATTTGCTGAAAATAAACGTTGAAATTTCTTTTGCCCAAATCTGATAAATCTCTTTACTTGGATGAAAACCGTCTTTTGCCATTTGTAAATTTAAAGTTTTAAAATGTGCTAAATCAAACTGAATTAATTGATAGCGCGTTGCATCCTGTTGTAATGGTTTATTTTGAATAAAATTTGCTAATTTCTGATTCATGGCACTGGAATATTGTCCAAACAACCATCCCAAAGGATTTGGCAAAGCAGGAAATAAGTCCATTGGTGGCACGGATGTCACTAATATTAATTGTGGTGAAAACTTATTTTCAATTTCAGTATAAAACTGTTGTTGTAACTGAAGCCACTTTTTCGGTGCAGTGAGTTTAGTCACGTCATTCACGCCAACTGAGCTGATGATAACATCAAAGTGTTGTTTTTCTAGTAGCTGTGTTCGCTCTAAAACTTGTACTGTCGTATCCCCTGTTTTTGCTTCAAGTTGATAGCTGATTTCAAAATCTTGTTTTAACTCATGTAACAGTGAACCAAGCAAAGCATCCTGTTGATGTTCAACACCTACACCTGCCGCAGCAGAATCACCAAGGATTAATATGGATAGCGGTTTGCCCTTCCCCATTGTTCCCTGCCTTTTTCCCTGTGGCTCAGATAAGCGCAGCGTGTTTTTCTTTACTCTATAACCTTGTATAAGTAGTGTAGGAACTAGAGTAAGTGTTACGATTTTGAGTTTTAACATATTTTAAATACTTAGGTTGTTTATATAGAAAAGACTCTTGCGAGTCTTATCAAATACTTAACCGAGTTTATTGACAATTTTCAACGGTAAAACTTTCATTGCCAAGCCAAGCGGTAACCACGGCCATTGTGGGACATACGCTTTAACAGGTTGTTTTTCAATGGCTTTGACCAATAAGTGTGAGCCTGTTTCAACATCCACTTCAAAAGGTAATTTTTTCGCACCTTCATTGATTTCGGTACGGATATAGCCTGGGAAAATCGTAGAAACTTTGATTTTGGTATCAATCAGTTCTGCACGAATGCCTTCTGCCAAATGTGCAACTGCTGCTTTACTTGCACCATAAGCCGTCAAATGTTTTGGCATGCCACGAATGGCGCTCATTGAAGAAATCACCACCAAATGCCCAAACTTTTGCTCACGGAAAATTTCCACAGCCGCTTCACATTGTGCCAAAGCAGAAATGAAATTGGTTTCAACGGTCGCACGGTTAATTTCAAATTTGCCATTGCCTATACGACGTCCATCACCTACACCCGCATTGACAATAATGCGGTCAATGATGCCAAAGTCTTGTTTAAACTCACGGAATACTTGGAATACTTGTTCGTAATTGGTCACATCCAAAACTTTAGCAATGACTTTTACACCGTATTTAGATTCGAGTTCTTGTTTTAAATCTTGCAAGCGTTCTAAACGACGTGCACATACTGCTAAATTATAGCCTTTTTGGGCAAATTCACGTGCCATTCCTGCACCTATTCCTGAACTTGCGCCTGTAATTAAAATAGTTTTTGCCATGAAATCTTCCTGAATATTTTCTGTTAATTTTTTCAATTTGTTTTAATGGATGAATATCAAATCCATGTCAGCAATTGCGAATCTTCCGCCTTGATAAAATGATGTTCATTTAAACTCAAGAGCTGTGGTTCATTGCCCACCAAACGTAAAGTCGTTAAACTTGCATTGGCAATTGCCCAATTCAAAGCAAAGGTTTTATTTGGACTGAGTTCGAGTAATTTACCTGCCGCCACAGAAACCACGCCACCTGAAGTAAATACCACAGCATAACGTGGCTTGCTTTGAGCGAGTTCATCACATAGATTTTGTAAGGCTGTTTCGACACGGTTTTTAAAATTTGGCCATGATTCATCATATTCATGATGATAGTCGCCCCCTGTCCAACGTCCAATTGCACCTTCAAAAATTTTGGCTAAATATGCACGTGGGCTTTCCTCTTTTGCGACTTCTTCACGTAATAAATGCGGCTCATTAAAACGTGGGTCATATTGGGCAAACACTTGTTGATGATTAAATTCATTCCAAGCACTATCTGTAATAATCTTGGCTTCAGGAAAACATTCAGCCAATGCAAAATTCGCCGTTTGTTGATGGCGTTGCATTGAACCTGCCACGACATAAGGTTCTTCTTTCAAAATTTTATTGAAATATTGACCCAATACTTTTGCCTGTAATTCCCCATTGGGTGAAAGTTTGTCATAACTTGCCGCACCAAAAGACGCTTGTCCATGACGAACCAAATAAATTGTGGTCATTTTGCTAAAATTTCCTTCATTTTTTCCATATATTTATGTGCAATTTCATTGGCTTCGAGTTTTTGTAAGCCGATTAGTTTCAGCGCACGGATATGTAAGGCATGAATCACAATCCAAAAATCTTTAAATGCAGGATTATTGGTTTGTTTGTGGTAGTAACGATAATAAATCTGTTGCGCAATCACCGCTAAACGGAAAATACCGAACACTTCATAAAATGTCCAATTTTCGGGCTGTAAACCTGTTTTCTGCAAATAGTAGTCCACCACTTCTTTACGGCTAAACATCCCTTTTAAATGAGTCGGTTGGCGACGGGTCGATTTAAAAATCTGATTGTCAGTGTCTTCGACCCAATAGGCTAAGGCTGCGCCCAAATCCATCAATGGATCGCCAATGGTTGCCATTTCCCAATCCAATACGCCAATAACTTGTGTCGGATTTTTAGGGTCAAGAATGACATTATCAAAACGCCAATCATTATGAATTAAACAACTTGTTGAATCAGCAGGAATATTTTCATTGAGCCATTTACGGACAAACTTAAAACTTGGCACATTGATGGTATGGGCTTTTTCATAACGAGAGTCCCAACCTTCAACCTGACGACGGCAATATCCATCCCCTTTGCCTAATTGCTCAAGTGGCGTACCTTGATACGGAACTTGATGTAACTCAATCAGTTTGTCCAAAACATTGATACAGAGTTCACGGACTTCTGTTTCACCAAATTTTAATTCAGGTGGCAGTTTGGCACGTGGAATAATGCCTTCAATACGTTTCATGACATAGAAATTACAGCCAATCACGGATTCATCCTGACACAATGCCACCATTTCAGGTAAAACAGGATAATACGGTGCGAGCCAAGTCTGAACGTTATATTCACGTGCCATGTCATGTGCAGATTTGGCTTTGGTTCCTTTGGGTGGACGACGTAAAATTAAATCGGCATTTTCGTATTTTAAACGATATGTCCAATTTGACGCCCCACCTGAATATTGAGTGACTTCCACAGGTCCTGAAATTTCAGAACCATTTTCAATGAGCCAATTTCCCACTGCACGAACATCAAGTTCTTCGCCTTCTCGGACATTTCCACCTACATCAATCACTGACATGCTTTTTCCCAGATTTTGTAAATTTTGAATGGTGTGTATTTTCCTATGTCTATATTTACATAGGAAAATGACATTGCAAATCATTTAAATAGCTTACTTCTTATGTGAACCGTAACCACGTTTTTTCAATTCAAGTTTGGCAATCATGCCTTTATGCACTTCATCAGGACCATCAGCTAAACGTAGAGCACGAGCCTGTGCAAAAAATCCTGTCAATGGCGTATCACGTGACATACCTGCACCGCCGTGAATTTGAATTGCCATATCCACCACTTTTTCAAGTACCGATGGCGCAACGACTTTAATTGCAGAGATTTCAGTCAATGCCGCCATATTCCCTAAAGTATCCATTTTATAAGCGGCATACAAGGTCAATAAACGTGCCTGATCAATCGCAACCCGTGCTTCGGCAACGCGTTCGAGATTGCCACCAAGTTTCAAAATCTCTTTGCCAAATGCACTACGGCTCATGCCACGATCAATCATGAGTTCCAAAGATTTTTCAGCCGCACCGATACAACGCATACAATGGTGAATACGTCCCGGTCCTAAGCGCCCTTGTGCAATAGCAAAACCTTGTCCTGCTCCACCAATAAAGTTGGATACAGGTACACGGACATTATCAAAACTAACTTCGCCGTGACCATGTGGTGCATCATAATCTCCAAAAACAGGCAACATACGTTCAATAGTCACGCCTTGCGTGTCTACAGGAACCAATACCATCGAGTGTTGTTGATGGCGACTTTTTGTTTCGTCAGGGGTATGTGCCATGAAAATAATGATTTTGGCATTAGGATCGCCCAAACCTGAAGACCACCATTTACGACCATTTAGAACGATTTCATCACCATCCACCACAGCCGTTGCTTGCATATTGGTTGCGTCCGATGAGGCAACATCAGGTTCAGTCATACAAAAAACAGAACGAATTTTTCCATCAAGTAAAGGTTTCAGCCATTGTTGTTTTTGCGCGTCTGTTCCATAGCGCCATAACACTTCCATGTTGCCACTGTCAGGCGCGTTGCAGTTAAATACGGTTGGCGCAATTAAACTGCGTCCTGAAAGTTCTGCAATATGGGCATATTCTTGTACAGATAAACCCTGACCGAGTTCAGGACAAGGCAAAAACATATTCCAAAGCCCTGCTTGTTTGGCTTTATTTTTTAAAACCTCAAGTTGAGTAGACCATTGCCATTTGGTCCAATCTCCACCCTGATTAAGGTGATGCACATCATTCCAAAATTCTGTTTCGATGGGTTCAATTTCATTTTTTATAAATGCTTTGGTGCGTTCTACAAAGTCCTGCGCACGTGCTGAAAGTTCAAACATCCTGCTGTTCCTATTATTCAATAAAAGTAAAATACTGATCGAGTCAAATATAAAATGTTTGCGTGATCAATCTTGCTTTACATTACCTTAACTGAAAATATATTATGAACCAAATGATTTAATTCCATAGCAGATTATGAATAATATTCATTCTAAAAACACCTTGGATATGGCAATTTTCCACCAGATGGATATCAATTTATATCCACTGTTTTTGACCATTTATGAGCAAAAAAGTATTTCCAAAGCGGCTCAGATATTGTGTATTACCCAATCTGCGGCGAGCCATGCCCTGCAACGGCTTAGACAACATTTACAAGATGATTTATTTGTTCGTGCAGGCAATAAAATGTTGCCAACGCCTTTTGCTGAGCAGATCTATTTACCTGTCAAAAATGCTTTATTTGTCATTCAAAATATTTCCAAACAAACACAATCTTTTGATCCAAGTATGTTGAATACTTTGAAAATTGCGGTTCATGATGAAATTGAACCGATTATTTTTCCGCAACTGGTACAACATTTTCAACAGCAACAATTGGATATTCAATTTTTCAGCAGTAAACTCGACCGTAAAAATGTTGTGGCTGACCTTGCCTCGCAGCAAATTGATTTTGTGATTGATCTCGAACAAAATTATGGTGAGCGCATTTTGTATCATCCTTTGGTTCAGGATCAGTTTGTGATTTGTACCCAGCAAACTATAATGAACAGCGATCTATATTTTCAGGCACCACATATTGGAGTTTCATCACGCCGTACAGGCTTGTTATTGGAAGATATTTATTTAAATAAAAAACAATTCAGCCGACAAATTTTTATGCGTTGTCAGCATTATTCAACCGCCCTACAAGTGTTGTTACAGTATCCTGAAGCGGTGTTGACGATTCCACGACAAATTTTGTCGCATTTAAATATTGATCTAAGTATTTATATTCATGAACATCCGATTGAACTGCCTTTTTTAAATATGGGGATGTATTGGAATAAAGATTTGAATGAAAATTTGAGACATAATTATTTGAAAAATGAAATATTTAAAATTTTTACTTAGGCTATTTTATTATATGGATCAGTCATGAATACTTAACTAAAGTCACTGAAATTAAAATAATATTTTTCAATTAGGAGAAAATCAACAGTCGGTTAGTATGCTTTCTTTTTCTTTAATTTATTTAATTTTTAAAAAACTTAGGCTATTTTATCGAAAATAAAAGAGCAAACATGCAATATGTCTGCCCTTTCGTCTTTAATATGCCAACTGAATCAGCATTCTAAAAAATCCTGCAATAATCAATAAAGTCAGAAAGCCACCGATCCAAAGCACAATAAACCATTGAGTCTGAGATAATTTCAATTTTCATCTCCTTTGCGTTTATTTAAAGTGAATGTCTTTGTTTTCAGTCACTCAGACATTCACCCGATTTAAAATAACAACACCTGATTAATGATAACCGTCATCACCAATACGGACTTTGTCACGGAATACCCAATACGACAGTCCTGTATAGATCAAAATAATTGGTATCAAGATCAATGCGCCAATCAAAGCAAAAAGCTGACTACTTTCAGGAGCAGCGGCTTCCCAAATGGTGATGGATGGTGGAATTACATACGGCCAAAGACTGATCATAAAGCCCGTATAGGCTAAGAATACCAATGCCAAAGTATAAATAAACGGGCTTAATTCAGCGCGTTGTTTACATGCACGTAATACCAGCCATGTAAAAATCACCACTAAAATCGGGACAGGACTGAAATACATCAATTGAGGCTGACTAAACCAACGCGCAGCAATTTCAGGATGTGCCATAGGTGTATAAATACTGACTGCACCAAAAATCACAAATAAAGCAATGATCATTTTCGGCATGAGTTTGTACATACGATCCTGTAAATCAAGTTCGGTTTTAAAAATCAACCACGCACAACCCAATGCAGCATAAAGCACCACCACGCCAATGCCTGTAAAAATAGTAAATGGTGTTAACCAATCCAGACCACCACCTGCATACATATGATTTTCGACTTTAATGCCTTGAATATAAGCCCCCAAGATCATCCCTTGAAAGAAACTCGCCAAGATTGAACCGCCAATAAAGGACTTGTCCCAAAAATGCTTGGTGCGATTGGCTTTAAAACGAAACTCAAATGCCACACCACGGAAAATCAAAGCAATCACCATCAAAATGATGGGCATATACAGTGCAGACAACACTGTCGCATAGACCAAAGGAAATGCCGCATATAAGGCTGCACCACCGAGCACCATCCACGTTTCATTACCATCCCATACAGGCGCAACGGTATTCATCATGACATCACGTTCGTGTTGGTCTTTGAAGAATGGGAATAAAATCCCTATGCCTAAATCAAAACCATCCAACACCACATAGATAAACACGCCAATGGCAATGATCACAATCCAAATCAGAGATAAATCAATCATTATTTACGCTCCTGTTCATTGCTATTACCAGCATTCAAATCTGAGTCAACGCTTTCTTCTACACTGGTCAATGGACGTTTCGAGGCAAGAATCACCGCCTCTTCGCTATGAATTGCACCTTCTGGCGTTGCATGAATAAATTGCGGACCTTTATGCATCAGTTTCAGCATGTAATAAATCCCAATGCCAAATACCACGCAGTACACCACCACAAAAATGATTAGTGTTAGTCCCACTTGCTCTGCCGATACAGGCGATAATGCATCTTTGGTTCGCATTACCCCATAAACCACCCACGGTTGACGTCCGACTTCAGTGGTAAACCAACCCGCAAGTAGTGCAATAAATCCTGATGGACCCATCACAAAAGCAAAACGATGCAACCATTTATTTTCATACAGCTTGCCACCTTTACGCAAAATCAAGGCAAAGAATGCCAATGCAATCATCAACATGCCAAGCACGACCATAATGCGGAAACTCCAGAACACCACCAATGAATTTGGACGGTCTTCTTTGGCAAATTCTTTTAAGCCTTTGACTTCACCATCCATCGTATGTGTCATGATCAGGCTTCCAAGATTAGGAATACCAATCGCATATTTGGTTTCTTCCGCTTCCATATCAGGAATACCGAATAAATATAACGGCATGCCCTCGCCTTTATTGGTTTCCCAATGTCCTTCAATCGCAGCCAATTTTGCCGGTTGATGTTTCAAGGTATTTAAACCGTGGTTATCGCCAATCAACACTTGTAATGGTGCAAGGATCAGGATCATCCACATTGCCATAGAAAAAGATTTTTTTACCAAGGCATCACGGCGACCTTTGAGTAAATGCCATGCCGCAGTTGAAGCGACCAATAAAGCAGACACTAAGAATGCAGCCGCAGCCATATGTGCTAAACGGTATGGAAATGAAGGATTAAATACGATGGCAAACCAATCGGTTGGAACAATAATGCCGTTTTCAATCGCAAAGCCTTGTGGTGTCTGCATCCAACTGTTTGAAGACAAAATCCAAAACATGGAAATACAAGTACCTATCGCCACCATCGCTGTTGCAAAAAAGTGAGCACGTGGACCAACACGCCCCCAACCAAACAGCATAATGCCAAGGAAACCTGCCTCAAGGAAAAAGGCACTCAACACTTCATAGGTCAATAAAGGTCCTGTTACAGAACCAGCCACCCGTGAGAACTCGCTCCAGTTGGTACCAAACTGATAGCTCATCACCACACCTGATACGACCCCCATACCAAATGCAACCGCGAATATTTTCACCCAAAATTTAAATAAGTCCTGATACACAGGGTCTTTGGTTTTTAGCCATCGCCATTCTAAAACAGCTAAAAAGCTTGCTAAACCAATTGAAATAGCTGGAAAAATAATATGAAAAGACACTGTAAAAGCAAACTGAATACGTGCCAGTTCTAGTGCTGTAAGTCCTAAAGTCATAACATCACCTTACTGTTTTGAGGCAGTTCAATGCTAAACACTGCACAGGAATATTGTTGTTTTACTAAATCAGCATAAACGCTCGTTTTATTACTCGTCTGTTGCTTTATGTTTGTATTTTTTTTAACCAAACCTAAGCTCAAGATGAGTATATTTCTTCCCACCATTTTTGGAAATTTTTGCAATTTCATGATAAATCTCTACATAATAAATTCGTAAATTGATTGCTTTATTCTAAAATTTAGAACAAAAAATCATTGAATAGTTTTATGCAAAGCTGAACGGCGGGGCTCGTCCTTGGGGAATTAAATAGAGACGCTGTAAAGCAAAATAAACATGCTGAAATGTTTTGCTATAAGCAATCAATCTGACTTGTAAGCGTACAAAGACTTCACTAATACCAAACTCGGGTGGTAAGACTAGATTGCCATAGACCACACAATATTGACATTGATGATTGATATCATGCTGATGATCGTGATGATCTGAGTTTTGCGCAGACTGATCTAGGTGTAGATAATGATGAATAAAACTGGTTTGATGTACAGGATCTGATTCATCACCGTCAGGATGCAATAAAGAATGCGTAATGTGTTCACAGACCGGAGCAATTTGATATTGCTCAGGCAATAGCGGCTGTAAGAAAACCGCAATCTGTAACAATACTGTTGCAAATGCTAGCAACAGCCCACTACGTCTTAGCACAATTGATTGCTCATATTGAATAAAAGGCGGTGCTGAATAACAACTTGAAAGATACTCAATACTAGATTAGCTATACTAAATTAGACAATATTGAATAAAAACCAAGCACATTACTCAACTTTACTCTTTCAACTATAGTCCATATTTTTAGGTTTTTAAAGCCTATTTCATGTTTTTATTGCAATACCTATATGTTTTCTAAATAATATTTAAATCCTGATAAAATAAGTTCAAGCAGCGTTATAAATACTTGAAATATTGAATTCAAAGCAGATGTTGATAAGCAGGATAAAAAATAGCTGCAAAGCTAACACTAACGAAAACCACCCAGAACAGAACATTTGACCATTTTAATAAAAATAATCGTCTTTCATTTAACTGAAAATTTTCCATATTAAAATAACTTTTATACCAAAAACCTGTATAAATTTTTGCACTCGGATTTTTAATTTGTAGTTGTTGTAAGAAAGCACTATACATTTGATATTTATTTTTGAGAAAAAATACTTTCTTGAACGTAAAATCCAATTCAAACATTCGAGGATAATCTTGTAATTCCTTCTTATGTATTAATGTATAGCGTATTTCCATCCGATGTGTTTTCCCTACCGAGACCATATGAACAGAATCAATATCACAATAATAAATCTGCTCAGTTGAACCATCTGTAAAAAGAATCACGACAGTATCAAGGTGAATCTGAAAGTTTTGGATGATTGCTTTGGATTGAGATGTAGATATAGTTCTATAAAACAAAATAAAAATTGGTAAAACCAACAACAGACTCAAAAAGATGGTGGTATGTACCTCCATAAATACCTCAGGATCAAGGAATTTGATAAACTCGAATACATCTTCAAAAATTGTGTAAAAAACAATCCACACAAAAAAGATTAATTGCAAAATAAAAACCAAAATAAAATATTTAATGATCATACTCACAACATATGCAGGCTTACCCTTGAGTGGTAAATCAAACTGCTGTTTATAATACTTAGTTTTAAAAGTTTGATCTTTGCGTAATTGGCTTTCTATAACCTGTTGTTCCATCCACTGCTGTCTTAAATGATGTAAATGAATTTTATTGGGATCAAATTTTTTGTGATGTTTACGATGTCGTAGCTTAGCCATTTATATAATTTTGCAAAAACAATAGTATGATATAACAATCATAAATCAGCAGTAATATCATGTATACAAAAGCGAGTGATCAATCACTCGCTTTACTGACAATATAAAAATCAATGAAAACTATTTAAAAACTTTAAAACGTACTTGATCTTCAATATATGTTTTTTCTGTTGCAGGTGCTTCAATAGAACCAAAGACGAATTGTGCGCGCAATTTCCAACTCGCAGGAATCTCCCATTCAGTATGAACTTGATCATCTACGATTGGATTATAATGCTGTAAAGAACCACCTAAACCTTCTGTATGCAATGCTGTCCATGTCGCAAACTGAGCAATTGCGGTTGAATGCTCTGACCAAATAGGGAAATTATCTGCATATAATGGAAATTGATCCTGCAAATGTTTAACTACATCCACATTTTCAAAAAATAAAACCGTTGCAAAACCTGCTTTAAAGCTTTCAATACGTGTATTGGTTTTTGTTGCAGCAACTTCATCCACAGCATAGCTACGCAATTTTTCTTTCACCAATTGCCAAAATTTTTCATGTTGTTGATTAAATAAAATAACAGCACGTGAAGACTGGGAGTTAAACGAAGATGGGCTTTGCTTGATTGCATTTTGAATTAAGGCAGTTAACAGCTCAGGTGTTTGCTCAACACGGCGTCCAATCGCATAAATTGTTCGTCTATTTTAAATTAAATCTAAAAAATGATTCGACATTTTTAAAAATCCTTTGCTATTTTCTCGGGGAAATACCAGATAACGCCAGTCAAATATTAAGCAAAACTAAACAATGTGAGTTTGATAACACTTTGCTTATTAGAACAAAAAAATAGTGAAAAATCTTCTTTTTCATATATAAAAGATCATGATTTATATATCATTTTTTGAAAAAAGATGTTCTCTGATATAAAAAATGCCAATACAAAATTGGCATTTTCATTAAAACTTAATCATGTTTATACCATTCTTGGAAATTAACATAATATAAGAGGTTTGTTTTTTGACGGAGTCTTACATCTAAAGTTTATATTTAGGGAATAACCTTCGGCTCGACCTACTTTTGTTTTGGCAAAAGTAGGCAAAACCATTGTCATCCACAGAACTCGACAAATACCGCAAATTGATTAATGTATTGCAAAAACATTATCCATCATGAGTAGTCTTGCCTCAAACAACTGTGGATGACGTTTCCGCGTCTTAATTTATAATTAGAAGCAGAAAAAATCATTCCAAAAATATATTATAAAACTTTTATTAATTGGTGTTATTTGACATTTGGATGAACCATTTTTTCAGGTTGTACAACCTCATCAAATTGTTCTGGACTAACAAAGCCCAACTCCACCGCGACTTCTTTTAAAGTTTTGCCTTGTTTATATGCTGTTTTTGCAACCTTTGCTGCATTTTCATAACCAATCACAGGATTTAAAGCTGTAACTAACATCAATGAATTATGTAAGAAATAGTCTATTTTTTCACGATTTGGCTCAATCCCTACTGCACAATGCTCGTCAAAACTATTACAAGCATCACCTAATAATTGAATAGATTGAATTAAATTAAATGCAATAACAGGCATAAAAACATTCAGTTCAAAATTTCCAGATGCACCAGCAAAGTTAATCGTTGTGTCATTGCCCATGACCTGTGCAACCACCATTGTCATTGCTTCACATTGTGTTGGATTTACTTTCCCTGGCATGATACTTGAACCAGGCTCATTTTCAGGAATATGTATTTCACCAAAACCACAACGCGGTCCACTTGCCAACCAACGAATATCATTAGCAATTTTATTTAAACTCGCAGCTAAAGTTTTTAACGCGCCTGAAGCAAAAACAGCAGCATCACGCCCAGCTAAAGCCTCAAACTTATTTGGATTACTGATAAATGGTAACGAGGTTAAAGCTGACAATTGTGCGGCTGCTTGTTCAGCATAATCAGGGTGAGCATTTAAACCTGTACCCACAGCTGTACCGCCTAAAGGTAACTCATACAACCAAACCAGTGCTTGCTCTAAACGCTTAATACCATTGTCCAGTTGTTGCACATAACCACTAAATTCTTGTCCCAAAGTTAAAGGCGTAGCATCTTGTAAATGGGTACGTCCAATTTTAACAATATCGTTAAAGGCTTCTGACTTTGCATGCAATGTGTTTCGCAATCTTTGTACAGCAGGAATAAGTAATTCATTGATGTGTAATGCAGCAGCAACATGAATAGCGGTAGGAAATGAGTCATTTGTAGACTGTGCACGATTGACATGATCATTCGGATGAACTGGCTTTTGTGAGCCTAAAGGATTGCCTAATTTTTGGTTGGCGATATTCGCAATGACCTCATTACAGTTCATATTGCTTTGTGTGCCAGAACCTGTTTGCCAAACAACCAAAGGAAATTGGTGATCCCATTGTCCTGAAATCACTTCATCTGCGGCATCTACAATATAATTTTTAAGCTCATCTGGAATTTGTTTAAGTTCTGCATTTGTAATTGCAGCAGCCTTTTTGACTAATCCCATCGCACGAATCATGGGACATGGTAAATGCTCATGACCAATTTTAAAGTTTTGTATACTACGTTGTGTTTGCGCACCCCATAATGCTTCACTTGGGACTTCTACCTCTCCCATGGTGTCATGTTCAATACGTGTCTGCATACTCACCTCTTGCTCACTTAATAACGATTTATCATGATGTTAAAATGCTATTTTTATTGCATTTGCTGCATGCTAATCAATATTAATACAATTGTAAACAATAATCATTATCAAATATGGCTTAATTTAGCCATGATTTAATGTATTTTGATAAAATCGCCATTCATCTTGGATCATTGTGCTTAAGGAGCGCTTCGCAGTCCATTTAAGTATATTTTCAGCCTTGTTGCTTTTTGAACCTACTTGAGCGAGTTCTTGGTAGATATAACTTGCATCTACTGTGTGAATTTGAGCTTGTGTCACTTCAGCAACAATATCAATTAAATTTTGAATTGAGCTAGGTTGCCCTGCGATATCAAAACTTTCACAGATATTAAACTGGTTTTGCAACCACAATATACTGGCTTGAACTGCATCACATACATCCAATACATGAACAAAACTTCTCTCAACTGTTCCATCCGCAGTTGCAGCTTGGTTTTGTAACTCAATCACATCTCTTTGCTGCGCTGCGACTTGTAAAAGCATGGGTACAATGTTTTTCGGTAAAGGATTTACAAACTCGCCCAATACGCCATGTTCAAACGCTCCCACAACATTTGCTAGACGTAAAATCGCAATGCGCCATTCATTGTCAGTTTTGCATGTATCCTTAATAATTTCCTCAATCATTTGTTGAGATTTAATGTAAGGATTTTCATAAGAATAATTAAACTCAACCGATTCATCGAGCTCTAAACTCGACTTTCCATAAACAGCTAAACTTGATAAATGAACTAAAGTTCGTACACCTGTACGTTGCATTGAGCGTAATAAACTCATAATACAACTCACATTATCATTATAATATTCAAGTGGTTTTAATTTAGACTCTTCAAGTGCCTTAAACCCTGCGGTATGTACTACAGCATCAATCGAATATTGCTCAAAAACTTTATTTAAAGCGGGTGTATTTCGAACATCGATTTTGACAAAAGGAATATACATTCCTGAAATATATTCAAGTCGTTCTAAAGTATGTAAATTTGAATTGGCTAAGTTATCCACAATGACGACCTCTTGCCCTTGAGCAAGCAAGCTTATCACCACGTGCGAGCCTATAAAGCCTAAACCACCAGTCACTAAAATCATTGTATACTACCTATTTTTATCAAGTGTAAATGACATTGCCTTTACCATCTAATCTTCAAGTGAAGTTTCAATGAGTACTCTATTACTAATCACCTCTACGCCTAATTCAGTTCATGCTTGGCATGCCTTAGGCTTAGCACAGGCTTTACAAGCAAAAAATCAAGATTTTCGTGTTTTCTTCTATCAAGATGCTGTCACTGTTGCAAATGGCTTGCAGTGGGTGCCTGATGATCAACGTAATTTAACCCATGAATGGCAACAGCTAGCCATACGCTTACCTGTTTGTGTCAGTGCTGCCCTAGCACGAGGTATCACAGATCAGGAAAATGCTAAACGTCATCAAATTTCAACACATAACCTTGCCGAAGGCTTTGAGTTAGTCGGCTTAGGAGAACTTGCAGATGCAGTTGAATCCTGTGATCGACTCCTTCAATTCTAAGATGTTATTTTCAATTAAGTGTTGCAATTAAAAGGTAAATTGTGTGAAAACTGTACTCGTCATTTTAACTCACCCAAACCTCAACCATTTACAAGTCAATGAAAGTATTTCAGCAACAATGGTTTTGGCAACTTTTGGTAGTGAAGTCAAAGTCTTACTTAAAGAATCAGCACTCAGTTTACTAAAATCTGATCTGCTTTTTGATGCAAAAAAACATCCATTTAAATTGGCATCTAATATGCTAGATAGTTTTGAGTTCTATGATCTCACCCCTATTTTGGTAGAAAATAAGGATAAAAATTCAGTTTTTGTTACGTATTCACAACAACAAATTGAATTTATTGATTTAAATCCAGAATTCCTCCACGATTTTGATCATGTGCTGTATTGGTAAACGCAGAAATAAGAGAATATAAATGTCAGAACCTACTTTATTTTTAATGCAATCTGAATTTGCGAAAACATCAGCACATATTGAACAATTCAAGATGATGAGTACCGCTCAAGATGTTCTTGTTTTAATGGGAGATGCGGTTTTATTTGCAGATGATGAACGCTTATCTGATGATTGTCAGATTTATATTTTGGCTTCAGATCTAGACTTATGGGTGGCTGATTTACCGAAATATATTAAAGTGCTTTCTTATGCTGAGTTTGCGGACTTAATTTTAGACTTTAAACGTTGTATCAGTTTAAAATAATATTTTGTTTGATTTTATTAGATAGGTTCGCCCTATCTGCTTAGGCTATTTTATGACTTTAGAGTTAGACCAAGATGGGCATTTGGTGGATTACACCATTTGGGATGAAAGTGTTGCTCAGCAATTAGCACAAAGTTTAGATTTAGAACTGAATGCTTGGCATTTTGAAATTTTACAAGCAGTTCGCCAATTTTACGCTCAATTTGGGCATTCTCCTGCAACGCGCCCCTTGATTAAGTTTCTCATGAAAACAGTGAATGCTGATATCAATAACGCCATGCTACAAGACAGATTTAATACAGGTTTAGTTGCCCGTCATTTAAGTCGCTTAGCTGGCGTTCCGAAACCTGCTAACTGTTTATAACACGCTATTTTATGATGACTTCGCTGTTATATTTTCAAGCACATTAAAAATAGGTTTGATGTGCTTTGCTTGTAGAGGTTCACCACAATCTGAACAGATCAGCACAGGCTTTAACCGATGTTGACAAGGTCGATGCACAAACTCAACTGGACGTTCAAATTTTGGATCCATCCATTGCTCTGCCCAATGCGCCATCGTCAATAATACAGGATATAAGGCATGCCCTTTTTCAGTCAGTTGATATTCAAAGCGTTCTTGTTTTTCTTTATAAGGCGTTTTGACTAAAATTTCATGCTCAACTAAACGCTTTAAACGTTCTGACAAAACATGCCGAGTTACACCTAAACCTTGTTGAAATGCATCAAAACGACGCACACCCATAAATGCATTTCGAATGATCAAAAATGTCCAACGGTCTCCGATGACAGATAAAATACGTGCAATTGGACAAGGTTGCTCACCGATATCATCCCACTTCATTAGACGCTCAACTTTTTGAATTTCTTTGGCTTAATGTAATGATCTCGTCATACTTTTTAAAGTATTATTTTTAGTCATTGTTAAATATAATGTTTGATCATACAACGTATTACTTGAATTATGACGTGAAAACTAAAATTGTAATGACAATGTATATCTTTATGAATTACATTTAAAATAAAAAATCACTCTTTATCTCATTGAAAATAAATATTTTTTAAATTTGATATTGTTCCAATCTCTCTATAATATTTAAAAAGATTTAATTTTTTAAGAATAAAGATATGACGATTTCAAGTAATTCTAATGTAACAAATGAAGTAATTTATTCCTCATCAGATGCTCATGAAGAACTAGAAATGATTCATATTCCAAAATCAAAAGTGAATGAAGTTAAACAATATTTAACGCAAAAAGCGCAAATGAAAAAAGTACAGGAAATTGCATCGATTGCTGTTTTTGAAGCAAAGACGTCGATCTCTATTCCACTTGCTCAAACTAAAATTGCTGCTGGATTACCCTCTCCAGTACAAGACCATACTGAACAATCAATTGATTTTAATGAATATCTTATTCGAAACCCAAATACAACTTTTGTCGTTAAAGTTGCATCATTGTCGATGCTTGGTGCAGGCATTGATGTAGATGATGATTTGATTGTAGATCGTAGCATAGAGGCAAAAAATCGTAATATTGTCGTAGCCTTAGTTGACAATGACTTTACAGTTAAGCGTTTGATGATCGACGGTGATAAAAAATGGTTACAAGCAGAAAACCCTGAATTTCCAGATATTCATTTTAACGAAGGTCAAGAAATGCTGATTTGGGGTGTCGTAACACGTGTGATTAAAAATTTAAAATAGCTCTTAACGCTCAGTTTTTCTGTTTTATTACTTGTAAAACGAAGCAGTATTTGAGCTTTTGCAGCATGCAATAAGCTATTTTTTTAGACAATTTATACTTATTTTGGACGTTTACAATTTTCAAAAGTTCTGAATAGAGTTTTAATATTACAACTTGCTCATGTTATCCTACCCTAATTGATTAAATCGCATGTATGAGTCAACTGTTTAAACATTTGTATTGATTCACATCATTTAATTCATTGACGACTAAAGGGTGTCACTTTCTAGTATGAACAATCTATTAAAATGGTTTGAAAATCGCGTTGATCCCTATCCAAATGAGGGGCTCAATGAACCTTTGCCTAAAACATTTTTTGCTTTTGTTTGGCAGGCTGCTACAGGTGTAAAAAAGTATTTAGCTCTGCTGATTCTATTTACTGCGGCAACAGCAAGTTTTGAAGCTATATTTTTCTCACAGATTGGGCACTTAGTCGATTGGTTGACACAGTCTACACCTGAAACCTTTTTAGAAAATCATCAGAATAATTTAATTATTTTGGCGACATTCTTAATTGCCAATATTTTCTTTGCAAATATGCAATCTATTATTCGTCATCAGGTACTTTATAGTAGTTTTCCGATGCGTTTGCGTTGGAGGTTTCATAATTTATTGCTACGTCAAGGCTTAGACTTCTTCCATAATGACTTTGCAGGACGTTTGTCCGCTAAAGTCATGCAAACCTCATTGGCTGTACGTGAATTTTGGGTCATTTTGGGTGACATGGTCACTTATGTCGTGATTTATTTTATTACGATTAGTGTGGTACTTGGCGCAATTTCTCCAATTTTATTGGTTCCCTTACTCATTTGGTTAGTGCTTTTTATTTCGGCTGCTTATTATTTTATTCCTCGTTTAGGTAAAGTTTCTAAAGCCCAAGCTGATGCACGTGCTGAAATGACAGGTCGTGTAACGGATGCTTATACCAATATTCAAACGGTTAAGTTATTCGCACATGCAGGTCGTGAAAGTCAATATGCCAAAGCCTCTATGCAAAAGTTCATGGTGACTGTATTTCACCAAATGCGTTTAGGCTCAATGTATGAAATTTGCATTAATTTACTCACTTTTGTTTTGTTTTTTGGCGTGCTGGGTACAGCCGTTTGGTTATGGTTGCAAGGTCAAGCTGCGATTGGTGTAATTGCTGCGACAACTGCTATGATCTTAAAACTCAATAGTATGGCTGAGTTTATGATGTGGCAAACTTCAATGCTATTTGAAAATGTCGGGACAATTCAAGATGGTATGAATACGCTCGGCAAACCGATTAAAATTCAAGACAAAGAAAATGCTCAGCCCTTGCAAATTCAACAAGGTAATATCAAGTTTCAAGATGTATGTTTTGCTTATAACAATAAAAACGTGATTGATCACTTTAACTTAGATATTAAAGCAGGTGAAAAAATCGGGATTGTTGGGCGTTCTGGCGCAGGAAAATCTACTTTAATCCAACTTCTTTTACATTTCTATGAAATCAACCAAGGTCGTATTTCTATTGATGGGCAAAATATTGAAGATGTAACTCAAGATAGTTTACGCAAAAATATTGCTTTGGTTACACAGGATACTTCTCTATTACATCGAACTGTAGCAGAGAATATTAAATATGGTCGTCCAGATGCAACCGATAAAGAAATGTTTGAAGCTGTAAAAAAAGCCAAAGCTGAAGAGTTTATTCCTCAACTTTCTGATCTACGTGGTCGTACAGGTTATGATGCTTATGTCGGTGAACGCGGTGTAAAACTTTCTGGTGGTCAACGACAACGTATTGCTATTGCTCGAGTATTTTTAAAAGATGCACCTATTTTAATCTTAGATGAAGCAACCAGTGCTTTAGATTCTGAAGTTGAAGCTGCTATTCAATCAAGTTTAGATGATTTGATGCAAAATAAAACAGTCATTGCAATTGCACATCGCTTATCGACCATTGCCCAAATGGATCGCTTGATTGTTTTAGATCAAGGTAAAATTGTGGAACAAGGTCGTCATGAAGATTTAATCACCCAAAATGGTATTTATGCAAGTTTATGGCAAAGACAAACAGGTGGTTTTTTAGTTGAACAACAGCGTATGAAAGAAAAGGAAGATAAATAAATGTTGTATTTAGAAGATCTAAATGTGGGCGATCAATTTCAAAGTCGTGAATATGAAATCACCTTAGAAGAAATTTTAGATTTTGCTCAAAAATACGATCCTCAAGTTTTTCATACAGATCCAGAAAAAGCTAAAAACCATCCTATTTTTAAAGGAATTGCAGCCAGTGGTTGGCATACGTCAGCCATTGTCATGCGGCTTTGGACAGAATGTTTTCCTGTTGCTTATGGCTTGATTGGTTCAGATTCTAATTTACGTTGGCCACGACCAACTCGCGCAGGCGATAAAATATCAGTTGAAGTTGAAATTGTTTCCATCACGCCATCAAAAACCAAAGCTGACCGCGGTATTGTGAGTTATATCACACAAGCAAAAAATCAAAATGGTGATATTTTACTGATTTCAACAACTAAAATTGTTGTTTTTAATCGACATTTTCAAGAAAATTAAAAGCTAAATTTTGTCTTACAATTTTTATGGTTTTTGATTAGAATCATGACAATATGTAATTTAAACACATATGTTGAGAGCAACGGATAGCATATGAAGAACACTTCAGCTCGCCAAGATCAGGGAATCCCTGGTGTTTATGGACTTTTATTACTAGATATTGTTTCTAGATGGGGCTACAGCGCTGAAACTTTTTTTGCGCCTTTTTCTTTTAATAGTGAACAGTTGGCAGAACCCGATTTTCGTATTCCGACACCTATTGCAAATGAATTAGTCAAACAAGCGCTAAAGCTAACAGGTGAAAGTACATTAGGCTATCAAATTGGTACGCAAATGCGTATTTCAATTCATGGTTTTATTGGCTATGCCATTATGACAGCAAATGATATTACCGATGCGCTTGTACTTGCGAACCGCTTTATTCAACTGCGAATGCCATTTTTACAATTGTATTTTTCTACTTTTGGTGAAAAAGCAACTTTACAATTGCAATGTGATATCGATATAGAACCATTAAGAACTGAAATTTTAATGGGTCTAACCTTTGGCATTATGACGATGGCGCGCGCACTCACAGGTATAGACGATTTACGAGGTGATATTGACTTTGACTTCCCTAAACCTGAAGGCTTTGATAAATACATTGATAAATTGCAAAATCGCTATCAAATGCGTTTTGAGCAGCCGCATTTAATTGCAAGTTTTGATAAATCCTATTTAGGTTTAAAGATGGTCAATGCAGACCCTATCGCTAGCCAGATTGCTATCAATCAATGTGAAGCGGAGCTTTCTGCAATTGGTGAACGTCGTCGCTTATCTATGCGTGTTCGCGACATTTTGACGCATTCAGAACAGCATTATTTAAGCATTGAAAATGTTGCTGATCGCTTGCACATGTCAGACCGAACTTTAAAGCGGCAACTTGCAGCTGAAGGAACTTCTTTTTCCACCTTAGTGGATGAAGTTCGTTATCGTCATGCAACCTCTTTACTGTCACGAACAGACTATACACTTGAGCAAATCGCAGATGAACTTGGCTATAGTGATGTTGCAAATTTTAGCCGTGCTTTTAAAC
This sequence comes from Acinetobacter sichuanensis, assembly GCF_003024515.2. GTDB lineage: Bacteria > Pseudomonadota > Gammaproteobacteria > Pseudomonadales > Moraxellaceae > Acinetobacter > Acinetobacter sichuanensis. The sequence goes on from NZ_PYIX02000009.1 coordinate 80,185, forward strand.
GTTGGAGCGGACGCAGTCCAAGCAATTGGCGTAAAGACCCATATCTATAGCATTTTTAAATCTTTTGTTTTGTAACAAAAACCTGTATAACACGTAGAAAAATAAATTGAAGTCTTTTTAAGGAGTCAACATGAATCATCCTGCTGAATTGAAGTATGCAGCAACACATGAATGGGTACGTATTGAAGGTGATCTGATCATCACAGGTATTTCTGATCATGCACAAGATGCTTTAGGTGATCTTGTTTATGTAGAAAGCCCAGAAGTTGGTCGTCAAATTACCGCAGGTGAAGCTGTTGGTGTTGTTGAGTCTGTAAAAACAGCTTCAGATATCCATGCGCCTGTTTCAGGTACAGTTGTAGAAATCAATACAGCGCTTGAAGATGATCCAGATTTTGTGAATGATGCACCTTATGACAAAGGTTGGATCTATAAAATCAAAGCCGATAATATTGCCGATGTTGAAAAATTATTAAGTCATACTGAATATGAAGCGGGTTTATAAATCATAGATTTTTACCCTCTGTGAAAAGGAATCTTTTTAGATTCCTTTTTTTTACATCTTTTAATTGAATTTTCCACTATACTCACGTTCAACATTGTATTAAAATTAAACAAAATTTCTTTGCTTTAAATGACAGCTTTTTTTGCTGCCTCGCTCTCTCCCAACATTCAGGTTATTTATGTCAACTGTAAATGCGCAACATTTATGGAATAAATCCTTTATTCTTTGTTTAGCCAACAACTTATTTTTATTCATTTTTTATTTCGCACAAACCACAATTCTTCCTATTTATATTCTGCAAGATTTAAATGGTAGTTTGTCACAAGCAGGTTTAGCGATGACCTTATTTATGGTTTCGTCCATTGCTGTGCGTCCATTTAGTGGATTAATCATTGAAAAATTTGGGCGAAAAAAAACGCTCTATATTTCAGAAACGCTCTTTTGTCTTTTTGCAATTGCGTATCTTCTTGCAGATAGTTTAACTATGCTCATGGTCATTCGCTTTTTACATGGCATCTGGTTTAGTATTTTAACCACAGTGACTGTGCCTATTGCCAATGACTTTATTCCTGAAAAACGTAAAGGTGAAGGAATGGGTTATTTTGTTATGTCTATTAATCTAGGCATTGTCCTTGGACCTTTAATGGGTTTGACATTGATTCAATCAACGTCGTACTTTACAGTGACCAGTATTTTAGCTGCGATTATTTGTTTAGGTTTTACTTTATGTTTCTTCATTCCAATACAAAATAATCGTGTTTCATCGCCACAATTGACCGCTAAACGCAAAATTAACATTCATGATTTTGTTGAAAAAAAAGCGATTCCTGTTTCTATTATGGCAATGATTATTTCTTTTGCCTATGCCAGCATTATGTCATTTATTTCTACTTTTGCAGCTTCACGAAATTTACTGGCTTATGCGAGTGTATTCTTTGTGGTATTTGCTATTTCGATGATGAGCTTACGTCCATTTACAGGAAAATTGTATGATCGTAAAGGTGCTAGTTATGTGATTTATCCAGCAATTGCTTTATTTGCTGTCGGTCTAGTCGTTCTCAGCCAAGTGGAAACTGTATTTGGTTTTATGCTCGCTGCTATTTTTATTGGTATGGGTTTTGGTTCAGCACAACCTTGTTTACAAACATTGGCGATTCAGCGTTCACCTAAGCATCGTATTGGACATGCAACCTCAACATTTTTCACATGCTATGATTTTGGAATCGCGATAGGCTCTATTTTACTTGGTATGATCATTACTCTTTTTGATTATAGCTTTGCATATTTATTATGTGCTGCAATTACCGCAGGTAGTTTAATATTTTATCGCTTTGCTGTGGCACATAAACCGACTTAAAAGAAAAATTTTCAGCCGCTTAAATGCGGCTTTTTTTACAGCTAAATATCCGATATATTGTCCATTTTTTAGACTAATTATTAGACTAATTAAAAGCTAATATCAAGACTATCCAAAGCAGATGAAATTAAATCTAAAGTACCTTTACCTAATTCTACTGCCAAGTCTAACACATCGATTGGATTTGCATGATTGATCAAATCAGTTGCGCTATTTGACTGAGTTTCTTCTTGTTGTACAAGTTCTGATGTTTCATCACTTGGTATTTCTGGAATTGACATCATTTTTACCTTTTGAGATATAACAATAAAGTATGTCACAGATAGACTACTGTAAATATTGCCGTAGCTTATTATAATTTTATATTGTTTTCTTTAAGATACAGTATTTTTATGCAATTGGTATGGTTTCGACAAGACTTAAGAATAACTGATCATGCAGCCCTTTGGCATGCTTCACAAACAGGAAAATGCGTTGCTTTAGTGATGATTTCCATAGCACAATGGCAACAACATGATGATGCAGCCTGTAAAATCTCACTTTATCTTAGGCAAATAGAAACCTTAAAAAGGCAGCTAGCACAACTGAATATTCCTTTAATCATTCAAGATGTTCCATTATGGCAAGATGTCCCTCAACAACTTTATACAGTCGTTCAAGATCTAAAAATTGAAAATGTATTTGCAAATATTGAATTGGGTGTAAATGAACAAAAACGGGATACTCAGGTCAATGCGCTGTTAAGTAAACATAATATTTTGCTTAATCTTTATCATGATCGAACCTTATTTCCTGTTGGTTCTATTTTAAATCAGTCTAATCAGCCTTATAAAGTTTTTGGTGCATTTAAAAAACGCTGTTATGAACTTTTAAGTATTCGAGTTCCAAGTTGTTACCCAACACCTGAACCACAACCCTCTATTACATTAGATGATTCACTTGATCTGGAAATCATAACTCAACATATAGCTGCTCTAGATCACAAAGATCTAGCAGACTCATGGTCTGTACGTGAAAACTATGCAGAATCGTTATTAGATGATTTTCTTGAACATAAATTAGCATATTATGCTGAGGAACGTGATTTTCCTAATCTAAACGCAACCAGTCAACTATCTGCTTATTTAAATATGGGCGCAATTTCAATACGTCAATGTATACATGGCTTATTTCGCGAACAACTTGGGAACTTTCACTTATCAGGTCATGGGCAACAAATATGGTTAGATGAATTATTATGGCGTGAATTTTATCAGCATATTTTATTTACTTTTCCTCATGTTTCTAAACATCAACCATTTAAAGAAAATACCAATAAAATAAAATGGTTAAATAATGATAACCATTTACAGGCTTGGCAACAAGGTCAAACAGGTATTCCTATTGTCGATGCAGGTATGCGTCAATTAAAAGCAACTGGTTGGATGCATAATCGAGTTCGCATGATTACTGCAATGTTTCTCACAAAAAATTTGCTTATTGATTGGAGAAAAGGTGAAAAATGGTTTATGCAGCATTTAATTGATGGGGATTTAGCAGCCAATAATGGTGGATGGCAATGGTGTGCATCTACAGGAACTGATGCTGTTCCTTATTTTCGAGTGTTTAACCCAACCACTCAATCACAAAAATTTGACCCTGAAGGTGAATATATTAAACGTTGGGTTCCTGAACTCGCGCATTTAGATGCAAAACAAATTCATGCACCTTTTGCTAAAAACCCTAATTTAGCCTTAAATTACCCTCATCCTCTTGTAGATTTAGGGCTTAGTCGTAAACGCGCAATTGAAGCCTTTAAACTCATTTAAATCAATCAAAAGCTAAAAAACATTCACTCGCTAAATGATTGAATGTTTTTTAGCATTATTTAATCAGTAACTTTGTGAGTAACACTAATAAAATAAAGCATTTCTCATTGATAAAAAATACAGCTTATTCATCCACAATATCTGCAAAATGTGCCGCTAAAACCTTCACTAAGTCATGTGGATTAACCCCGATATCTAAGCCTCGCTTCCCACCACTGACATAGATTGTATTTAATGCTTCCGCACTTGAACAAATAACTGTTTTTAATCGTTTCTTTTGCCCAACAGGGCTAATTCCACCCACCAAATATCCTGTTAAACGTTCTGCATCTTTTGGGTCTGCCATATGCAGTTTTTTTGCACCAAATGCGCTTGCTACTTTCTTTAAATTTAACTGATGACTTACAGGTAAAACAGCAACAAAATAGTTTTTATCATCTGTGACCATTAATGTCTTAAAAACTTCTTCAAGCTTTAAGCCTAATTTTTCTGCTGCCTCTAAACCAAAGCTTTTTGCATTAACATCATGTTCATATTCATGGATTGAGAATTCAATTTTATTTGATTTCAAAACTTTACATGCAGGAGTCATAAATTTAATTAAGATGGAGAGGATATGTAATTATATGTCATCTGTGGCTAGATGTTAAATAACTTAGGCTATTTAAATATCTACTGTTCATAATGTAAATTAAACAACTTTACTCGTCATATCGCCTTTTGTTTTAATGAGTTAAGTTGGGCACTTATATTCACACAATAACAATTTTGGTTTGAATTATGACTCAAATTGCACCACAACAAGATAATAATCAACAGACTTCAGTAACACCCTCATCTACTGGAGTTTCTAGCTATCTTGCTCGCTTTATTTCATTTTTCACACGACGTGGCGCGCGTTTATTAACAGGTGCTCGTAGCCTTTGGCTAGGTTGTGAACCTGAATTAAAGCAACGCATTTATTATGCAAATCATAATAGTCATATCGACTTTATTTTATTATGGTCTTCTTTGCCCACCGCTATTCGTCGCAAAACCAAGCCTGTTGCAGCTTCAGACTATTGGTTAAAAGATAGGTTTAGGCGTTTTCTCATTCAAAATACTTTTAATGGTGTCACAATTCGGCGCAATCGTGAAAATAATCAAGACCCTTTACAACCCATCAAAGATGCACTTGAACAAGGTTATTCTATTATTTTCTTTCCCGAAGGCACACGAAATCTCAATGATGATGTAGAACTATTACCGTTTAAAAGCGGTTTATATAATTTGCATGAACAATTTCCACATATTGAAATTGTACCTGTTTGGATTTCAAATCTTAGACGTGTCATGCCTAAAGGAGCATTTGTTCCACTCCCATTACTTTCAACAGTGTGTTTTGGTTGCCCTTTAGATCAGCATTTTGAAATGAATAAAAGCGAATTTTTGACCTATGCACAACAAGAATTACTTAAATTAAAAGAGGTTGAAAACCAATGACCTTGAACAATCTACAACAAACTTATCTTTTATTTGGCATTTTTGCATGTATTTTAGTTTTTGCATCAAGTGTTGGATTTATTTTAAAAAAACGTACAGGAGCAAATGCTTCACCTGTGATTGACAACCTGAATGCTCGAATCAATGCATGGTGGGTGATGTTGATTGTTATTGGTGCAGCGATTTTACTTGGTAAAACTGCATTTATCATCTTATTTGGTATCATTTCTTTATTTGCATTACGAGAGTTTATTAGCCTACTTCCAACTCGACGTGGTGATTATTTCCCGTTACTCATCGCTTTTTATTTTGTTATTCCCTATCAATACTATCTCATTTATACAGATTGGTACGGATTATATTCTATCTTTATACCACTTTATGTTTTCTTATTGATTCCTATTGCCAGTCTAAAACAAGAAGATACCACTCATTTTTTAGAACGAAGTTCAAAAATTCAATGGGGGCTGATGGTCAGCGTATTTTGTATTTCTCATGTTCCTGCGTTATTAAACTTAAAACTACCAGATTTTCAAGGTGAAAAAATTTGGCTCGCGATTTGGCTGATTATGGTGGTGCAAGCTTCAGATGTTTTACAATATGTTTGTGGAAAATTATTTGGAAAACATAAAGTTGCACCTGTTTTATCACCTTCAAAAACTGTAGAAGGTTTAGTTGGTGGCATTCTACTTGCGACGGGTTTAGGTGTATTAATGGCTTGGTTAACACCATTTACTTATTTACAGGCTGCTTTTATTGGACTTATTGTCTGTGTTTTTGGCTTCTTTGGCGGTTTAGTGATGTCTGCCATCAAACGAGATCGAGGTGTAAAAGATTGGGGGCAATTAATTCATGGTCATGGCGGCATGTTAGACCGTATTGATTCTATTTGTTTTTCTGCGCCCATTTTCTTTCACATTTTACGTTATTGGTGGAGCTAAAATAAAACGCTAAGATGAAAATGATCCAACACATACTCATCTTAGCGTGTATCACGCTTTATTGTTATTCTTGATTATTCGTATTCAATTGACTTAGACAATTTCTTGATTATTCACTTATTGTTCTGCCAACCAACTCATAAAACGCTGACGCTCTACTTTTGAGGCATTTTGCCATATTTGAATCATTTGCTGATCAGCCGTTGTACTATTTACAGATACCGCAGTCGATGTTGCACTCAACGGCATTGCTGTTTGGGATTTTGTATAAACAGGAGCAGGCTGATTACCCTCTTGTTTTTTCGTGGTTGTTAAATCAAAAACTCGACCAAAAAGCCCACCAGATAACCAAGGTTTAGCTTCATTATTTGCCCCAGTTTGCTGTACGATTAATTGATTATGAGCATCATACAAAGCCACTGTAGGTTGTTCTGCATATTTTTTTGCGGCTTCAAAACTTTGTGGTGCATCAACCAAACTTAATTTATAACTTTGCCCATCTTGTAAATTAGGCGCCTTAATTGTCACAACACCTGATTTTAAAATATCGTGTTCACTGTTTAAATGTTCAAAATATTGTTGGTAACGCACACTAATTGAGGCATTGCCTGCATCGACTTTATATTCATTTTTTTTTGTTCTAAAAATACCTGTATTTACTTCCTGATCATTTACTGCCAAGACAACAATTTCTTCAGGTGCAATAATCGTCACTGCCGCCAAAGCAGAATTACCAATCACTAAACCTAAACTCATGATACTTGCTGCAAACTTTAAACGCATAGGTATTTCTCAAATGTCAATAAACTGTAAAATTTAATGCACTATGCTCTGTCCTCATGACAATTTTATGACAATTATCATTTACAGTCATTTTTTAGACATAAACTATTGAAAATACTTAATTTTATAAATTAACCTATATCTTAAAAATTTGAAAATCAAACATTATTCATTTTTATTTTCTGGGATACTATTCCGATTAGAATGCTGAAAATTTTGCTGACCACAATAGCGACATCTTTTTCCACCCTGTCTACGCCACATTTCATAAATCACACCAGGGATAATCGCAAAACATAATAACAATAAAGTCAGCAAAATATTGCCACGAAAAGTAGGCACACTATAATGTCCACACGATAAGCATTTTTCTTTGTTTGACATATTTTTGAGTGATTTAAAATTTTTAGAAATACTAACTGATCCTGATTCACTCAATCAATTGCTACTCATAGCCTCTTGTTAAGATTTTCAGCCAAGTACTATTATTTTTATATCATAAAAAAAGAGTACCTTAGTACTCTTTCTCTTTTTCACATAAACTTTCAATTAGTTAAATGTTTTAAAACGCTCAGCATCATCCATAAATGGTTTTTCACCCGCAGGCGCTTCTACTGAACCAAAGACCAATTGAGCACGTAATTTCCAGTTGCTTGGAACATCAAAAGTTTGTGCAACTTCTTCGTCTACAATCGGATTATAATGCTGTAATGATGCACCTAAACCTGCTTCTGATAAAGCTGTCCATGTTGCAAATTGAGCAATACCCGTTGAGTGTTCAGACCAAATTGGGAAATTTTCTGCATAAAGTGCAAATTGTTCTTGAAGACTTTTTACAACGTCTTGATCTTCATAAAATAAAACTGTGCCATAACCTGCAATAAAGCTATTAATTTTATTGCTTGTACCTTCAAATGCTTCAGCAGGAACAATTTTTCGTAAAGTTTCTAAAACAATTGTCCAAAACTTAACATGTGAATCACCAAATAAAGTGACAGCACGTGAAGTTTGCGAGTTAAATGCTGATGGACTTTGTTTGATTGCTTCTTTAATTGTTTCTTCAATTTTTGCATTGTCTAAAGTTACATTTTTACCAATTGCATAAATTGTACGGCGTTGTTTAATTTGATCTAAAAATGACATTGTATTTTACCCTCAATATTGCTTTGACCATTTTGGTCGTGTTCTTAAGATAGAGTCAGTATATTGCATTTAAATGATAGGCGTCAGTGATATCTTTATGACATAATGTTGCATAAATAGAACGCCCAGCAGTAAAGATAAAAAATACACCTTTCAATTGAATTTGGTCTATTTGTATAAGCATGATTTTACTTCAATATTGAATGATCTCATCCTATTTGGTCTATTTCTTTCAGCCTTAAAATGTGTATTTTTACATTCAACCGAATGAATGAATAATTCTTTCTAAACTTATGAAAAAACAAGAAATGTTTCATCATCCTCTACACATATTTTTTCGTCAGCTGGACTTAAAATAGAACCAAAAGTCATCTGTGCTTTAAGCTGCCAGTGTTGTGATAAATTATATTTTTCAATCACTTGAGTATTAATAATGGGATTATAATGATGCAAAGCAGCACCTAAATCTAAACTTGCAAATAGCGCCCACACAGCAAACTGAACCATTCCTGAGCTTTGTTCAGACCAAATTTCAAACTCTTCTGCTTGTAAGGGTTTAAGTTTTTGTAATTTTTGAAGCACCTGTTGATCTTCAAAAAATAAGACTGTGCCATAAGTTGCACAGCATTGATCAATTTTTAGCGCCACACCTTCATACGCTTTTTCATGCATGTATTGGCGTTGAATATCTTTTACCATTGTCCAAAATTGTTCATGTGATTGTTGTAGTAAAATAACCACTCTTGCACTTTGACTATTCAGTACCGAAGGACAACATGAAACTGTTTCTTTAATTAACTGAATTAATTCATCCTTCTGATAAGGAACCTTTTTCCCTAAATGATATATGCTACGACGTTTCCGTAAATTTTCTAAAAATGGATATTCATCAGACACATTGTCTTTCTTTTTAAACAATAAATCTTTTGACAATTCCGTTGTCAAAACATGACCAATTTTAGATAAAATTGTCATTACACTTCCCCAAGAAATAAAAAAATAAAGGCATACATTTTGTAAGTATTTTATGGTTTTTATCTATTTTTATCAAAGTTTAATGTTTACTTTTATAGCAATAAATCATGTAAAAATAAAAAAACTCCACATAAATGCAGAGTTTTTTATGATTTAAATTAACGTGTTATTTATCAGTTTCAAATAAAGCTGCAACAAATGACTTCGCTGAGAATGGACGTAAGTCATCAATTTTCTCACCCACACCAATAAAACGAATAGGTACATGTGTACGACTTGCGATATTAAATAACACACCACCTTTGGCTGTACCGTCAAGTTTAGTGATCGTTAAACCTGTTAAGCCAACTGCTTCATCAAACATTTCAACTTGATTAATTGCATTTTGACCTGTACCTGCATCCACAACCAACATAACCTCATGAGGTGCAGTCGCATCAATTTTTTGCATCACACGTTTTACTTTGGTCAACTCTGTCATTAAGTTACTTTTATTATGCAAACGTCCTGCTGTATCTGCAATCAGTACATCAACACCTTTTGCACGTGCACTTTCAAAAGCATCAAAAATTACAGAAGCACTGTCAGCACCATGTCCTTGTGCAACCACTTGAATATTATTACGTTCACCCCAAATCTGAAGTTGTTCTGTTGCTGCTGCACGGAAAGTATCCCCTGCCGCCAACATTACTTTTTTACCTTCACCTTGTAAACGTTTAGCTAATTTACCAATTGTTGTGGTTTTCCCCACACCATTTACACCCACCACTAAAATCACAAATGGATTTTTATTTGGGTCAATATGTAATGGCTTAACGCGCGGTGCAAGCAAAGCCACCAATTCTTCTTGCAAAGCTTTATAAAGTGAATGTGAATAAATCAAATCACCACGTTCAGTACGCTCAGTTAAATTTGCAATAATCGTTTTAGTTGCTTCAACACCAATATCGGCAACCAATAATTGCTCTTCAACTTCTTCAAGTAGCTCATCATCAATTTCTTTGCCACCGATCAAGATATTGACCATACCATCAGCAAAGTTTTTACGAGATTTCGTTAAGCCTTCTTTCATGCGGCTAAAGAAGCCACCTTTTGCTTTTGTTTCTTCTTCTACAGCTTCTGCCACAACAGCAGTTGTCTCTGCTCGTTCTATTTTATTTTCAACAATAGGCACATTAACGGCAGGTAAACTAGGTAATGTGACATCGTCATCACCGATATCCGCATCAATCAAGAATTTATTTTGCTGTTCTTGCATGCCGAGTCCTTGAAAAGCATCGTATTAAAAAAGAAAGAGTTTAGCACAGATTGTCATTTTTATAAGAATTTAAGATGTTTTTAAGTTAGGGTTGTGCAGTTTAAAAGCTAGATGCTACAAATCAACCAAAATGCAACATTCTCATATTGATTTAAAACGTAATTTTTTGAAGAATATTGCTAAATACTTTTATATTTTCTTGGATAAGTAGTGATCAATATCAAAAAATTATGCTTGAATATTTTTTCACCACATTTATCTCAACGCTGTCTATTGAGTGGCTTTTTTCTAGTTGGATCGCCTATTCCAACAGTATTTGCAGAAACACAAAGCCAATTGGCACGTACAACTTTTGAAACGACATTAAATAATGGTCTCAAAGTCATTATTCGTGAAGATCACCGTGCTCCTATTGTGATGACACAAATTTGGTATGCTGTGGGGAGTAGCGACGAATCTGGAAATCTGTTAGGTATTTCGCATGTACTTGAACATATGATGTTTAAAGGCACACAGAAAGTCCCAGATGATGAGTTTACCCGTCTTAGCCGTATTTATGGTGGACGGATCAATGCAGCAACCTACACCAATTATACAAATTATTATCAACTCTATCCTAAAAAATACTTTCCTCTCGCTTTAGAACTCGAAGCTGATCGCATGCGAAATTTAGTTTTACGACAGCAAGATTTTGAACCTGAAATCAAAGTGGTGATGGAAGAAAGACGCCAACGCACTGATGATAATCCTCGAAATTTAGCATATGAACGCTTTAAATGGATTGCTTATCCCACCAGTCATTATCGTCAACCTGTGATTGGATTTATGAAAAATCTACACAATATTAAACTTGATGATCTAAAAAAATGGTATCAAACATGGTACACACCCAATAATGCAACTTTGGTGATCGTGGGTGATATCAATGCAGAACAAGCCTTAAAACAAGTACAAAAATATTTTGGTGCAATTGCGAAAAAAACCACACCTGACCGTAATGATGTACTTGAGTTTGATCGCTTAGGCTATCGTCATATGGAACTTGCGCTTCCTGTTCAAGTGCCAAATTTGTACATGGCTTGGAATGTGCGTTCTTTAGCAACTGCCAAAAACCCTCAAGATGCTTATGCGCTCACTATTATTCAATCTTTACTTGATGGAGGAATTTCTTCTCGTCTACAAGACCGCTTAGTTCGTGATAAAAAAATCTTAACTGCAATTAATGTCAGCTATGAACCCTATAATCGAGGTGATAGTTTATTTACTATTTCTGCTTTACCTTCAGAAAATGTCAGCTTAGAACAAGCACAAAGCGCAATTCAAAAAGAAATGGATTTATTTAAAACAGAATTGGTAAATCAAGCCGAACTAGAGCGTGTTAAAAACAATTTCGTTTCTAACTTAGTCTATAGTCAAGATGATATCGCAGGACAAGCGAATATGATCGGAAATTTAGAAGTTAACGGTTTAAGTTTCCGTCTGATTGATGAGTTACCACAACACTATGACAAAGTGACACCACAAGACTTACAGCGCATCGCTAATATTTACTTTGTTCGAGATAATCTAAGTACCTTGTACTTAAGCCCTGAGTCCAAAGATAAACCCTAAGCCCATTCAGGAGTTTTAAGTGCCAAATTTAAAATTATTGCTTTTAATCAGTACACTTTTATGTTCAAGCTATAGCATAGCCGAATTTAGTGCAGAAGATGCCACAGAAGCAGAACCATTACCTACCGACACACCTTTAAAATCTCTCAATGTATTGGAAAGTTTAAAAAATTTAGATCAACAAAAAAATTATCAAGCGCCATTTGTCCAAGAATTAAATAATGCACAAAAAGTCAGAACGCTTTTCGTTTCGACCCAAGATCTGCCCATTGTGGATATTCAACTGACTTTTAATGCAGGTTCTGCACAAGACGAAAATATTGCAAAAGGCATGTCGGGTTTAGCAAATATGGCAGCCAAACTGATGGCTGAAGGCACAGATCAATATACAGCCAAACAAATTGCCAGTACTTTTGAAGGATTAGGTGCTAAATTTAGCGTTAATGCTTATCGAGATATGTTTACAGTCCGTTTACGCGTACTTTCTGACCCTCAGAAACTAAACCCTGCAATCAATATGATGTTACATGTACTCAATCATGCGACATTTAATAATTCTGGTCTAAACTTAGTCCTCAATAATACCAAAATTGGACAAAAGCAAGTTCAAGAAAATCCTAGCCGTTTGATGGGCATTCGCTTTTATCGTGCTATTTATGGCAAACATCCTTATGCAGAGCCTAGTGTCGGCACCAATGCCAGCATTCAAAAAATCACACCAGAATTGCTAATTCAATTTAGAAATCAATTGCTAGTTGCACAGAATATGAATATTTCTATTACAGGCAATCTAAGCACAGAACAAGCCACTCAACTCAGCAGTTTATTCGCCAGTAGCATCCCTCAAGGCATAGCAGCACCCGAGCTTCCCGAACCCATCGACCAATCTGATTTTAATATTCAGTTTATCCCTTTTCAATCTAAACAAGCGAATATTATGATGGGGCATTTAGCAATTACACGCTCAGACCCCGATCGAGTCGCATTAGAAGTCGCCAATCAAATGTTTGGAGGAAGTGGATTTAATTCTATTTTAATGAAAGAGTTACGCGTAAAACGTGGTTATACTTATGGTGCTTATAGTACGTTATCCTCAACACAAGCAAAAGGCTTATTTAGTTTAAGTTATGGCACACAACAAGAACAAATGATGGAAAGTATCCGCGTTGCTCATCAAGCATTAATTGACTTTGTAAAACAACCGATTCAACGTAAACAGCTTGAAGAAACCAAAGAAGGAATGTTGCGTTCTTTTCCAATGTCATTTAGCAGTAATGCCAATATTAATGCACAATTAGCAGCGATTGGCTTCTATCATTTACCTTCAGATTACCTAACTCAATATCAACAACAACTCAGTAAAATGACAGCCAAACAGATTCAAGCCGCGCTTCAAAAACATATTCGTGCAGATCGGCTTACTTTTGTGATTGTTGCCGAACAGCTCGATAAAGAAGCATTGAAAAAAATGTTGAATCAAAATTTAGGCATTATCACACCTGAAATAGAATCAAACATCGCGAGTAAAAGCATGAAAAACGGTCAAAAAAGTGAAGAGTAATACAGTCTTAATCGCTTAAAAATTTGCCTATTGATTGTTATTCATCTTCAATCGCCATCGCTGGATATTCTTTAATACGCGCAGCTTCATAAGCATGTGCACGCATTAATCTAAAATATTGATGTGTAGAAATATAAGGTTGTGTTTGTAAATATTTTGCTAAATCTTGGGTACGAGGATATTGAGCTTGTAATGATAATTTACTCACTTGATGATATTTTTCAGGACTGATTGGACGAATCAGCGTGTAACCTGAAACAAGCAAAATAAAGACCACAACGATCATGATCCCCATTTTCAAAAAAGACTCTAAAGTCATGTGTGACTTTAATTGTAAAATTTGATTTTTTGATATGAGCATGTACTACCTCGAATGAATTCTTAGTGTAATCTTGAGGCAGTGAAAAATATAGTGTTTAGAGAAAAAGCATACAAATTTAAGGGTTATTAAACAACAATGTGCCTAATAACCCGATGGATTCATCAAAAATAGCTAAATTAAACATTTAGTTCAACATACTACGAATCACGGCAAAGTATAAAATTAATGCAATAATTGCTAAAACCAAAAATACTGCAAAAACACTCACTCCCCCTTCTGCATGAGCAGGATGTAAATCATCGTCATCGGCTAAGCGACGTAATTCCCCATCGTATATTCGATAAAAACCCATTTTTTGCAAAGGCTCTAGATTTCGTGTATAATCGTAAATACGCTTCCTTTGCGCTAAACAAAATTCTCCTAGATGTATTTCTTGGTGGAAAATTGCTTCGTCCAATTGTTTGCGGTGATACTGCGCGAGTGCAACTATTTGAGACTCAGCTGGAGGTACATCAAAATTAAAACCATCTATTGTGTTTATCATCTTTGTTCTCCCTTTTTTAGTCTTCCTCATATAGATTTTAATAAAAATCATGATTGATTAATGTTTAATCATGTAATCTTAAGTTATTCTATATTTCTCAAAAATAATAGTTGACAAGTTAAGTAAATTGTAATATTAGTTTAATACAGATAAGTTAGATTAGTTAGCAATGTAAATAAAAGACCTCATGGGAGGTCTTGTAAATGATCATAATTACAATAAGGAGTTATCTATGATTCATCAAATCTCTCAACATGACTTAGAACATGTGTATGCAAGTGCGGTAAATACAATTCATTCAGAAATGAATTTTATAGATGCAGTAAAACAACTTGAAGATGCAGCAAAAGCAGGTCATGGTAAAGCAGCAATGTTCTTAGCAGAACTTTATTATCAAGGTTTCCGTGTAGAACGCGATTCGTTAAAAGCACAATATTGGCAAAAGATGGCAACCATGCAAGCATAATACAACGTCACCTAGGTGGCGTTTTTTAATGCTTATTTTCATAATTATTTACGATTTAACACGAAGCTTTCATTTAAAGCATAGCTGAATCACTTACAATGATGGAGAATCAAATGCGATTGTTTATCATGAAAAAATTTATCCATCTTCAACCAATTTCCAAAGAACTGATCATCAAACTTTCGATTCTTAAATCTTTTATGTATTGCGGAGTTTTATGGGGTTTATATCATCAGGGTTGGGCAATGAAGACCGACAAAAATGATGTATTTTTTCCTTTTTGGTTAAATTCTTTGCAAGCTTATCAATACGCAAGCCTGCATTGGCCACAGTATACGCCACGCAAAATCACTCCAAAAGATTTTCAGGAAGCGCTACTACCAACACTTACCCGCTTAAATGTAAAACCTGCTTTATTTAATTCTTCAGGTCGTAAATTTAAACTGTCAACTTTACAAATGCACCAATTCTTCTTCAACAATTCACTACCATTCCACGCAATTTAAACCAAACAAATATTTAGTCACGCTTCAATCTTGCCATTGAAGCGTGTTATTTGATTATTCAAATAAAATTTGATGAAAAATCAAACAAAATACTATTTTTTTCTGTGATTGTCATACAAAAGTATTTGCATTCTTTTAAAATATAGTTAAGTTAAAAGAATGCAATAAAAATCGCAAGGAACAATAATTATGACCACAGTTGCCCAAGTTATACAAAATAAAATCGGACAAGAAATCCATACCATTCGCCCTGAAGCAACCGTTTTAGAAGCCATTACACTTATGGCAAATAAAGGCATTGGCGCAGTCGTGGTTGCCGAAGACTCTACTGTTGTGGGCATTCTCTCTGAACGTGACTATACTCGCAAAATTGCCCTCATGCAGCGTACCTCTGACCACACCACTGTTGCTGAAATTATGACAAATAAAGTCCTTTCAGTCACTCGCTCAAATACTGTTGATGAATGCTTAGCGCTCATGACTGATCGTCACATTCGCCATTTACCTGTAATAGAAAATAATGAACTCCTTGGCTTGGTATCTATTGGAGATTTAGTAAAAGCCACCATGGAAGATCAACGCAAACTCATTGAACAATTACAGCAATATATTTCAGGTTAATTGATTTACAGTTTAACTTGTAAAAAAACCTCTCAAATCGAGAGGTTTTTAATTGAATCAAAAAATTTCGATCAAAACTTAGTTCAAGCCCAATTTCGCAGCCACATAATCGGCATCTTTGTCGCCACGACCTGACAGATTAACCACAATGTTAATGTCTTTTGCCAGTTTTGGCGCTTCACGAATTGCCCATGCCACTGCATGAGAACTTTCCAATGCAGGCACAATCCCTTCAACACGAGACAGTGTCATAAAGGCATCAAGACATTCCTGATCAGTTGCTGTTGAATATTCAACACGACCAATATCTTTTAAGAAACTGTGCTGTGGACCAACCCCCGGATAGTCCAGACCCGATGCAATTGAATGCACAGGTAAAGGCTCACCTTGTTCATCTTCCAATACATAGCACGCCATACCATGAATCTGACTTGGTTTACCCAATGTCAATGTTGCTGAATGCATATCTGTGTCCAAACCATGACCCGCAGGCTCTACGCCTACCAGTTTCACTTCTGCATCATTTAAAAATGCAGTAAAAGCACCCACTGCATTTGAACCACCACCCACACACGCCACCACATAGTCAGGCTGCGCACCAAACTGGTCTTGTGTTTGAACTTTAATTTCGTCACCAATAATTGATTGAAAATCACGCACCATTTTCGGGAATGGATGCGGTCCCACCACAGAACCAATCGCATAAATAAAGTTGGCTGGATCTTTTAAATATTCATCAAATGCACTGTCTACAGCATCTTTTAAAGTGGCTGTACCGCGTGTTACAGAAATGAGATTTGCACCTAAAACTTTCATTTTCACGACATTGGGATGTTCTTTTTCAATATCCACCTGTCCCATATGAATTTCACATGGAATACCGACCAACGCACAAGCCGTTGCCAAAGCCACACCATGCTGACCCGCACCTGTTTCAGCAATAACTTTGGTTTTGCCCATATATTTTGCAAGTAAGGCCTCACCCAGACAATGGTTAATTTTATGCGCGCCTGTATGATTTAAATCTTCACGTTTTAAATAAATCTGCGCACCACCCAGTTGTTCAGACAGGCGTTTTGCATGAAATAATGGACTTGGACGACCGACATAATGGGCAAATAAATCTGCCAATTCCTTTTGAAACTCTACTGTATGACGAATTTCTTCATAAGCGACATTAATATCATCCATTGCCTGTTTTAAATGTGGTGGGATAAACTGACCCCCATATTCACCAAAAAAACCTTCTTCATTTGGTAAAGCAATTCCATTTATTTGATGATTCATGTTGATCCCCTGATCCCACTTCTACAACATACAAAACAATAAACTTATTTTAAATAAACAACTGATGTTATTTATTTAACGTGACAAATACTTAGTCATATCCTCAATGCCTTTTAAAGTCATTGGAAACATATGATCGTCAAAAATTTGCTTAATAAAGGCAATGGTTTGGGTATAGTGCCAATAATTTTGCTCTTCAGGATTTAACCATGCGGTTTTTTCAAAATGATTGCGCAAACGACGCAGCCAAACCTCACCTGCTTCCTCATTATTGTATTCTACCGAACCACCGACCGATCGAAGCTCATAAGGTGCCATACTCGCATCACCGACCACGATGACCCGATAATCCTTACCATAAGTATTGAATAAATCCCAAGTATTCATTCGTGTTGATGAACGACGGAAATTATCTTTCCAGACATAATCATATAAACAGTTATGAAAATAAAAATATTCCAAAGTTTTAAATTCTGTCTTTGCCGCGCTAAACAGTTTCTCACATTGTGCAATGTGCGAATCCATCGATCCACCCACATCAAACAACATCAATACTTTAATACGATTACGGCGCTCAGGCACCATTTGCACATCAAGTATGCCCTGCTTGGCGGTTTCGTAAATTGTCCCGTTAATGTCCAGCTCTTCGGCAGCACCCTGACGGGCAAATTTACGTAAACGACGCAATGCCATTTGCATTTGCCGAGTACCTAAAATCTGTTCATCATCCAGATTTTGATATTTACGTTGTTCCCAGACTTTAACAGCAGAGTTTTTGCGACTTGGGCCACCAATCCGCACACCTTCAGGATGGTCACCAAACGCACCAAAGGGTGATGTGCCCCCTGTACCGACCATGCGGTTGCCGCCTTGATGCTTTTTATGCTGTTCACGCAAACGCTCTTCCAGCATTTTCATCAATTCTTCAAGCGAACCTGCTTTCATCAATTCAGCACGTTGTTCAGGGGTCAGATGCTTTTCAAGCAACTCCAGATCAAACCAGTCTTTGGGTAATTTCTGCACCTTACTGAGCAAATCATCGATATCAAAGGTTTGAATACCCTCAAAATAATCTTTCATGGCGCGGTCATATTTGTCAAAGAAACGCTCATCCTTGACCATGACCGTTTTAACCAATTGATAGAAATCATTTTGATCTGCAAATACCAAACCTTCACTGACCGCCTGATTTAAATCGATCAGCTCACGTGTCGAAACAGGAATGCCATATTTTCTGAGGGTATAAAACAATCGCACAAACATGTTGCGCTCTCCTCATTAACGACGTGACATAAATGCAAGACGCTCAAGCAACTGTACATCTTGCTCATTTTTGATCAGTGCGCCATATAAAGGTGGAATTGCTTTAGATTTGTCATGATTACGCAATACATCTTCTGGCATGTCATCCGCCATGAGCAGGCTGAGCCAATCAATCAACTCAGAAGTTGAAGGTGGTTTTTTCAGCCCCGGAACCTGACGCAGCTTAAAGAAAACCTGTAAGGCTTCAGAAACCAAAGTTCCTGAAATACTTGGGAAATGCACCGCAATAATTTCACGCATGGTGGCTTCATCAGGAAATTCAATATAATGGAAGAAGCAGCGACGTAAAAATGCATCTGGCAGTTCTTTTTCATTATTTGAAGTGATGATGACAATTGGACGTTGTGTTGCAGTGATGGTTTCACCTGTTTCATACACAAAGAACGACATTTTGTCGAGTTCATGCAACAAGTCATTTGGAAACTCAATGTCCGCTTTATCAATTTCATCAATCAATAAAACACAGCGTTCTTCGCTGGTGAAGGCTTCCCACAACTTACCTGGCTTGATGTAGTTTTTGATGTCATAGACACGATCATCACCCAACTGACTGTCCCGCAGGCGAGATACCGCATCATATTCGTATAAGCCTTGCTGAGCTTTGGTAGTTGACTTGATGTGCCAAGTAATCAACTTAAGTCCCAAACTTTCAGCCACTTGCTCTGCAAGTAAGGTTTTACCCGTTCCCGGCTCACCTTTGACTAAAAGTGGTTTTTGTAATGCACGAGCTGCTTTGACAGCAAGTTTTAAACTATCCGTCGCGATATATTGAGACGTACCTGTAAATTGTTGAGCATCAACAGACATAGATAACCTTTATTTTTAATATTTAAAGTGGTGAAACTTTTTTAGTGACTGTGTTTTTTTGCAGTGTATTTTTATTGGCTTTATACTTAGACCAGAAATAGCCTAGCATTAAGCCCACACCAATCACAAAAGTAATAAGTGCTGCATTTGACCAAATGAGTGGATTATCTTTAGTTAAAATACCAAACATTAATCCAAAAATTGCAGGTGCAATTGCAGAATTAGGTCCTTCTGAAATTGTTGGCGTTGCTATCACAGCAAATACAATAATCCATGTAATCCCGCCTAATGGTGAAGGCAATCGTTTTGCAATCGAAGACCAACACCACAATATAATCAATGCCCCAAGAACATAGACAGTAACCGCTATACTGTCTTCAGGGATAGAATCGAGTACTTCTGCAATATTTGCCCATATTCCTGATAATTGATCAAGCACCGCGTAAACCCTCTGGCTCTACCGCATTTGGATTAATTAAACCTTCAGGCGGCATTTGTAAGAAAAAGCCTTTTGTTTGCAATGAATCAATAACATGTAACACATTTACACGTGCTAATTTACGAGATTCAGTTAATTCAAGGTGCATCACATGTGTTGCTCGACCAAACGCAGCACGTAAAGGCTCAGATAAAGCAGCCAATGGATCAGCATTTTCATCTTCATTTGGATGATTTGGACGCGCTACATAAAGATACATTTCATCTTTTTTGCTTGACTTATAAATATCACAATGCATTTTATTCAACAGTGTTACTAAAAACTCAAGGGACAGCATACATGAAAAAAACAACAGATACATTAGTGTTTGTTAACGCATCAGTCGTTATTTTGTGCTGTTTGTAAATTCTTTAACCAATTTATTTATATAGCGCAAAGTTTCAATTTAATCTATGGGTAAACTTCCATTTGTGCAGACAAATAAGGCTTATCCTTGGACAATAAACGAATCAAAGGCTGAGTTAGGACATCATAGCGCCACCCAAGCAAATAACGTGGTAGATCCTGCTCATTACGATGAAAAACAACATGTTGATATAATGCATTCAACCATTTTTTTCGCATTAATACTTCTTTAGGTGTTTGCATTTCATTTGCAACGTTTTGAATTAAATCATCCACTGCTTGCGTAACACCTTGAGAAGAATGCTTAATAGGTTTAGCAATACGCAAAGGCCAATCTTCCATTGCAGGTAAAAATTTTAATAAATCTAAAATCGTTTTACCGTGTTCACGTACAATATTTGGACGAATGTCTTTTGCCTGAGCCAACTGAAAGTTATTTTTTGGATTTTTTTCGACCAAATCATTCATGGTTGAATTTTTTAAAATAAAACTTCGAGGTTGATTTAATGCTTTAGCCAACTCTTCACGCCACAAACTCAATTGTTGCAATTGCATCAACTGTTTACGTGAATGTCGATAATTTCCAAGATCAGAATATAATTTATCTTTTGGCGTTTCCTGCGCAATTTCATATGTCAAGTGATTACAATCTTCAATCACACATTCATACAAACCTTTAGCTTGCAACTGCGCTTTCAGATGATTTGCAAGCTGCACAATATACAAAACATCATTTGCAGCATAATCCATTTGTTTACACGTTAATGGTCGCGCTAACCAATCAGAACGCGTTTGATCCTTGTCTATCTCGATATCTAATATAGTTTTGAGTGCTAATTGATAACTCACTTGCAACCCATGTCCTAAAAAAGACATAGCGACTTGAGTATCAAAAACATTTTCCAAGCAGTTTTTTTGAGAATAATGATAAATTAAATCAATATCCTCACTACATGCATGAAATATATTTTGTTCCGCTTGATAAATTGATGACCAAAATGCAGATAAATCAAGTGTTGTACCATCAAGCAAAAATACTTGATTTTCAACATTAATTTGAAAAACTCCAAGTTTTGGCCATAAGGTGTCGACCTTTATAAATTCTGTATCAAGACCATAAACAGAACTTTGACGCATTAACTGAATAACGTGGTCGAGTTCATTTTGTTGATTAATAAATTGAAACATGCCTGTTAGCGTCAAATGTTGCATTTAAATGATTTGTTGATTTTACCCTAATATATAAAATATAAATATAATAAATTTAAGATAATTTACAACAAAAGCTATATTTTTCAGCAATATCAATACAACAAATCTATTTTAAAAATAGTTTTTAACACTTAATCCCTATACAAATCCATTTATATATGAATATCACCTGAAAACAATCACTCTCATGATCTTTTTGCATCGTGGCACAAAATCACGAGCATTGAGTAACATTTATGAAGGACAATTGTAAATATTTATATTTCAAAAAATAAAGTTTTAGGAAAAACACGAATCATTTCATTTTCATAAAATTAAATAAAAAAATAAGCACATAATGTGCTTATTTCATTTTCATTCGATTATGAACAGCTTGACTCAAGGTATGACTATCTACATATTCAAGCTCACCTCCTTGAGGTACACCTTGTGCAATACGCGTCATTTGCAAGTTTAAATGTTTGGTTGCTTCTACCAAATAATGTGCTGTGGCTTGCCCTTCAACGGTGGCATTGGTTGCTAAAATAACCTCATGAATCTCTCCTTGAGATAATCTTTGCACTAAATATGGAATCCCTATTTCTTCAGGACCTATGCCATCTAAAGGTGACAAATGCCCTCCAAGCACATGATATTTCCCTCGAAAACTACCACTTTGCTCAATCGCCATCACGTCTGCTGGAGACTCAACAACACAAAGTAGATGTTCATCTCGGTCATGTGAAGAACAAATGTCACAGACATCATTTTCAGTCAAAGAATGACAAATAGTACATTCATGAATATAAGAAGTCGCCTCATTTAAGGCATTTGCCAAACCGATCGCACCTTCTTTATTTTTCATGATCAAGTGTAAAGCCATGCGTTGAGCTGACTTTGGTCCTACACTTGGCAGTACTCTTAAGGCTTGTACAAGCTGATCAAAACGATTGCTAAACACTGATGCGGCAACCCTTAGAACATGCCCGCAAGACCTGGTGGCAAGCCCATCCCAGAGTTTGCTTCTTTCATTTTTGCTTCAGACACAGTTTCAGCTTGACGTGCAGCATCATTGATTGCCGCAGCAATTAAATCTTCAATCATGTCAGGATCGTCTTGCAATAAATCTGGGCTAATTTCAATGCGTTTAACCACATTACGGCAAGTCATTGTGACTTTAACTAAACCACCACCTGCTTCAGCATGAACTTCTGTTTGAGCAAGCTCTTCCTTTG
Organism: Acinetobacter sichuanensis; assembly: GCF_003024515.2. Classification (GTDB taxonomy): domain Bacteria; phylum Pseudomonadota; class Gammaproteobacteria; order Pseudomonadales; family Moraxellaceae; genus Acinetobacter; species Acinetobacter sichuanensis. Next base: position 102,755 of record NZ_PYIX02000009.1, read on the forward strand.
CTTTTTTTACATTATTTTCCATTTCTTTTTGCATGCGTTGTGCTTGCTGCATTAACATTTGAACATTCATAAATGTCTCCAAAAAAATTAAATCTACTGAAAAGAGCGAATTAAATTAAATCTAAACCACGAGATAGATCGCGAATAATATCATCAATATTTTCTAATCCAACAGATACACGGATTAAACCTTCCTCAATCCCTGCGACTGCTTTGGCTTCCGCTGACATTCTACCATGTGAGGTTGTTGCAGGATGCGTAATCGTTGATTTTACATCACCTAAATTACTGGTGATTGAAAGGAAACGTGTCTGATCAATGACAGTCCATGCACCTTGACGCTCACCTTTAACAACAAAAGATACAACACCACCAAAACCTGATTGTTGTTTTTTCGCCAATTCATGCCCAGCATGGTTGGGTAAACCAGCATAATAAACTTTTTCAATTTTTGGATGAGCATCTAGCCATTCTGCAAGTTTTTGAGCACTTTCACAGTGTGCTTTCATGCGTAGACTGAGCGTTTCTAAACCTTTTAGGAAAATCCATGCATTAAATGGACTCATTGAGTTACCCAATGTACGAATTACACCGTTAATTTCTTCAACCAGTTTATCTTTACCCACTACCGCACCGCCCAACGCGCGACCTTGACCATCAATATATTTAGTTGATGAATAAACAATAAGGTCTGCACCAAATTTAATCGGTTGTTGTAATACTGGCGTACAGAACGTATTGTCTACAGCAAATAAAGCACCATGCTCATGTGCAATATCGGCAATGGCTTGCATATCACCCACTTGTGCAAGTGGATTAGAAGGTGTTTCGATAAAAAGTAAACGTGTATTTGGACGGATTGCTTGCTTCCAAGCATCTAAATCTTCTAAATCAACAAATGTGACTTCTACAGCAAATTTAACAACATATTTTTCAAATAAAGAAATAATTGAGCCAAATACCGCACGTGAACAAATCACATGATCGCCCGCTTTAAGATATGCCATACATACTGCATGTACCGCTGCCATACCTGAGCTTGTTGCTACTGCGCGTTCTGCACCATCTAAAACAGCCAAACGTTTTTCAAAAGTTTGTACAGTTGGGTTGGTATAACGAGAGTAAGTATTTCCTTCTACTTGTCCTGAAAACTTAGCGGCTGCATCGGCAGCACTTTCACAAACAAAAGATGAAGTTAAGAAAATTGGCTCACTATGTTCACCCTCAAAACTACGTGTATGACCTGTACGAATTGCTAATGTATCAAGTTGGTATTCTAGGTCGTCTTGTTGGCTCATCTTAAATTCAGTTATTCACTGCCTTTGCAAAGTATTGCTAACATTTTGAGCGTCTAGTGTATTTAAGGTCAAGGTATAATATGAAATTATCGCTTAGACTTCGATCAAACTTTTATGATTTTTGGACAAAAACGGTTTATGGAACAATTCAAGAGTATTTCTCCAGTTCGTTCGAACAAAATCAAAAACCTTTCAAGACGTATCTTCAATGGTAAATCTTTGGTTTTATCACAAAGTACGCCTTATGAAGTGATTGGTCGTTATAAGCATGCAAAAATTCGTTTTTATGCTGCAACAGAACGAAAATACCAAGAGCCTTTGGTTTTTGTTGCACCTTTAGCAATTAACATGTCTATTTATGACCTATATCCTTATCGTTCTTTAATTAAATATTTTACTGAACAAGGCTTTGATGTTTATTTATTAGATTGGGGCAAACTCAGCTATAAACATTATTACCTGAATTTTTTAAACTTTATTGATGAAGCTATTCCTTATTGCATTGATCGCATTCGTGAACATGCTCAAAGTGAGCAAATTTCTTTGCATGGTTGGAGTATGGCAGGTATTTTTGTTTTACTTTATACCGCACTACATCAACCAAACTATGTCAAAAACTTGATGGTCATGGCGAGTCCAATTGACAGTTATTCTTCTGGTGGTATTGGAAAACTGTATAAAAAAATCAATATGCTGTTATCTAAAAATAATAAAATTCAGCAATCAATTTATCAAGGTATTATTCCTAAAAAAATCCTACATACACCTGGCATTTTAAATGCAATTGGTTTTAAAATTTTAGACCCTAAAGGTTGGTATGAAGGACATAAACAACTTCTACTTAATTTAGACAATGAACAACTTTTGCATGAGCATGCAACTTTGGGTAATTTTTTAAATCATATGATTGATTATCCTGGGGGTGTAAATCATGACATGCTCTTTAATGTTTGGTTACAAAACCCACTTAAAAATGGTGTAATTCAACTTAAAAATAAAAAAATTGAATTAAAAAATATTGATTGCTCTTTGATGATCGGTGCAGGTCGCAATGACCAAATGGTAACTGCCGCAGCAGTTCAGCCTTTGAGCCAATTGACAAATAGCCAAGATGTCACGTTTACTCTAATTCCTGGCGGACATTTAGGTTTAATGTCAAGTCAAAAAAGCGCTGACGAGTTTTGGCCGACTCTGGCACTTTGGTTAGATGAACGTTCAACAAAAATTTAGGAATTTAATATGATCCAGTCTGTTGCATTTATTGGTTTAGGCGCTATGGGTTACCGTATGGCAGCACATTTACCAAAACATTTTAATGACGTATATGTCTGGAATCGAAATTCTGAAAAAGCCAAGCAACATGCGAGTGAGTTTGGGACTCAAGCAGTAGATCTACAACAAGCGGTGCAAGCAGATATTATTTTTTCTTGCTTACCAACGAGCCAAGATGTAGATGGAATCTTAGCGCAAGTTAGCCCCAAAAAAGGCAGCATTTGGATAGATTGTACCAGTGGTGTACCCGATACAGCGAAAACTCAAGCCGACTATTTAGCAAAGCAAGGCGTTTATTTTTTAGATGCTCCTGTAAGTGGACAAACTATTGGGGCAGAAAACGCGACTCTAACATTTATGGTAGGTGGTGATGCTGCGGCTTTTCAAAGGGCTTTACCTGCAATGCAAGCAATGGGTTCGCTGATTAAATTAGTCGGAAGTTCAGGTGCAGGTTTTGCAGTTAAAGCCATTAATAATATGATGATGGCGGTACATTTATGTGCAGCAGCAGAAGGCTTTACAACGCTTAAAGCACATGGCGTAGACTTAAACGAAGCTTTGGCTTGTATCAATGCATCAAGTGGAAAAAGTGGGGTTACAGAAACTGCTTTACCACAACGGATTTTAAATCGTGAATTTCCTCTTACTTTCGCTTTACCTCTTTTAGCCAAAGACACAGGAATAGCTGTAGATCTCATTCGTGATGCACGACTTTCAGCGCCTGTGATTGGCTTAACACAAAGTTTGATTCAAGCTGCAAATGCTTTAGCAGAACCAAATAGCGATTTTTCTACTGCCGTTAAATTGTATGAGTCTTGGAGCAATATCACCCTTAAATAAACTCATCTGCAACATATGGTATTTATTTTTAGTTCTGTTTCGGTATTGGATAAAAGTTTTTATCCAATACCATGATCATTAGCAAAATTTTAGAGTGCCATAACAGTTATTTACAGGTCTTTGACCTAAATCCATTGCAGGAATATCTACGGTTGCACCTAAAATCCCTCCAATTGCATCTAAAGCAGATAAACGTACACCTGAGCCATCCATGGTTAAATTCGCAAACTGAGTATCAGGAACAGAGAGCCACCAACCTTTTTTAGCTGCGATATTATTCCATTGCCCTGTGGCAATATTTTGCCAATTAATATCTTTTTTCTGTAAAGATAAATACGCACCACTTGTCGGATTACCATTAACATCAGATACTTGTAGTCGATGTGCTGTATTAAAAGGAATATTGTTCATATTTGCAGTTAACTGCAAATCTATGGGTACAGGAATAAAACCACCCAACATTAAGCGAGCTGTTGCCTTTAAACCCGTTAAACTAAAACTTGTAGAACGATCCGCAATAATTGTTCCTGAATAGTCATTCACGCGAGCATTTGCTGTTCCAATTAAAGTAATATTGATGCCATTAATATTTGCATTGGTCACACGCACACCAATATCACCACTCAATGAGTTAATACCAGTATCATCGGTTAAAGTTGATGTATTTTCATTTGAACCCAAACTCATCATACCCAATGCCGAAAGTGCACCTAAACGAAAACCTTCAATACTTCGTGTTGAAGCTTGGTTTGAGTTTGAAATTGCAAACTCAACAAAAGGGTTATTCAAAATAAAATCCGTCGTTGCGCCTGCACCTTGTGCATTACTGGTCGTAATCCCTGTTAAAGCAACATTATCAATATCAATATCGCAACCTGCGCCTTTTGAGCCACCACATCCAAGTTGTAGTTTTTTAATATTGGCGTTTAAAGCAATCTCAGCTTCCATGCCTAAACGATAGAAACTTAAACCTTGGCTACTATTGTCTGTTTTATTTAAATTAAATAACGCCTGACCTTCAATATTTGATAATTCTTCATCACTGAGTTGTGACAAACCATTGGCTTGTGCTGTTTGTATACAAATAAGAAAACCAGATAAAGCCAATAACTTTATTTTTTGTCTTGACATGTTCCTATGCCTTATTTTATTAGACCTTGTCTTATTTTTATAAAAAAACCAACAAAAAAATATATAAGTTATGTGAATTTTCAAAATAATGGTGACATAAAAAATACATATAAATCAAAAAAATAATATTTAATTTCAATTTTAAACTATACAAAAAGTAAACAATATTATGATAATCAAAAATTAAAAGAATAAAAAATCATTTCAATGCAAAGAAATTTTTGAATTGCAGATTTCATTTTCACTCAGCATTTCAATCTGAACTTTCTTATATCTACTTTAAATAGATGATGAGCTTTTTATTTACTTCCAAGAAAAATGATAGGATTTGTCATGCTAAAAAGCCCTTCATCACTGAAAGGCTTTTCCCCCCAAACCTTTTTACAATGATTCAGGTTATTGTTTTAAAAAATAATATTAATAACTATACTTGAGCTATGCATCTGCACTTTATATCGAATAGTTTTACAACCATCAATTCAACTATGAACCCAAACTTGCATGACCTATTAAATATACTAAGGTTGTAAGTGCAACATACATCAATAAAAAGAATATGAAACTCATAGACTTAGCAAGCATATCTTATCTCCCTATTCTGTTATTGATTACTTCTTATACAACAAATATTATACTTACACAATCTAATAGAAATATTACTTTACATATAAATACCTGATAATACTGATATTTATTTATAAAAACTACAAATATAATGCACAAAAACTACTTAATATCTCATTATATTTTGCCAAATCATTTATAAATAATAGTTTTATATAATAAAAAACTTCATCTGAGTTGATGAAGTCCTAAAAATGTTACTTTTATTATCATTTTTAATAATGAGCTTATCTTATAAAGTTATAAGCCCGTATGAATATTTCCAATCAAATAAACCAAAGAAGTCAGCATACAAAACATCACAATGAAAAAAAATAAACTCTTGGATGTATAGATAAGTTGATCAATATTATAACTATAGATTTTATGTTTATTTTTCATAAAGCCCTCTTCAGTTTTAGAACAATTTTCCCTTCAATTAGTAGAATATTCAAATGTTGATGGCTCAGTTAAAAAAATACCTGCACATCATGTGGCAGGTATATAAAACTTTCCCCAAGGTTACAACATTCTCCTTCTTTGAAACGTATAATACACATAACAAATAACATAATCAACATTTATTGTGAAATAAATCACATTATTTTAAGATTTAGTAAGATTAGACCAGTTAAAGTGTAATGTAAAAATAGAGAGACGATAATATCCATCCATACATTGATAAAGTTGGATTGGCTTTAATATTAAAATTTGGTTTATTTGTTGTTTATTTAGACTTTTTATACAGGTGCTTACTTTGATTTTACGGCTATTTCCAACATACTCAGGTTTATTTTGTCTGATCTCATGAGTTCTTATGTCGACCTTTAGCAATATTACTGTAATTGAGCATGAAAATGATAAAGTTGCTTTATTAATTGATGGTAAAGCAATTTCAGAGCGTTATGAAATTCATCACGAAAAAAAAGTGATTGATGAATTAAAAGCTTTAGAAGATGGTCAAGCACTCAAACTTTTTGAACAGTTTATTTTTTCACATACAGATTTAAATTTAGAACATGCCTACTTATATAGTACATGTATTATCAAGCAAAATACGGCATACAAAGTTGTAGTTAATTTTATTTATAAATTAACTGTTTCAGGACAAGCACCTTCAGAACATGTCATTACCAACCAAGGTAAAGCAATGACTGCGGAAGATATCAAAAAATTTATTCAAGACCATGTCGAAATGTCTTTGACAAAATATACTGACTTAAATTATGCCTACTAAAAAATAAATGCAAAAATAAGCGCTATCAAATGATAGCGTTTTTAAATTTTTTACATTCCAAATTTTAAAAATTATTTTTATCGTCACCTAATTTTGCAAATTGTGCTTCCATATCATTAAATGCATCGGTAAAACCAACTAAAGAAATTTTATTCTCTATAGCTTGACCTTTGTTTTGTTGAAAACGTGTATAGGCATAATTACCACGTTTCAACTGCCCAACAATGCTCGTACCATTTCTAAATAGCCCTTCACGCTCTTGTAAAGAGTCGCCTTGGTCTACACGAACAAATGCCATTGTGTTTTTTTCGTGTTTATCTCCAATATTTACAATATATTGGCTGTTCATATGTAAAATAGAAATTGGACCTTTGCTCATCACACATGCTTTCATATCATCAAAAGCTTTGTACTGACATTTTATTTTCCAACTCGCTCGTCCTAATAGTTTATTTTCCAAAGGAGAAATCACATCACTATTTTTAGTTTGTGTATTTACCCGTGTGATTAAGGACGACAATTGATCATCCGCTGCATGTACAGCTCCCGTCAAAAAAACTGGAAAAACTGCCAAAATGACCAACCCCATTAACGTATTTTTAGACATAATAAAACATTCTCTGTTAAGCTCTTGCTAAAATTCACTATGGAAACAGCAAGTTATAGTAATGAATAAATTTTGTTGCACTATACCTGAAATTAGGTATTTTTCACTACTTTTATAAAAATAATTTAAATTACAACAAGTTTACTCATGCATCTTGCAATTTTTTGCATATCCCCATATCCAAAAAATAAGATTTTTTTTGCATTAATAGCTGATTATTTTTTAAATTATTCATCCATTATTTTTTATTGCCCCAAATGAAACGACGACAAAAAAACTCAAAGTTGTGACTTGATTCTCAATTATACCAACAAATCGCACAATTTATCAGCAGAATATTTAAATTTAATCACTTAATACACCTACAACAATTCATTTTTTCTTATAAGAAATAACTATATTAAGTGATATTTTTCACATAGACTAGTAACCATTTGTTTTTATAGAAATTTTACAATTTTCTTTATATTGTGCCAAAAGCTGTGTTAAGCCATTCATCAACACACTTGTATCTACACCCACTGCCACAAATTCAGTACCTAAATCTAAATATTTCTGTGTCATTTCATGTTGTGTTGATAAAATTCCTGCTGCTTTATCTGCTGCACGAATACGTTGGATAGCATCTATAACCACTTTTTGTACTTCAGGATGGTTAGGATCACCTTGATAGCCCATACTTGCAGATAAATCTACTGCCCCAATAAATACGCCATCTATTCCATCTAATTTTAAAATTTCGTCTAAATTTTCTAGACCTGTCACAGACTCTATTTGAATCAATAAACAGATATTTTCATGTGCTGTTACATAATAATCAGGAATACTGTTCCAACGTGTTGCTCGTGCTAAGGCTGCACCAACGCCACGAATGCCTACAGGTGGATAATTCACCGCTTTGATCATAAGCTGCGCTTGCTCCACTGTTTCAACCATTGGAATCAGTAAAGTTTGTGCACCAATATCTAATAATTGTTTAATAATTTGGACATTTCCAATAGGTGGACGTACAACTGCTTGAGAAGGATATGCTGCGATACTTTGTAGTTGTGATAATGTTGTTCTTAAATCACTTGGTGCATGTTCACCATCAATCAAGAGCCAATCATAACCAACATTTGCTGCAATCTCAGTACCATAGGCATCGGCTAGACCCACCCACAAACCAATTTGCTGTTGGGTTTGCAACTTTTTTTTGAAATGATTTGTATGATCAAACATTGACTATTTCTCGATGACTGCAAAAACTGTTTTATTAAACCTTGATTAAATAAAAGTACAAATATTGATTTTATATGATGTTATTGCTTAAAAATCTGATTCTATTTTCTTTTAAAATTAATCTTTACCCATAAAATGTATATCTAAATTTTAAAATGCTCTTCTTTTACATGAAGATTAAAGTAAAATCGAAAATTATCGATTAATGGAATCTTATCTTATGGATTTGCTCAGTATTTCTAAAAAGCGTTATACCACAAAAGCTTATGATGCCACTCAAAAAATCCCTCAAGCACAATTTGAACGTTTACTTGAAGTTTTACGTTTAGCACCTTCTTCAATTAATATCCAACCATGGCACTATTTTATTGCAGACAATAACGCTGCCAAACAACGTATTGCAAAAGCTCTTGTGGGTAAATACGCTTATAATGCACCCAAAGTTTTAGATTCATCACACACTATTTTATTTTGTACTCAAGCCGACATTACTGAACAACATTTAGAAAACTTGTTAAATCAAGATGATCTCAGTGGTCGTTTTAAAGATGAAAAAGCAAAACAAGGTCAAAAAGACAGCCGCACAGGTTATGTCGATTATTATCGTAATGAAAAAGGTGATATTCAGCGTTGGGCAGAAAATCAAACTTTTATTGCACTTGGTCAGGCTTTATTGGCTGCGGGCATTGAAGGCATTGATGCAACACCAATCGGTGGTTTTGATGAAGATATTATCAGCCAAGAACTAGGGCTAGAAGAAAAAGGGCTTATTCCTTCTGCCCTACTCACTTTAGGTTATCGTAGTGAATCTGATTTCAATGCTAAACTCCCTAAATCCCGTCTAAATAAAGAAGAGATTTTTACCCAACTTTAAAGATACATTTTGGGGGAAAAGCTCCCCCTTTTGTAACCATCATCTGTTATGAAATAGGATAATTTTTTGAAATTTCTTGACTGATCATCACCGCAGTTGCAGCAGAAAGTGTCCAACCTAAATGTCCGTGTCCTGTATTATAAAAAACGCGTTCATGCTTTCCTCGTTTAACCACAGGCATCATATTTGGCATCATTGGTCTTAATCCTGCCCAAGGAGTGCAATGCTCTGTTGAAATTTCAAAATTTTTATTTGCCCAATAAATAAAAGCATAATTAATATTATTAATATAAATCAATATCTTATATACAAATAAAATTAATTAAAACAATATATGTACACACTTATGTACACAATATTATTTAATTTAAGAATTAACAGAATGACGCCCACATGAAACTTACTTTCAGATGAAATAGCACCACGACAACTTTTGACGCTTTCCTATTTTCACCCTCTTTTCTATTTCTGATCACAAACTAAACTAACAGTGTACTTTTGATCAGTGAGAAGAAAATGAGTAAGAAGCCGATCCCGATTGAGAATCAAGAGTTTCCTGAAGATGATTTCAATCAAGATGTATATATTGAAGAGCATCAAGACTCTTATGAC
>NZ_PYIX02000090.1 GCF_003024515.2 Acinetobacter sichuanensis
GTGTGGTTTTTTTATACATAAATTAGTATCTTGGTCTAAATTTTAAGGTTTGGAGTGGGGTATGAAGAAGGTTTTGCTTTTAGGAGTGTTGGTATGGTTGGTGGGGTGTAAGGAAACCAACACGGGTTTAGATAAAGAGCTTCTTAATACTGGATATGATAAATGTAAGGAGTATTTAAGAGCGTCTTTAAAAAGTCCATCAAGCCTCAAAATTGATCAAGCAACCATTTCTACTTTTATAGCAACCCCTGATAATGTATATAGAGTCTATAAGTACATCTTGTTTGATGATGGTCAGCTTAAAAAAAGCCATATAGAAGAGAAAATACGCTTTCGAGAGTTTTTAGTTGATATAGATTATGATGCTAATAATTCATATGGGGCGGCATTGCGAGGAAGCTACCAATGTGAATTTATCTACATGCTGAAAAATGACCAAATGTCCCCCCAAGCATTGGATACATATATGATGACTAATATAGAAAGCGAAGAAAATGAGGGTGTTAGTGTTGATATACCATTTGCTGAATTAAACGGCTCTAACTTTTTTCTTGATGGTAAGATACAAAGTATTATTGGAGTCAAGGAAAATGCATTTAGTGAATTAGACAAAAAAATGTATTTAAATCTTTCAGAGAAACAAAAATTTAATGAAATGTATAGTGACGCAGAGAAGTTAAGAAAGTCATGGGATCAAATGAGTGATTACTAAGTTACCAAACAAAATTTAACCGCCATTAGACGGTTTTTTTACACCTATAGCTCGCATCTGCGGGCTTTTTTATTGCCTGAGGAAAAATGAAATGGCTCAAGAATCAATTTTAAGAATCGTGATTGACTCACGAAATGCTGAGCGAAACGCGCAAGCATTAGATCGCGAGTTGAGAAGTATTCAGCGTAATGGTGACTTTGCATCGCGTTCTATGGATGGTTTTTCTGTAGCTTGTCGTCAACTTGCTGGGTATATGATGGGTGTGGTTACTGCAGGTGCAGCGATTGCTAAAATGGATGATTGGACAAATCTAAATAACCGTCTTCGTTTAGTCACTAATAGTCAGCAAGAACTAAATAAAGCAATGAAAGATACTTTTGATATTGCTCAAAGATCGGGGGCTGCATGGGGTGGTACAGCAGCGATTTATCAGAAGATCCAGTATAACAGTGAAAAATTAGGATTAAGTCAGGAAAAAGTAGCCAAGGTTACAGAATCCATTTCAAAGTCTATTAGCAACTCAGGTTCTAGTGCTCAGGCAGCAAGTGCAGCAATCTATCAGTTGTCACAAGCATTTGATCGGAATGCACTTTTAGGCGACGAGTTCGTGTCTATAAACGAGAATGCGGGCTATCTAATGGAGGTTTTTGCTAAAGGTTTGGGTGTTACTCGTGAAGAGTTGAAAAAAATGTCCTCAGCAGGTGAATTAACTACAGACAAAATGGTTCAGGCGATTGAAAAAATGTCAGGTTCGATTGAAGAGGACTTTGGAAAAACCAACTTTACGATTGGGCAAAGTATTACTCAATTTTCCAATGCGGCTACACAGTTTATTGGTGGTGCAGGTGAGTCTTCTGGTGCAGCAGTAATGTTGTCATCTTCAATCAAAACACTTGCAGAGAATATGAATTTAATTGCAAATGTTGCTGTCTTAGGTGGTGTTACGATGCTGACTAAGGCAATTCTCACACAAACAGTTTCTATACATGCAGCGACAACAAGCTCAATTGCACGACGTGCATCAATGTTGGGTGAATTGCAAGCAGTGGCACAAGCTACAACAGCAGAAGTATCAAGAACAGGTGCTATTGCTCAACTTCGTGCAATGCAATTAGCAGATGCTCAAGCAACGGCAGCACGATTAACAGGCATGAAGCGCCTTACCTATGTGCAAACAACATTGTTGCCACTTGAGAGAGCTTCTACATCTGCTACAGCAGCTCATACAGCAGCAGTAAACGCGGATACCTTGGCACAAAATGCTAACAATGCGGCGCGTTCTCGTGCAACAAGAATTTTTAATGCTGTTGGTGGAACTGTTGGCGTTTTAACAATTGGTGTAGCAGCTCTAGCAGCGGGCTATATGTATATGCAAAAACGTGCAGATGAGGCTAACAAAAAACTTGAAGAACAAGCCGAAGTTGCCAAAAAAGCTAAAGAGGAATTATTGGCTTTAAAAGGTCTTGAGAAAGATAAGGCTGTGGATGATATGACAGCCTCATTCAAGCGTCAAAATGAAGCATTGGAGCAATCTAGCAGTACAATTAATATGCAATTAAATGCTATTGAGAAACTGTATAAAGGCAACAAGGAAGTTATACAGGTTGTTCAAGATGCTCGAAATGGCACTATTGGTATGAGTGAGGCAGTCAAGCGTTTTAATGAAATTCGCATCGATAAGGAGGTTTACAACTCATTTAAAAAGAATGCCGAAATTTTCAATAAAAATGCTGAAGAAGCCTCAAACACAAAAGAGAAAATGCGCCTATTTGGTATTGAAGTTGAATTGACTGGACGTAAAGCTCAGACTGCTAAGTTTGGTATTCAAGAAAATACTGAAGAATTAACTAAAAATAAAACAGCTGCTGAAAAAGCAGCCAAAGCCCAGAAAGACTACTTTGATAGCTTAAATCAGGATGTTCTTAGTGCAAATGAGCGTCTAGCTTACATGAATTTGGGCTTTAGCAAAGAGGTGATTGATCAAATTAATAAACTCCAAGAGGAGAAGCAGAAAGCCTTGGGTGATGGCGTGACAGCTATTGTAACAACAGAAGAAATCAATCGTATTATTCAAGCTCAGAATATTCTTGATAAGGTAAAAGAGAAAGAAGATGAGATAACAAAGGCTAAAAGGAAGCAAAATAAGGAGAATGAAAAGCAATATAAATATACCCAAGATGAACTAAAGATGCTTCAAAAAGTTGCAACCTTATCTGCAAAATATGATTTGGACTCTATTGGTGCGAAATATGGTGTTCCTAAAAATTATCTTGCAGGTCTAATGGCTCAAGAATCAGGTGGTAATAAGAATGCGGTTAGTCCAACAGGTGCGATAGGCTACTTTCAGACAACAGGTGACTATAGAAAAGACAATAAAATAAGTATTGCCGACTCTAAAAATTTACCTGTTATCGCTGAGATTGTAGCTAAAAATCTTGCTATTGCTTATGAAAAATTAGGCAGTTGGGAGGCTGCCATTCGATCCCACAATGCGGGTGTTGGTGGTTCTCGTCAATTCGAAAAAACAGGTCGTGTAACAGGTTCGGTCAAAAGAAATAAAGAGGTCGCTAACTTTGCGCCCTCAGTTAATAAATGGATTGTGGGGCTGGGAGGTTCTAGTCTCAAGTCTAAAGGAACAACTGATAGTATTGGTGAGCTAAAGGATTTTCTTGAGTTTCAAATAGAACAAGCTAAGTCAAGAAAGGCACTTGAACTGGAAGTTGCAAATGAAGTTACAAAAATTCGTGAAAACCTTAAAGATAAGTTACTTGAAATTGATAAGGCTGGTTTTTCTCCAAAGCGAACGAAAGAACTTAAAGCTGAATACCAAACTCGTGCCGATAGTGAAGTTGCAATAGCAGAATATGCACTTAAAACAAAACTTGATGATTATTCAAGCTTCCAGAAAACAGAAATCCAACTTCTAAAAGATAGTTTTAATCAGAAGAAGTTTTATGCTTCTCGAGATATTGAGCTTTCTAGAGATCAGAGAAATCAAGCTATTCAGTTACTGGATCAACAGGAGAAATATGAACTCGCTGTAATTCAGTTTGCAAGAGAAGAGCGCGAGTTCCAAATGCGTTTGCAATTTATATCTGAAACGCAAGCAATGGAAAAACGTTATGAACTTGAGGAGCAGAAGCTTATTGAAGTTAATGATCTTCAGGAGCGCAATTTCAAGCGTGAAATGCTGAGACTTCAGAAACAAGAGGAGGTAAAAAATAGGTCAGATAATGCTCTGCAAAACTGGGGTTCGATTCAATCTGAGATTTATGGAACAGGTGAGATGGATCAGCTCGGTCATACTCGTAATGAGCGATATAATACATCTGAAGAACTATTTAACTCAAATATGTCATCTATTGATCAGCAAGAGCAAGATCCAACTGCTGACTTGTTTGAGATTGCAGCATTAAGAGAGAAGGCTTGGCAAGAACATCATGATCGGATGAAACTCATAGATCAAGAATATTGGTCTTCATCAAGAGCACTTCAGTTCAGTATGGCAAGTGACATGTTTGGGACAATCACAAATATGTTGAAAGAATCTGGAGCTGAAAGAACTGGTATTTACAGAGGAATGCTAGTTGTAGAAAAGGGTTTTGCTATTGCCTCTGCTGCTGTTCAAATTCCTGATGCTATGGCAAAAGCGCTTAATGCACCTTTCCCAGCCAATATTGCTGCAATGGGTACCGTTGCATCACTAGGTGCTAGTATTGTTTCAAGTATTCAATCTGTAGCAGCAGGCTTCGCCACAGGCGGTCACGTCCGTGGTCCCGGTACTTCAACAAGTGATTCTATTCCCGCAATGCTTTCGGACTACGAGTTTGTGACTAAAGCATCCGCGGTGAAGAAGATTGGTGTTGCGAATATGGAGTAC
>NZ_PYIX02000091.1 GCF_003024515.2 Acinetobacter sichuanensis
ATTTCATCCAATAAAAAACCCACATTGTGTATGTGGGTTTTAATCAATCACTTCACTTTTTAAACCAAGGCACTTGCCACTTCATAATGTACTTTATCTAATTTCCCTTGATTAAATAACCAAGTTGCCACTTCTGGCCATGAATACATCGCTGACTTTGAAGACAGCCCATACATTGGTTTTGGGAAATTCCCATCCCCACGCTTATTTAATGCATACAGTGATAATACTTGGCGACTTAAGCTCGCGCGTTCTGCCATTTCCGATAAGGTAGAAAAGCCTTGCTCTTCAACAATTAAGTCTTGATAACCTAATTTACGAATATCATTTAATGCTGAGCGTATTGCAGTCACTGCATCATCAGCTTCACGATCAAATTCTAAATAAACTGTATCATTGTAGCTACACAGCAATGCGTCATCACAGCCTGCTTCAAAAAAGCGATCTTCTAAATCGGCAAGATCTGAACGAGCATCACGTACCACAATGGTAAAATGATAAGTATTCATTGTTCATCTCCATTACATTGCTTCACTTTACGCAGGATTTGTTTAGTATGCGTTTCAGGATCTTTCGGCGTACTCCAAACACTCATTTGATGTTCAGCATGTCCCAATACGCATTTTAATCTACAAAATGCATGTCCTGATTTACCCGTTTCAACAATATCCCATCCATTCTCAACTGCATATTCAATTGCCTCTCGGATATGCTTATTTGGATGTTTTTTCATGTTTTATCCTTAGAGAATGTTTATTATTATATATTAGTGTTGACGAGTGTCAACAAATTGAACTATTTAAGCTGTTAAAAATGGTTGGCTCCATCCTCTAATCTCTCCAATTTCCCTTTAATCCAACGAATCACATAACCTGATTCAACTGCATGTGGTTCAAATCGTTCAATCGTATAGCCCATGTTTTCAGCGAGTTCATATTTATTAAATGCGTTTGCAATCTTCTTACCACCACGACCTACCGACCATGGGCTACCCACAATTTCAATAACAAGATTAAGCTTCACAATATAGAAATCGAATCGCCAATTTTTGGTGGGTTCGAATTGAAATTTTCTTCGATAACCAATGTTATTTTCTTCTAATTCTTGGAATAAGGTTTCTTCAGCTTCTAAATATTTTTGTGTTGCTTTGGGTAATGGGCGAGTTTTGGATTTTGGTTTTAATGGTTTCTTCTTGGTGAGTGCGGTGTATTCGGAAGTTTCCATAAATTTTACTCAATAAAAAACCACCAGAAGGTGGTTTCTTAATTAAAGCGATCCCTTATCTTGCGCTTACTTTGGAACATGTTCCTCAGAAAAGCTCAGGGTGTGTCTTCAGACTGAGTGGTCACACACTATGAACCGTATAAAGAAGTCTTAATCCCTTATTAATCAGGGTATGTCTTCAGACCCGACGCCGGGATTCCACGGCGAGAATGTACTTGTGGTCTTAATCCCTTATTAATCAGGGTATGTCTTCAGACGATTACCAGAAGGGACTTCAGTACTACCTGAAGGGTCTTAATCCCTTATTAATCAGGGTATGTCTTCAGACAGCTTGGAATTTTGCTAAAGTGCAATGTAAATCAGTCTTAATCCCTTATTAATCAGGGTATGTCTTCAGACCACGAAAAAGCACATATCGCGCTGAACCATGTGTCTTAATCCCTTATTAATCAGGGTATGTCTTCAGACCTCTACCCTCTTTTTTTCCTCTTGTAAAGCAACAACTTATAGAGGCTAAATATTTCAAAGTATGTATCAGTAAAGTTGCTGTATGTGAAGATGTTTCACAGTTTTGCTTATACATAGTTAAAACCTTGATTTTTATCATTTTTACATACCCTCAATTTTCATGCCAACCTCTAAAGAAAACATAAATAAATTAAAGAAACCCTCCATGAATGAAGGGGTTTCCTCCCTGAACTTTTGCGCTGATCAAGGTTGTTGTTGTATATTTTTTCATTAGTATGAATAAAACAACCATATTATTACAATCAAATGTAAATCAAATCAATATAGGTATGTAATTAAAGGTATCGAATTCGAAACCTTTAAATGGTACGAAATCGATCTAGTAAAGCTTATCCAATAAAAAACCTCCCGAAGGAGGCTTCAAATTTAATCTCTTTGTCGCCTTGCGCAAGCTCAGTCAGTTTTTCTTCATCTTGAGCAAACTCAAAAATAAGTCGTGGTGAACTTGGTTCGATATTATTTTGAATTAAGAAATCATCTAAATGCTTTTTGTTTTGCTGATTTAGTACGTTTAGAGCACCCTTTATCACTTGATTTGCTTCTTACTGCACAATTGCCTCACCTTTGGCATCACGCAAAATGCTGATTGCTTAATGACTCAGGGAACCAAGGATTGTCACGCCACCCAATGTTGATATGCAATGTGCACTCATCTTTTTTAGCTACAAATTCTTGCCAAGTTGGATCAGCTTCAAACTTCGGGTTAAACACCACACAGTGATTATTATACAAAACGTTGACCGAAATAAAAAACCAAAAATTCCGATTAGATCTCAAATATTTCAGTCTGTTTACACCTAAAAAGGTACAAGCCCTGCGCTGTACCAAAGCAACTTCAAGCTAGGACTACTAATCATTAAAAGAATCGAAACCACGATGAGAATCATGGTGGTTCATTAAATCACTCCCATTTAAAGAACCTAGACCATTGATTGGGTGATCAAATAGGTCTAGGCTATTTGAAACTTTAAAATCGTTGAATTTTTCCACATCATGAGGATTGTATTTATAAATGGATAAGTCATGAAAAAGACCATCATCAAACATAGATGAGTCATCAGAAGATTTATGAAATATTTTAAACTTTTCCATTGAGTTCATTAGCTCAGAGAAAGTATACATTTGAACTCTAGGATCAATATGCAATCCATTAAAAGTTTTGTTCACGATGGAGAATTCTTGAGATAATATGTCGAGTTGTTTATTTGATAGATTTTGAATAAACCTAATAGAAGATACTCTAACATTTTCTTCTTCTACATTTTTAAATGCTTCTAAGAAAGAAAGGACTGATGGATTTTTCACACCTAATAATTCAAAATCAAGTTTATTATTTCTGTTAGCAATTACCAAGCCATACAAGGTAATCGCAAGTTTCAGAATTCTTTTTTTACCAGTTGCACTGTCTTTGGCAACATAGTCCATAGGTGCTTTATTTGGGTTTTCTTTTTTAGGAAATATTTTTGATAAAAATGTTTCAGGAAAAATCCAAACTAATACCCCTAAGATCATTAAAACCCAAAAAAAATTATCTTTTATAAAATTAAATCCTGTGATTAATATTTCCATTCATCCCACCAATTACCTGTATCAGCTTAATCTACATTAATCGTATTATTGCACTAAACCATCGTAAATACCCCGCTACCCATCTAATAACACGGATTTAGCTGCGAGCGTAACTTGTTACGATCTAATTGTTTTCCTAAAGAGAATCCTAGAGCATCTACTTCGTCAAGCAAATCGGGGAAGCGCCCTTTATTTTCGATGTAATATGAATTTAGCTATTTCTTAACACTAAAAGCCTATCTTCAATTATTGAGTCATTCTCTATACCCAAATCTACTCTTAATAACTTAGCAAATTCAAATACTTTATCTTCCAATTCATGACTAAGATCTTGAGAGTGATTGTTGAAATAATGATTTGAAACTGAGGCTTGATAAGATGTTAGTTCTTTCTCAAGTTTGAATAGCTCTAGTCTTATTTCAGAGGTGGTAATTAAATTTACTTTGTTGATACAACCCACCAGCTCAATATACTTAGCTAAATGTAGATTCCAATCATTATGATTTTCTGAATTTCCAGATCCATCAGCATCACAACTGGTTGGAAGTGTTAACGATGAAACTAAATACTGGGTATAAGCTTCTGTCAAAGCTATATATTGATCTCTTTTCGACTCTGCAACTTTTTCTAACTTTATTTCATTTAAAGTATTTTTCGCAGCAATTCTAATTGAAACTATTAAAGCTGCAGCCCCAATTAAAGCCCCAAAGAATCCTAAAAAACCCTGTATGTAGGCAGCGTCAATTGTTGCTCTTATAGCATCCATTTATAAACCCTAATTATTATTAAACCCCGCAAATGCGAGGTTTTAATGATTTGGTCTCGGAAAACCGTAATACGACCAGTATAGAAAAATATACCCTGTTTTTTGCAGGTATGCAATTACAAATCATACTCTTCAGCAACTTTAAAGAAGTAACCACGCAAATGTGTATCCAAGTCAACTCGCCAATCACCAAGTTTCACTAAGGCGTATTGCTCATATTTTGCATAACTTTCCATATAAGATTGTCGAGCAATTGCTAACCCTGAAATACGATGACGCTCAGACTGATTATAAGAG
>NZ_PYIX02000092.1 GCF_003024515.2 Acinetobacter sichuanensis
GCGCAGCTTGCCCTGCTGCGTCAGTTCGTCGAGCGTCGGCGCGAAGCGTTGGCCGATCTGGAAGTGCAGTTGGCCACCCTGCCGACCGAGCCGGCACAACCGCCGGTGCTTTCCTCGGCGAGCATTGGGTCATCGCGGCGCTCGGTTTGACCGGCCTGTTCCTTCTGGGGTCGCCTCAGAATGAGACTCGAAGCCTAAATCAGATAACAGCCGTTTTAGGTTTTCTTTTCTAGCGTAATACTATTCAAAGAGTAGAAATGGAAGATAACAAAGATAAAGATCTTGATGATTTATCTTTAGAAGCCTTAGGTTATTACGCTAGTTTAAGTGTTATCAGTATCTTAAATTTCTATATCCTGAATACTCTAATAAACAATGCAATACTTCCGTGGTATATAAAAATAATAATAGGGATTGTTGCGTTAGCTTTATTTGGATTTTCTGGTGCTGTTGGCGGAGCGTTATTCAATAAAGTATGGCTTCCTATGCAGCTTATATCAAAAACTCAAAATGACTTTTTAGCGCAAGTAAGCGTACAAATAGTCATTATTCTTTATTATGCAATTTTAATTATCCCTCCTTTTTACACCCTCAATAATTTATTCACTTAAGCATGCACTCTTAATCCCATTAGAAGTCACTTACTGGATGCCTTCTAAATAAATGAAGTTGAACTTGAGCTTAATTAATGCTAATTTTCTGATAATAAGCCAGCATACACAAAGGGGACTTTCTTCGCTTCGCTCGAAGATTCCCTTTTGTGAGACTGGATCAGGGGCTTTGCCCCCGATACCCCCAAAAACACCAAAACAGAAAAATTAAAATTTTCCTATTTTGGTGTTACCAAACGAGAGATCCAATGGCAGACAAAGAACTCATAAAAAGGACTAAAGAAATAAAGATCCGTTTAACAGAGGAAGAACATCAAGCCTTACTAAACCGATGTACTAAAGCCAGCTTAGCCACTTGGATGCGTGAAACTTGTTTAGGAGAAAAGCAGACAAAACAAAGCAAGGTTATTGAAGTTGATCCAAAGCTACTTAGACAACTGGCGGGAATTGGAAATAACCTAAATCAGATAGCCAGATTAGTGAATCAGCATAGTAAGCAAGATTCAGTATTAGATCGAATTGCGATAATTACAGCTTTATCGAGTATTGAGCGTGAATTGCAGAGATTGAACGATGATCATAAAAATACATAGTCGTGGTTCAGGTTCAGGTAGTGGTCCCGTGGACTACTTACTTGGAAAATATCGAGATCGTGAAGAAGCTCGTTTAGATCGTGGTGATCCTGAACAAATGGTTCAATTGATTGATAGTACCCACTTTGCTCAGAAATATACTTCGGGTGTTTTGTCTTTTGCTGAACGTGATTTAGAGGAACACCAAAAACAAAAAATAATGGATAGTTTTGAACGAACTTTATTACCAGGACTAGATAAAGATCAATATTCGATTTTGTGGGTACAACACCTGGACAAAGACCGTTTAGAGCTTAATTTCGTTGTAGCCAATGTTGAGCTGCAAAGTGGCAAGCGTTTACAGCCTTATTATGACAAAGCAGATAGACCAAGGCTTAATGCATGGAAAGACCTTGTAAATGATCACTATAAATTACATGACCCAAATGACCCTTTAAATAAGCGCGAGTTATGTACTCCAAATAACCTTCCCAAAGCTAAAGAAGCGGCAGCTCATGCGATTACTGACGGCCTTTTAAACATTGCTGAGAGTGGCAATCTTAAAAATCGTGATGATGTGATTAGTATGCTTGAGAATGCAGGTTTTGAGATTGCTCGTAAAACACCAAAAAGTATCAGTATCAAAGACCCCGAAGGCGGTAGAAATATTCGGTTGAAAGGCAAAATATATGAGCAAGATTTTAGATTTGGCCAAGAACTTCGAGCAGACATCGAAGCAGCAAGCGCAAGATACAGAGCAGATCGTGGCGAACGCATTGAAGCAGCACGAAAAACGCTTAATCGACTTACTGAACGAAAACGAGAAAGCCATGAGTACCGCTATCCGAGAGCAAAACTCACGGATACGCCCGATTATATTAAAAAGCTGGATGATCGTATCAATCGCTATCGTTACAGCGATAGCCCTAGCATGGGGCGTTCTGACGTATCAGAGCTACAGAATAAACAAGAATTTCGAGCTAATTACTCAACAGAATCTAGCTATCCAAGAACTCAAGAACAAAGGGGCGAACGTGCAGTTTCAGGATTGTATCGACCAGAAGAACCGCAAGCGACTATGCGTATTAGTGAACAAGGAAGCAGGAACTTGGAAGAACGGCAGTCTTATGGTTCCGATGGGGTATTAAGCGATGACAGAATTAGAAAAGCAATTGCTCGCAGCACTGGAACAGATGCAGGAACAGCAGCAGGAGAAAGAAGAGGCTTTACGGCAGATGTTCAAGAGTACACAGCAAGAAAATCAGCAGCTTCAGGAGAAATTAAAGTCGTTTTTAGCGAATTTGAGCGATATAGATCAGACTCGAAACGAAAACTTGAACAAATTAGTACAGCAAGTAAACAACTTGACTACTCAATTAAAGGACTTCAAGACGCAAAACGAACTCTTGACCAAGCAATTACAAGCATTAGAGATACAAGTCAGAAGCTTGAAAAAATGAACCAACCAAAGCGCAGTTATGGGATTAGATATTGATGCTTAAACATGGCATAAGTCAATATTATCAATACTTTGCATAATCCCATGAATAGTGCTAGATTTCTTTTAGGCGAAAAAAAAGCAGGTCGGCAAACCTACTTTCTTTTCTTTGTTTAACAAATACTTAAAGCATCAGTAAACGCAAAATCCTTACCTGTATTTTACTGATGTTTTGAGCATTTGCAACACAGGACGTTGCAAAATATGAGTGATGCTCAATTTTCAGCAGATTTTTATAAAAAAATTCCGCATAAGCCGTATTGCACAGACGATTTAGGCTATTGCTTTATTAATCCAAAACAAATTGCGATTAAAAAACGCTATTTGCAGCATAATCCGCCCTGCAAAGTGGTTTATCTTGTCTTCGATTTAGATCGGAATGATGGGGTTATGGCTTGGTTTGATGCAGGCTTGCCAAAACCAACATGGACAAGTCAAAACCCAGAAAATGGACATGCTCATATTGGATATGAGCTAAAAGCACCAGTTTCTACAACGACAGCATCAAAACAGAAAATTATTGATTATTTGGCTGTGATTGAAGCTGCAATGGCTCGAAAAATGGGTGCAGACTCAGGTTACAGCGGTTTATTGACGAAAAATCCCTGTCATACGTACTGGCGTACTACCATTTGGACAAGAGAGGCTTACGAACTTAATTACCTTGCCGATTTTGTCGATTTAAAGCCCCTCACACAGAAAGAAAGGGGAATAGGCCTAGGTAGGAACTGCACTTTATTCGATATTGCTCGTAAATGGGCTTATAAAGCGATTAGAGAGTACCGAGGGAATACTTTCGATAGTTGGCTAGATGCAGTATTAAAAGAGTGTTTAAGCGTAAATAGTGCGTTTTTAGAGCCACTACCTTATTCAGAAATCAAAGCTACAGCGCGGAGCATTGCCAAGTATTGTTGGAAGAAAGACGCATATTGCTATCAAGAGTTTATTGATCGTCAATCAAGGAAAGGGAAATTAGGGGGAATTAATTCAGGTATTGCTAGAAGAAAGAATAGTGAAGCAGAGTTAAAACCTTGGGAAAGTCTTGGAATCAGTCGAGCTACGTATTACAGGAACAAGAAAAAATGAGATTTAAGCTAATAAAAGAAATGAAAGAAGTAGCTCCTTTTCTCCTAAAAGACAGAATAGTTAAGCCTTATTTTTTTAAAGAAGCAGAAGAATCTAGTCTTAGAGATAGCTTATATAAAAGCTATATACTGGTTTTGAAATATAAAGATCATATGTTGTTAGATGAGAGAGATACCCCTCCACCGACTTTTTTACAGCAGTTTTTAGAGCGTTATCTTCCAGAAGCTGTGATTGGCAATATCAAGATTATTCATATTAGTGAGCATCCTCGTAGAGAAGCTCATAGTGAAATATTTAGCTTAGTACTACAACCCTATACCAATTTTACAGACAGTAAATACAGAAATAGAAACCTGTGGAATAGGTTTTCTAAAGCCTTAGAGAGATGGCTACAGATCATTCACGGTAAAAGAGAATCACAATTATATAATGAGAGCCTGTATGTAAAAACAAAAGCGCGTATAGGCAACTGGCAACTTTCATTTAAGACAATAGACTCACTTTCAAAGGAAGACTTAAAATTTCTTCTAAGCGAGATAAATAAATC
>NZ_PYIX02000093.1 GCF_003024515.2 Acinetobacter sichuanensis
TTAATGTTTAATGTTTAATGTTTAATGTTTAATGTTTAATGTTTAATGTTTAATGTTTTCAAAATAAGCCAATCAATATTCTTTTTTTGATTGGCTTATTAATAATCAACCTCTATATTAATTTGGTCTTTATAATCACCTGCAACTAAGTTAGCAATATTCACCATCCCCAAACGTGCAATAATAATATATTGATGCTGTCTATTTTTTTGCTGTTGTTTTGCAACTTGCCATTGTGAACCTGCATTTCCAGATAAATCATACTGAACGGAAATACTATTTTTTAATTTGGTATAACGCCCTGCTGTTTCATTTTTTAATACACTTTGACCACTATAATCAAGTAGATTTTGACTACTAAAGCGAATATTAAAATCTGTATCGCATTTTACTCTAATCTGTAATGTTGAAGTACTCCCTGTAGTAGGTTGAATACGAATCATACCTGCACCAGTATCTGAAAATGTACATGCTGCAAAAGCATCTGAATATATAAAAAGTGATATACAAGTTAGCACTATTTTTAAAAAAAGTTTTCTCATTTCAATATCTCCTACTTACAGATTAATGTGAGTGGTTGTGTATTTTCATTATTTTTTAAGTCTAAATATGCTTTACAGCTTTCATTCTCAGAAACTTTTATATCTAGAATATGCATATCATGTGTTAAACCATATAAAGTCACAATATAATCACTGCTAATTGGATAAATATCATCTTGGTTTTGATCTACAATAATTTGACTGCCTTGTGGTAATAACTCTCCTTTTTCATCGACCAATTTAAAACTTACTTCACGAGTATGCACAACAGGGAAATCAACAATATAACCACGTTTATTCAATGGCATAATCGTTTTTCTTGCTGTTTCAACTTTATTTTCAATTTCAAGTTGATTTTCATTAAAAGATAAATGCTGATTGGTATATGGAATTAAATCATGAATAAAAATTTCACCATTTTTATTTGTTTTACCAATGAATAAATCATTGCGATAAACATCAATATTAGGACTCTCTGTAATTTTAACTAAAGAAAATCCATTATTCACTAATTTACTCAGACCAAAACTATTTCCAAGCCAAGCAACAGCACCCATCAAGTTTGCACTATAGCGTTGACTATCACCTGTTTGTAAATATTGTAAATCTAAATCTGCTGCTTTAGTTTTAATACGTGTTGAAATATTGCCTGTATTTTCTCCATGTACTCGACCTGCTCCAACGGCATAATCGACACCTACTGCATTTGAAGTATTTCTTATAATTGTTAAATTGCTTGAATCATTATCAGTTTGATTATAATACGCTGAATGTTTATCATTAAAACGATAGCTTAAAGATAAATCAACTCGATGGTCTTTTTCACTTCCTGTTTCATAAGAAACACCTAAACTCATATTTAAGTTTTCAAATAAATTTCGGCTTGAGCGAATACTAAATATTTTTTTATCATCTCGTTCTGCAATAGGTCTATATTTTTGTTCAACATAGCTTAATGATAAATTACCTAAAACTGGAATATTAGATTTAGAAATATAAACTAAATTTTCACGTTCAGGAAAATAATACCCTTGCCCATTTAAGTTATCTTCCATACCTAACATGTTAAAATCATCACTATAATATTGTGATTTTATTCCAACACTATATTTTTCTGTATCTCTTTTAAATTCTGTACTGACGGTATAACCCTCACCTTTTTTAGAGTCACTATAAGCAGAATTTAACTCAAATAATCCTAATTTATATAAATATTGACTCCATAATAAACCTACACTTTTAAGATCCTTACTGACATCTAATACTGAGCCCAAAGTGGTTTTTTCTGTTACTCCTCTTCTAAAATAAGCACTTCCAAACCATTCACGATAGTCATCACTGTCTTCACTAAAGTTATAACGTAATTTCCCTGCTGATAAACTATAATCATTCAGCCCTTTTTTCAATAAACGCTCATTTACAAAAATCGGAATATTTTGTACTGTTTTATTTCCCATAATATCTTCCACGATCATTTCTGCCTGACCTAGACCACGAAAGTTAATATGATTATTTAAATTAAATTCACCAGGATTTATTTTTGTATTATATGCTTTATTTCCATTAATAATTAAATCAACTGTAGAAGGTACTAAAGCACTCCCCTGAAAAGAAGGTGTGTTCCAATATACAAAATCTGGACGTGATGTATAATTCGTTCCCCATCTAAAACCACCAAAATAATAAGATTGTGTAATACCTGTAGGCGTACTGACATTATCACCCAATTGTAAAGTCGTAAATTTTTTAGGAAACTCAAAAGTTAGACTTGTATTTAAACGGGTATGGCTTTGAAAGTTTTGTTCATCTTGTAAATAGTTTTTTCTAAAAATATGGTTACTATTAAAAAAAGTATTTTTCCAAAATATACCGATATCTGTGGTTGCATTTGCTTGTTCTGAATAATCTCCAGATTGATAAAATACATTATAGTTTAAAAAGCCACCTAAACCGGGTAATGATGGTATTTGTAATGCAGAATTTTCAATATTTTGGCTTCGCATATAATGTGTAGGAATTGTAATTTTTAATAACTGTGCATCGATATCTTGTTCAATTTGAATATCATTTTCTGATAATAAACAATAAGCTATTTCAGATTTCATTATTTGTTGAAATTTATTTAAATCCATAAAGCTGTTTTTTAATATTGGGCACTCTATATATTTTTTATGATCAGAGATCATTAATACAGCGTCCTGCCCCTGATCCACACCATTAATCCAAAGCCCTAAGATGACATCATCTTGTTGATCTTGCTGCGTTATTGGCAAAGGCAATACTTCTGCCTTAGCTTGCTCAGTGTGTAATAAAACCATTACTGCAAGGAAGACGAGTTTATATTTTCTTTTGCCCATAACATCTACTCCGCAATAGCAAAAATTACGGGATCTTTTTCAGTTTCTTTTTCCATTACAAATTTAACGGCTTGACCAGAAGTATGCGTATAACCTTTTAAAGGAATCGTCACTTGATGATTTGGCAATATATATTTCATCATATCGACTTCGGTGAGTTTCTTCCCTGTCGCATCTTGCAGACTAAATTTTGTAATTTGAAAATGAGCTGTTCCGTTATTTTTAGCAATTAAAGTTGTATTATTGTGCTGGTCTTTTCCAAAGCGGAATGTCAGATCAGACTTAAAACCAGAACCTACAAATACGGGTACACTAAAATTCAGCGCAATATTCATCCCTGTTTTTTGTAAAGGTGATGGTATTTCTGTAAACTTAACGCGCCATGTTCCTTCTTGCTTCAAATTCATTGCATCAATAGGTTGTCTAAAGCCAAAACGAATGACTTTTTTACTATCAGGCTTTAAAATCAATGCTTTAGGATTTACCACCAAATCTGTATCGGGTGTTAAAACTTCATTGCCTTCTTCATCTTGCGTCCAACGAAAAACACTCAATTCATAAGTACGATCTGACTTTTCTCCCATTGTGGTTAAATTTGCGGTCGTACTGCGCTGTTGACGTTCACCTGTAATATACAGTTGAACTGGGGAAATCGTTAAATCTGCATGTGCCATAGACTGCACAAAAAACAAACTTAATAACCATGCTTTTTTATATTTTAAAATGTGCATATTTAGGCATCCCCAAACTCAAATGAGTTTTATCAATTTAAAAATAGAGGCATAAAAGATAAATCACTTATCTTTTATGCAAACTTAAAATGTACAACTTGATTAGTATTCAACATCTACTAAATAGGTATCGGTATAAACACCTGCACGTGTTGTTGGCGTAATTGGATCTGTTACAGCAAAACTAATCACATAATCATCCACAGAATATCCCGGTCGATTCAATCTTGAACCAGCATGTATTGGTAAAAGTACGCCATCTTGCAATGCTGTTGTACTAACACCCGTTTTCAACTGCTCACCTTGTGCATTGGAAATATATGAGTTCCAACCACCATTCCATTTCGCATTGTCTGTAAAAATGCTATAGGGCGTATTACAAGTGACGCTATAACCTGCTGTTGTTGCTGAACCATCTTCTTTTAAAATGATTTCAGTTGCGACATTTGAAAAACTACACTGTTTTGCAATTTCAACACTCATCGGAATAGATGAAGTCACCGTTGCTGCAAATATTGGTGTAGAAAGAATACATGCCGATAATGCGAATATTATTTTCTTCATGA
>NZ_PYIX02000094.1 GCF_003024515.2 Acinetobacter sichuanensis
GAATATTTTATGCAGCAGTGAGTTCCGTAATTTTCTTTTTCAACACTGATACTTGTACGGCTGAAGATCGAAAGCTATTTCTGCATCTGCATTGAAGGCTGTTAATACCTCGGCTTTTGGAGCTTTTTTTTTAGCCCCTATGATTAACCACGATTGTTTAACTAATATGAACAAAGTCGTGAAACATTGGTCAAAGAATAGGCGTGAAACATGAAAAATCATAAAAAAAGCCCAATCGGGTGTGATTGGGCTATAAACTAGAAACTATAGCATTGATTTCTAAGGAAAATTATAACACATTTCGTATAAGGTGTATTATGTTAATTTTAGAGAAACTAAACTGATTCAGATTTAAAAAATAAACTCTATTAAAGAGAAAAAATAATGCAGCACAAAGTAATGGTCTCTTTATGTTTGGTTTTTCTTATAGGATGTACACCTAAAGAAAAATCATATATTCCTCAGGAAGGAGATCTAGTGACATGGAAACAGAATCCACAATTGATAGTTAAAGCGAAACTTGGACTGAGACGAGAACATATACCTGATCAATTTGATTATGAGTTTTATAGACCTGCACGAGAACACTATTTAGGTCAATTTCCAATTGATTATACACCTGAAAAATTTGAACCTATTGCACAACAAGAAGCTGACAGTTTGCCGATGCCTGATTCGAATCGATAATTACAGTTTGATTTAAAATTAAGCAATTTAGATTTTCAAGCAACAGATGGCTATTTACCTGATCATGATGACCAAGTGAGAGTCAGGATCGAAGGTCTTACCATAGATATGCGAGCTGAGAAATTAGACACATATAAGACATTTTTACAAAGAAAAGAATTTTTTAAGAAAAATTCAAAATTTGAAAAATATGGTCTGACTTGTTACCCAAAAAAAGTGGCTGATAATTTCTATGGTTGTTATGGGAAATCCAAAGAACAGGATGTTGTTGGTGTTTTATTGGATGTAGTTGCTTTAGAAAATACGGTAGATAATCGATTTGTTCAAATTAGAGGAGAGAGTTATGAGCCCAATAAATATGGCGGTATATGGGTTCAGTGGGAAACGAATTTAAATAATTGGGACAAATGGCAAGAGATAGATAGTGCAATTTGGCGCTTATTAGGTACATGGAACTCTGCTCCATCACCTCAAAAACTAACTAAATAGTTCCCCATTTAACATAATGGCTGTTATACGCAATAAAAAAACCTGGGCACCAACCCAGGTCTAAAATTTAAAAAACAGATAAATATCAGTGCAATAAACTCATTTTTCTAATTTCGCATAACGCGTATTATGTTAATTTTAGGAAAGCTCACTAATCATCAAATTAAAAATATAAGAGAGACTTATGGACTCATATCTTAATTCAGGGGCTGGTTTTCCTGCTGGAACACGTATAAATACAGACAAAGGTTTAATCGCCATTCAGAACATTAAAGTCGGAGATTTAGTACTGTCAAAGCCAAAAAATGGTGACGGAGAGTTATGCTATAAACCTGTTATAAGAATATCTACTTGTGAGAATAGTGAGATTTGGGAGCTAACCTATTTCCAAATTAAAGCAAATACAGATTTATCAAAATTAAATAAAAGCAAATTATTGCAACTTTCTCGCAAAGGAAAAATGGTCAGTAATATGCTGAGGTCTAATCAGACATTCTGGGTTAAGAATATTGGATGGACGCGCTTGGATGAGTTGAAGAACGGTCAAGCTATAGAAACATCTGATCAAGAAATCATTGGTCTTGTTTTTATGGTGAATCCATTACGAAAAACAAGTATGGAAAATGTGGCTGGAAGTTACCATCCTAGCAATATATTTAATGCGGATAAAAAAGGTTTTGATATTGAAAATGTTGAATATTTTACTTTTATCAAATATGGATTAGAAGGACCTATCGAATGTATAGGTGATGATAATGTACCTAGTCCAATATGTGTTAATGGTGAAAGTGTTCACGTTCTCTCAGAGACATTCCGATTAAAAACTTACAGCTTTGACGTTGAGGATGATTATACTTGCTTTATTACGAAGCTAGGATTGTGGGTTAATAATACTGCCTATAAATAATATAAGAAATAAATTACTAATTTTCTTATTTAACATAATAGAGCTTATACGAAACGTGTTTTTAATATTACTTTAAGATCAGTATCTTATCGTTATTCATACCCTCTGGAACGTTCTCGTTCAACCGACTTGGAAACAAGTCGGTTTTTTTATGAACAGTTTTGATAGTTCTTGCCAATAAATCTGACTAAAAATTACGCTTTTCAGCTTGAGTGATACAATTTTGTGATACATTATTGTATATACAAATTTGAATGTTTTTTGTGGAACAGTATTTTGAATGGGATGAGGCTAAGAATCGAAAGAATCAGAAAAAGCATGATATCTCTTTTGAAACTGCAAGCCTTATATTTGAAGATCCTCTACGGATCTCAATCCAAGACAGACATACCAATGGGGAAGAGCGTTGGCAAACCATTGGTAAGGTCAAAGGAGTACTGATGTTATTAGTTGCTCATACCATCTTTGATGAAGATGACTGTGAAATCATACGAATCATTAGTGCAAGACAAGTAACCAAAGCGGAGCGCAATCAATATGAGCATGGTTAGATATACACGCGAAGAGCTGAATGAAAACTTCAGTGACAAGCAAGATGCTGAAATTAAACGCTTGCTTGCTAAGGGAACTGTGTCTGATAATCAATTAGACCTGTCTGATATTCCCGAAATCACCGACTGGAGTAATGCAGTTCGTCATGGGCAATTTTATCGTCCAGTGAAGCAACAGACTTCAGTTCGTCTAGATGCTGATGTACTCGCATGGTTGAAATCACAAGGTAAAGGCTATCAAACACGTATGAACAAAATTCTACGTGAAGCAATGCTAAATGAACGTAAAAATCATCAATAAAAAAAAGGGAGTTATAAACTCCCTTTTTTATTTCGTATATCTGGGTGGTAGTTTAATTTTATTAAGTTTATTGATTATCTCTTTATCATCTTTGTACTACAGCAGTGGATCAATTTCTGTACATTATATCCAATCGCCTAAAAGTGAAGTTTTTTAATGGCTAACCATTGTGTTCTCTCAAACACTTGGTACCGCACTTGGTGATTGGATCGCTGATACTCAAGGGATAGGATAAGCTGTCTTTTTTTATTTTAGGTAAAATAATGGAAAATAAAATTTTTATAAAAACAGCTAGCCCACCGAAATGAACTAACTGGTGTCGTTTTGCGCCAACTTTTACTTAAAAAATACTAACCCTGAGGGAATGGAACATTAGTTAGTAGAAGTATTATATTAAAAAAAACACAAAGATGTATTCAAAATACATTTAAACATTAGTTAAATAACTTATTTTTAAGATAGCCTTATTTTTGATAGTAGTAATAGAACATCTAGTATTCCTAACTACTCTAAATGGGGCTACTGTGCAATCAACCAGAAAGAAAAGTTTTCATTAAAAGGAGTTATAAAATGAGTCATAAGGAACTTGCCGAATTCATTATAGAGCAAACTAGTGATGCATTAATTTATGCTGATAATCACGGTAATATTCAACGTTGGAATGATGCGGCTAGCCAATTATTTGGATTTTCCAAAGATGAAGCACTTGGACAAAGCCTTGATATCATAATTCCTGAACGTGCTCGTAAAGCTCATTGGCATGGTTTTAACATTGCTATCCAAAATGGAAATCTTAGACTATCGGGCAAACCAACTTTAACGAAAGCACTTCATAAAGATATAGATAAAAGACTCTATGTAGAAATGAGTTTTTCTTTAATTAAAGATAATGATGGTCATGTTCAAGGAAGTGTTGCTATCGCCCGTGATGTAACAAACTCAAAAAAATAAGATTTTTTTTTACACTTTATAGTTCTTCTAAAATTAACATAATACAGCTTATACAAAATTTCAAAAAAATAGCCCCAGACTAAGGGGCTATTTAACATAAAATCTCTTATGTGAAGCAATCTTGTAACTCCAAAATAGAAATGTCCGGTTTCTCCAAAGTAAAAATGTCCGCTTTTAGATAACTTTAGCAACTCGATAGACAGTTGCAACTCCACAATTCACTGCTTTGGCAATTTCTTCCTTAGTCATATTGCCAGCTGC
>NZ_PYIX02000095.1 GCF_003024515.2 Acinetobacter sichuanensis
ACTTACCATGATCACATTCAATGACATTATTTTTATACTTAATCTGCCTGTGCTCAATATCTACTGGACATTTTCCTTCTCGCTTTAACCGTGATAAAGCATGGCCATAGGTCGCTGCTTTATCTGTATTGATGACCCGTGGAATTTGCCATTTTTTCACCGTATTGAAGATTTTTCCTAAAAAACAATAGGCTGATTTACTGTTCCGTCTAGCGGAAAGGTAAAAGTCAATCGTATGACCACGTTGATCAACTGCACGATACAGGTAAGTCCATCGCCCCTTCACTTTGATATAAGTCTCATCCATATGCCATGAATGTAAATCTGTAGGATTACGCCAATACCAGCGTAAGCGTTTTTCCATTTCTGGAGCATAACGCTGAACCCAACGATAAATTGTGGTGTGGTCAACATTCACACCCCGTTCAGCGAGCATTTCTTGAAGTTCACGATAGCTGATGCCATATTTACAATACCAACGAACAGCCCAAAGAATGATTTCACCTTGAAAGTGCCGACCATGGAAGGGATTCATCTGCTGTATCTCGAAATAAATAAGATATTTAGCTTATCATGTCAGCCTATTTGCAACAGTGCCCCATAGCGAACAATGAAAGTCTCGCCGACCAGATCGGACCAAGTGATTGCGGACTGCCCGGCGAGGCGATGCCCATCCGATAGCACGGCCACCAGCGGTTCGGTCCAGATCGGTCGGGTATGGCAGTCGGGCATCTCGGGCTTGCCCGCGACGAACACCACGTCGAGCTGGTCAGCACGAAGCTGCATCACCGCATCGCGGGCTGTGCCTTCGGTGATCTCAACCTCAATGCCCGTATGTTCTTCCCGATAATGACGGATCAGCTCCGTGAGAAAGCTGCGTGGGATTAAGGCATGGATGCCGATGCGAAGCCGGCCGTATTCTCCTTGAGCTGTCATGCCTGCGGTCTTCACTGCGTGATCGAGTTGATCGACACCCGCCGTGACACGCTCCATGAAGTGCCTGCCTGCGTCTGTTAGCCGAACGCCCCGCGCATGGCGCTCAAATAGCAGGACACCAAGGTTATCCTCCAGCGCTTTCACACGCGCGCTGACGCTCGACTGGCTGATACCAAGTGCCTTGGCCGCATGCCGAAAATTCAGATGCTCGGCGACGGCGATGAACTGAACAAGGGAAATGAGCGGTATCCTGCCAGACAGGATACCGACATTCACGAGGTTTCGATGGTTAGTGCGCCGCATCGGAGCGGGCCTGCTACCAGTCGTCGGTTAGACGACTGGCGACTTCTCGGTGGCAGCCCCACGGAGCCGAAGGAGCACCAGCCCCAACGAAACCAGTACCGCCATCGCCGTGGCGTAACAGATCACGGGCCACGCTGTGTCACCGTTTAAAAGTGCCACCGCCAATGTCCCGACAATGCTGACTATCAGGCTTTGAACGCAGAAGTAGAACGCGACCGCTGATCCCGCGATGTCGTCGAACTCTGCCAAAGCGCCGTTCGCGGTAACGGACACCGTGAAGACAATACCGACCGCGACAACCCACATCGGTAGGATGAAGGTGAGGAATGACGGCGAGCCGTAAAGTTCGCCGATCCCCAACAGGACCGCTCCGCAAACAAGCAACGCCATCCCACGCGCCACGCATCCTGCGATGCCCCATCTGGCGACAAAGGACTTCGCGAAACGGGTTGTCACGATCATTACAAGCGCGACAGTGGCGAAGGCAAAGCTGAATCCGATCTCGGAATATTCCGCTTGGCCTATGAGCACACGGGGAGCCGTCGAGAAGAAGACGAAGAAGGTGCCCATACCGGCGCTAAAGCCGACAGTGTAAACCCAAAAAGCCGGACTCGCGAAGATCGGCAAGACAGATCGGCGCGTCTTGACTTGATCCAGAGGGCGGGTTTCGTGCCACCTGAAACCCGCATTTAGGAGTGCGAGCATCGCCAGTATAGCCAAAGTAATGAATATCGCCTGCCATCCCAAGAACTCGCCGATCAATGCTCCGGCGATAGGGCCGAGCGCAGGCACGAACGCCAGCATCGAACTGAAAAGGCCGTAGATGACGACACCCTCAGGACGGTTGGCATAAACGTCGCGAATCGTCGCGAACGTCGCCACCAGCATGGCCGACGCGCCCACTGCTTGAAGTAGACGGAAAGCGACAAAGGCCGGTGCAGTTGAAGACCAAGCTGCTCCCAGAGACGCAATGACGAAAGCCGTTGCGCCCGCAAGTAGAATTGGCCGTCGCCCGATTCTGTCTGAGAGCGGACCAAAAATCACCTGGCCCACGCCGAGCATCACCATATAGAGGCTCAACGTGAGTTGGATCATAGCGGGCGTCGTGTTCAGGATGCCGGGCATCGCTGGAACGACAGGGAGATAAATATCCATCGCCAGTGAAGCGAGGATGTCGAAAGGAGCCATCAGCAGCAGTGCTGCCGGCAGCGTATAGGCCCACGCGGGGCGTGTGGTGGTCATGACGAATCAACCCTCGATTAAGGAATACCGGGCGACGTCTGCTCGTCAGCAATCAGATGAGACTAGCCTTACAGAGCGCCGCAACAACAATACTGGTTGTTGCGGCTTACTTGTCTGCTGACTTGGAATTTCCCATCTGATTACTCCACGCTTACGAATATGAATTGCTACATTTTATCCGATTATCTTTTGCTTCGCAATGCGGCATGGGCGCACTCAGCGTTCCAGCCCCCTCTGCCGCCCTAACTGCCACGACACCGACCCGCCCTGCACGATGCCCATAACCTCGCGGCCGAGTTGGCGGTCGATGATCGGCCGCCACGGGACAAGGGTGAACTCATGGGATTTCTCGACCACGGCGAACTTGCCGCTCGATAGATGCACGGTTCCGGTAAACTTGCCGCTGACGCTCTCGCCGTCCGTGGCGGCGCGGAACGGCAGGCCCTTACTCAAAGCCATATCCGATCCGACGCCGGCTACCTCGCGCTCCCGCAGGATGGCGAGAAGGTTGCGCCGGTAGAAGACGCGGCTGTCCCGGCTGCGGGTGGCGTCGCCCTGTTCGATATGGTGCTCGCGGCGCTGGTCCATGGCTTCGCGGACTTGTTGCCCGAAGCCGGTTGGCGCAAGGTCGGCCGTCTCGCCGTGGATCAGCCGCCGGTCCAGCCAGGTCGCGCCGTCCGATCCGATCTGTTTGTTCAGATCGACCGGGGAAAGGACGCGAACGCTGGCCTGACTGTCTCGGCCGGCGTCATGGGCGGCGGCACGGCTGACCAGATCATCGGGGATGCGCCATTGGTCGGCGTCGATCCGCTCGACGATACCGGCCCGGCGTAGCGCCTCCAGCCGGCGCACATGGGCATCGACATAGCCCTCATAGTCGCCGCCTGGAACGCGGCCCTCGAACTTGGCCTGCTCCAGATGGCGGCTCGGCCGATAGATGCCGTCCTTTGCAATGGCGGTAATGGTGCGGTCGGACGGCCGGGCTGCCGCCTCGGCGGGGCCGAGCTGGACGACGCTGCCGATGCGGGCGTCCTCGAGCCGCTCGAGCGCGATGCCGGCGATGTGGTGCGTGCGGCCGTCGATGCCGTCCACCACAACGGTCAGGTTCTCCCCCAGTTCGTCGGACAGGTGCTTGTCCACGACGCGGCCGACGATGGGCGTCTCGGGCGCTCCGTCATGGATTTGGAAGCTCATGGGATCGCGTTCGCCGCCCTGCGGGCCGAGCGCCTTCTGCATGGTGCGGATAATGTCGCCCCGCTCTCCAAGCTCGCGCAGGGCCGGTTCCATGTCCTTGCTCAATTCCCAAACGCCGGGCGCGTGCTCGGTCGCCAGTCCCATCTTCTCCAGCTTGGTAAGACGATGCAGGCGTAGGGTGCGCTCGAACTGCCGCCTCGGCGCTGCCGGTTCATGGCGAAGGTCGAGGAAACGGGCATCGGCTTCCTCGGCCATGGCGCGGTCGATCCGGGTGAAACGATCTTGGTCTATTTCGGCCGACAGCTTGCGCGTCTGCTCGATCTCGGTCACGGGGCCGAGTTCGAGACTGGCAAGTTCGCTGGCACTGTTGCAAATAACCACGAATGGTAAGCTGAAGACTGTTTTAGCTAAAGGA
>NZ_PYIX02000096.1 GCF_003024515.2 Acinetobacter sichuanensis
TGGCAACTATTAATTATTGCCATCTTTTTTTGATATAGATCTATGTAATCAGGTTATTTTAATATGTGAGCCTTATTTTATTTAATTAAATATAAATAATTGATATTAGTTTTATTCAACGTATACGGTGATTTTAATTGATTAAAATATTTTAATTACTGAACCACTACCGTTGTTAAATTCAGCTTCATTAATATTTTAAGGAAAAAATTATAAACGCCACTTAATAACTATTATGGAATCTCAGATGTAGAGCACACGGCTCAAAACTTGGAGATTTTAAAATGTCACATTTCACAGTTGCAGTAGTTACCACCCCTGATGGTGATGTTGTAGATGCCCTAGAACCATTTTACGAATTTGAATGCTCAGGCATTAAAAACAAATATTGCATTTCAGAATCATCATTGGACGAAATTAAAGACCAATACGAATCGACAGAAATCACTTTGATGAAAAACTCAAAGCCTATCATAGATGATGGTGAAGAACGCTATGCGTTTCTTGACGACCCTCGTTTCGTGCGTGATGCAACAGACTTAGAGCTTTATGCCATCAAAAACAACAAAGGTGATATTTTTGCTGACTTCCCGAACGGCGGTAAGCATTTATCAGTGGTACAGGTCAAAAACGATGATGGTACGTACTCAAGTCGCATTCGTGATTTAGGCATGTTCATTCAATGGCATCAAAAAGATGTGCCATGTACTGAAGTGTTTGAGCTTCAACAGTTCATTAACTGGTATAACGAAAAAGTTACGCCGACTGTTTTGACAGGTGAAAAACCTGATGAAAGTTGGACAGAATGGATAGAGCTTGATGCTGACGGTAAAGTGGTCGATTACTTCACCACCACCAACCCGAATCCGAAATACGATTGGTATGAAATCGGAGGACGTTGGAAAAACATGCTGTTGCGTCTTGATGGACGAAAAGTGGATAGCTGCCCGATTGGTGAGCTAGATTTTGAAACCGAAATCAACCGCTTAAAAACCGAAGCTAACCGTGTTTATGACTATTTTGAGAAGTGTATCGGTGATGCTTCACGTACTTGGCGGTCATGGGCTGATGTTTGGTCTGATGAATCAATCGAATCAGTGAACGATAAGCGTAATTTCTATCATAACCAAGATGCAATCTTATTAATGAAAGCCAGTGATACGGATAACCTGTTTGGCATATTCGGACATGAATTTGATGAATTTTTGGTGAGCCGTGAAGAATTCCTAGCTAAAAAATCAGCAAACCCATTCGGTACATACTGTTTCTTAGATGCGACCAGTGGTGATGAAATAGGCGACTGGACAGGTTCAGAGTGTGGCATGTTTGGACTGGATATTCGCAAGGAAGAAGATTGGGAAAACAAAAACCAAGCCTTGCTCAAGAGCTTTCCAAGCGACTATATAATCACGATTGTTGATTGCCATATCTAAAACCCAAACAGGGATAAGCGTAAAACCTTATCCCTTTTCTTTTGGGTATTTTTTAAAATGCATTCGATGTTTTTTTAATTGATTAAAAAGGTTTTGAATTTTTAAATTTTAAGAAAAATTAAACAGCTATTGCGCTTTGTATAATGAATATAGATTTAATCACTATCCTAAAGGGCTTTTAATATGTGGAATACATTAGTTTTAATTCGTAAAACCGCAACGTCAAAAGAAATAAAAGACAAAGCTGATATGTATTTAAGCCAGTTAAATACTGCAACCATTTCAGCATCTCTTAAAGCTGAAATACTCTCTTTTATCGAATCTGTTTTAAACGATTAATCAACTTAGGCTCAACGCCTACAACTTGGAGAAACCCCATGAATTACTACAACACATTCACCATTCCATGCAATTTTAAAGTACAGCACATTGAAGATGGTCAATTTGTCGTGTTTTTTGCTGATGGCACTCAGTTAAGTTACCAGATTGAAAACACCAGTAAGGTTAAATGGATTGAACCTGAAGCATTCAGTTTAGAGCAAGTACGCCTAAGCTCAAAAGAGCCAATCAATGCCGATGATATTGACATCATTAAGTATGCTTCATACCGCTTAATTGCTGACACGCCATTGATTGATGATGATGGTAGCAATCCTGAACCTGATTGCCTTTACTGCAAAAAATCTAGTGACACTCTTAACAGCCTCATACTTCAAGTCACTGAAGCACATACCCTCTCATGTTGGCTACTGACATCAAACGGCGTTCATATCCTAGATATTAATGAATTGACTGAAGCTTAATAACAACAACCAGTGAAGCATGTCTATTGCTTCACTGGTTGGCAGTTGAAAACCGCATTCGATGTTTTTTAATTGATTAAAAAAAGGTTTAGAAATTTGGTTGTGGCCAGCGCTAGATCTGGCGCACCAGGATCAATGCTTATTTGTATGGTACCTTAATTGCTTCCATCATTTTAATAGCATCCTCATTACTATTTTTAGCTGCTATCTGTTAAAAGTCGCAGCAAGGACCAGTAAAACAATAATAAAAATAAATAATTTTAAAAAAGTTTTTGGTTTAGGTTCTATCTTAAAATAAACATATTGAAGCAGAAAGCTTAAAACTTGGAGTTGAAATGGTTACTATTAATGAATTACTTAGCAAAAACCTTGATCGCAAATATGGTCCAATTGAAGCGCATGAAGTTATAGAACTTGTTCGTGTAACTCGTGCGCCAGAATCAATAAATAACCCTTCAATGCCATCAGTTAGAATTTCTACTGCAGATCTGCACCATATGGTTGAACAAGCTAAAAAGTTCAATTTGTGGGAAGAATGGTCCACCAAGGTTTTAGCAACTGAGTTGCCATACAACCCTTATCTTAAGCCAGTGTTTACAGGTCATAGTTTCCCACGTTCTAGCATGTCTACTGACAACTACGAAGCATTAGTACGCTCTACGTTAGTGCCGGTGCTACTACCTGAAGATAAAAAGTCTTTTATCAACCTGAATGACAAAGTTATGTCATTTAACAACCTCATGTTTGATATGCCCGATGCGATGGTGAACCATCTCATGACTGGTAAAAAACTTTGGCTATATGCAAAAAATGGGCAAGTGGTCTGGTATACCCGTGCTGAGTATGAGGCGCAAACCAAGTGGAACCAGGCTGAACAGGATGCTAAGAAAAAAATTACTGCATTGTTTGAATTATTCAATGCGCTGCAACAAGCTAAACCGATCTTTGATGCTATCGATCAGAAGAAAAACTTCAGTGCTTTACCGTTCAAATGGTTCACTGGTGTAAAAATTGTAATGTCAGGCTTGTCAGCTGGATCATGGGGCGATGGTGAAAAATCAAATACAGTGACTCACTTGGTTTTTGATGAAGACTACTCAGGATCTAAATTGGTTCGTGAGAAAAACCAGTACTTGTGCTCAGCTGGAGGCTTATTCCCTGCAGATGAAGCAAAGAAAGAATTCAAAATGAAAGTAGGTGAAGTTACCGTGGACACGGTACCGCACCTTGTTACATGTAAAGTGTGCCTAAAACGTATTTTTACGCAACTTGCATTAACTCAATCTAATTAATCAAATTTATAGGGTGTTCATCATGAATAACAAAACAATTGCCAAAAAAATGATTAACCAAGTTAAATCGGTTATCACTGACCCTCAAGCAAAAAGCTTGTTGGCTGCTTATCACGTAGAGACGTCATTTACCCACTTCTACGAAACACACAGCCACATTTACTTGGTTGGTAAAGACATTACTGCAGTCATGGCCAAACATTTTCCATACTTCACGTTTAAGACTCGTGAT
The DNA here is from genome assembly GCF_003024515.2 of Acinetobacter sichuanensis. GTDB lineage: Bacteria > Pseudomonadota > Gammaproteobacteria > Pseudomonadales > Moraxellaceae > Acinetobacter > Acinetobacter sichuanensis. The sequence continues at coordinate 3,761 of NZ_PYIX02000096.1, forward strand.
AACAAGAAAGCCCGTCACGGTATTGGCGATGGCTCAATGTCTGATTGCTTAAACAAGCTGCGCCGTGTGTATCGCTTAGAAATCAAAAAACCGATTAGCGAGAAGTTTATCGCTGAAGCTGGTGCACCGACTTTCACAAAAAGCCAATCTGTAAGTCCTGTTGCTTATTTGATTGATGAAGTTGTGCAAC
>NZ_PYIX02000097.1 GCF_003024515.2 Acinetobacter sichuanensis
GCCACGTGCCAAATACTTTTCCATTTCAGTTTCAAGTTCTTCACGCAATTGGCGCTTAGCAACGATGTGAGCATGCGTCATGTTTTTACCGAACTGCGCTGACTGAATGCGCTGATTAAAGATTTCGTTCATGCTGCATCTCCCTGCTTCCACCCTTGGATCTGCTCAATTGCTTGGCTATCCAAATTGTCAAATTGGCAATACCTCAATTGAGCATGCATGTATGCTGTACCAAGCTCACCATGTCGGTTTTTACCCACAATCGCCTCAGCAATACCCTTGTATTTAGAATCCTTGTTATAAACCTCATCCCGATACAAAAAGACGATCTGATCTGCATCCTGCTCAATTGCACCTGATTCACGTAAGTCTGACATGACAGGACGCTTATTTGGACGCTTCTCAAGCTCACGATTTAACTGAGATAGCAGCACAACAACACAATCAAACTCTTTTGCCATCGCCTTTAATTCACCTGTGAAATAAGCGATTTTTAAATCTTCACGAGCAAACGATTTGCTTGTTTTCATGATCTGTAAGTAATCAACAAACACCGCACCAACTGACCCATATTTGTGTTTCATCTTCCTCATTGATTCACGAATATTGGCAATAGATGGTCGTGAGATGTCGTTAATCTCTAATGGGACTTTGTGAAACATCGCTGCTGCTTGTGTGTACGCTGTAAATTCTTCTTTGGGCAAAAGGTGTGGCTTATTGCGAACCATGCCAATATCAGCAGGAGCTGCTGCACAACACATACGCATTGCAATCTGATCCATCGGCATTTCACCCGACATGATCAAAGTAGGTTTTCCTTGAATCACTGACACATTGCTTGCAATTTTTTGAAGCATTGTTGTTTTACCCATAGCAGGTCTCGCAGCCACAACAAGCAAACAACCAGGTGTCACATCGCCAAGTTTTGAATCAAGATCATAGATCCCTGTTTGGATCCCCTTGATTGACGTTTTGCCCGCAAGTTCTAATTCAATTTTTTCCGCAATTTGACCAAATGTAATTGCTGCAGCTTCATGCATTGGTACCATGCAATTTGATTGATCTTCAGTGCTGATTGAAGCAAATGCAGTCTGAGCATTCAAAACCAAGTCGCCACGACTTACAGTAAGATTTCGCGCATTGCGCAGGACTTGCAAAGCTTCTGCCTCAACCTTTCGACATGCTGATAAATCTTTGAGTTTCTCAACATAAGAATTTAAGTTGTAAAAACTAGAAGGTGCATCAGCCATCAATCGCATGAGATACTCTTCACCGCCAACTTGATCAACACACCCATGGCTTGTAAGCCAGTCGAAAACCAATACTGGGTCGTATGGTTTATTTTGTGCATCAAGATCCACAATTGCCTTTAAAATTAATTTATGACGATCTGCATGAAATTCGTTTTCAGTAAGTTTGTTTTCAACTTCTGAATATGAATTTTGTACTGTCATCAAAGCAGCTAAAACAGCTTGCTCAATGTTCATATTGTGAATATCAGACTGGATCATTGAGCACCTCCCAATAAACCTTTTGGTTTAGCAGAGAGATTTAGTGTTTGTTGTGGCTCGATTTGGGTTGGTTGTGGATTCTTCAAAGTATTCAACACAGCTTGAATAGACTCATCATTCCAACATTCTTGATTCAACCAGGTTGCTGGATTTTTCTTGAATCGATTTTGTGATTCACAAACTTGAACATTGGCTTTGTAAGCAATAATCAAATCTTCAAGACTGATTTTTTTAATTGCTTTTTTGAAAGCTGCCAATGCAGGTTTTTTGCCATCCTTGTTTGGTACTGTTTTCCAGAATTCTTCAAACTGAATATCAGTAATATTATATTTATTATCTTCTGTAGTATTCTTCTGTAAACATTCCGCCATTTTGGTTGTATCGATTCCGCCATTTTGGCGGTTCTGATCACGCCATTTTGGCGGCGTCGATTCCGCCATTTTGGCGGTATCTGATACATAAGGGTTTGAGCTGTATTTGTTGCTGATTTTCTCTAACTCTTCATAGTTAATTGTGAAAAAATTTGTTTTATTCCATTTGTTTACGTGCAAGCGAGCAACAACAATTAAATCACGACTTTTTAGATCGGCAATGATGCGCTCAATTGATCGTTTTGAAATTGTTCCACGAACCATTTCAACACACTGATCAGTGTTGTTGTAAACCCATTTTTTCCCATCAGATTCATACTGTGACACACCTAACCAAAAATGAAGCTGCTGTATAAAAACGGCGGTAGGTATGCTGTTAAACTCAATCGCAAGTGTTGGGCAAAACATCAATGGTTGTTCGTTTATAAGCAAATTACTCATACTCTCCTCCATTGATTCGTTGAGCTGCTCTTTCGACAATTGAGTCAAACACTTCGAGCCAGTTGACTTTTGTTGCTTGGACATAATCCTCGCCACATCTTCTGTAGTTCTTTGGAAACTGAACCACCTCACCTTGCGGTTCTGGTAGTTCTTGTGCTAAATTTGATTTCATATTTATCTACTCCGATTGATAAGTTACTAAAGCCTGATCTAGACCATCAGGCTTTTTCTTTGTACCCAAGCTCAATATCAATTCCAAAAACTTCAATATCATCCTGAAAAAGATCATCAATTGTTTGCTTACTTTCCATCCACGCCTTAGACATAACAAAAAGAGCGTTCAACTTTTCTTCACTGATCATTCGATATTTTTTGAGTACAGTTTTGAATCCAAGAACATCCAATAGAACTAAACAGTTCTCAAGATCAGTCAAGCCATTGGATTTCTTATCATTTTTCATGCGAGATAGTGTGCTAGGGTCTATTCCTAATTGCTCAGCAACTTGACTTTGATTACTTGATGCAAGTGCTTGCAACACTCTCGCAACTTCATTTCTCGCTCTTGCAGACAATTCGTTTGATACTTTGCTCATGAGACCCCCTAAGCGGATAAGGCTTGTAAATTGGCTTTAACTTTGCCTTTGGTTAAGAGTTGAATTCTTGCTTGTGTATCAAGCGGGATGCCTCGATAGCGCCACTTACTAATCGTTCCGCGTGTTACCCCAAGAATTGTTTTTGTGAGTTGGATGTCTTTTTCCACCCCGAAATGTTTCTTTAAATCATCAACAGTCATGGTTTACCTATATAAACTAATAGTTTCCATTAGTAGACCATAAGTTTACCTTTAAATCAACATGTTTGTTTACTATGGGAAACATTAAAGAGGAATTTTTATGAGCACTATTAGTGATCGAATAATTAATAGAATGGCTGAACTTAAAGTTCGCCAAGTTGATATAGTTGAAGCCACTGGGGCAACCAAGGGTGCTGTATCTAAATGGGTTGCAGGAACTAACGTGCCTAGGGCTGAGTTTTTACCTGAACTTGCGACAGTATTAAAAACATCTCAAAACTGGTTGTTAACAGGAAAACAAGAAGGTAGTTTTGTGGAAAAATCTGAAGTATCTTTTGATGCTAATGATGTTTACAAACCTACAGTTGTAGATTATGAAACCGAAAATGGATTTATTTGGATTGATGTCGTGGAAGCAAATTTTTCTTGTGGTACGGGTGAATCGATTGAATTTCACTTTGATGTTATTAATGGGAAATTTCCATTCCCGCCTTCATTTTTTTCAAAAAAACAAATAGATCCTAATTCTATGAGAATTATTAAAGCTAAAGGCGATAGCATGACTGACTTCATTCATGATGGTGATTTAGTTGGTATTGATATCTCTCAGACTGAAATTAAGGATGGAGAAATCTACGCTGTTTACTTTGAAGGTGAAGGTATGATTAAGCAGATTTTTAAAAAAGAAGGTGGGAAGTTGATCTTGCATAGCTTGAATGCAAAGTATAGAGATCGTGAAGTAAGCGAACAAAATGGCTTAAGTTTTAAAGTTATGGGGCGTCAGTTTTGGCGAGCTGGATAAAAT
>NZ_PYIX02000098.1 GCF_003024515.2 Acinetobacter sichuanensis
AGCTGACACGGTACAGGTCACAGAAACCTTTGTTGAGGGTAGTGTAGAGATTTCAGAGTTTGAACAAATTGCTAAAGCTTTGATTGCTTCACTTGATTTAGTAAATCCAAACAAAATGCCGTTTGGTATTTTGATCACGCGAGTTTGATATAGGTATGATTAATAATAATTATGTGCCTGAATGGTATATATCGCCATTCCAACATGTCAAATATACATTGGCTCGCAATCAGATTCACATGGATCTGCTATTTGAAAACATGAACGATATAGATGAGTTTATGTCAAATGGTTGTGATGCTCAGGTGAATTTTTACAATGATGATTCAATGGCAATTGTCCAGATTCAAGACTGTGAGCGTCCTTTAATTGAAGTACATGGACTATTACTGCATGAAGCTGTTCATATTTGGCAGCGTATTAAACAGCGAATGAATGAGCGTGATCCAAGCACTGAATTTGAAGCCTACTCAATTCAGGCAATTGCTCAGGATTTATTTGCAATGTTTGAAGAGAGTCAATGTGATGATTAAGAATAAAATCCAATCTAAGGTTGCCAAAGCCTTTGATACAAAACTCGCGGATGCAGTGGCGAGTTTTACCTGCACCAAAATTATTAACTCTGGCAAATATGATCCAGTTACTGAAACGTATCCTAATCAAATTGACGGTTCTTATTCAGGTCGTGGCGTGTTGTTTGGTAGCTATAAAAAAGATTTGGTTAAGCCTACGGATTATCAAGTGACAGATTCCAAAGCAACAGTCCTCCAAAATGAGGTTACAGCAGTACCGCAGATTGGTGATGTTTGGATAACGGTTAAAGGTGATTTTAAGGTATTGAATGTAGGAACAGATCCAACAGATTCGATTTGGGTATGCCAGTTGCGGAAAGTTTAGTAATATTCCTCTGAAAATCAAGGGGGATTTATGAGCAATAAAGAGTTAGAGAACAGGATATTAAAGGTCGGGATGTGGATTTTCACATTCTTTTTTTGGTATTTGGTAATAGCATTTTTTCTTAAGAGTGATTATCCGATTTACAATCAGCCTTTTAATAGAAAAGATGCATATGAGGTACTTAGGGACGGATTAACACTCTCAGCTTATTTTCTTGCTCCAGCTGTGGCTTGTGTGCTTTTTAATGACTGGAGAAGTCAGCATATTGAGATTAAGAATGAGGAGGTTACTCAAGATATCTGGAAGTTAGTCGATCGGATTTCTGTTTTATTAAATTTTTCAGGATATGCTCTTAACTCAAAAGATTTTAATAAAAATCAATATAATATCTATCAATTGATTATAAACTTAAATACCAAAAAAGATCTTTTACGTTTGAGTGGTAGTGAAATTAAGGCATATCATAATAACTTAAATGAGTTAACCTCTTTGTTGAGGAAGTTGGTTGAAAATTATGTAGATGCTACCTTTGCTAATAATAGAGCAAATGATGAAAGGGTCCCAGAAAAACATTACAAAAAAACTCCTGAACTTAATCAAGCACTGCAAGATGTAATAAAGTACAGTGATGAAGTGAATCGAATTAAGAAAGAGATTACCGATATTAGTTTAAAACTAAAACCGTTATATGTTAAATGATTAAACCCACCTTGGTGGGTTTTTTAATAGGTGAAAATTATGTCATGGCAAGGCACACGATTATCACAGTTCACCTTTGAAGTACTGCAAAGCGCAACTGTTCTACAAAGAAAAATCATTAGCGAGTTCCTACAAGGTGTTGTACTTGCAAGTCCCGTTGATACAGGTGCGTTCCGTGGCAATAACCTCGTTTCAATTGGCTCTGTGGATGTTCGCTATGATCTCAATAAAGTGGATAAAGTAGGTGATAAAACAATTGCTGAGGGGAATATCAAAATTCTTCAGGCAAAGATTGGTGATCTAGTCTATGTGCAGAATAACTTGCCTTATTCCGTTGCATTAGAAAATGGACATTCCGAACAGGCTTCTACGGGGATTTATGCTTTAACCTTTCAGCGAGTGACGAGTAAATACAAATGATGACACTTGAACAAGCAGAATTGGAAATTAGAACGCGCTTGGCACAGTTTGACGGTGTGGATGTAGTTCAGTTTCAAAATCAAAAGATTCAAAATGGTCAGCCTTTTTCACCTCCAAGAGATGAATTGTGGTGCAAAGTATCTATCCAGTATTCAGGAAGTGGTATCCCAAGCATTGGTGATACGCCAAATATTCGATCCCAGGGCATGATTTCAATCCAATGTTTCGCACCATTAGATTCAGGTACTACGGCTATGGCGAAGCTATGTGATGCTTGGAGCTCTTTTTTGCAAAACTTTAGCGTATCTCACTTAGAAATCTACTTAGTTCATGCACCACAATATATGGATGATAAGCATTTTTACGCCAAGATCATTCGTGCTGAGTTTCGAGTGAATTAGTTGTAAATAGGGATAATACAACTCTGTCAAATTCCAAATAATTAAACCAAGTTTTACCTTAAAGCCGAGCTATTACAGTTCGGTTTTTTTATGCCTGAAATATGGCAACCAAGCCGACTAGGGTAGCTCCCGAAAAAGAAGATGGTCGTTTCGACTATTCATTGCATCTTCTTGTCGGCTTTTCTTTTTTAATGAATAGTTGGAGCAAAACAATGAATGCAAGAAAGAATTTTAATCAAGATCATGATCAAATGATTGTGCCATTTTATAATGCCAACCTCACAATGATTGAGTATAACGGTCAGCCATACATCCCTATGAAGCCAGTTGTTGAAGGGATGGGGCTAGATTGGAAAAGTCAGTATCGAAAAATTACCAACAAGTTTAAAACCTGCATGGTCAAAATGACCATTCAGCTATTTGGTGATAGTCAAAGTCGTGAAGTTGTTATGCTTCCGCTTAGAAAACTACCTGCATGGCTTTACTCTGTTGAGCCAAACAAAGTGAAAACCGAATTAAAAGAAATCATCGTTAAATATCAAGAAGAATGTGATGATGTGCTTTGGAATTACTGGACTGGAAAACAAAGTGCTCGTCAAAAGGCTTTTGATGAGTTTAATAAAATAGAGTTTGATGACAAGCTTTCTCGGGCTAAAGGAACAATTTCAAGTCTGGGTATGCACGTACGTAAGCGTGAAAAGAAAATAAATGATCAACGTCGACAAGATTGGCTAAATAAAAACGTTGGTGTATTGGATTTGGAGGGCTAATGTCATGTCAGATACTGATGATTATGATGAATATCAAGAAATACGCCTAGAACTTGAGGCGATGACGCATTCCGAACTTGTTATTGAGGTCATTAGTCGTATTAAATCTCAACGTCAAATGCTTATTGATAACTGGCATGAAACTGAAGAACTGCGTAAAGAGGTACATGATAGTAGAAGTTTTATTACTGATACAGCAGATCAGATTCAAAAGTGGGAAGAAGATGTCACTTCAGTTGTTGCGAAAGGTCTTTACTGGAAAAGATCGTTTTACCTTCTCTTAACCTTAATAATGATTACCCTGATTTTTACATATATTCAATCTTAAAACCCTGCATTGTCAGGGTTTAATTTTATCCACCACCTTCGGGTGGTTTTTTAATGCCTAAAAATAGGAGAAAGCCATGTCGAGTGGTGCAAAAATCAAACTGTACTATTGTGCAGAAACAGAAGCAGGTGTAACGCCAGCAAGCCCAACGTGGAAAACAGTACGCCGTGTAACAGATGGTTTAACTGAAAGTGTTACCACAGAAGCATCAAACAGTGTAGCGGATAGTCGTTTTCGTCAAGGGGGTATGGCAACTGAAGCAGAAATCACAGGAACTTTGGAAGTTGAACTATCAATAGGTTTGTTTGATGACTTTTGGTCAGCTG
>NZ_PYIX02000099.1 GCF_003024515.2 Acinetobacter sichuanensis
AATAGTCCTCGTATAGGCAAAAATACACGTAATGGCTATACAACAAAACGGCTATTTACTGATGATGGTGAATTTGAACTAGACACGCCTAGAGATCGTGATGGCACTTTTGAGCCCCAGCTGATCAAGAAGAGTCAAACCCGTATCACACAAATGGATAGCCAAATCCTATCCCTATACGCCAAAGGCATGACGACACGAGATATTGTTGCTACATTCAAGGAAATGTACGATGCGGATGTCTCCCCAACGCTTATTTCCAAAGTGACGGATGCAGTTAAAGAACAAGTAATAGAATGGCAAAATCGACCATTGGATGCCCTTTATCCTATTGTCTATATGGATTGTATCGTGGTGAAAGTGCGTCAAGATAGTACGATTATTAACAAAGCGGTGTATCTAGCATTAGGTGTCAATACAGACGGACAGAAAGACTTATTAGGTATGTGGATGTCAGAAAACGAAGGTTCTAAATTTTGGCTCTCAGTCCTTACAGAACTGAAAAATCGTGGTTTAAAGGATATTCTGATTGCCTGCGTAGATGGACTGAAGGGCTTTCCTGATGCAATCAATACAATTTACCCTGATACGCATATTCAGTTGTGTATCATCCACATGGTACGCAACAACCTTAAATATGTGAGTTGGAAAGACTACAAAGCTGTCACAGCCGATTTAAAAAAGATATATCAAGCTGTTACAGAAGACGCAGCCTTACAGGCTTTAGATGAATTTGGACAAAAATGGGATGAGAAGTATCCTCAAATCAGCAAGTCATGGCTTGCCAACTGGTCGAATCTCAACACGTTCTTCGCTTACTCTATGGATATTCGCAAAGCGATTTACACGACGAATGCGATTGAATCATTGAACAGTGTTATCCGCCATGCAACCAAGAAAAGAAAAATCTTCCCAACTGATGATTCCGTGAAAAAGGTGGTATATTTAGCAATTATGGCAGCAAGCAAAAAATGGACGATGCCTATTCAGAATTGGAAAGCTGCTATGAATCGCTTTAGTATCATGTTTGAAGAGCGTGTAACCAAGTATTTTTAAAACTGTATTTACACAGAATTATTTACACCCTTTCAAGCTTCTGTTTAAATGCTTCTTCAACATTACTATCATCATCTAAAAGTGAAAATTTTGGTAATTCCAAATATAGCTTATCTAAGTATTGCTTTACCAAACTGCTGGCATTACTTCTACCCTTTTCTAAAGCATCTATTGCCATTCGATATTGAGTATTTGTGAATAATGCAACTTGATTATCTTCAGCAACAATAAAACTCGGAGCACTACCAAGAAGTTTAGGTTTCTCATATTTATATTTATCATAAGCCCAACGAACTAACTTTTCATATTCCTCTGCATATCTTTCAGAATCCGACAAATCAACATGTAGTCTACCTGCATAAAATATAGGTTTAGGAGCATCAGGTTCAGCTATAACAGCGACAATTTTATTTTTATCCCTTTTACTATAAAGCTCCTGCGATAGAATCGTAGATTCAGTTCCAACACCGCCATGGCGTTGATTTGCACGATCCGTATATTTTCCATCAATAATCATAATTATTTTAGTAATAGTAGGATCATTAACCATACTTTCCATGAAGAATATTGGGTCATCTCCTTCTCTTAATTCCCATTTATCAAGGGCAATATCAATACCATCTTTCATTAAGTTTTCAGCTAATTCTAGAACCCATTCTTCATGTTCAGGACTTGACCAACTATATGAAACAAATATTTTAGGTACATCGACTTGCTGCATTTTTAATATCTCAAAGATAAACAATTATTTTAAAGCTTTGTACACGACAAAAAAAGATAACTCATTGAAATAATGGCATAATACTTGTTTTCTGACGACGAATATGATGACACATTTCAATGAGTTACATCTCATCTTAAACAAATATCTAAAGTGGAACAAGTCACATGCAAAATGTTTTACACTGATTATGCTTGCATTAATTGTAAAACAGACATGTAATCTTTCTTCTGCATCTAAAGCCTTACCCATCAAGTGCTTACCACAATCATTTTATCGACGTATACAACGCTTCTTTGCAGATCAGTATTTCGATTATCGTCAAATTTCTCAGTTAATTTTCAATATATTTTCATTCGATAAAGTCCAATTAACTTTGGATAGAACTAATTGGAAATGGGGAAAACGAGATATTAATATCTTGATGTTAGCCATCGTCTATCGTGGAATAGCGATACCTATTGTTTGGACATTGCTCAATAAACGTGGAAATTCAGATACAAAAGAGCGTATTGCTTTGATTCAACGCTTTATCTCCATTTTTGGTAAAGATCGTATTGTGAATGTGTTTGCAGACAGAGAATTTATCGGTGAGAAATGGTTTACATGGTTAATTGAAAATGACATTAACTTCTGTATACGTGTTAAAAAAACTTTATTGTGACCAATCACTTAGCCAAGAATCATAAAATTAGTGATTTATTTCGTCATCTTCAAGTTGGTCAAACTGAATGTCGTAAACGACGTATTTGGGTTGGTCGAGTGAAACTGTATATTAGTGCGCTACGATTAGAAGATGGAGAGCTTTTACTTGTTGTTTCTCCTATGTTTAATGCTTCTGCTATTCGTGATTATGCATTACGCTGGGAAATCGAAACGTTATTTAGTTGTCTCAAAGGACGTGGATTCAATCTTGAAAATACTCGTTTAACAGACCCTAGACGAGTCAAGAAATTGATAGCAGTGCTAGCTATCGGTTTCTGTTGGTGCTATTTAACAGGTGAATGGCAACATGATCGGAAAAAAGCGATAAAAATAAAGAAGCATGGACGACTTTCAGTAAGTTTATTTCGCTACGGTTTGGACTATGTTCAAATGGCTATTCTACGTTTGATTGGTTTTGGAAAAAAAGAAGAATTTAAGAAAGTGCTAGCAATTTTAAGAAAGAAAAAGCCTGATAGGACAAGGATCCTATGAAATTTGTCGTGTACAGAGATTTTAAAGTTATATAACTTATTTTAAGTTAAATAGGGAAAAGAAAAGATAATTCTGTAATGATCATTCACTATTTAGAAAATTTTCACGGTTTTCATTAGGTAATATACAAGAATTAAAAATGTCATGTGATATGTAACCTTTTACTATGAAATAACTTTAAAATTTTATGTATGTTTAGGGTATGCCTCAATCTGACGGCTGCGAACCGCCAGGGACAGGCGCAATGTCAGATTCTGTCGCGGCCTTGGCGCGTGCCTGGAAGCGTTCATAGCAATCCAGCCCGCAGAAATGTTCGACGTATTCCGCGCCTTCCGGGGTGAAGGCGGCATCGAGCGGAATTTCTTTGCAGCATACGCAGCAGGTGGTGCAACTGGCAGTGTTCGGGGCGTTTGCGTTCATGGTGGTACTCCTCCAGATTGGTAGCGAAGCTCAAAGCTGCCCACTCTCGGCTGGCTGGGAAGCGGTCATGATCTTCCCTTGAAGGCCCGCAGCAGCCGCGTCACAGACAGGACAAACAAGCCGGTCAGCGTGAGGGCTGCAATACCCCAGTGCTCCCCGATGAACGCGCCGGCGGTTGTGCCGGCCAGCACGACAGCGAGGATGGGCAGGTGGCAGGGGCAAGTCAGCACAGCCAGTCCGCCCCACAGGTAGCCGGTGATCGGTTTGTGCGTCTCGGACGGCAAGCGCTCGGGGTTGTTCATGGCAGACTCTCCGCGTGCTGTGCCGGCTCGGTCGGCAGGGTGGCCAACTGCACTTCCAGATCGGCCAACGCTTCGCGCCGACGCTCGACGAACTGACGCAGCAGGGCAAGCTGCGT